>NZ_JAQYWD010000020.1 GCF_030145145.1 Desulfobacula sp. | reverse complement strand
GATATTTTTTCAGAATGGTCAATTTATTTTGAAAATTTCGTACTTCATTTGTTTAATTTAGCGCGCTGCTTAACAGCTTGGATAAACTGCCTGTACTGGACGACCCGATAACATCGTTGAAACGCATTATAGTTATAACTATGCCAGCATCTATGGGTGCAATTGTTGTGGATAGTTTTGACAAAGAATGAGCCAAAAACCATTGAGTCTCTTGACAATACTCCCATAATTATTTAGATGTACATCGCTTGGTGGACTTTTGTTCGTTGACGCGGAGAGGTGGCCGAGTGGCTGAAGGCCCTGCTCTCGAAAAGCAGTATCCTGGCTAAACCGGGATCGTGGGTTCGAATCCCACCCTCCCCGCCAAACAAGGCCTCAGGACTCAACAATAATCCCCCTAATGGAAACTGTCATAAGGTGCTCGGATTATCAATAATACCAGATCAAATCTTAGTAATCATTTTATCGATTATCAAAAAATATTCGAGATTGCCGAAGAAGTATCTGCCTTTTTTTTAGTAGATATGGCACATCTGGCGGGATTAGTGGCAGCAAAAGTAATTCCAAGCCCAGTACCATATGGTGATTTTGTTACATTCACCTCTTACAAAACCATGATGGGAGGACGAGGTGGAATAATTTTATTCAAAAACAAGGGCTTAAAATTTTTTTTGATCACATCCTGCTTAGTGATATTCCTTTGATCCCCACCTTGCCCCTCACATTCACAAGCAAGGCCAGTCATGTTTGCCCAAAGTTTGTTCCCGCTCTCATCTTTAACTCTAACAAAAAGACTGCCTTCGTATTCTTTATAGCTGACATATTCAACACGGTCCTGACTTTCTCCACTTTTAATGATATGGACCTTACTGTCTTTTATTAATTGATTTGCTTGTGCCATATCTCCTTTTTCGATGTAAGCACTTTCTTTTTCAATATCCGTTAGCTCCAGAGCTACAGCAGTCCCATCTAAAAGTATAATATTGGGCTCAAATGTGAACCAACCGCCCCAGGCACTCCCGCCAACGATAATAAGAACCATAAAAACCAACCCTATCTTTTGGGTAATCCCACTCATTTTAACGTCCTCCTTAATTTATGCGCCAAGGTTGAAATTTTTATTAGGCGCTTATCTCAATGAAAAGCAAACAATAAGAATTTAAGCCGTTTAGGGACTCGGAAATAAATAAAAAAAGACCATAATAAAACAGGCTAAAAAGACATCAAGACTGGGTATGGACGATAGGACGGTGGTTAAATAAAAAAAATAATACGGAAACCTGTATTAAATCGCACATAATTTAACCGCTGCCGCCTCAAGGGTCTCGTCGCGTTTAGCAAAGCAGAATCTCAGTACGTGGTGGTCATCGTTGGTTTTATAAAATACAGAAGGGGGAATCGAAGCCACTTTATGTTCAATGGTGAGTTGCCGGGAAAATTCCGTGTCCGGCATACGGGTAATGTCAGAATAGTCCAGTAGCTGGAAATAGGTGCCATGACTGGGAATGACCCTGAACCGGGAATGTTTTAATTTTGAAACAAACAGGTCTCTTTTTTTTTGATAAAATTCAGAAAGTTCTAAATACGCTTTTTCATGGTCCAGAAAATCTGCATAAGCATATTGCACCGCCGTATTTGAAGAAAACGTAAGATATTGATGGATTTTCCTGAATTCCTCTGTCATGTCTTCCGGTGCAATGCAGTAGCCAATTTTCCAGCCGGTTGCATGGTAGGTTTTACCAAAAGAGCTGACCACAAAACTCTTTGCGGCAAGTTCCGGGTACTTTAAGATGCTTTCATGTTCTCTCCCGTCAAAAATAATGTGCTCATAGACTTCATCGCTCAAAATATGGATGTCATGGGTGTCAATGATCTGCTTGAGTTGGACGATATCATCCCGGCCGAGGACTGAACCGGTGGGATTGTGAGGGGAATTGAGGATGAGAAGCTTTGTTTTCAAGGACAAGTGTTTATTGACCTGGTCCCAGTCAATGGCATACTCAGGATGGATCAGCTTCAAATGAACCGGTTTACCGCCGCACAGCTCAATAACCGGCTCATATGAATCATAGGCCGGGTCAAAGACAATGACCTCGTCACCCGCATGAACAAAGGCGGTAATGGCCGCAAAAAGGGCTTCCGTCGCACCGGATGTGATGGTGATTTCCGTGTCGATATCACACGTTTTATCGTATATTTTTTTTACTTTTTGGACTATTTTTTCACGAAGCGGCAATACCCCCTGCATGGGGGCATACTGGTTAAACCCATTGCGCATATATTTTTCCACAAGATGAATCAACTCCGGATGGACATCAAAATCAGGAAACCCCTGGGAAAGGTTAATGGCGTTATGCGTGTTGGAAAGATGGGTCATTTTGGTAAATATGGTTGTCCCCACATTGGGAAGTTTTGATTTTAATTTCATTACCCTGCTCTTAAAAAAAGTTATGTGTGCGTATAGCCGACTATCCCGTGAAACTTTGGCCATCCTAATTTTACCTGGATATTCTGTCAAGCCCAATGAGACATGGGCCTGATCAAAAAAAGGATGGGATGAACCAGGGCAATAAAATTATTTACTTGACATATCCGCTTGATTTTTGAATAAAGTACCATATTCAGGTACCTTTAAAAAAGGTATAATAGGGAATCCGGTTTGAATCTGGAACGGGCCCACCGCTGTAATTGGGGACGAAAACTGTAGCATGCCACTATCAATATAGATATTGACGGGAAGGCACAGCCATTAGGAAGATCCAAAAGTCAGAAGACCTGCCTGAATCGTTTGATTATCTTTCTTGGCTAGAAGGATAGGCAAGATCTTGGGCAAAAAAAGGGACACTCCGGATCGATTGAAAAATCGGTCCGGATTTTTTTTTGTGTAAAGACACGGGAACATAAACCAAATTGGTGACAAAAAAAAGCACTGGAAACTGCATATGCAAAACACACAAAAAAACAGGGTAAAATATTTTCTATCTCTATTGATTCTATCCGGATGGCTCGTCGGGTCAGCCACACTTGCACAGGCATTTGTGGTAAAGGATTCACAAAACAATCCAGTGACGTTCAACCGCCCACCCCAGCGGATCGTCTCTTTGGTGCCCACGGCCACTGAAATCCTGTTTGAAATGGGTGCCAAAGATGCGGTTGTGGCCCTCACCTATCATGACACGACCCTGGAAGGGGCATCGGAAAAAACGCTTATTGGGGGGTTTTTCCTGCCATCAATGGAACGGATAAACCAGGCAGACCCGGATTTGATTATCCTGTCCCGCCTTCACAAAAACATCATTGACAGATTCAAAGGCACGGATTGTAACCTTTTTATTTATGACACAATCAGTATTGAACACGCGTATCAGAATATTCTGACGCTGGGCAGGATAGTGAATCGTGACGCTTCAGCCAGGAAACTTGTTGAAAAGAACCAGCAGGAAATGGCGCATATACAGGAAAAACTTTCCCGGGCAGTCCCGGGCAAGCGAAAACGGGTAATCCGGCTCATGGGAAGGGACCAGATCATGACACCGGGTAATACGTCCTTTCAAAATGAATTGATCCGGCTGGCCGGGGGCATTCCCCCGGACTTCGGAAAACAGGGCCCGGTGGTACCGGTCACAAAGGAAGAATGGATGGCATTTAACCCTGACGTCATCTATGGCTGCACCGGGGACCAAAAAGCGGCGGACACGTTTTTCGCACAGCCGGGGTGGAAAGATGTGGCTGCCGTGAAACAGCAGCAGATTTTTTATTTCCCCTGTGAACTGACCTGCAGGGCAGCAAGTCATTCCGGTTATTTTGTCTCCTGGCTGGCTTCAATGGTGTACACGGATGAATTTTCACGGTCTGAAAACACGCTTCTGCCCCTGGAAACAACCCATACAAGACCCATCGATATTCCCCTTGACTATATCAAATCCGCCGGTATCAACTATACCAATATATATGACTTTGAGAACAAAACCCTGGTCATTGATTTCACGGACGAGCAAACCATTGTGTCCACCCTTGAAGGCGAGCGGCACCACATCTTGACCGTGGGAAATCACTACTCCCCTCCCCCCACCTGGGGCCCGGGACATCACCGGGGCATAAATCATATCCGGTCATCCATCCTGACGGCATTGAGCAAAGAAAAACAAACCACGTCTTTTCTGATAACCGGCGCAGACATGGATCACCTGAGCGTAACGGAAAAAACCTTTAAGGACCTGAAGGTGGTGGCCCTGGTCACGGCCGGTGTCATGTCCAATGCGGTTCGCATGTCAAAGGATATCGGTGCTTTTTATGAACCCGGTACCATAAACATCCTGCTCATGACCAATACCCGCCTTTCCAAAAGGGCCATGACCCGGTCCATCATTGCAGCCACCGAAGCCAAAACCGCGGCCCTGGAAGACATGGATATCCGGAGCAGCTATACACCATTGATCCATGGGGCAACCGGCACAGGGACCGATAATGTCCTGGTGGTTGAAGGCACGGGCATCCCCATCGACACTACCGGGGGCCATTCAAAAATGGGCGAACTGGTGGCAAAAGCCGTTTATGACGGGGTAAAGGAGGCCGTGTTAAAACAGAACCACATTACCCCCCGCCGCCCAATTTTTCAACGCCTCAAAGAACGGAAAATTTCCCTTTTTGAGCTGACATCAGGGGTGGTCTGTGAGTGCATGAACCAGACATCCATCTCAAAAAACAAGTTTGCCGAACGGGTGGAACATCTTTTGCTGGCGCCGGAATATGCCGGATTTTTAGCATCCGCCCTTGCGTTAAGTGATGCATATGAAAAAGGCCTGATCAAAGAGTTATCCTCGTATCAAGACTGGTGCCGGGGGGTTGCCGGCCAGATTGCCGGCCAAAAAATTTCCGTCATAGAAAATCTTGTGATGGATGATACGATTCCCCTCCCCCTTAAAACAGCACTCAACGCCATATTTACAGGCGTATTGGAAAAATTGAGACATGAAGCGAATGACACGCCTTAAAAAAGGGTTCAGCCGTGTTCCGGCCCTAGTCAGCCTGTTAATGTTTTTCACGGCTTCGGCCATGGCAGGTCCGGGCATCCCCCAGCGGGTTATTTCCTTATCCCCCATCATCACAGAGACCATCTACCTGCTGGGTGCCCAGGACCGGCTCATTGCCAATACCACCTATTGCAATATCCCGGAAGCGGCCATGTTGAAAGAAAAAATCGGATCCGTCACCCAGATGAATGTTGAAAAAATTATCCGGCTGCGGCCGGACCTGGTCATTGCCAGTGCCCTTTCCCGGGAAAGACAGCTCATCATGTTGGAACGTCAGTCCATCCGCATCTTAAGGGCCCAAAATCCAAAAACCTTTTCCCAGATGTGTGACATGACCTTGACCATTGGGCAGAAACTGGGCAAAGAACAGGCCGCCCGTCAAATTGTAGACCGCGCCCAAAAAGAAGTGGCCGGCATATGGGAAAAAACCCGGGGCCTTGAAAAACCAAGGGTTTTTTTACAGATCGGCTTGAAACCCTTACATTCCGCCAACAAGGAGATGTTCATAAATGAGTATATCCGGTATGGCGGTGGTATCAATATTGCCGGGAATGCGTCGTCCGGTATCTACAGCAGGGAAAAGGTCATCACGGAAAATCCGGATGTTATTCTCATCGCCACCATGGGAACCTCCAGAAAATCAGGTGAACTTGAAAAACAAAGGTGGATGACCTTTAAAAGCATGAATGCCGTTAAAAACAACCAGGTCTTTGTGCTGGACCCGGAGATGATCTGCAGTCCAACACCCAACACGTTTGTGATGGGATTAACATCCCTTTTACCCCTTATCCATCCTGAACTGGCGGGAGGGGGTGTGAATGAATGATAAAATCCGGCAGTGGAGTTTGATTCTTGTGGGCCTGTCAGGACTTGTGCTGGCAGTGGGCATCCTTGCCCTGTGCACTGGAAGTGCCGGCATTGACATCAAAACCATCCCCCGGATTCTGCTGCAGGGCCGGGATACAGCCGAATACAGCATCCTGATGGGCATCCGGCTGCCCAGGATCCTGTTGGGCATGGCGGTGGGCGGTGCCCTGAGCCTTGCCGGGACCCTTCTCCAGGGCATGTTCCGAAATCCCCTGGTGGAACCCTATACCCTGGGGATTTCCGGCGGTGCCTCCCTGGGGGTCTGTATGAATATCCTGTTCAAGTTCCATGCGGTGATCGGCATCATTGCCTACCCTTTGTCCGGCTTTTTGGGGGCAAGCCTTGTGATCTTCCTGGTCTACAACCTGAACCGCAGAACACAGAGTGTCCAGTCCAACCGGATGCTCTTGACCGGGGTCATGATTTCCTATGTGGCATCCTCCCTTGTCATGCTGCTCATGGCCCTTTCAAAAAGTGATGATCTCCAGAACATTGTCCTGTGGATCATGGGGACCCTGGATGAACCCAATCTCAACTTGATCAAATTTGCCTGCGCCGGCTCGGTTGCCGGTCTGTTCATCTCTTATTTTTTCTGTATGGATCTGAATGCCCTGCTCTTGGGAGAAGAAGAAGCCGCAAGTTTAGGCATCAATACCACCCGGACCAAAAAAATCCTGTTTATCACAGCTTCTTTTTTAACAGGTTTAAGCGTTGCCGTTGCCGGCATCATCATGTTTGTCGGGCTCATTGTTCCCCACTTTGTCCGCATGATGACAGGCCCGGATCACCGGATCCTGCTGGCAGGTTCATTTCTGGCCGGGGCAGCATTCCTGACCCTGTCCGATGTCATCGCCCGGGTCATTATTGCACCCCTTGAACTGCCTGTGGGTGTTATCACCGGCATTATCGGCGGTGTCATGTTTATCTGGGCGCTTTCAAGGAAACAGGTGACCTTGTGAAACCGGTTTTAGAGGTCAGCCATATCCATTTTCGGTACAAAAAAAAGGTGATCCTCAAGGACATCTCCTTTTGTATCTATCCCGGAGAATTTGTAGCGGTGATCGGACCCAACGGCTGCGGCAAAACAACCCTGATCAAAACAATTTTAAACAGTATCCAGCCGGAAACCGGGATGATCCGCATCAAGGGCCATGAGTTGAGCCACCTGTCCAACAGGGCCCTTGCCAGGTATGTGGCCGTGGTCATGCAGACCATCAACCCGGCGGCCATGACGGTAAGGCAGTATGTTCAACTGGGGCGACTGCCATTTTTCGAAAAATACCAGTTTTTTGAAACCCGGAAGGATGAAGAGATTGCAGAAAAATACATGCGCCTCACAGGGGTGGTACCCCTGGCGGATGCCAGGATTAATGAAATCAGCGGCGGCGAACTGCAACTGGCCTCCATTGCCCGGGCCCTGACCCAGGAACCGACACTCCTGGTCCTGGATGAGCCCACCTCTCACCTGGACATCACCCACCAGGCCAGAATTCTTGAATTGATCAACACCTTGAAACGAGACCTCTCCCTGACCGTTCTCATGGTCCTCCATGATCTGAATCTGGCTGCGGAATACTCTGACCGGCTGGTGCTCTTAAACAAACAAAATGGCCGGGTTTTCAGCACCGGGAGACCTGAAACAGTCTTAACGGAAAACGCCATCCAAACCGTTTACCATACCCGGGTTAAAATACAGCCCAACCCGGTATCGAAAAAACCCTGGATTTTTTTAGTCAATCAACAGGCAAATGAAAATGACCCTAGGATAAAAAGAAATGAAGACGAACCGCTTTAAATTGAATGTCATGATCCTCCCAAGGAACCGGATAACCGCCATATGGGTCGAAATACTCTGCTGTATGGTGTTTGTTTTCCCATTTCCGTTCACCGGCTGGTGCCAGACCGGCACGGTGACCGACATAAAACAGCCGGTGACGCAATCCATCCAACGCCTTCAGAAAAGCCAGAAAGAACAGGACCAATGGGAGCAGGAAAGAACACAGCTTTTGAGGGCATATGAGCAATTGCAGCAAGAAAATGAAACCCTGTTGTCTGACAACAAGGAACTGACATCAAAAAAAATGTCCCTGCAAGCATTGGCCCTTACCCTGTCAAAGCAAAAACAGGCATCCGCCAGACTCCAAAAAGAATTGTTTCCCTTTACAGAGGACCTTTATGCCCGGCTTGACAGACTTATTTCCAATGATCCACCCTTTTTAAAAGAAGAGCGGAGAAACCGGCTCAAGATCCTTGAAAAAACACTCCATGATCCTGAAATCAACATTGCAGAAAAATACCGTACCGTAATGGAGGCTGTTTTTATTGAAGCAGAATATGGCACCACCATTGAAGTTTACCAGGATAAAATTACCCTGGGGACCGAAGTAGTGCTGGGCAATATTTTTCGCCTGGGCCGGGTGTCCCTTTTCTTTTTAACCCTGGATCAAAAAGCGGCTGCCTATTATAATGTGTCGCAGAAACAATGGCAGCCCCTGCCGGAAGACAATCTTATGGCCATCCGATCCGCCGTGGAAATCGGTCAAAAACACAGATCTGTGGAATTGTTATCCCTGCCCCTGGGAAAACTTTCCGTGGGGGAGGAGACCCAATGATCAACAACCTTATCGTGGCTATTTTGATCTGCTGCTTTGCCGGCCCCAATGCCATGGCCGGGACAGCAACCGATATGAGGCAGGATTACAAGGCCTTTGAACAACAGCGGCAGGCGCTTGTGGTGCGGGCCCTCAAAGAAAAACAGACCGCTGAAAAAGCCGCAGCCGAACAGGCACAGCAGATAAGAACGGATAAAAAAGTCTTGAAAAAAGCCATCTCAGACCTTAAACAAAATATCAACCACCTGAAAACAGAAAACAAAACCATTCAAGACCAGATCATCACGTTGAAAAAACAAACAGACGTCCTCACCCGGGACCTTGAAGCAACCCGTGCGGTCAACCGGGAATTTTCCGGATTTGTCCTTGGCAATGCCCGGGAATTAAAGGCCCTTTTGATACAGAGCCTCCAGTCCGGCATGACGCCGGACCGGCAGACGTTTCTGGAACCCATGCTTCTCCAGCAGACATTTCCTTCCATGGAGGATATCATCCTGTTGTCCGACCTTCTCTTTAACGAGATCCATGCCTCGGGCCAGGTAAAGGTCACGACGGGAAACATCATTGACCGCCAGGGCCGGGAACAGCAGGCCAAACTCCTGATCCTGGGAAACTTCACCGGCATATATGTGCTGGACAATGAAATCGGTTTCCTTTTATATTCAGATCAGAGCCAACGGTTTTTTGCCCTTTCCAAACTGCCGTCTGCCAGGATCACCAAAACGATCACGGCCTACCTGAACGGCCGGAGCAATGCCGTTTATATGGATATCTCAAAAGGGGCTGCCATACGGCAGCTGGTCCACCAGCTCAACCTGGTCGAACAGGTTCCCAAAGGCGGGGCCATTGTCTGGCCCATACTGGGTATCCTGGTGCTGGCCGTTCTCATTCTTTTCGAGAGACTTCTTTTTTTCACGCGACGTCGGACGCCTGCAGACAAACTGATGAACACCCTGAGGGAAATGATCCTGGCAGATGACTGGGATGGCTGTAAAGCCTATCTTGAGGCCCGGCGCTCTAAGGTCATCCCTAAAATCCTTTTAACCGCCCTGGCCCTGAAGGACAGAACCCGACTGGAAATGGAAAATGCCCTCCAGGAAGCCATACTGGGAGAAATTCCCGCAATTGAACGCTTTTTATCCACCCTGGGAATGCTGGCCGCCATCGCCCCGCTGTTAGGATTGCTGGGCACCGTTACAGGAATGATCAATACGTTTCACGTGATCACCTATTATGGGACCAGCGATCCCCGGATGATGTCCGGCGGGATTTCCGAAGCCCTCGTCACCACCATGCTGGGGCTTTCCGTTGCCATCCCCATCATGCTTGCCCATACCCTGTTAAGCCGCAGGGTGGAAACCCAGATTTCCAAAATGGAAGAAAAATCAGTGGCCTTTGTGAATATGGTCTTTAAAACCAGTGCACAGCGATATTAAATTATGATCAAGGATCTTTTATTTTCCATAGAGCGTTATCTGCAGTCCGGCGGGACCATCATGATCCCGATCCTTACCATCTCTTTTTTCATGTGGCTCCTGATCCTTAACCGGGTACTCTTTTTTCGACGGCTGTATATCCGGAATATTTCCAGGGACATGGCCGGGGAACTGGTTAAAAACAACCGGGAGCCGGATCAAACCTTTCAGGGGGCCAATTCCCTCCTGGTCCGGGAATTTCTAAAAGCACGGAGTCATGATCCAGAACTGGATGACTTTATTCTGGATGAAACCGTGGTCCGACTGATTTCGTCCATGGACCCCCATCTGGCAACCATCCGGATCCTGGCAGGCATTGCCCCGCTGTTAGGACTTCTGGGAACTGTCACCGGCATGATGGACACCTTTGACGTGATCACCATTTTCGGAACCGGGAATGCTAAAGCCATGGCCGGCGGAATTTCCATCGCCTTGATCACCACCCAGACCGGGCTCATGGTGTCCATCCCCGGCCTTTACATGAGCGGATTTCTCGACAGGAGAGCCCGGAACCTTAAATACCGGATCGCTGCCACGGGCATGTATTTGAAACGGTTTTTATAACCTTATGTTATCCCCAAAGGGAGGAGAAACCCCATGATCAATATTTCAGCTGCTCGACGGGCAAACGCAAAAAACCTTGAATTGAATATTGCCCCTCTGATTGACATGGTATTTATACTATTAATTTTTTTCCTGGTCACCACCAGTTTTGTAAAAGAAACGGGTGTGGACATTTCAAGACCCACAGCTGCCACTGCAGTGAGCAAAACCAAGACCACCATCCTCATCGGTGTCACAAAGGACAATACCATCCAAATTGACCGCCGCCAGGTGGATATCCGTGCGGTCCGGACCAATGTGGAACGGGCCCTGGCGGAAAATCCCGACGGCAGTGTGGTCATTGTGGCCGACAAGGAAAGCCTCACCGGCCTTGTTATCACTGTCATGGATGCCTGCAAACTGGCCGGTGCCGGAACGGTCTCCATTGCCGCAAACCTGGGGCCGGGAGAATAACGCAATGATGCATGCCCATGCCAGAACATTTTGGGGCTGGACCATTGCCCTGGTCGGTTCTATCCTTCTGAACATAAGCCTCTTCGGGCTCATGCCGGGACTTATCCAGGGCCTGCCGGACAAACCAAAAACCCTGGATGACTTAAAACCGATCCAGGTTATCCGGGCAAAAAAAACACCGCCTCCGCCCCAACGAACAGCGCCCAAAAAAACAGTCCCCCCCCCCAAGCCCCTGAAAAAAGTACCCCCCTCCCGAAACACCATTATCAAGCCAACATCTGTAAATCTGAAACCCAGGCTTGCCTTTGCGCTGAACCCGAATCTGCCGACGGCGCCCCTGGATCTGGTCATACCGGACCTGGCGCATTTTTCCATGGAAGCGCCAGTGCTCAAAAGCCAGTATACCATGGATGAACTTGATTCCCAGCTTACGCCCCTGGTCAAACTGCCGCCCATCTATCCCATCCGGGCCACCCGCAGGGGCATTGAAGGATTTGTCACCGTGGAATTTCTTGTAACAGATCAGGGACTTGTGCAAGCGGTCACCATCATTGAAGCCGAGCCAAAAAACATATTTGATAAAAATGTGATCCAGTGTGTCGCCCATTGGAAATTCAGGCCCGGAACCGTGGACGGCATACCGGTTGCCACCCTGGCCCGAACCACCATCCGGTTCAAGCTGGAGCGATGATGAGAAAACAATGCTTTGGGGTCATTTTTTTCCTGATCCTGGTCCTTGTCCTGACATCAAACGGGGTGGCCGGGGAATCCGACACAACAACAGATAAGGTCAAGCTCCCCCTGGCCGCGGGCATCTGTATCAATAAGGCCCAGGTTCTGTTTCAAAACGGTCAGATGCATCAGGCCATTGACCTGCTCGAAGCCTTCATATCAAAAGGGAAAAAAGGGTCTGATCACTACTATCTTCATTTCCTTCTGGGCAACTATTATCTCACCCTGGCCGGCCGGGAAGACCAGCTGAAAAACAGCAGGCAACTTTGCCGGCGCGCAACCGTCTGTTACCAGGCATCCGTCAAGCAAACCCCATTATTTGCCCAGGGCTGGCTCAACCTGGCAAAAGCCCAATATGAATCCGAATCCTTTGCCCAGGCTGCTACCGCCTTTGTGCAAGGCTACAACACGTCCCAGGCCCCAAAGCCGGAATATCTCTATTCCGCGGCTGTCTGCTATTTCCAGGCAACAGATTCCAAAAAGGCGCTGGAGGTCTTTCACCGATTGATAAGGGCCCATCCGGAAGCGATTTCCCTTTCATACAAGGAAACCCTTGTCCATATCCTGTTTTCCCTTGAATCCCATCAACAGGCCCTGCCGTATATAAAGGACCTTGCAAAAGAATCCAGAGGCCCCAAAAAAAAACAATGGCAGGAGATCCTTCTCCACCAGTATCTTTCCCTGAATATGGATCAACGCGCTTTGGCCTATGCTGATTTTCTAACCCAAACCGACCCCCTTGACCCCAAATGGTGGAAAGCGCTCTGCCACATCCACCTGAACAACCAGCGCGTCCATCAGGGCTTGTCAGCCCTCATCATTTACGGGTATCTTGCCCCCATGACCCGGGAAGAACAGATGCTGGCTGCCGATCTTTACCTCTTCTTGAACGTACCGGCAAAGGCGGCCCGGTTTTACGCAAATGCCATAACTGCCGCTCCCACCCCTGACAGTATTTTAAGAATCAGCCAGGCCTTTGCCATGGCCCATGATCAAGAAAACGCCCTGGCCTGGATCGAAAAAGGGCTTGCGCAATATCAAGACCCCAGGCTGCTAAAACTCAAAGCCCATGTCCTTTATACCAGAGGAGACCTTCAAAAAATTGCAGACATCCATGACCAGTTGAAATTTTATTTTAAAAGTGAAACAAAGTAATTAATTCATTTGACAGATCATCAAAATAGAACTAAATTTTTCTGTATGCTCCCGCCTTCCTGCTGATTGCATCAGCTGGGTAAAAGCCATGCTGGTTATAAAATTCAACTATTTACTGACTTAAGGTGCATATGTATAAAAAAAGATGGCTCTTGGTTCCCTTACTATTCATTCTGCTTCAGGCAATGGTTGTCCAAGCTTATACTGCGCCCTTTCCATTGTCTGATGAGGAAAAAGCATGGCTTGAACATCACCCGACAATCCGCCTGGGGGTGGGTGTCGCCTTTCCACCCTATATGTGGGTTGAAAAAAAAGGCGGTCAGAACCATTTTAAAGGAATGGTTTCAGATTATCTAACCCTGATCAAGGAACGATTGGGAGTGGATATGCAGATCGTATTTGATATCCCGTTTGATGAAGCGCTGGCCCGGGGCAGGAATAAGCAGATTGACTTTTTCCCCTGTGTATCAAAAACTTCTGAACGATCAAAATTTTTACTTTTCACAGCGCCGTATCTTTCCTATCCCATGGTGATCCTCGCTCGAAAAGATACCCCGATGATAAGCGGGATGCATGATCTGAAAGGAAAACGGCTTGCTGTTGCCAAACACCTGGTCGCGTTCAGTAAAATACAAAACGAATATTCAAACTTGAATCTTGAATATGTCTTCACCAGAACAGCGGTTGAAAATTTAGAAGCCGTATCATTAGGAAGGGCAGATGCATGTATCATCAGTCTGGCCGCTGCCAGTTACTATACCCAGAAAAAGGGCCTGACCAACCTTAAGGTTGCCGCACCCTTAGATTTAGATGACATTCAATTGTCCATGGGAATTCGTAAAGATTGGCCTGTCTTTCAAGGAATGATTGAAAAGGTGTTGAATTCCATTTCGCAAGCGGAAAAAGATCGGATCAGCCGCCAATGGATCCGGGTTGAATATGAACCCGGTGTTGATATGAAGCTTGTCTGGGCATGGTCTTCAGGGATCGGTCTGGGGATTACCATCATTTTTATATTGATTTTCGCATGGAACCGAAGACTGCAAAAAGAAATTTTGAAAAAGGAAGCCGCTGAAACCGCCCATAAAGAAAGTGAGCGAAAACTATCCACGTTAATTGGAAATTTACCTGGAATGGCCTACAGGTGTTTGAACGATGAAAATTGGACCATGCTATACCTGAGTGACGGGTGTGAAAGCTTGACAGGCTATACGCCTTCTGAAATCATATCAAACAACCGGGTATCCTACAATGACCTGATAGTGCCGGAAGACCGCCACTTTATTTGGACGGAAATCCAGAACGCGGTGAAGAAAAACAGGTCTTTTACCCTGGAATATCGAATTGAGGATAAAACCGGGCATCAGAAATGGGTATGGGAAAAAGGCATAATCCTCCAAAAGGATGCGGGCAGGTCATCCATTATAGAAGGCTTTATCAGCGATATTACGGAACGCAAACTTGCGGAAACAGCCCACAAAAAAATGCACAAAACGTTTATTACGATACTGGACAGCATTGATGCCACCGTTTATGTTGCAGACATACAGACCCATGAAATTCTTTTTATGAACAAAAACATGATCGAAACGTTTGGCAGGGACATGACCGGTGAAATTTGCTATGAAGCTTTCAGGGGGGAATCCAAACCCTGTTCGCATTGCCCCATCAATCAATTAACCGATAGAAATGGGCCATCCGGCGATGTCCATGTCTGGCAGGCAGAAAATCCCAAGACGGGCAGATGGTATATCAATTATGACAGACTCATCGAATGGATAGATGGACGATCCGTTAAACTTCAAATTGCAACCGATATAACCGATTTCAAACAAATGGAAGAAGAACTTCGTCAATCCCACAAAATGGAGTCTATCGGGACTTTGGCCGGCGGCATTGCCCATGATTTTAACAATATTATAAGCATTATACTGGGGAATACAGAATTGGCGTTGATTGACACGCCGGATGGGGGCCCTGGAAAAAAGAATCTTCAGGAAATTAATACAGCTTGCCTGCGCGCCAAAGAGGTGGTCAGTCAATTGTTAAATTTCAGCAGAAAAACTGAACTGACCAGAAAACCCCAAAACTTGTCGCTGCTGATAAAAGAATCTGTAAAGCTGCTCCGATCATCCTTTCCCGCGAATATCCAGATTATTGAAAAAATTTCTGCAACGTCAAACCGGATTCTCGCGGATGCAACCCAGATCCATCAGGTGATTATCAATTTGTGCACAAACGCTGCCCAGGCCATGTCGGAAAAAGGGGGAAACCTGGAAATCCATTTAAAGGATATAAATCTGGCAACAAGGAGAAAGGGGAAATCAAATCATCTGGTACCCGGAATCTATCAGGAACTGATTATAAAAGACACAGGGACCGGTATTGATCCCAAAATATACAATAAAATTTTTGACCCGTACTTCACCACCAAGGAATTTGGGAAGGGAACGGGTATGGGACTTGCTGTTGTTCATGGGATCATAAAAAATCACAGTGGATCAATTTTTGTCGACAGCCTTCCGGGTAAAGGGGCTTCTTTTAGTGTGTTTTTCCCGGCAGTTGAAAAACATGAAACACCGGCACGGCCAGCTCCCCTAAAAAACATCATACCCAAAGGCACAGAAAGGATCTTGTTTGTCGACGATGACAAAGCGATTGTTGAAATGACATTAAAACTATTACAAAAACTCGGTTACCAGGTTGAAGGCAGAACCCGGCCCGAAGAAGCGATTCAAGAATTTGAAGCAAACCCGTTCTCTTTTGATCTGGTTATAACCGATATGACCATGCCACAAATAAATGGAATGGAACTGTCAAAAACATTAAAAAGAATAAGACCGGATTTGCCCATCATCATCTTCACAGGTCACAGTTCGCTGCTGGATGAAGACATGGCAAAAACGACGGGGATCTCTGCCTATGCGATAAAACCGATTTCAATGACAACAATGGCAACACTGATACGTGACGTTTTAAAAAAATAAAGGAACAGCACCATGACCCCCTATAAAGTCGGACTGGTTCTGGGAAGCGGATCTTCCCGGGGATGGGCCCATATCGGGGCCATTGAGGCCCTGCAGGATGCAGACGTCCCCATCCATGTTGTGACCGGGTGCAGCGTTGGTGCTTTTGTTGGTGCCATCTTTGCCAGTGGCGGTCTGGAGCAGTTGAAAAAATATGTCATTGACATGGACGGGGAAAGCATGTTCTCTTTCTCAGACTTGACCTTTATACGATCAGGGCTCCTGGATGGTGATAAAAAACTCAGGGAACTGTTCTGCATGCACAGCGACAAAAAAACGTTTGACGAACTGGAAATTCCGTTAAAAGTGGTTGCTGCGGACATGCATTCCGGCGACCAGGTGGTGTTAGATTCTGGAGACCTGCTCAAGGCGCTCCGGGCATCCCTGTCTTTCCCGGGTCTGTTTTCACCGGTATCCTACAAAAACCGATGGTTGATAGATGGCGCAGTGGTTGACCCGGTTCCCGTAGGTGTGGCCCGGGCAATGGGTGCAGACATCGTGATCGCCGTTAATCTGGATTCTGCACTGATCTCGCGCAAGCGGCATCAGAAAGCCGAGGCTATTCCTGAGATACCCCCACCGCCGGTCCGGAACGAATTTTTAACAAACCTGGCCGCCCGTTATGATGCTGTGGAAAAAAAAATTCGGAACCGTCTGGAACGTCAAAAAAAAAAGAAACCCAAGCCGCCCGGCACCCGGCAGGTGATCAACGCGGCCATTCAACTCATGCAGGAGCGCATCACCCGGGTCAATTTCGCTGTCAATCCACCGGATATTCTCATCACCCCCCGTCTGGGCGACCTCAAAATGCTGGATTATGACCAGGTTGAGCATGCCATTGAAGAAGGATACATTGCCACCCGGAGCAAAATCAACGATATCAAGATGCTTATGGGATGTACCGTAAAAAACTAGTGATGAATGAAAAATAATGTCCTTGAAAACTAGTTTGAAAAATGATATTGCCGTTTTGGATGATTTAAAGAAAGGGATCAAGATGGTGATTTTTTTTAAAACGGTTAAAAAAATCCCTTCATGCCTAAAACGAAAACAGGATAGTATTGGTTCATGACAGAGCAAAAAGAAATCAAGATTCTACTTGCCTATGATGGTTCAGATCTGGCCTTGGATGCAGTGCAATATATCAGAGATGCATTTCCCCGTGACAGGACTCAGGTTGTTATTTTTTATGTGGAAACTAAAATACCCCGGTCCTTCTGGCATATGGAAAAGGAAATGGACTTCCGGTTTCAAACACCTGAAATCAGGGCCAGCATTGCGACAAGAAAAAAAACGGTCAATCTTGCCATGGAAAAGGCAAAACAGCTATTGCTGGATTCGGGATTTCCATTAAGCTCAATTCATCCCATGATTCATATAAAGAATCAGGGAATCGTCCGGGATATTGTCGAAGAATCGCATAAGGGATATGATGCACTGGTGATAGGACGGAAGGGACACAGCTGGATAAAAGACCTTCTCGTGGATAGTCTGCCCATTAAACTATTGGGAAAAATTAAAAATATTCCCCTGGTTGTTGTCGGGAAAAACCCCTCCCATAAAAAAATAATTATTGCCTATGATGGGACCAGAGAGGTGATGAAAGCCATCATATCAATAAGTTCCCTGATCAACACAAAAGGGTGTAAATTGTTGTTATGCCATTCACAACCACGTCAGGGTCTGTTCAACAAATCCCCCAAAAAATCGCCCTCGGAAATGTTTGATTTGCCGCTGGACTATTTTTTGGAAGCCGGTTTTTCCAAAGATCAAATTTCCTCTGAAATTATCGAGGATGAAAAAGATCCAACAGATTGTATTCTAAACAAAGCCAAATATGGTCATTACAACACCATCGTCATTGGAAGACGGGGTCTTACGGCCATGAAACAAATGATTTTAAACAGGGTTGGCAACAAAATTTTCAGAAATGCAGACAATCATGTTGTCTGGATCGTTCAGTAATTTTCCCCATCGTTTGAATCCATTTAAAAATTAATAGAACTATTTAGAAAGGTAAATATGGGGTTATGAGTTTGTTCAGGTTTAAAGGGTTTCCAGGGACCGGCAGTTTTCGCCACGGGATCCATCCTCCAGATAATAAAGCCTTGTCATATGAATCAAAAGTTGAAGTGATGGACACACCTGAAACCGTCACATTACCTTTGCTTCAGAATTTGGGTGTGCCATGCAAACCCATTGTAAAGTCGGGGCAGACCGTCAGGTATGGTGAACTTATCGGGGTTGGCGAAGCCTTTGTTTCTGCGGCCCTTCATTCGCCTATTGCAGGAAAAGTGAAAAAGATGAAGGTGGTTACCCTACCAAACGGCAAGCGTCTGACGGCCATCTCTATTCACGCAGAAGGTGAGCAGATCCCCCCGGAAAAATTATGGGAAGAAATGACCTCAAAGGACTGGCCCAGGGACTGCATTTCCATTTATGATCCGTTAACCATTGTTAAAATCATTCACGATTCCGGCATCGTCGGGTTAGGGGGGGCAGCATTTCCCACCCATGTAAAGGTCACCCCCAATGACACACGGATGATCGACACGCTCATGATCAACGGCTGTGAATGTGAACCCTATCTCACCTGCGATTACCGACTGATGAAGGAGGCATCCCGGTCCATTGTTACCGGTGCTCTTTTAACGGGACGGGCCGTGTCGGCTAAGGAAATTGTTATCTGTGTGGAGGACAATAAACCCGAGGCCATTACAAAACTGCGGGAAGCCACAGAACAGACGGTCATAAAAATTGCCGTATTAAAGACCAAATATCCCCAGGGAAGTGAAAAACAGCTTGTACAAGCTGTTCTGGGTCTTGAAATTCCTTTGGGAGGCCTGCCGTCGGATGTGGGTGTGGCCATGAGTAATGTTGGCACAGTGGCCGCAGTGGCACGGGGAGTCATCAAGGAGTCTCCGTTGACCCACAGGGTGATCAGCATATCCGGTAAAGGGATAAAAACCCCTAAAAATCTGTTCGTGCCCATTGGTATTTCCATGGGTGAGGTGATCAATTTTTGCGGCGGCATAACACAGGATGCTGCCAGAATTATTGCCGGCGGTCCCATGATGGGATTTTCCTTTTCAGATCTTACCGCACCCGTCACCAAGGGGACCTCGGGTATCACTGTGCTGACCCATGATGAAATCTCCAATGAACAAGAAACATCCTGCGTCCGGTGTGGGCGTTGTGTTGATGCCTGCCCCATGAATCTTGTGCCCACACGGCTGGCTTTGGCAGCCCGATATAATAATCCCTCCATTGCCAGCCAATACCATATTAACGCCTGTTTTGAATGTGGGTGCTGCACATATGTTTGTCCTGCGAAAATCAATCTGGTTCAGCTGATTCGAACGGGAAAAAGACTGGTGGCCGCCTGGGAAAACCGCTAATACAAGGAATCAATGCGTGTCAGATACAATGAAAAATTCAGATCCAAAGGATCCAACCGAGACGGCCGGTCTTCATGTGGCGCCATCTCCCCATATAAAAAATACCGGCACCGACACACAACGCATGATGATCGATGTCATGATAGCACTGTTACCCATTGTGCTGATGTCTGTCTACCTGTTTAGACTCTATGCCGTAAAACAGCTGTTCATCTGTGTTATTGCCTGTCTTGCTTCAGAATTTCTGTTTGTATGGATGCGGGGCAAGGCCATCACCCTTAGCGATTGTTCTGCTGCGGTAACCGGTATTATTCTTGCCCTTTCACTGCCGGGGTCAGCCCCCTGGTTCGTTGGTGTTCTTGCCTCAATTGTGGGCATCGGCATCGGAAAAATTATCTTTGGTGGCCTTGGCATGAATATTTTTAATCCTGCCATGGTGGGAAGGGCCTTTGTCATGATCGCCTTTGCCCAGTTAATGGGCGCCGGCTCCTATGAAAACATGACCGGTCTTGTGGATGCTGTTTCAGGGGCAACGCCGCTAAGCGCGTTAAAATTCAACGGTCTGACCATGGATATTGCACCGCTTTTCTGGGGAAAAACCAATGGATCGCTGGGAGAAACAAGTACAGCGGCCTGCCTTTTGGGCGGGCTATTTCTTGTTATCCGGAAAACAGCCTCCTGGCAAATCCCCCTGAGCATCCTGTTAACGGTGTCCGTCATTGCCGGCATCACAGACATTACAGGGTCCTATTCAGGCGTATTCCTCGTTCACCATCTGTTTGGCGGCGCCCTTATGTTTGGGGCATTTTTCATCGCAACTGATCCGGTCACATCACCGCTTACAGCAAAAGGAAAATGGTATTTCGGCCTTGGTACCGGTATTTTAATAATGGTCATCAGGCTTTTCAGCGGTTATCCTGAAGGGGTAATGTTTGCTGTTCTCATGATGAATGCCGTTACCCCGCTGATTAATCGCTGGACCAGTCCTCAACCCATGGGAGAAGCCTGATATGTCAAGACTTAGAAACAGCAATTTGTTCCAGGCCTGGCTGGTGCTGGTGCTTGCCACTGTTTTCGGCACTGCCCTTGCCGGCATTCAGTCAAAGCTGGGACCCATAATTGAAAACAATAAAATCAAGGAAACCATGGAAAGAATTCCTTCCCTTGTCCTGGGGGAAGATCAGGCAGAGAAAACAATGCGTCAGAAAGATTTCCTTGCGATTGAACCCCGGGTGATTGAAATCAAAAAAAATGGCCGTACAAAATTTTATACCGTTTATGATGCGCTTTTTAAAGACGGTTCCATGGCAGGGCATGTGGCCAAGGCTTCGGGCCAGGGCTATGCAGATAATATTGAGGTGCTGCTGGGTCTGGATGCCGGTGCAGAGACCATCACCGGCCTCTTTATTCTGGACCAGAAAGAGACACCGGGGCTTGGAAACAGGATATTGGAAAAACCATGGCGGGATCAGTTTTTGAATAAATCTTCAAACAAACGCCTTGTGGTTGTAAAAGGAAAGGCAGGAAAGGCATATGAGATTGATGCCATTTCCGGGGCAACGATCTCGTCCAGGGCCGTTACCGGCATTGTAAACAAAACCATTGCTGATGTAAAAGCCCAGCTTATCGCATCCCGGAAGAGCGGGACCCCAAAAAGTAAAAATGGTAACATCAAGGAGACCAAGTGATGGCGGATCAACCCACAGCCTTTGAAAGATTTGTCCAGGGCATTTTGCCTGAAAACCCGGTATATCGTCAACTTCTAGGCCTTTGTCCAACCCTGGCTGTCACCAACGGAATGAAACCTGCGATAACCATGGCCTGTTCAGTTGCCTTTGTGCTCTTGTGTGCCAATATCGTCATCAGCCTGATCCGGAATCTTTTAAAACCACATCTGCGAATTGTTGTGTTTACCCTTACCATTGCGACCTTTGTTACCATAGCTGACCGCTTTCTTGCTGCTTATCTGTTTCAGATGAGCAAAACCCTGGGACCCTATATCCCTTTAATTATTGTTAACTGCCTTATTATCTGCCGCTGCGAGGTATGCGCCTCCAAACAGTCGGTGGGTACGGCAGCATCCGATGCTATCGGTCAGGCCATCGGCTTTGGTCTTGCCCTTTCAAGTATTGCTGCGGTCAGGGAAATCCTGGGCACGGGCATGTTTTTCGGCATGCGGGTTCTGCCGTCGGCATGGCCGGACTGGGTCATCATGGTATTGCCGCCCGGTGCATTCATTACATTGGGGTTATTGCTTGGTTTTGTCAACTGGATCGGTATCATTAAATCGCGGAGGTCTGTCAATGATTAAACGGCTTTCTCAGACGTCAATGACTGAATTTTGGAAACAGATCATCTCAAGATGCTCAAACAGGTATAGGTGGTTTTTATGATGTATTTTCTGGACATAATGCTGATCGCTCTGACAGCAGCTCTTATTAACAATTTCGTACTCTACTATTTTGTAGGCATCTGTCCGTTTGTGGGGGTGTCAAGAAAAGTGGAGATGGCATTTGGCATGGGATGTGCCGTCACCTTTGTCATCAGTATTGCCGCTTTGATCAGCTGGAGCATCACCACAATGGTGCTCATACCCGGAGCCCCCCTGTCTTCCTTTATTGCCGGATTTTTTCTCCCGAAAGAAGCAGCGGAAGCCATTGATCTTACCGTACTCAGCTATATTGTTTATATTTTTTCCATTGCGTCTTCCGTACAATTTGTGGAAATGTATGTCAGAAAATTTTTCCCGTTACTCTATCGGTCCTTTGGTGTTTTTCTTCCCCTTATCACCACCAATTGTGCCATCCTGTTTGCCTGCCTCACCATCATGAGCCATGTGGTGGGGGTTGAAAACCCTGAAGATGCATGGGACCTAGGAAGAGCCATTGCCCTGGCGTTTTTCGGCGGTGTGGGATTCACCATTGCCATTGTGATCATGTCGGGTATCCGGGAAGAACTGGAACTCTGTGATATTCCGGAACCGTTCCAGGGTGCTGCAATAACCCTTGTTATCGGCGGTATCCTTGCCATAGCCTTCATGGGATTTACCGGGGTGGATTCCGGTATACGGGAGGCTGTCATGCCCACTCCGGCAGAGCAGGCCTTAACCATGATTCCCCTTCAACCGGATCTTTCTGGACAATTTGATGTTTCCGTCCTTGTGGATTCCCAAACCCTTACCTGCCAAGTGAGGGTGCCATGATCGTCATTACCCTTTCCATAGCAGCCGGCACCATGCTGCTAATGGCCGTTATTTTCTCGTATATCCTGGGCTGGGCAAATAAAACATTCAAGGTTGAGGTTGATCCGAAAATCGAGTCCGTAATAGAGGCCCTCCCGGGTGCAAATTGCGGCGGCTGTGGCTATCTCGGGTGCAGTGACTATGCCGTTGCCATTGTTACAGACGATGTCCCGGTCAACAAATGTACAGTGGGTGGGGAATCCTGTGCCATCAGTATCGCTAACATTATGGGGGTTGAGGTCGGTAAAACCATTCCGGTTCGGGCCATTGTCCATTGCGGTGCCCACAGCGGCGACCGCCTTCAATTAACCGAATACCGCGGAGAAAAGCGCTGTGCTGCTGCCCATCAGGTGGCAGGGGTCCAGGGCTGTACCTTTGGGTGCCTTGGTTTTGGCGACTGTGTCAGAGCCTGTAACTATGATGCCATCCATATTGTGGAGGGTCTTGCAACGGTCAATTATGAAAAATGTGTGGGGTGTGGCGCCTGTTCAAAGGTCTGCCCTAGAGACATTATCAGCATCACAGGATTCCAGGAGGACCTGATCCCCACGGTGGCCTGTTCCAATAAAGATAAGGCAAAGGATGCAAAAGCCGTCTGCAGTGCCGCCTGTGTGGGGTGTAAGGCGTGTTCTAAAATTTCAGACATTTTCAGAATCACGGACAACCTATCCGTATGTGATTATGACCATTATTCTAATACGTATGCAGAAGAGGCCATAAAAGCAATAGAGAAATGCCCCACACACTGCATCCAATTCATCGGTAAACGCGTTGAACAAAAAATGGATGTCCGGGGGACCATCAGTGACCTTGAATCAGAAGACCTGGACCGATACATGTGATGCCCTGACATAGCCGATCAAGACAAGATCCTGCCGTATCATGATATCTATAAGCCCTGCCACCGCCGGCAGGGCTTTTTTTATTTTTCTACAGTCAATTCATTGAGCTTTCCCAGCAGGATATCATATTCATCTTCAAGGTCAAGAAGTTCCATCATGATTGGGGGTTTGGTGGAATGGGCCGGAAGACGTGCCCTGGTTTCCCGGATAAGCGTTTCAAGCACATCCATTTTCTTCTTTATGTCCTCAATTTTATCCTGCATTTTCGTCATCAACTCCATTTTTTGGGGTGGGGAAAATTTAAAGCCACCCATTTTATACATTAGCGCTTTCGATCCCTGTTGACAAGAGCTGCAAATGATGATTAGGTGTATTCGAAATAGTGTTCAGGTGCTCATAAGAGCTAGGGTGGCCAATAGAATTTATCCGTCACCCGGAATAGGGAATCCCGTGAAAATCGGGAACGGGCCCGCCGCTGTAGTCCCCCTCCTGCCAGACGGCAGGAGAACCCTTCAGCCAAGAATGTCACTGCCCTTGAATGTAATAAACTCCTGTCCTTAAAAATGCCATTGGACCGGGCACATTACATTGATTCAGGGTGGGAAGGCTGCTGAAAGGGAGGGAGAGTCAGAAGACCTGCCTGAACTGAGTGCCGTATTTCTCGTGGACAGAGAAACTACGTTGATCTATCGGATAGTTTGGGAAATCCCGGGTCGTATATATGCGGTTCGGGTTTTTTTATGCCTGACTGCAAAAAAATATTATTTTTAAGGAAGGCAGCACATGAAACAATTTTTCCTGTGGTTCTTGGGAGTCTTATTCCTGACCACAACCCCGGCAATGGCAGCAGAAACGGATCCTCTCATCGTAGATGACATGGTGGTAACCGGCAGCAGGCTGGAACAGAAAACCGAAAAAATTCCCGCCCAGATCACCGTCATCACGGCAGAAGATATCCAGGAAAGCGGTGCCCAGTCCGTACCCGATGCCCTGCGCAATCTCGGCGGGGTGATTGTGACCGATTTAAACGGAAACGGGTTCAATCAAAAAGTGGACATGGGCGGTTTCGGAGAAACCTCTGACCGCCATGTCGCCATTGTTGTGAACGGTCGTAAAATCAACACCATCGATATTTCCGGCGTTAATTTTCTCTCCATTCCCATTGAAAATGTGGAAAAAATAGAGGTCCTTCACGGTGGCAACTCTGTCCTTTATGGCGGGGATGCCATGGGGGGGGTGATCAACATCATCACCAAAGATGCCCAGGACGGCATTCACGGTTCTGCTGAAGTGGGCTTCGGGTCCTATGATACGGTCAAGGGAACCGCAGGGTTAACGTTTGGCTTGGACCGGTTTGACGGTAATCTTGGCATCGTTCAATATGATACAGACGGTTACCGGGATCGATCAAAGGCCGACCGGACCAGTATTTACGGCAAACTGACCTTCCATGCCACAGATACCCTGGCCGTCTCCCTGGAGGCCAACACCACATCGGCAGACTACCAGTACCCGGGCGGTCTTACCGCCGCTCAAATCGCACAGGATAGAAAACAGGCGGGTAACTTGGCAGATGAAGGTGAAAGCCAGGATGACTATTATGTGCTGGCCATTGAAACGGACTGGGGTGCTTATGGAACGCTTGATCTTAACCTGAGTTATCGAGACAACAGCCGGGATGATGACATGCCTTCCTGGTTTAGCTATTATCATTATGACTATGACACCATCGGGGTTAACCCCCAATATGTGTTGAACTCGTCCCTTGCAGAAAAAGAAAACCGTCTGACCATTGGTATGGAATTCTATGATACGGATTATACTGCCCGATCAGGGCCGTCAAAAGCCCTGGTCAACACAAACAATTATGATCATGATCAGAAAACCATGGGGTTTTATGTCCAAGATGAAATCAACCTCATGCCGGACCTGGTGCTGAACCTGGGGGCCCGGTATGAACAGTTTGATACCACCCTGGATTCCAACCTGGGCAATGACAGCGATCTTGATGAAACCGAATGGGCCTGGAACCTGGGGATGGCCTATATCTTTATGCCGGGATCAAAACTGTATGCCAGGGCCTATCAGGCCTTCAGGTTTCCCAGGGTGGACGAATTCATGGTCCTCTGGAGCGGCGCCGTAAATACGGGACTCAAGCACGAAACCGCCCGGGGATACGAGATGGGCACACGGTTTATTGGTATGGATGACCGGCTCGCAGCAAATGCCAGGGTTTTTACCTTTGATGTGGATGATGAAATCGCCTGGAATGGGATTTTATGGCAAAATGAAAACCTGGATGAAACCCGTCACCAGGGGGCAGAACTCAACTTAAAATTCCAGGCCACCCATCTGCTTAACCTGTTCGGCAACCTGGGATACACAGATGCCCAATTCACCGCAGGCACCAATGACGGCAAACAAATTCCCCTGGTACCTGAATTCAAAGCAAGTGCGGGATTTGAACTCAAGTTTGACTGCGGTTTTTCTTACCGGTTCCAGTACAACTACCTGGGATCCCGCTATGCCGGCAACGACAACAGCAATACCCTTGACAAGCTTGACAGTGCCGGTACAGTGGATATGTATGCCGGTTACACCTATAAAACCGTTGAGCTGTTTGCCACAGCCACCAATATGTTGAACGAAGAATACTATGACGGGTATACGGCTCCAGGCTGGGAAAGTTTTTATCCCATGCCCGAAGCCGTATACTTTGCCGGGATTCGCATTCGATTTTAAATCACATGTCAAAGAGACCTGAAGCGTCCGGGATGGTGGTATCAAAACAAGTGGCCATTATCCCGGCTCTTCACCTATTTATTAGAGATTTTTTTCCATCGATATCGGAAGGTGTGGTGATTCATCTGTAACAATCTTGCGGCTTTGCTTTCATTGCCTTTTGAGAGTGACAGGGCTTGTTCCATGAATTTTTTTTCTGTATTTTCAAGTAATTGGGAAAGATTAATCCCTTCAGGACCGAGATCCGAATATGGGGAAATATTGGCAGCATTTCGATCCTTAAATGACGTGGATACGCCTTTCAGCTTATCCAACTCCAGCAGGTCTGTTTTTGAAATAAGCACTGCCCGTTCAATCATATTTTTTAATTCCCTGGCATTGCCGGTGAATTCATAGGACATGAGATGATCTGCGGCTGCTTCAGAAAATCCCTTGATGGTTTTTGAAAATTTTTGATTAAACTCATGTAGAAAATGTTTGGCCAGGGGAAGGATATCCTCTTTTCTCTCATTCAAGGATGGGATTTCAGCCTTGATCACACACAACCTGAAATAAAGATCTTTTCTGAATTTTTCTGCATTGACAAGCGCTTCGATTTTTTTGTTGGTTGCCGACACAACCCGGGTTTGAACCGTATATTTTTTGGTTCCACCGATCTTGTAGAATTCACCGTTCTCTAAAAACCGCAACAGTTTTGCCTGACCCGCCAGACTCAAATCCGCCACCTCGTCCAGGAAAAGCGTGCCCCCATCCGACGCTTCTATAAACCCCTTTTTTCCCTGCTTGCTGGCCCCGGAAAACGCCCCGGATTCATAACCGAACAGCTCTGATTCAATCAGGTCTTCGGGGAATGCAGAACAGTTTACCGCAATGAACGGTCCCTTGAAAACGGGGCTTCGGGCATGGATTGCCTTTGCAATGAGTTCTTTTCCCGTGCCCGTCTCTCCCAGGATCATAATCGGGGTATCCGCGCTTTTTGATACCATATGAATAAAGTCCATTACATTTTCAATGTTTTTGCTTTCTCCGATAAAACAGGGGTGATTCTCCTGAAGATACTTTTCCTGAAGGATTTTAACTTCTTTGATCAATGCGATGGAGGCAACCGCTTTTTTAATGGTAAGTTCAAGGATATCAGGGTTAAGGGGTTTTAAAACAAAATCAAATGCCCCGATTTTCATGGACTGGATGACCATATTGATATCTTCATAGGCTGTAATCATAATGACAGGAAGGTCACTATGTTTTTGTTTCACGATTTCAAGGGCCTCAATGCCGGTCATCAGGGGAAGCCCAATATCCATTAAAACCAAATCCGGCACGGTTCGTTCAATGGCAGCTAAAAAGGATTCTGCCGTTTCAAAAAGATAAAGATCATATTGATCGGAAAGGGTTATATCAAGCGCATCCCGGATAAGCGCTTCATCATCAACAATGGCAATGGAATATTTCATCAAATCCCCCTGATCACAATTCTTTACGTTCTAACGGCAGTTCAATCATAAACCGTGCACCCCCGCTCTTCGGTGTATGGTATTTTAATGATCCCCCATGATCTAAAATAATCCGGTGACAAATGCTCAATCCAATGCCGGAACTATTGGTTTTTGTGGTATAAAAGGGGTCAAATATTTTTGATTGCATGGATACGGGAATCCCCGGGCCCGTGTCCCTGACACTGACCACCACATGATTGTCTCTTGTAAAGGTCTTCAAGACGATTCGTTTTTCATTGGGAACGTCTTTCATTGCTTCCGCAGCATTGGTGATCAGGTTTAATATGACCTGCTCTATCAAATGGGGTTCTGCAAAACATTTTGGGATATTCGGATCCAGATATTTTTCAAACCGGATCCCGTTTTTCCTTAACGTAACCGATGTCAATTTTGTCACTTCGTCAATATATGTATTCAAATTGGTCATGATAAATTGCGGCTGGCTGGGTTTTGAAAAATCCATTACCCGTTTGATAATGGATTCAATTTTATAGGACGCCAGCTCGATTTTATCAATAATCGATACCACTTTTGTGATATCCCCCATTTGATTGTATATTTTTTTCAGGGCTTTGAGATAAATATAGATGCCGGATAACGGATTTCGTATTTCATGGGCAATCCCGGCAGTGACCCGTCCAAGGGAGGTCATTTTGTCTTGAATCCTTAAAAAGTTCTCCACTTCTTTGGAATCCGTGATGTCCATGATATTGGTCAGTATGGATTCCACCCCCAGGTAATCGATTTTTGTCGCACTGACCAATGCCCACCGGATTTCAGGAGTTGCCGTATCCTTACTGGACAGACAGTATCGGAAATCGGTTTCAATCCGCTGAATTTTATTGGACAGCAATTCGGCATATGCTTGTTTTATCCGGGAACGATCATCCGAATACACCCCTGAAAATCGGGGCGGTTCAAACACCTCGCCCATGAGGCCGTGAACTTTTCTAACCCCATTATTTTGATATACAATTTTATGATCCTGGATAATAGAGATACAGTTCAAGGAATTTTCTATCAGGGTTTTAAAACGAATCTGGCTTTGTTTAAGATCTTGTTCTGCAAATTTTCTTTTTTCTTCCAAATCAAGTCGATACAGACCCAATGCAATATCATCTGAAATTTCTTTTACAATATTCTTTTCAACTTCATCCGAGGCAAGTTCCTTGGGTATGGACACCACCATGAATCCATAGTTCTTCGCTTCATATGTCAGCCGGACAGCCAGGGCACCCCTGTGGGAATAATTTTTCGACAAAAGACAGTCCCTACATTCTTGAACCGGATCATTGGCCGAAAAAACCACTTCTGAAAAAAGCGTATGTTCGATACACCGGGTAAATTGATTCTTTTTTATGTTTTTCTTAAGAATTTCAAACTGGGATTCCATGCCGGAATCTGCAATGAGATCAATGGTTTTGTCAGGGTTGAACAGGCCGATCCAGGCATTATAATATCCTCTTTTTTCAACCAGGGTGCGGCAGATCCCATTAATCAATTTTTCCCTGTTTTTTTCACTGATCAAAAGTCTTCCAACATCCCTGATGGTTCTCAAAATAAGGTTGAGACGTTCAATTTTCTTAGTTTTTAAGTCTTTCTCCACAAAAAATCCTTACAGGCCAAACAATATTAACATAGTCCCCCTTTGATTATTTGTTTTTTACCTTAATGACAAGGAAAAACCACATTTTTTTTTCATTAAAAAAATACCGGCTTGGTCTGAGAAAAATTTTTCTCACATGGGATAGGCAGGTTGCAATTTATCTTCTGTGATACCCTGGCAGTGACCTTCAATTCCTTATAAACATTGGCATCTGCCCTGGTGCCGGAAGTATGATGAGACGGTTGAAGGCACTTCCCCAGTAAAAGGGTCGCTCCCAGAAACAAGAACAGGCCCATCCCATTAAGCCAAGGCATATAAGGGCTGTCACTGCCGGAAATAAGCAACCCTGCAATCCAGACGGTTCCTGTCACCCCAGTGACACATTTTTCATACACTGTTCGTTTAATCTGTTGCATTTTATACGCTCCTTTTTTTAAAAAAATCACTTACTGTTGAAAAAAGTAAACACACCCATCAAAAAAAATCTATCGATATTCCCGGCAACTCCAGATAACCTTACCGATAATCCTTATTTTATCTGCCTCTTCTCTTTCCAGGTAGATGGGGGCATAGTCTTTGTTGTCACTGCAAAGAACCAGTTTATTGGGATGTTTTTCCAGTCGTTTGACCAGGATCGTATCTTCCACACCCACAGCATAGATCGCTCCGGCAAGGATATTCTTTTGAGATTGATCAATCAGGACCGTATCTCCTTCCCTGATAACCGGTTCCATACTCTGCCCGAAAACTTCCATGGCCACCATGGTGTTGGCCGACCCCTTGGCTGCCAGCCACTTTGTCTGAAAGGACAGGTAATCCTTTACACGTTCATCACACTCAAACGAGCCGGTACCCGCTGACAGCCGTGCCGCCACTCTTGGAATATATTTAAATTCGACATCATCATCTGAATGGGTCCGGAGAAACACATTACCGATGCCGGTTTCAATCCATTGGGGGTTGAAACCAAAGTTCCGATACAGCTTGACAATCCATTTGTCCGGCAATTTATTCTTGTTTCTTGCATGCGTAATTCCAGACCGGTCAATGCCAAGTTCCTTTGCAAGATCGGATTGAGAACTGATACCCGTCGCATCAAGAATTCGCTTTATTAAGGCATCTATTTTATTTTCAGCCATATTACCCTTTCAATTGTCCATTTACACCCGATCTTTTTCCTTTTTTCCACACATGATGAAAAATTGCAACATTTATTTATTTTTTTTTGGGGAGCCGCCTTACCCCTTCCAAGGATTGCCAAACCCTTTCATTTAATTTAAACTATTCCACACTTAAAAAACCTGGCATTGACCTGAAAATAAAAAGGATACCATGCAAAGCAACCCTCTGTTCATTCAACGACTGAATGTCGGTCCCTATGAAGTCAACACGTATATCGTTGCCTGCCCCGAAACACTGGAGGGCATTATTATTGATCCCGGGGGAGAGGATGAAAAGGTCCATCGCGTCATAGAGGACCATCACATCCATCCCAGATACCTCATCAACACCCATGGCCACCGTGACCATGTGCAGTCCAATGTCGCCATATCCACCCACTATGACATACCCGTGTGCATGCATGTGGATGATAAAACCTTTTTCCAGGACCGGGCGGCATCCCAGGCGCCTGAAACCCGGAAGACATATGACATTGATATCGCCCTTCATCACGATGATGTTCTTACCGTGGGAACCCTCAAGGTAAAGGTGATCCATACGCCGGGACATACACCCGGCTCTGTCTGCCTGCATATCAACAACTGCCTTTTTTCCGGGGACACCCTTTTTGTGGAAAGTGCGGGCCGGGCAGATTTGCCGGGCGGAAATTTTCATACCCTGATCCGTTCCATTCATCAGAGACTGGTTCCCCTGCCCCCGGATACCATTGTTTATCCCGGGCATGATTATGGCCCCACGCCGGTTTCAACCATTGGGCGGGAAATAAAAGAAAATATCTATATTACGGATTTTATATCCCCGTCCACTTGAGCCAGGGGCAGGTCTTGGATTACTGTTTTTAACAGGCGGTTCAGGCAGGATTCAAATTTTTTTTTCTCCTGTTTGTTGAGCCCGTGTTTGCTGAACCGATGCCGGTTTAAAAGCAACAAAACCGGCTGAAGATGATCCATGATGTCCCTGCTGCCAAAATAGGGATCAATCCGCCCAAACCAGGCTGAATAGGTTTCATGGGGATACCGGGGAAACCCTTTTTGTGACAGCAGGGTTTCTACCGGAAAAAAAGAGAGGTCACCAGGGCGCTGCTTTTTATTTTCCCCAGGCGTACCCGGCATCCTGGCGCGCTTGATTCGGTTCGTTTTTCTCAGCCGGAAAAACAATATCCCTGCCAGGGGAACAATCAACCAGACCCCATACTGATTCATCAGCTTTTCCCCGGTTTCATGTCTCAATTGCGATAATTTAAACCCCAAAAAAGAAAATAGGTCTGTGACCCGGGAGACAGCTATATTTTGGCTGTCAATCTTTATAAACGATGGGGGTGTGGTATCAAAATTTTTCCATTGGCCATCAACATAGACCTTTACCCAGGCATGGGCATCTCTTTTCCTTACCACCAATTGGTTTTCCAGCCGGGAATATTCGTGGGCCATGTATCCTGTAGCATACCGGGCCGGTATATTGACCTGGCGAAGAAGGAGTGCGGTTGCCGTGGCAAAAAACTCACAATGCCCTGCCTTTGTATGGCGTAAAAAATTCAACAGCGGGGTTTGTGCCTCTCCTTTTCCTTTTAAATCCAGAGAATAGGTATAGTGCGTTAAAAAATACTGCTTGATACAGGTTAAGATCTCCTCGTCCGATTTATTCTCAAGGGACAGTTCTGCTGCGATGGCTGCCAAAGCGTTTTTTTCTTTTTTGGGGATCAGAAAATCATGGTCATCCGGGGGGGCATCATAGGTCAGTTGACCCGTATACGAGACAACCCCCTTGATCAGGGAGGGCCCGCCCGCTATTCGGATGACCTGGAGTTCATTTTTTTCACACTGGCCAACCTTCATTTCAGATATGGAGATGACCCCGAAAGGCAGACTTAAAACGATTGTTTTCTGACCCTGGCGAAAATAGATCGTCATTTTTTTTGTCTCGTTTACCGGGGGATGTATCTGCCACAGGCTGGGGAAATCTTCTGAGGGCACAATGGATTCAAACCGGGACCGGATAAACCAGTTTGAAAGGATAAATTTATTATAGGTTGCCGTATGGAGCAGAAAGGTTTCACCGGGCATAACCGCGTCACTCCATGCCCGTAACATAATTTTGTCCGATAATTTAAATTTTCCGATTTCACCCAAAGCAGTATGGGTCTTAAACGGATTGGTCGTATAATAATCGGCATAATACTGTATCATCCATCGGTTGATCGTCCAAGCGGCCATGCGAAGGCTTTTTTGCACACCATAGCCGGAAATAAGGATACCCAGAATGCAGCCTGCCCATACCCAGCAAGAGAATCGTTTTGATCTGACCTGCCACAGTGCCCAGGTAAAGAACAAAGAGACCGCACTATAAAACACAAGTCCTTCCGGCTTTGCCGTTCCCGCAGAAAAAAGGCAAAAAAGGCTGTAAATATAAGACACATCAATTGTTTTGGGCTCATAAAAAAGGTCTTCCACCTTTTTTCGACCCCCAAGAAAAAAGGACCGAAGATCTATTTTACCGGTTGTACTGAATTGCTGGACGGCCATTATCGGGAAAAAAATCAGGGGAAGCCATTTTAAAAGTATGGATAAGGCTTTCTGGTTTTCAATGGTTAAGGCCATCACAATGGTCCCGGCTAAAAGAATAATACTGATATCCACAAATTTATTCACATCAGAAGGGGTAAGCTCAAATTTGACCTTCACCAAACGGGCAGATTCCAGTATGACAGCAACGATCAGGGCAAACCAAAGGGTCTTCATTTGCCCCCCCCAAAACAAAAGGATCGCACCTAAAAAAAAGGGTGGCGCTTTCATTCAGCCCCCAGTGTTTCCTGGATCTGACCGATTTCCACAACCGTTATCCGGTCGGTGGCGGTCAGTTCCTGAACCATTTTTTGTTCCATTTTAAGTTTATCCACTGCCACCACAATGATAAACGCCTTTACCCGGAATTGTTTGAACATCTGATAAATTTTTTTATGACCGGCATCCCACCCTAAAAAAACACAAATGGAACAGGAAATTTTTTTTATACTGGCCTGTAAGGCCGGCACCAGTTCAAAAATGGTTTTATCCTCACACGGTTCCACACATGCCATGAGTTCCAGCATTTTCCCGGAATGGGCAAGCCCCCTGCCCGATGAAAAAGAATAACTCAGGTTGCCCACAAACATCAAATCAAGAATGGATTCATGGATCTGCAATGAAGCGATATAGGAAGATGCAATGCTGACAGCCGCTTCAAAAATTCGCTCATTGCCCGGGGGTGAAAAGGTGTCCAGAATTAACGCATGCCTTACAAAATATTCATCTTCAAATTCCTTGATCACAAGTTCATTGGTTTTGGCAAAGGTTCTCCAGTGAATATTGCGCAGGGGATCACCCGGACGATACTGACGTAAAGACATGAATTCGTCAGAATCTCCAATGGAAGAGGCCAGGCGGATTCCACCGGGATGATAGTGTCTGGTTGACAAAAGGTCCGGGGGGGCAAGCAGATAACGCTTTGGCAGCACCAGAACGGTTTGGGCTTTTTTAATCTGAAACAACCGGCAGAACAGCCCCATGACATCCGGCCGGGCAAAGGTAACGCCTGAGAAATGAACATATCCCCGATATCTGGGAATGAAACCAGCGGTTACCCGGGTGGTTCCACCGGCCGGCAGATCCGGCAGTGAAACCTGACGGAACCGGGCTTTTTGGTTCTTTTGTAACAGCCACAACCATCTGTAATATAACGTGTTCTTGTCCCAGGCATTTCTGAGATGCTCAAAGGGTTCTCGTTTAGACAACAATGTTTCAAAATCCGGCCTCGGGTCCTGGATATCTTCATAAAGTATCAGTCCCTTTTGGGGCTTTGATGATAAATTTGTGATGTCGATTTCATAGGTTACCGGGTCACCGCATGTCGCATAATCCGGCAGTATCCGATGAATTCTGACCTTTAATCGAAATGGCACCACACTTCCCAGAAGAGAAACTGCCATGACGGAAACCCCGGCTGCCATGATCTGGTACAGGGACGTCTTAAAAATATTCACCCCGAAGATGCCGGCCAAAACACTGATGGCCACCAGGGTCACACCCGGGGGCGTAACATGCCGTTTACGCCATCGGGTGAAGACATACCCCCTTTTGTAGGCGGCATATAAGAATCGTGCCAGCATAAAGGGCCTATACCGGCACGGGTATGGACGTTAAAATATCTTCCACCAGAAACCGGGCGGTCACCCCGGAAAACCGTAACTGGGAATCCAGCACCAACCGGTGGGCAATAACACTGACGGCAATCTCCTGTATGTGGTCCGGGGTTACAAAGGCCTGGTTATCAAAAAGCGCCAGGGCAGACGCGGTCCGCATTAACGTGATGGATGCCCGGGGACTCGCACCCAGCAGAACCCCCGGCGCTTCCCGGGTGGCGGTGACAAGGTCAACCATGTATTCCTTTAATTCCCGGGAAATAAACACCTGATTGACCATGTGGCGAAGTCTTGAAACCTCTTCCAGACTTACACATGGGGTGAGGGTCTGAATCGGATGGGTTTGTCGTTGTTCGGTTAATACCGCCACTTCATCCTCCCTGGCGATATATCCCAGTTGAAGCTGCATGGCGAACCGATCCATCTGGGCTTCGGGAAGCGGATACGTCCCCCGGGATTCAATGGGGTTCTGGGTGGCAATGACAAAAAACAGCCCGGCCAGGTTTAACTGGTTTCCATCAATACTCACCTGTCCTTCTGCCATGGATTCCAGCAAGGCAGACTGGGTTCTCGGCGAAGCCCGGTTGATTTCATCCGCCAGGAGAATATGGGTAAACACCGGTCCTTTATGAAGTGTGAATACCTTTTGAGACGGATCAAAAACCGACACCCCCAGAATATCGGATGGCAGCAGGTCCGGCGTAAACTGGATTCGTTTAAAATCGGCATCAATACTTTTTGCCAGGGCCTTGGCAAGCGTTGTTTTTCCGGTGCCGGGGTTATCCTCTAACAGGATATGCCCGCCACTGGCAAATCCTGCCAGGATATATCGTATACAGGCTTTCTGACCTTTAATAACCGTTTCAATGTTGACGGATAATCGGTTGAAAATGTCATGGGCCCAGCGGATGTTTGATTCTTCCATATGCGTTTCCTTTGAACAAAACAATGCACCACGTCCGTTTAAATTATCATTTTTCAATGGCTTCCACAACATCACCAAAAAGTAATTTACAGGGGATGAAAGGGCTTGTAACCTTTTTGTAACCCCCTTGTGGTATTGAGTTTAAGAAATTAAAGAGGATTCATTGGGTTTTGTGAAAAGTACTCTTTTTTTAATCGCCTTTCACGGGCACTCCTTTTTAAAAATCGAGTGGTTTTTAAAGTCTGATGAAATAACAACAACTCATTTTAATCTTACTCATTCGCCAAGGAGGGGTTTTTCGATGGAACTCAACAGAAGAGACTTTATCAAAATTTCAGGTGCCACGGCTGCCGGTGTTGCCGTTAGCGGTTTGGGATTTGACCTGTCACAGGTCAAATCCCATGCCAGCATGCTGAAAACCCAGTATGCCAAGGAAACCACGACCATCTGCTGCTATTGTGCAGTGGGATGTGGTGCCATTGTCCATACCAGCAAACGGGGGGACGGCAGGGTCATCAACATTGAAGGAGACCCTGACCACGTCATTAACCGGGGTTCCCTGTGTTCCAAAGGGTCTGCACTCAAACAACTCACGGAAAATGAAAACCGTCTGACCGAACCCATGTACAGGGCACCTTACTCGGACAAATGGCAGACGGTTTCCTGGGACTGGGCCCTTGAAAAGATTACCGACCGAGTCAAAAAAACCCGGGATATGACCTTTGAAAAAACCAATGCAAAGGGCCAGACCGTCAACCGGACCACCCGTATTGCCTCTTTGGGATCCGCTGCCATGGACAATGAGGAATGCTGGATCTATCAGAGCTTGATGCGATCTCTGGGGCTGGTCTATATCGAACATCAGGCCAGGATCTGACATAGTGCAACGGTAGCGGCTCTGGCAGAGTCGTTTGGACGCGGCGCAATGACAAACCACTGGATCGATATTAAAAACAGCGACTGTATTCTCATCATGGGCAGCAATGCCGCTGAAAACCACCCCATCTCCTTTAAGTATGTTACCCAGGCCATGGACAAAGGGGCAAAACTGATCAATGTAGACCCGAGATTCACACGGACCTCTTCAAAGGCCGATATCTACACCGCTTTAAGATCCGGAACCGATATTGCCTTTCTGGGCGGCATGATTAAATACATTTTAGACAATGACCTTTACAATAAAGAATATACGGCAGCCTACACCAATGCACCGTTTATCGTGGGAAAATCATATGGATTTGAAGACGGTCTCTTTTCCGGTTATCAGAAAAACGAAGAAGGGCCATCCTTGGGAAGTTATGACAAATCCAAATGGGCCTTTGAAATGGATGACAAAGGGGTTCCCAAAATGGACAGGACCCTGACCCACGAACAATGTGTGTTCCAGCTCCTGAAGACCCATTACAAGCGGTATGATCTGGATACGGTTTCCAAGGTGACCGGAACCCCGAAAGAAGATCTGTTGACCGTCTACAAAACCTATGCCGCAACCGGAAAACGCGACAAAGCCGGTACCATCATGTATGCCATGGGATGGACCCAGCATACGGTGGGGACCCAGAATATTCGTACCATGGCCATGATCCAGCTGCTGCTGGGCAACATGGGAATGGCCGGCGGCGGTGTAAACGCACTCAGGGGGGAATCCAATGTTCAGGGGTCTACGGACCATTGTCTGTTATGGCATATCTGGCCGGGTTACCTTAAAACCCCCCGGGCGTCCAATGACAGCCTTGACGCATACAATGCCAAATGGACCCCCAAAACCAATGATCCCTTGTCTGCCAACTGGTGGAGCAATTATCCCAAATATTCTGTGAGCCTTCTTAAATCTTTCTTTGGCGAGGCCGCCACTCCATCCAACCAGTTTGGATACAATTGGCTGCCCAAAGTGGATGACAACGGCGTATATTCCTGGTTTGATCTGTTTGATGCCATGTATAAGGAGGAGATCAAGGGCTTTTTCGCCTGGGGACAGAACCCGGCCTGTTCCGGATCAAATGCCTCAAAAATCAGGAAAGCCATGGAAAATCTGGACTGGATGGTCAACGTCAACCTCTTTGACAATGAGACCGGTTCTTTCTGGAAAGGACCCGGTACGGATGCCTCAAAGATCAAAACCGAAGTTTTCATGCTTCCGGCAGCTGTTTCTGTTGAAAAAGAAGGCAGTATCACCAATTCCGGCCGCTGGATGCAATGGCGCTATCAAGGGCCCAAGCCCCTGGGTGACAGCCGCCCTGACGGAGACATCATCATGGAACTGGGTCATCGCATCAAAGAGGCCTACAAGACTTCCAGCGGTGTCTTTAAAGAGCCCATTGTTAATTTAAAATGGGATTATGACACCAATGGCGTTTATGATCCCCATAAAGCGGCCAAAGAAATTAACGGGTATTTCACACGAGACATTACCATCAAAGACAAACTCTACAAAAAAGGCACCCTGGTCCCCAGCTTTGCCTTTCTCCAGGCGGACGGATCTACCTCTTCAGGCAACTGGCTCTATTGTAACTCCTATACGGAAAAAGGCAACATGGCTGCCAGAAGAAGCCAGAAGGATGCTGCCAACAACATCGGTCTCTACCCGGAATTTGCATGGTGCTGGCCGGTCAACCGAAGAATCATCTACAACAGGGCATCGGTGGATCCCAAAGGCCGTCCCTGGGATGAGAAAGACTGGGTCATCAAATTTGCCGGTAAGGAAGTCGGCGGCAAATATGTTTCCAATAAATGGCTGGGAGATGTGCCGGATGGTGGATGGTATCCCCTCGAAAATCCGGACGGGTCCAAACGAGCAGATGCAAAACAGCCCTTTATCATGCAGAAACACGGGCATGGGCAAATCTTTGGCCCCGGAAGGGCTGATGGTCCTTTCCCGGAACATTATGAACCCCTTGAATGTCCAGTGGAAAAGAACTATTTCAGTTCCCGGATGATCAGCCCCACGGCAGCAGTGTACAGTACAAAGGCAGATTCCCATGCCACCTGTGACCCACGATTCCCGTTTGTGGGGACCACTTATCGTGTTTCAGAGCATTGGCAGACAGGCCTCATGACCCGACCCCAGGAATGGCTCATGGAACTGCAACCCAATATGTTTGTGGAAATGAGCGAAGAACTGGCCAAACTCCGGGGAATTAAAAATGGTGAGCGGGTAAATGTTTCCAGTGCCAGGGCAAGTGTTGAGTGCACCGCCATGGTCACCAAACGATTTAAACCCTTTACCATTGGATATTCCACCGTACACCAGGTGGGCATTCCCTGGCATTATGGCTGGCGCTGGCCTTCCACCGGAACAGAAGAGAGTGCCAACCTTCTGACACCACCGGCCGGAGACCCCAATACCCGGATTCCGGAAACCAAGGCCTTCATGGTCAATGTAACAAAGCTTTAAGGGAGGTGATGACGACATGTCTAAATCAATATTTATCGATACCAGTATCTGTACGGCCTGTAGAGCATGCCAGGTTGCCTGCAAGCAATGGCATGACCTGCCTGCGGAAACGACGAAAAACATGGGAAGCTTTCAAAATCCCCCGGATCTTTCTTTTTCCACCTACAAGCTTGTCCGGATGACTGAAGAAATGATTAACGGCCGACTTGAGTGGTTGTTTTTCCCGGATCAGTGTCGGCATTGTGTGGATGCGCCCTGTCTTGAAACCGCATTTGACGAGACAGCCATCTATCGCGATCCTGCCACCGGTGCAATTTTATATACCCGGAACACCAAACAGCTTGACGCTGATGAGATCATTGGATCATGCCCCTATAACATTCCCAGGAAAGCTGCAGACGGCACCCTTGGGAAATGTGATATGTGCAATGACCGGGTTCGCAACGGCCTGAAACCCGCCTGTGTCACTGCCTGCCCCACCGGTGCAATGACATTCGGTGACCGGGATGAGATACTGGCCTCTGCAAACAAACGCCTTGAAAAAGTCAGACAAAAATTTCCAAAAGCCATGCTGTTGGACCCGAATGAGGTGAATGTGATCTATCTGGTCGCGTTTGACCCGAAACTTTATTCGGAATATGCCGTGGCCAGTGCGGACAGGGGCGGTTTGAGCCGTGGTGTGGCCCTTCGTAAAATGATGGGACCTTTTGCCAAATTGTTGAAGGTATAAGCGGTTAAGATCATCTATTTGCCCGGGAGACCTTTAAGACGGATCTCCCGGGCCTTTTCCCCAAGGATACGGACATGATAACCCTAGAACAATTGAAACAGTCTTCTGACCGGATTAAAAAAATCAGACCCACTTATGAACCTATTCTTGATTTCTATGACAAGGTTTTTCTTGCCCAGGAACAAAGCCGGCAGGACATTGTATTGTCCCCTATCGTGATTGAACCGGATCTGCTCCGGATAAAACAAAAAAACAACCTGCCTTTAATTGATCCATCCGAATTTTTAATTGACGTAACAGCAGCCGGTCGATTATTTGATACGATCTGCGATCTGGCGATTAAATTTGCACCGAAACTGTCATCCAGCGCCCGTTGCCTTAAAACAGCCACATCTTCATCATCGTTTGATCTGGAAGCGCTTTTTTCAGCGATCCGTGATAACCAGGACGCAGTCCTGCAGGATCTGGCCAAACGCTTGAATGTGCCTGAAAACGACCTTGTCTTTTTGGGGTATACCAGTATTGCCCCGAGTATCCAGGTTTGCTCAGAACAGCTTACCCCCTATCTGACCGGTATGCCGGAGCTGGGAAAAGGATACTGCCCCATCTGCGGCCATCATCCGGATATGGCATTTCTGGATTCAGAAGGCAAACGCCATTTAAAATGCTGTTTTTGCGCCCATGAATGGGCAACAAAACGGATAGGATGTGCCTTTTGTGGGAACAATGACCCGGAACTGCAGCATTATTTTTTCACGGATGAAGAAAAAGAATACCGGGTAAACCTGTGCGACCATTGCCATCATTATATAAAAGTCGTTGATTTGAGACAAATGGACCGCGCATTTTATCCAAGACTTGAACAGATAACAACCCTTCACCTTGACATAAAAGCCAGGGAAAAAGGATATATTGATTCAGGAGCACTGACCAATGAGGATTCTATTGAATGACTTTTTGTTAAAAAAACGATTGCACCCCCTGGTGCTTATCTGTTTTCTGTTCTTTGGGAACCTTTGTCTTCCCGGGCAGGGGGGGTGCACGGACAAGGAGAAACCGCTTGATTTCACCCTTTCTGCCCCGAAAAATGCGGACCACAAAACCTATTTGGGGCTGACCAGGGATGACCGGTTTTCCCTGGGACAGATCAAAGCCGAGATCGTGATCATTGAAATTTTTTCCATGTATTGTCCCGTCTGCCAGCGTGAGGCAGCCAACGTGAACACCTTGTTTGATCTGATTCAAAACAACCGTTCGCTAAGGGAAAAAGTCAAGTTGATCGGTATCGGTGCCGGCAATTCCGATTTTGAAGTTGATTTTTTCAAAGAAAAATATACCATTAAATTCCCTCTTTTCAGTGACACTGACTTCTCCATCCATAAAAAAATCGGGGAGGTTCGAACCCCCCATTTTTTTGGTTTGGCCCTAAAGGGAGATTGTGAATATACGATTTTTTATTCTCAATCCGGAGAGGTCTCTGATCCTGAAAAATTTCTTGAAACACTTTTAAAAGACTCCGGGTTAAAAAACAGCCATGAATGATATCCGTATAATTATAGCAGGTATCCTTATTTTTTTGATCGGATTTAGTGAATCCGCCATTGCCGGGTCTGCAGTCTATGGAAACAGACTCTATAACCCGGGACAATTAAAACCCGTGGACAGCCGGTTAACCGTAAAAATCGGTGAAAAAGCCCCTGATTTTACCCTGCCCTCCCTCTCGGGCAAACCGGTTCGATTGAGCAGTTTCCTTGGAGAAAAGAACGTCATGCTGACCTTTATTCCTGCTGCCTGGACCCCGGTCTGCTCGGATCAATGGCCAGGATATAACATTGCAAAAGGCTTGTTCGACCAATATGACACCAGCCTGATTGGTATCAGTGTTGACAACCTGCCCACCCTTTTTGCCTGGACCCGGGAAATGGGCGGACTCTGGTTTGATGTTTTGTCGGACTTCTGGCCCCATGGATCGGTCAGCAGCACCTATGGTGTCTTAAGAACCGATGGCGTGTCTGAGCGGGCCATTTTTCTGATTGATAAAAAAGGGATCCTCCGGTTTATTCATGTAGGGGATATCAACCTTCGCCCTGATCTGGGAATGATTGTGAATGAATTAAAAAAACTAAATTGATCGTATCTTTTTGCACCATCGGAACAAGTAATCTGAACGATATCCCACCGAAATTAACATCACCCGCTGATGATTGCCACAGCCTTACACTGATAAACGGATGATTGATAAACCGCTTTTAGTTAGAAAATCATAACATACAAATAGGGAAACCCAGGCGCTCCAGCTGACCGCAAAAGGATTCGCTAATTGAGTTAAACGTTCTGTTAAAAAAAGGACAAATAAATGCCGTTGATACACAAAATTTCTGAAATAGAATTTAAAAAAAATAAATCACCAATTCCTGATTTTTCTTGGGAAGCGAGTCGGCCATTAGGCGAAATATCCAAATCAAAGTATTTGCATTTTGATATAAAATCGTTATTGCCTGGTAAGTTTTCTTACCCTTATCACTTTCATCGAAATGCCGAAGAACTTTTTGTGATTTTAGAAGGGACAGGCACCTTACGTTCTCCTGAAGGCTATCAGACAATATCAAAAGGAGACATTATTTTTTTTGAAGAAGGGTCTTCTGGTGCACATCAACTTTACAATCACAGCGATGACAAACTACGCTACATAGATCTGTGTACAAAAGCGAATATTGATGTGTGTGAATATCCTGATTCAGAAAAAATTAATATCCTGCCTGCAATGGACATTTTTCAAAAAGGATCAAAAGTGCCCTATTATACTGGAGAGAAAAATGTTAAGAATCAGTGGCCAAAAGAACGGTTAAAAAAGAAATAAACTGTTAACAATTCGCCTGAGTGGATCGGTTGCTGCTGAGGGACTCACAACAGTGTCGGCATAAATCTTTCGACCACTCAGCTTTGTGTTAACTTGGTTCGACAAGGATAAACAAAAATACAACCTTGATTAATCGCCTTGATCGCGGCTGATAAATTTTTTTGGAGTATATATCCCATGAATTTTAAACAAGCTGTCATTGCCCTGCTTGATAAAGAGAAGCAGGCCCGGAAGATGAATGGGTTTGATCTCAAGGTTTATAGGGGCAGAATTCACCCGGGCCGCATCCGCCTTTTTGCTTCCGACATTTTAGCCCAGGCCATTTCAAAAGTCCCTGATCAGATCCATTTAGATCAAACCATCCATTTCAATGGCGTTTGCTTTTTAGACGCGTCTCGCACCGTATTGTCAGTCATTCGTGAAAAAATTCAAATATTCACCCCCAAAAAATAAAGGAGAAAATGATGAGTGCATTTAAAACTGCGTTTGAAAAAATCGGAAAAGCAGCAGAGGACATGGCCTCGCTGGAGGTGGTCTCTTATAAGGGGCGGATAACGGTGACAGCGGATAAGGCACACCCCATTAATTTTGCCACCATAATAAAAGGGGCCGCCGCTGATGCAGAATTCAGGATTACCGCCTGCACAAAAAGTGAACTGGATGGGGATACCCAGGTCTTCTACGATAAAGAGATCTCCCAGGAAGAAATGGATGCCCACAATGGTTTGGTGGAAGCGGCAAGGAGTAATCGTCAGGCCATGGTAGACCTGTTTAAGGAAGGGATCAAAACTGCCGTGGGAAAGATCAGTGGCTGATCCCACGGCCATATTCGACGACTTGGGGTCAGCCCTGGACCAGACGTCACAAAAAGGATACCTGCCGGATCCCGGTCTGAAAATTGAGCAGACACAGGATTTTAATCTGGCCAGTTCAAAAGCCTATATTATCGCATTGGTCTCCCGGCTTATTGATCTGGGATATCTTCGGGATACAACTAAAAACCGGTCTAAATCAAAAATGGACCCCTACGTTAGAAATGCACTGGGTCATTTTCAAACAGATGCGGGGTTGAAGCGGGATAAATGGGCAGGACCGTTGACCTGGAATTGTCTCCAGCAACTGGTCAGTTTTGAGGAGGAACAGAACCCCGGCGCCTGGCAGGTTCTCATGCCAACAAACCCAATGGGATTTGGCAGCCCCGCTTTGCTGCGCGCCGTATATCTGCGGCTCTATGTTCTAGGCTTTTTTAGCTGGTCGGAAAAACTAATGCATAACACTGATATTTCAATTCATACCAACCCTCACTTCAAACAGGCGCTGGATAAGTTTCTTGAGATGGCCTGGCAATTGGGATTAACAAAGGAACGCCTTGATCCAGAAATTTCTCTTGAAACGATGGGACCTTTATTTTCTCAGGATGACCTCATCAAAGGCATTGCAACCCATCCTGAAATTGTAAATGCTGCTGAGAGCAAGCCGTTTATCGAGGCAATTGCCAGAATAGAACTCTGGCTGGTGGGATTTGATGTAAATGTCGGGAATCCTCTGGTCAGACTGAAAAAACGCCAAAGCAATGATAAAAAACAGAGAAGTCTTGGTCTGTCGCGGGCGCTGGAAGAATTCTGGATGCAGCAGCCCGAGAAACAAAGACCCAAGGCCGCGGGGCGAAAGAAAATAACACCTTCCTTTTTTACCCGGCTTATTATGCTTGAAAACGGGGTTGATGCTAAGCCGGAATCGGTCGATCCGAATATTGTAGACCAGGTCTGTTCATTTTCGATCCGCCAGAAACAGGATTTAATGGCAAAGATTAAAGAGGTGGCCACCAGTATCTGGGATGGGATAAAAAGGGTTACCCGCTGGATTTTTCAAGGCATCAAAAAACTGTTTTCAAAAGTGACCTCTACTTTAAAAAATTTAGCCCGGTATATTTCCCGACGGGCCAGCATTCATTTCCAACTTGTAAGAAAAGCGTTTGAAATTGTTCACAGAGGCGTTGTTTTTTTCCGGCAGCAGATATTCCCTGCGTCAAGGCCTGAACACATGCTGATATTTCATGACAAGGATTTTGACATGAAGGCCATCGCCAATTCCAGGGGAGACCCCACAAGAACCCGCAGGGTTCTCAGGCAACTAAGGTTGGAATCCAGATGTTTTAAAGCTGCCTGCAGAATTTTGGGTCATTTGACCGCTATTTTCAAGGGCGTTGTGATCCGGCTGGCCGCCGGTACTGCTGGATGGTTCAGTATCCTTTTGGCGTTGACGCGCCTGGGACGCCGGATTGCTGACATTACAAAGGAAGTTAAAGCGGTGCTGGCGTTTGAGGTGGAACTGGCCCAATCTCCTTTTTCAAACCCAGTCAGCTGATCTGTCGATAGGATAATTCCCGATGAAATGAGCAAATTCAAATTTATAATTCTGTACAATTGGCAATGTTGCAGTTATAAATTACCTTTTTTGTTCAACGCAATTGTTTTGAGACTGATTTCCGGGACTGGACCCTCAAGTCTGGAGATTTCAGCTACACATTCACTCTGATGAAAGGTCTATTATGAATATCTGGACAATTGTTAAAAATAGATACAGGCTTTCTACAAAAATTCAAATGAATTTTGAACTAAGCTTCCCCAAGTATCTTATCGGTAAATGCAGGTTTTCTACCGCTAATGCCTATCAAATTAGAACGCAAAAAGTATCCCCTTCCCTAAAAGGGGTTGTTTTTTCCGATACAATACCATTAAACTGGTTTACTTCCTCAGCATTAATACCTTGGGCTAAAGTGCTGGAAATTGTTTTTTCAGATACAACACATTCAATTAATAGTATTTTAAGCACACCGTTGTTATCCAAATCAAATAAACCACCCATCGATTTCGAATACTGCCAACTACGACTCAATGACCCGCAAAAAATGACAATTGATTTACCTTGGTCAAAAGAGTTTACTGATTATGTAAAAACGAATAAACTATTTGATATTTAACGAACAAGGATAGATCACTTTGTCCTATAACGTTGATTTTGATGCTGAAACCGTTGAAATAGCCCAAAAAATCGCATACAAATGGTGTACATTTCACAAAATGTCAGATACTTAGCCTGGCCCGACCCCATAATCCACCCCATAATAACCCATAATCAATATAATCCATAATAAACCTGCGGCATATTTTTTCGGTATAACCTGCTTCGCAAAATAGTATTTCCTGTCTCCGAAAAAATTGACTATTGTCCATTGGGTTCAATTCATTTTTGTTTTATACGGGGACGACTTAAATTGGGGGTCACAAATCATGATGCACTACGATTGCAATGCCGCCAGGCCTGAGCCGGCGGGTATGCCTCGGCCCTCAGGTAAAGAATCAATTTTAGACCATTGGAGTACTAAACCATGAAAAAATTACATTCGCTGGATCAAGCCGTTGATTTAATCAAAAACAATGACACCGTTAATATTATGGCCTCTGGTGGTGGTTACATGGAAGCTGATTTCCTATACCGCGGTATTGAAAAAAGGTTTTTAGAAACGGGGAAGCCCAATAATTTAACGTTGATGCATGTTACGGGTGTGGGTAGTGGAGATGAGAGCGGGGTTGGGTGTTTCGCCCACAAAGGCCTGGTGAAAAGAGTCGTCGGGGGGCATTGGTTATGGTCTAAACGAATGGCAAAGTTAGCCGTTGATGAGGAGATCGAAGCGTATAATCTACCACAGGGGATACTCACACTGCTGATTCGTGAAATTGCAGCGGGCCGGCCCGGTGTCTTAACAACGGTGGGGATGAATACCTTTATTGATCCCAAAAATGAAGGCGGCCGTTTTAATAAAAGCGCAGTTCAATCCCTTGTTGATCGGGTTAATTTCCAAGGGGAAGAAATGTTAATTTATAAAACGTTTCCCATAAATGTGTCGATTATCAGAGGGACCACTGCTGATGAGGATGGTAACATTTCAACAGAACTCGAAGGGCTTGATTTGGATATTTTATCATCTGCCCAGGCGGCTTATAACAGTGGGGGGATTGTCATCGCTCAAGTCAAGCGGCTGGCAAAAAAGGGGACATTGAATCCTCGTATGGTCAGAGTTCCAGGATTTATGGTAACCGCTGTGGTACAGGATGAAAAACAATGGCAAACAAGTTACGAGGAACATAATTTCAGTGTGTGCGGCCTTAACAATACCCCGATGAATTCTATTCCACCGCTTGAATTTGGAGTGAGAAAAATAGTCGCCAGGCGGGCTTCATTTGAACTAAAGAAGAATGCGGTTGTCAATTTAGGAATCGGTATCGCCGATGGTGTGGCCAATATTGCTGCTGAAGAGGACATTATCAATGACTTTACATTTAGTATTGAAATGGGAGTCAGCGGGGGGGTTCCCACAAAAGGGGTCCTTTTTGGAGCAGCATGGAATCCTGAATGTATTCACAGCATGTCTTCGCAATTCGATTTTTATCATGGCGGTGGTTTGGATATTTCATGTTTAGGCATGGGAGAAATGGATCAGTCCGGTAATGTGAATGTCAGTCGATTGAACAATAAGATACCTGGCAGCGGTGGATTTATTGATATCTCACAAACCGCAAAAAAAGTTGTCTTCTGCGGCCCTTTTACCAACAAAGGACTTGAAGTTGAAATTAAAGATAGCAGGTTAAAAATCCTGAAAGAGGGTCAGCAAAAAAAATTCGTCAGTAAAGTCGGTCAAATTTCCTTTAGTGGAGAATATGCAACCCAAAAGGGTCAAACAGTTATGTATGTTACTGAACGAGCGGTTTTTGAGTTGAGAGACGGAAAAGTTGTTCTGACTGAAATCGCTCCGGGTATAGATCTCGAAAAAGACATTTTGAATCAAATGGAATTTGAACCCGTGCTGGCGGATGAGTTGACCGTAATGAATCCGGCCATTTTTAATCCTGCCAGAATGATTGATACAAATGATTCGATATTTAAATATTTTGCTAACAATGAACAGAAGATGAAACTGGTATCTTAAAGGTGTGATGTTCAATAACTCAACTGGTACTCTTTCGGGGTTGGCCATTAAGGGACTCGAAAGAGTCAATCAGACATACCATTTGTCTTGATCAATTATACCTATTTGGTATACACTTGTCTCTGTCTGGAATATCAGGATAACTTCCGGCAAGCACACTGCGGTATATTGTTTCGATATACCTGCGGAAACAAGCGATCAGAGGCATCGGCATTGAACTTCAATAAACTGCTGTACTTCAAAACCATTGTGGAACAGGGACAGATCAGTCGCGCAGCACGGGTTCTGCACATGTCTCAACCCCCACTGAGCCAGCGGCTCAAAGAGTTGGAGGAGGACCTTGGTGTCACTCTCATCGAGCGCACAGGAACCAACTGGAGCGTGACAACGGAAGGTAAGGTGCTTTACCAAAGGGCTCTGCACATTCTCGACCTGGTAAACGATATCCCTGAAGAGATTCACGCGTCTAAACAAGAAGTCGAGGGGATGGTCACCATCGGCTGTACAACGCTCGCCCTATCTTTGTTAGAACAGTTCATCCCCGAACTCAACCGCAACTATCCCAACATCTCCATCCGGTTGATTGTGGAAGACAGCGCCGCCCTGATGATAAAGCTTCTGGAGCATGCATTTGATTTCTGCATCATGGCAGGTTCTTCGGAAGATGAGCGACTTACCTGTCTTCCTCTTCCCGCTTTCCGCCCCTGTCTGGTTGTTCCACGGTCCATTGCTACGGATTCGATCACCAGGGCGGTGCAGGAAAACAAACCACTGGAAATAGAGGCGCTCCACGAGCAACCGTTGATTATCTTGCGAAAACATGGCGGCGGAGGCTTACACAAACAAGTTTTAGAACTCTTTCGGTCCCACAAGATCGCCCCGCACATCATCATGGATAGCCCCAGCAGTAAAACCATGCTCGCTTTGCTTGAAAGCGGGCTCCAGGCCATGGCCCTCGTGCCGGACAGCGAAGTGCCCGACCGCATCCGTGAGTCATGCCTTGTCTGCAGCCTGCCGAAAGATTTTTCCATGACGCAACGCTTTGCAGCGCAGGTCGAAAAACGGTATTTTTCACGAGCCGCCAGAACGGCCTGGGATGCATTAAAGACACATGTCTTTCCTGACGGTGCTGCCGACGAAACGGAATCGTCCAGATGAAGGTCACCGCAATCCAGGTTTCTACAAATCACGGTCATTACGCACTATTTCCGCGTGCATTACCCGTAATGGTTTTGTGCGGAGCCCGAAAGACAATGAAACCCTTATGAATATTAAAAATATCTGGGCAATTGTTAAAAAATGCTGGAAATTGTTTTTTCAGATACAACACCTTCAATTAATGGTGTCGTAAACACACCGTTGTTATCCAAATCAAATAAACAACCCGTTAATTTTGAATACTGCCAACTACGACTCAATGATCCCCAAGAAATGACAATTGATTTACCTTGATCAAAAGAGTTTACTGATTATGTAAAAAAGAATAAACTATTTTAGTTATAAACAATGGACGAAAGCGCAATGAAAAAAAAATGTATAGTTGGTATCTTAAGCTTAATACTGTTAATGGGGTGCGCAGGGACTATGCCTGATCTGGGTATACATAACGGCAAACTGACACCATGCCCGAAAACACCAAACTGTGTGAACAGTCAGGCGGTTGGTGAAAAACAGTATATTCAATCTATCCACTACACAGGGACACAACAGGAGGCGCGATCTCTTCTTTTGCAGGTACTTGAGTCCGAAAATCGAACAAAAATCCTGACGGCCCAGGAAAATTATATTAGAGCAGCGTTCAAGTCAGCTTTTTTTCGATTTGTTGATGACGTGGAGTTTTATTTCCCGGACGAGCAAGCCGGCGAGACGGTCATTCATATTCGATCCGCTTCCCGTGTCGGATATTCCGACCTTGGCGCCAACCGAAAACGAATTGAGCGGATTCGAAACAAATTTCAATCGGCCAGATAAAGCGGGTGACACCGATTATTGGGTTCGGTTTTTTTCATGAGATATTGAGAAGCAAAAAACCATCCTCCCCTGAATTTTTAGAGTCCTTTTTTATATTGACTGTTCGTTGAGGGATAAATATTTTGTTTAAGTTCCTTTTTTGAATCGGGATTTCCATTCAGAAGATTTTCAAAAAGTTGTACCGTTCTGGATTTGTCCGTATCAATTTTCGTTTTGGTTCTTATATCCCTTAAATCAATGAAAAAACCGGAAAACACATTGGGTAAATCAGTGATGATATCTGTATTCAGGAAATTAATAGTATTATACATACAATGATAGTTCCCTTTTTCTTTATCAATTAAAAAGGAACCCTCTTTTAAATTTGTAATCAAAGCAGATTGATGACACGCTTGGATACAATCATCATCAACGTTGTTTTTTTCGCACCCTATAATCTGATGGAATAAGCATTGCCTGCTGGTTAGAAGCGAAATCGGATGATAGATACTATAGTAGAGCTTGAAATCATCAGGACCAATGATCCGTTTAATTTGATTTTTATTGATTTCATTTGAAATAAATGAGCCGCAACAGTTAAACTTTTCTTTCATACATAAAAGACTAAAGGAATTTGTATTATTAAGATACGGTCCTGCTATCCAGGAGGTTCCGTCTTTATAGGCTCTGTATGCGATGCCGGTATTGTTGGTTACAATAAGTTCCGGTTGCACCTGTTTAAGGAATTCCACTGCCGCGGTATAGTTCTTTCCTATTAAAACAGGCGAGAACCAGGGAATCAATTTCTTATTTTCCAGGAAAAGGTCGATAAGCTCAGAATTTTCATTTTCAAGGCAATCGGGAAGCTTATAATAGATATCTGCTGAAGTTGTATGACACAGGTACAAATCCTTTTGGGAGGATATCAATACCGAAAGAGCGGGTTTGGTTTTCAATCTAATTTGTTTTTTTAAAATAGGGACTTCAATTGGGGCAACCCTGTTTTTAGACCCATTTAAGAGGAATGAAATTCTTTTTTTTATTGAAGTGAGCGCTTGAAAAGGAATAAAAAGATCTTTTTGAAGATTTTCTAATGTTATCTGTTCAATGTAATAGTCTGTATTATTCAAGCACTTAAACCTATTTTCTATGCTGCGATAGTCAAGGGTGTATTTGTCGGCAGTTGTAAGATGACTTTCCGAAAATACAACAAAGGAAGCATCCGGCGTTTTTACAGACACTTTCAAAGGGGTGTTGATTTTTCCAGAGACACCTATTTTCAAAGAGATTTTTGCTATACTCAAATCTTTAATTTTGTTTTTAACACGCGTTATAATTTCTGTTTTTTCATCATAAAGCCGGCCTTTAACTTCTTGCATATTCGCAGCAGCACAGTGGCCGTTTATCTCAAAAAGGTGCTTGGCTGAATTATCCCGGGGATTATCAATAAACATATTTTTATTAATATCTCCCTTTAAATAAGCATTTGAAAAATCCCGGTTAAAAACCGTATATAGATCTCTATTATCTCTATTCAGCCGTCCGTCACGATTATAAAAACCCGAGAGTTGTTTTTTCCAGCAACTCACTACGGTATATACGTAATGAAACTTTTTTATTCGTCCTTCAATCTTCAGGGAGTCAACTCCCGCATCACATAGTGCTTTTAGATCAAAATAGGCTGAGTTATCTTTGAGATTAAGGGGATACTTTTTACCAACAGGCGTGGTTAAGTATTGATCTCTGCAGGGTTGACTGCATCTGCCTCGATTTCCAGAATTACCGCCAAGGATGGAACTGAAATAACAAAGCCCTGAGAAAGCGATACAATAGGACCCATGGACAAATACTTCCGCTAAGATATTATTTTCATGAATAATGGGAATCAACGCTTTTATCTCATCAATATTCAACTCTCTTGACAGATTAACTCTGGTGACAGCAAGTTTCTTTAAAAAGTGTATCTGACCGTTGTTATGGGTGGTGCATTGTGTAGATGAATGTATTTCAAGGTCTTTAAAATATTTAGACAACAAATAAAACAATCCCAAGTCCTGAACAATTATTCCATCAATCCTTGAATTTACAACTTTATTCAGCAGGCCTATGAGAGACGGGATTTCACAATCAAGGATAATGATATTCAGGGTTAGAAAAATTTTGCAATTATGCTTATGGGCAAGTCTTAACAGCCCATTTAAATCATCAAAATTTATATTTGTTGCCCGGTTCCTGGCATTAAATTTATTCAATCCACAATAGACAGCATCCGCTCCTGCCACAATGGCAGCCTTTATAGAATCAATATCTCCACCAGGGGCCAATAGTTCAAATTCGTTTTTCATGGTTAAATAATGCAACCGTCTCCTTGATTTGTGAAACCCGTAACCCGTTCGCAACCCGCTTTCAAGGGGGCTTGCCTTGTGACCAGACCTATTTTTTCTATTCAGCACCCATCGATACCTAGGCCACAAACCTCGCAGATAACCATAAATTCAAAATAAAAGCCACTATTTTTCCATCCACAGCAAGGGTTAAATCAAAAAACCATTCCCTTGCTTAATGTGGATGTCGGACAAAAAATCTCTCATATGCGCTTTCCAATATTCAGGGGAGACGTTGGAAACGAATCAAGCCCATGCCGGGCAAAGTCAATTGGATGGTATCATGATCAAGGATTCCCTCAATGACACCGCCGGATTTCGTATGCAACCGGATCTTTCCACGGTGCAGGTCCCAGCGAAATGCCGCATTGTCTGTCTCTATGGACCAGAACCCCTTGCCGTCCGGCAAAAGTTCCAGATCAGCCGTAACCGGGTCTGCTGATGCCTGGTCCACTGCAGTGTAATTGCCCACCAAATTTTCCCGCTCACTGCTGCATCCAAAAACCAGGAAAAAGATCAATGGCATCATCATTAACCGGATATAGGATCTTGTAACATCCGCCAGCATCGTTAGATCTCCTTGATGAATGTATCAAATTTTTTTTCCATGTGAAAAATCGAATCATAAAAATAGACTTGCAGGGCCATGGCCACCCATATGAGGTCCCTCACCAGGGTTCTCCAGCTGATGGCATCACCCAGGGTGTGGAAGCAGCCACAACTGATGGGAGCGTTCCACAACAAATTGATCGCAATACCCACCGTAAAGAGGACAAGAAAAAATCCAACAATCACAATGGCAGACCGGACCCGGATGCCGCACACCAGCAGAATGCCGCAAATCAGTTCAATCCACGGCATGACAACGGCCATAAAATTTACGGCCCAGTAGGGTACCATTCGATAACTGGCTATGGTCTCGGAAAATTCAGCCGTATAATTAATTTTATACATGCCCGCATAGATAAACAGCCCGGCAATATAGAGTCTCAGCGCCAGGGCCAGGTAACGATGGGTGACCAGGAGTTTAGCAACGGCCAGTATTTTCATGGTTCCACCCCCATCCCGGATTCCTCCCAGGCCTTGATCCCCCCTGGAAAAACCACGACCTGTTCATGCCCCCTTTCCAAAAGCCGGAAGGCGATCTCTTCATCGTACCTTCGACTGATATTCCGGCCATACACCACAATGGGCCGGGCAACGTCCTCCTGGTTGAACTGCATCATATAAACAAAATCAAACAAGGACAGCGGCAGGTTTCTGGCACCGGCAATATGACGCTGATTAAAAAATTCTGCCGGTCGGGCATCCACAAACAGGGCCTGCCGTATTTCGAGCAGCTGCCGGGCCTGCTGAACCTCCACATGGACCATTGGCGGCCGAAGCCATTCCCCGGGAATGACTTTGATACCGCCCGGGCTGGCAAAATTATACACCAGGCCCAGAACGATTCCGGCAATGAGGATCAATGACATGTCCATGACGGAGACCTTTCTGGAAGTGACCATTGCCTTTGTGATGGCTGCCTTGATGCGCTCGCCGGCTTTTTCCAGACGGACGATGGTGCGACTGCTGTCCGAGAGGGCCTGGATGGTTTTTTCCAACTCGATATTTTTCCGTTCCTGATCCTGATGAAGAATTTGTATGGTTTCAAAGGACTTGCTGTTTTTGAGAAACACCAGGAAATTCTTTATGAACGCCAGAAACAATGTGCGCTCTTTTTCACCATAAGGGGTCTGGATAAGCCGTTCATCCAGACCCACAATCCCCATGGCGGTTTCATCCAGACGAAAGATAATCCCAATAGCTGTTTTGGGTAAAAAAGGCTTAAAGCAATCCATTTGCTGTACGGATAAAATAATGGCCTGCATGGGATTGATCTGTAACACCCGGTTAGCTTCAACCGCCTGGGCAATGCCCTTCTGTATCTGCTCCGGTGATCGGCCCTTTCCCTCTACCATGTCAAGGTTACGACAGGTCATATGGGTCGTTTGCATGGCCGGATCAACATAAAAAATATATCCGCCAGCGGCACCAAAAATACCCAGCAGCACCAACAGGAAAGCGTCGACCACGCTGGTGCTCTCTTTGAGAGCGCTCAGTTCATTAAAAATATCATTAAACCCGGAAAGCCGGAAAAGTGTGTGATCCAGATTTTTTCTGGCAACGTCCATGGCCAGGGACAGGTCGGCAGATCGGAAAATTTCCGTGTTCAGTTCTTGCTTCAGGTCTTGCATCCTGCGCCGGGTGGCAAGGGACTGCAAGTAAAAAATCATGTTGTCGGTCAGGTTCAAAAGAAAATTAATCTCATCATCCCCATAGGTATCACTGATAATTTTAGGCCCCAGCCCGATCATACCGGAGATATCTTTACCCATCCGCCATCCGATGCATATCCGGATACCGGTATCCATCAATTGAACCAGACTATTATCCGCTGCTTCAATGATGCGAAGTTCCGCATGAAAGGCATAAGGCGTTGTTATCAGTGCGGGAAAGTATCGTTGGATAAGGGCTTGAAACTTTTTTTTGATAACCGCAAGCCCCCCGGCCTCTAAGCCCCGGCTGACCAGTTGAACGGTGTTGCGATCCGGATGGGTGATACCGGAAAACCCACAGGTAATCCCCAGGGTTCCAATGGCCGTTAACAGGCAGGCCTCAATTATTTTTTCCCGGGAGTCTATCTGGCTGAACTCCAGTCGTGCATCACAAATCGATCTACGATAAAAATACCGACGACCGCTGAACAGCGGTCCGGTCATGCCGGATATCGTTTTTTCGTTCATTTGCTGATGGACGACGTCTTGCCAGCCAGCTGTTTAAGCGTGGTAAACAACGCGTCCATGTCCTCAATCACGCCCAGATGGGCATAAAGGATCTGTCCCTCTTTAGTGATGACCATATTATAGGGGGTGAGCGGCTGGTTCAGTTGTTTATGAACAAGAAATTTTTCATCCGGCAGGACAGGATATGGGACCCGGGATTGTTTCACATAATAGGCCATTTCCATGGGAGTGGCCCCGGCTGAAATGCCCAGGAATTTTACTTTTTTAGACAGACCGGCATTCTTATTGAGCCGATGAAACAACCGATTGATGTGCGGTCGTTGTCGATGGCACTGGGGGCAATAGACCCCCAGAATTTCAAGCACAATAAGATCTGCCGCAACATCCTTCATTGAAAACCGGGTCTTTTCACCAATGCCAAGGTAGACACTATCCTTTTTCGAGACAGGAGCGTCCAGGATAATTTCCGGCAACATGTCACCCCGTTTCGGGGGGGTGCCGCACACACCATTCTGCAGTGGAACGTTAAAAAGAAAAACAATGATCCAAAAGCCGATTAATTGATTTTTTATACACATCATGGACATGACTGCCTCCATCATAAAGGGCGTTAATTCAACAATATCACGCGGTATCTTTCAAATAGGCTTCTGCATCTGCTTTATCAATAAAAACCGATGCAAACCGAGTGATCCCCACCATTTTAAAAATTTCCTGAAAATTTTCAGAGATACCGGAAATCGCCACCTTGTGCTGTTGTTTTTTGCTCGCCGACAGCAGTTGGATCAGGACAGCAATGCCGGCACCATTGATGGAGGTGTTTTCATCAAAACTTAACAGAAGACGGGTCGAATTTCCGGCACACGCCTTGCCGTATGCTGCCATCAAAGAGGCTTCTGCCCCGGCATTTATGTTTCCCAGAATCTTGATAATCTGAAGCGTGTCCTCCTGCTCATATTGGGCAACTGAGACAAGGGATCTGGTAATGTTGAGCCGCTCTTGTGCCCGATGCAGGGCCGCGTCCAGGGCCGTCCGACTGATCGGCTTGTTGATAAAATCGGTGGCTTCGTGGTTCAGGGCCTCCACGGCCAGGTCCATATCGCCATGACCGGTCATGATGATCACCTCGGTTTCAGGGGCCTGACTTTTAATGCCATCCAGAACCGCAAACCCGTCGATCCCGGGCATCTTGATATCGGTAAATACAATGGCCGGTTTTTCAGCCTCAAACAATGCCATGCCCTCAGTGCCATTTTCCGCCAGCAGCACGGCATGTCCATAAACCTTCAGGAATAATTCAAACATGCTGAGCGTGGGTTTGTCATCGTCAATCACCAGTACTTTACGTTTTGTCATTTATGCATCCTTATGTGGCTGCCGGAAAACTCAACCGAAAGGTAGTGCCTTGTCCTTCCGGGCTTTCAATCGTTATTTTGCCACCGTAATCTTCAACAATACCACTGGAGATGGAAAGTCCCAGCCCCATGCCCTCCCCCATCTTTTTAGTGGTAAAAAAAGCCTCAAAAATCCGTTCTTTTACAACAGCATCAATACCGATGCCGGTATCTGAAACAGCCACCATTACCTGGTCATCCCGGGCATAGGTTTCTATCACAATGCAATTGCCCGTGGCGGGGCCTCCCGCCTCCAGTTTCTGGTTAATGGCATCCCGGGCATTGGTTATCAGGTTAAAAATGACCTGCTCAATACGGTTGCGGTGGGCCAGTATGGGAGGAATATCATGGTCTATTTTCAGTTGAATATCAATATTTTGCAGCCGAAGCTGCCGGCCGATAATGTCCAGCACGTCTTGAACCGGCCTGTTAATGTTAACCGTTTCCTTTGTAAAATCCGCCTTTCGACCGAAGTCTCTCAGCCGCCGGATGATATCCACGGCTCGATCCACCTGGCTGCTGACCTCTTTGACGATCTGCAACAGATCCTTATCCGGAATCTTCTCTTTCTTTTCAATCATCATATCAATAAATTCATTGCCCATTTTGATGGCATTCAACGGCTGATTCAGTTCGTGGGCAATCCCTGCAGACATCTCGCCTAGGGTGGTCATTTTACTGGCCTGAATGAGTTGATTCTCTTTTTCCACCATCTCCGTGATGTCTGTGGTCGCCAGGATTACCGCATCCCTGTCCTGATATCGGACCGGACAGGCATGGACATTCACATAGAGAAGCCCCCCCCCTTTTTTGTTACATTGGACTTTGGAACCGACAGTTATGATTTTTCCGGCATGCTCTGCGTGAAAATCAGCCTGCTGAACCGTCTCCAACTCAAAGGAGCCCAGGTTGGTAAAGGGTTTTCCGATCAGGTCTTCCTTGGTGTAACCATACGTCTCTTCGGCACTGGGATTGGCACTGAGAATACCTAAAGTTTCACGATCCACCACAAAAATAGGATTGGGGCCACCGGCAAAAAGGGATCGATACTTGTTATCCGACTCCTTGAGTTTTGCCTGGGAATCCATAATGCGGTGGGTCATGTTCATGAATGAATTGCTCAGCTGCCGGACCTCATCTTTAATACCCGTGGAGTCGATACTGTTCAGGGTATGCGTGATATTGAAGTTGCCGCGGCTGATCTCATCCGACACCTTGATCAGTTCCGTAATGGGACGGGTGATATACTTGGACAGGTGATGGCTGATAATGAAAAACAGGACCGTCACGGCTGAAACAAACCCCAGAAACGTGGTCCGCAGCTTTCCGATGAGCTGGTCTATGTGTTGTTTCTTCAATCCGACATGCACCGATCCAATGCGGTAGATCCCTTCGGTGACCGGCACTGCCACATCATAAAAATATTTTCCCTTCAACCGCAATAACTCCACCGAATAGTTCTTTCCCGACTCAATCAGGTTGACATTGAGCAATTCCCCGGGGAAATCAGTGGTAAACGTATGGGCCAGGATCTTGTCTTGTTTGTCTGTAACATAAAGATAACCCGTAAGATGCTTTCGCACCCCCAGCCGGGCATCAAATATCAGGCTGACCAATTCGGGTATATCCTCGGTGAGGATATACCCCCTGCAGCTTTCAGCGACACTGTGACCAATCCCCAGGCCCCGCTCCTTGAGCTCGGACGTCAGACTGGAAATAAGTACCCAGCGGGTAAACAGGGCAATCAGGACACTGATAAGCAAAATAACAGCTGTAGTGGAAAAAAAAATCTTGTTCTTCAGGCTTGTGTTTTTCACACGAATGATCAATCGTCTAACCATACGAATTTTCCGTTTTTTAAATACGTAAAATATACCCGTTCCAATCCCTGATGATCCCGGGAATTAAAAGACAGGGGATTGGCAATGCCCAGATCCAGCTGCCGGATGGTTTCGATGGCATCGATAAACTTTTCGCGATCCAGATCCCTTCCGGCCCGTTTCAGGCCTTCCACAAATACCTTGGCATTAATATAGCCTTCCAGGCTGACAAAATTGGGATCATCCCCGGGATAATATTTCTTGAGCAGGTCAATATATTCCCTGGCACCCCAGAGATCTTTGTCGATATTCGAGGCTTCAGGCGGTGGCACCACCTGGGTAACAATGATCTGTTCATCGATTTGCCCCAGAATCCTTGCAAGTTCATCCGCCCCCACAAAAGAAACATTATAAAACACCGAAGAAAATCCCTTTAATCTGGCCAGCCGGATAAATTTGGCACAGGGTTCGTAGGTACCGATCATCACAACAGCCTGGGCGCCTTTGGTCATAATTTTCTCCAGGCCCTCCTCTACATCCAGCGTACCGCGGATATACGAGCTGGTGGCCACGGGAACCAGGCCATAGGGTTTCAAGGCAATTTCAGTTCCCTTTAACCCATCAAACCCATACACATCATACTGGTAGAATACTGCGATTTTAGACAATTTAATCTCTTCCACCAGATGTTTCACTGCAGCACCGGTCTCCTGATAATACGATGCCCGGACATTGATCATATACCGTTTGAGCGGTTCCCTTAAGGCATTCGCACCGGTAAACATCCCCAGGATAGGGATCTTGGCGTCCTCCACCAGGGGTATAATCTTAACAGTGGTGGGGGTACCCACATAGCCGAACAGGCAGAAAACCTTGTCTTGAACAATGAGACGTTGGGTGTTGGCAACGCACCGGGGGGGATCGTACCCGTCATCATAGGCCACAAGCCTTATTTTGCGGCCATGAATTCCCCCGGTATCATTCACATAGTTTAAATAAGCAAGAGCCCCATGAAGGGTTTGTGTGCCAAGGTATCCAGCATGCCCGCCCAGGGCCAGTGATGATCCAATGAGGATCATATCGCTGGAGATCCCCAATGTTCTGGAATTTGTTATCCGGGTATCAGTGCTATCCTCACACGAATAAAAAAAAATAGAGAGGATAAAAACAATACAAATATATGGTATAGCCTGTTTCTTTTTCAAAGGATTAACCCCCTGCCCTTTATGGCTTACTCAGTATATCATACTGAAACAAAAATTAACAATTTTGGCAATAAGAATTTATCCGGTCCCGCTTGTCCCTCTTGTCATTCATACCTGAATTGTGACAACGGTTTAGACCTTACTTTTTGGGATATGCTTTTAAAAAATCCGGGTCTTTTTCAATGAAAATCTGCGTTGTCATGCTACCGGTTTGAATGCCGTTGGTACCCGTGGCAGTGATTTGATGTTCCCCCAGGGAAAGGCGAACCCTTATTTTCGTTCCTTTTCCCAGTTCACCGTCCCGATTACTGGTCCAGACAATCCCGTCAGAAAAGTCACCGGCAACCGACAAGGCAATGCCTTCAAGCACAATGGGAAAATCCGATATATAAAAATACTGCCCGTACCGAGGTGTCCGGATAAACACCTCGGTTGACTCATCTTCTTCAATATCAATATCTTTGGATACTTTTATATAGTCATTCAAATGAATCTCTGGAACAAACGCCAGTTTTTTCTTCAAATAAAATAACCGGATGGTTTTTTTGATTTCCGGCAGATTTTCATAATCTGATTTTTCATATTTATTAAACACCTTTATGATCTCAATGGCCTTTTCATATTCTTTTGCTGCATACAGTTTAAGCAGCTGATTGTATTGGTCATCAATATTGTCAATAAATGCCTTTTTTATCCGTTCCGTTTCCATCTGCTCAGCTCTTTTCTGTAAGGATACCGATCGTTGTTCAACGATCAATTTGAATACCAGGCTGAATAAAACAAGAAAAAATACGGTTAAGATTACAATTACTTGAATGGAATACCATGTTTTCTGGGACAGCATATGTTCATCAATACCCTTTAATTATTGCACCTGATTAGATATCCTAATGAATAAGAGATCATCCGTAAAGAGATTTTTACCTGGATTTTATTTTCCGGTAGATGGTGACGGTCTGCTCATCCGGTTCAGTTCCCAGGTCTTTTTTTAATAATGACTGGCACTCCTGAAACACATCCAGCGCCTTATTTTTCTGACCGGAATCTGCATAAAGAATCATCAGGTTCTGGTATGCGGCTTCAAAATAAGGATCTGCCTCAAGGATGAGCGACCAGGATTCCACTGCTTTGTCAATCTGGTCCAGTTCTTCATGAAGCATGGCTTTTTTTTGCAGCAGGTCGCTGTATCGTGTTTTAAAGGATTCCCTTTTCACCGATATCCATTCCAGATAGGGCTCTTCCACAAAAAAAGGGCCTTTATAAATTTTTACTGCTTTTTCATACAGTTCAAGCGCAATATCCAACTGGTTGTTTCTTTCATTTTCAACCGCCCGGTCGACCAGGACCACAAACTCATCCGCATCCAGGGTGATCAGTTCAAGATCAAGGGATACCAACCCGGCCTTTTGAATAATATAAGAGTATCCAAATTCTTTTTTAGGATTGGGTTCGATGGCCTTTCGCAGGCGATGCAGGTTGATTTTAAAATTTTTATCCCCGGCTTTTGCCGTGGCCTGGGGCCACAGGTCATCAATCAGGATCTCCTTGGGGATATCTGTGGATCCGTGAAGAATAATCGATTTAAGCAGCAGGATGGGCCTTGCCCCTTCAAACACCTTATGGTCCAGCAGTTTATTGCCGCTGAAAACATTAAACTGACCAAGGGTTTCTATCCGTATTTCGGGCAAAAGTGTTTTATATATGGGCCGTAAATTTTCGATAAGAGTGGATTTCTGCTCTGGATTACCGGAAGCCAATACCCTGTCCATTCGCTCAAAGACCAGGACAGGATCACATCGCAGAATCAGAAACAATATATACGACTCAACAGATTTAATTTTATCATATGCCGTCATTAAAAGAAGGGCTTTGATCAATACCCGTTCACCCATTAAAGGGAAAAACACATACCCTTCTGAAAAGGCTTTTTTGAGGCCATGATGTAAATACCTGAAAGCGGCCTGGGGCTCATTCAATTCCCAGGATATCAAGCCTAAAGCAAAAAAGGTTTCCGAACAACTCAGGGCAGATGAAATACTCTCAAAATACTCAAGGGCGGGGACCAGCCGGTTTCTGGCGGCGATTAAGTCTCCTTTCCGGAAAAGGATCATGCCGGCCAGTTGTTGCATTAAAAAATGATGGATATCCCCTTTTTTAACCGGGTCCAGTTCTTTTAATGCGTTTAAAATTTCCCGTTCCGCTTCAATAAAGTTTTCTTCCCGCAAAAAACTCAGGGCCTTGATGCGGTGGGAAATACCTTTATAAAAATCATTTCCCTCCAGAATTGAAAAATCAGCCAGATGATCCGCCATCTGCCGGGCATCATCAAACTGCTTTGTATAGACCAGGTGAAGGGCTTTGGCTTCAACAAATCCCGGATACAAGAAAATTAAACCAAATTTCTCTATATCTTTTTCAGACCGGGTCAGCAATTCTCTGGCTGCATCAAACCGACCGTTTTTCAAGGCAAAATAAATATCCACAATGCTTTTCAAGGCTCTGTATTCCGGATGGTGGCTTTCCTTGGTCATCATTTTTATTTTTGACAGCATCTGTCGTGCATTTGCAAAATCCCCGGCCTGGACATATCCGAATGTCATGGCAATGGATGCATTGAGTATCAGATCCGGATTACAGATCTGCCGCCCCAGAAGGATGGCATTCCGGCAGGCAGACACACCTTTGGGAATATTCCCGTCACCCGCGATATACCCGAGACCGATCTGTTGCCACAACAGGGCTCTGGCCCAGGTGTAACGGTCTTTTTGCCGAATCTGCAACAGATAATTTTCCCCTTTTTTAATCCATTTCAGAATCATCCCGGATGGTTGACGAACGAATACTGCGGCCTCAATAAGATAGGCGACAGACAACAGCATGCCGCGAATATCATGGATCTGTTCGAACAGTACCATCGCGTTCTGAAAATCCCTGACATTCTTCTTTCCCCCCTTGATACGCCGGATCATGGTAAAGAAAAATATCAACCAGGGATCCTTTTGAATAATGTCATCCGGCAGGCAATGGAGCCATTTTTCAAGTCCTGACATTTTTCCATTAATAATATAGTCTGTTCCCTTGATTTTGATAATACGAACCATATCTGAAATCGCTTCAGCGGCTATAAAACAATTCATTGCCTGCTCATGATCTTTTCTTTCCCAGAAAAACTGCCCGACTTTTTGATTTAGCGCCCGGTAGACTTGACGGCCCTTTGTCTTTAACAGATCCTGCAGCAAGAAATCCTTGAACAGGTTATGATATTTAAATGTCGGCCAGCCGCTGTCTGATTCAATGCGCTGGATGAACAGGTTTCTTTTTTCAAATTCGGTTAAAATTTCCAGGGCATCACTGGACTTAAAAATATGGGAAACCATCTCAGTATCAATAATTTCCAGAACGGAGGTTTCCATTAAAAAATTACGGATTGAATCGGGAAGGGTATTGTAAATCTCCTGGGAAAAAAAATGAAACACTTCCGATGATAACCGATCCGGAAGCGGTTTCCGTCCTTTAAACTGCCCCAGGGATTCTGATACCAGCGTAAGACCACCAGCCCAGCCATCCGTAATTTTGTGTATCCTTTCAATATCAATGTCATTGGCCTGGGTTTTCCCTGCAAAAAACAATCGGGTTTCGGCAAGGGTAAAGGCCAGGTCATCATTGTTGAGCACAAAAATATGATGTTCCATCTTGAGCCGGGGAATATTGAAAGACGGAATACTTCTTGACAAAATAACAAATTTTACATTTTCAAATCGCGTGTTCAGGATACCCTTTATCAACTGGAAACCGGAAGAGGTCTCATCTATGGATTCAAAATCATCCAAAACCATTATAACGGTAGACAAAAGTTCTTTGAGGAGAATGGACAAGCCTTCGACATACCTTAATACGCTCTTTTCCATGCCAAGGATACTGTTGGGGATGGAAATATCGGACGGCCCTTTTGCCTGCCCGGACAGGGCATGGATTCCCCTGACAAGTTTGTCAAACAATTTGGTATGATCCCGGTCATCCCCTGAAAGATGAAACCACAGCGCAGAACGGTAAGACTGTTTAAGATAGGAGGCCACAAGGGTTGATTTGCCTTGGGCGGCCTGCCCTGTAATCAAAAAATTCTGGTTGTGAAAATTTTCATCCAGGCGAAGAAACAATCTCTGTCGGTTGACCGCATCTGAAATATGGGGTGGATTGTATCGGGTTATCATGACAGTCCGTTGATCCTATTCGTCCATCACAGCGTCTTTAAGCTTAGCCAGCTTGTCAATGCCGGCCATCTGGAATACCCTTGCATAATTGTAGGACAAATTTTCCAATACAATGGAGATCTGGTGGTGTTTTAACTGCTGTATCACTTCCGTTAAAAGGGATATGCCTGAACGATCAATGGAAAAACTGTCATTCAATATCATACAAACCTCTTTGACACCCTTCAGGGATGTGGGGGTAAACAATGCGGGAAGCGCTTCTTTTGCAGAGGCATCAAGCTTTCCTTTTATAAAAACAATAACCTTGCTTTCCTCTCTTATTTTCAAAAATTCAACCGGTTGATGGAAAGGCCGTTGTTTTCTTTTCTCAGCCCGGGCCAGGGCGGAATTTAAGGCCTGTCGTTCAACCGGCTTATGGATAAAATCCGATGCATCCAGGTCAAGGGCCTCCACCACCTTTTCAAGGTCCCCATGACCGGTAATAATAATGACTTCCGATGGGACCCCGGTTTTTCTGATCCTGCGCAGCACTTCTATCCCGTCTATTCCCGGCATTTTTATGTCGGTAAACACGATGTCAGGAGAAATCCGGGTGAACAGTGCCAGTCCTTTTTCCCCGTCCTCTGCCGTATATACATCATACCCATAGGCAGTCAGGAAAAGCTTGAACATGGAAAGGGTCGGTTTTTCATCATCAATGACTAAAATTTTCATTTTCTTTTCCTTTACGACAGTCTGTTCTCTTTTATTAACCTGGCCGGGAACTGTCTTCCCGTTTAAACCATAAAATAGTGCCAGAAGAATGTCAAACTTTCAAGCCGCTATTTTTATATGAGTTTTCTCCGTTAATGTCCGACGAATAATTATTCCAAGGAAGCTTGTAAATTCATCAAATAATTTGTAAAAATCTATAATGAATCAGAAAAAGGACATAAGAGATCAGGCCTACCTGTCAGGAGATGAAGTTCATACACTAAATTTTGTTAAGGATTCCGACCGTTATATCTTCCGAAAATTTTACCGATCCGGCTTAAGGTCTCACATTTTTGAAGTGTTGCTGGCCGAAGATGTTCTCAAGGAAACAAAGGGCGTTATCACGGATGGCATACGACTGTTTCCCAGGGCCAGGCCCCAAAAAATGTTCAGGATACTCCGCAACAGGTTTGAAAGCATATCTGCCGTCTTTGGCGAAATCGAAAAATACAACCTGATGCTCACGTTCCTGGGGTCTGCCCTGATTGCAGAATCTGAGGAGTTTATTGTTGATTATACAGGGACAGGAACCAGCCAGATTGTCCTGTGTGGACTTCAGGAATATATTAACGGTGAAATACTCGATCCCTGGCGGCTCTTTGGAAAAGACTACTTGAACGACCTGTTCAAATCCCCTCACAATACAGAATTCCGGCATCAGACATTGGTTCGAAAAGCCCGGAAGAATATAGCAAAATTCGTCAAACGGACCCGGAATATGATCACCGACACAGGATATATACCCGATCTTGCCGGCATCGGAAATCTGATCATCACCCGGGAAGGGGATCTAAAACTGGTGGACATCAACAATATCGTTGAAATCAAACTGGACGACAGTATCCATATCGATGACAAAGGATACCCCTCCTGTGACATATCTGTTGAAGTTCTCTCGATTCTTGAACGGGATATCCTCCAAAAAGAACTTCCCATGGATGACCCGCTTTACCAGATTTTTCTGTCCCCCGAAAGGAAAAAAAAAGTAAAGGCGCTTGAAAAAGAATTTTACAATCATCTGTAATAAGGATCAGCACTTCTCATTTCTTCTTTTATTCATCAATAACATGACGGGCCACCTGGTGCAAACCGATCTGTTCGAGCAGGGCGGCCCGCTGTTTTCTCAAATCGCGATCAGCCGGCGATTTTTCAATTCGGGCGGAAAGGCTGGAAAACGCATCATACCATATTCCGGCCTCGGCATAGATATGCGTTACCTGGGATATATTCGCCGCTGCGAGTTCATCTTTCATCTTTTCCGGTGGTTCGATAAGTTCTATGCCCCCGGCAGCCAGAATATCCTTTGAACGATGGTGTAAATCCGGGACAAGGGCAATAAACCATTTATAGTGTATGCCTGGTTTCAGGTGAACCCCGTGATCCGCCAGGCGGACAGACTGGATTCCCGGCTTGTCTGGCGGTGCGATCCGGGTTTCCACAAGGGGAGTAATCCCCTGTTTTTTGATCAATGTGAATTCAATGGGGTATGGCGATATGCTGGATTGATAAAAATAAAATACCGGTTGGCTGGACAGGGTCAAACCGACATGTTCCGGCACAATCAAACACAGGTATGGAAACCCCTGGTCTGCGCCCCTGGTTCCCCCGGCCACTCGGCCGGCCGGGGCCCCCCGCAGGGGCGGCTTGTATATCAACATATGATTGGTCGCCCGGGATCGTTGTTTCAGGGGCTGATCCGTTCTCCTGATTATTTCTTTTGGCTGTCCCCCTTTTTTGGCCTCTTCTTTGACCATGATCTGGGCACTGTCACTCTTGTTGTTACTTTTTTGATCTGAAGCAGCAATTGAAATCGGTGAAATAAGGCTTAAGCCGATAATTGTGCTGCAGACCGAAAACAATAAAAATTTCATCATCATTCCTCCCTGATCCTCTGCTTTATCTTTCTTTTTTTAAATAAGGGACTCGGAAATAAATAATTACGCCATCTTGCTTGTCTTTCAGCTCGTCTTCTGCATTGCATCAAAGAGCCCATATTTCTATATGCTCCCTTTGATGCGCCTTGAACACGAGCTGAAATCCTAGGCCATATTTTGTGTAATTATTTATTTCCGAGCCCCTAACACCCAGTAAATATTTACTTTTTCCTTTTTTCCTTTTAAACCTGTTTCTCCGATCCTCTGAATAGTGAATGTCCCATTAAGGTAATTCAGTGTGGTTTCACCAATGAGAATTCGCCAGGGATTTTTACCAGAAAAGTCCTTATCATAACTTTCAAGCCGGGCAGCAATATTTACGACATCTCCAACTGTGGTATATTTCATTCTCTCTGAACTGCCCAGGGCACCTGCCACAACCCACCCGGTAAAAATACCAATGCGGATCCCCGCCTGGGGAAGTCCCTGGCTCAACCACAGGGTATTCAATTTTTCCATTTCTGTTCCCATGGAAATGGCACAGTTCACCGCATTGATGGCATCCTTTCCTATTTCCGCTTCCGTTTTTCTGGGAAAGGGTATCCCAAAATTTGCTTTAATGCCGTCTCCGGCATAATCGTCCACCACGCCGCCATGTGCCATAACGGTTTTGGCCATGGAGTCCATATAAGTGTTCAGCCATTCAATCAGTACGTGGGGATCAAGAGTTTCGGAAATGGTTGTAAATCCTCGGATATCTGAAAATAATACCGTCACGGGCATTTTACGGGGCCGGGGCCTCCCCCGGTATAAAAACTGGTCCCGCTGGGCCCATACGGCATCCGCGATCTCCCGGGAAACATGTTTTGAAAATAACCGCATCAAAACAGCTCTCTGCTTTTTTTCTCGGCTGGAAATATAAGCAGTGATTACACCAGCGGATAAGATCCAGGTCAGGGAAGGCGGAACCACGGGTATCCACCACCTGTTTAAAAACACAACATATGAAAAAAGCCAAAGAAAAAAAAGCCCCCCTGCCATTGCCATGGAAAACCGCCACGGGGATCGTATAAGAAACCCGACACTACCGCCCATTAGACCGCCTAACAGCATAAAAAGCATTTCCTGTTTTTCTTTGACCGTCTTTATGGGCCGGCTTTCATGCAATCCAAACCGGATCAGTTGGCTTGCAAGATGGGCATGCAGAACCACACCCGGCATTTGCTGATCCGCCTGAAACCCACGGCTGAATGGGGTGTAAAAATGATCTTTTACACTCTGGGCCACGACACCGATCAATACAATTTTGTCTTGGATATCCCCGGGATCAAGCTCGCCTGATAACAAACGGGTCAAGGAATAGGATCGATAAAAACCAGTGGCATCCTTAAAATCAATGAAGTATTGATATCCCCTGGCATCGGCATTGACATATCCACCGTCATTCTTTTCCAGGGGCGTGATGGTGGTCCGGCCCAGTTTTAAATAATCCGGATTCAGCTCATCAGGCCGGGCGATAATACCCTCCTTTTGTAAAAAATGAAGTGCAAGGAGCAGGTTAAACGCAGACACTACCTGTTTCCCATTATCAAGGAACAGTAACCCCCTCCTGATAATCCCCCCCGGGTCAACCAACATGTCGTTAAACCCTACCTGGCCGGTTCCCTCAAGTATTTTTGGGGGGGGAACTCCGCCACTGCCGAATTTCGTCACACAGATAATATGGGGATTGCTGATCAATACCGCTTCCAGTTCACTGGATCCGGGGGGAATTGATACATCCCGGAAAATGTCCAGTCCAACGGCCCGGGGATTATGTTGTAAAAGATTTTTCAAGGCGTGTGCGAGTGTGGCATCGGTCAGGGGCCACCTGCCCTGGGTAAGGATATCCGTTTCAGATATTTTGACAATAAGGATCCGGGGCGTAATGTCCACCGGTTTCGGTCTTGATCTTGTGAACATGTCATAGGCTGTGAGTTCAATGTTTTCAAGAAACCCCAAACTTTGTATAACCAAAACAACGAAAAAACATAGTCCCGATATAAAGCATACGGGGACAGGCGGAAACCGGATGATTTTTTGAAATGAACCCATAACAGAAACCCATACCTAGAGCCAATTGTTGATGAGTAAAAAGGCAGACCAGTAACCGGGATGTTCATACCGCGGGTCTGCCATCAGGCTTAATTGTGCCCGCTGGAGGGCCATTGCCCTTGAAACCGATGGATTTTTGATCTGAACATAGAATTGTTTGATTAAAATGGCGGAAGCCATGTCATTGATAAACCACAGGGAGGCCAGGGCACTTCGAGCCCCTGACTTGACCGCCACACCTGCCATGCCCAAAGCGGCAAGATCATCTCCGGCAGCACTTTCGCACGCACTCAATGCCAATAGATCCAGGGGGGTTTTACGAAATTGAAGAAATCCGGCATATTTATCCAGAGTGGCCATGGTCAGCTTTTCTTCGAAAGCCAGAACAAAGGTATGGTCGACATCTTTCTTGAATTGTCCGTGGGAGGCAATGTGCAGGATGTTAAACGTGTCTTTTTTCAGTTCCCTTTCCATATTTGAAATCGAAAATGCCTGGTTCAAAAGCAGTTTGCATGGAAAGAGCCTGCTGATATTCTGGAGTTCCGAGGCGACCTCCGGCAGGGGGGGGAATCCCTGTGCTGCCTGGGTAACCCCGGCAGCAAGGATTTTAAGATCTGTTCTGTTTATCGGCAAGGGATCAATCAGGTTCAGCCCCGGTGTAATAACGGTTGCATATTTATGAATTAAAAATTCATTGCCATCCTGAAGGGCAGCCATGGGCACGGTTCGAAGAGGGCCTGAGGGTACAAACACCAGGGTATCGGCACCGATAACGGAAAGATCCGGCTCAACCGGACGTATCAGATAATCATACAGGATCCGGGCGTGGGGCAAAAATTCCCATGTGGTTCGTTTTTCGAGTTTTCCACGAAAGTGTCTGATCTCCCGGGTTATGGTCGCCCGATCCACAGGAATTGAGAATTGTTTCAACCCGGCAGGCAGGCTCACCAACAATTCCGTGCGATCCTCCAGCAGCACCGGATAGACGACAACCGCTGTTTTTGAAATGGTATCAAGGCTTACGGTATCGAATCCTCCGGCATCCACGCAATCATCTTTAAAATAATTTCTCAATTCATACACTCTGAGCAATTCAACCATATCTCTTGCCTCAAGCAACAGGACTTCCTTTTCTTCTGACGGTTTCATTGTTTTGGTCTGCTGAAGAATCAAGTCCACCATTTCAAAACAGACAGACCCGGCAATCTTTCTGAACGAGGCCTGCTGGATATCAAAGCAATTGTCCACTTCATGGCGAATGGACTGAAGCGTAAACACTGTTCTCCTGTAGGCGGCAATGGCATCTGTTATCTGGTTCATCTGTTTGAGGAGGCGCCCTGCCTGCCACTGCCATTTATAAAGGGATTCCGGCGCATACACCTGCTGTGCAGCAAAAGCAGCCCTTTGGGTCAGTTCCAGTGCCGCTTCATACTGGTGTTCATCTTCGTATAAATTACCCATATATCCGAGGGCATAGGACATGGCGCGATGATCATTGAGTTGTTCAGCAACTTCCCGGGCCTGTTTAAAAATGGCATAACACAGAAGCACCACATCCTTTTCAGGTTTTCCCTTCTGTGTTTCACTCTCTTTATATGCCAATCCGGTATTGATAAGCCCATAGGCCTTGAAATGGGAAGCCTCAAGAAAATTCAAATTTTCCAAAGCCTCGTCCAACAATTCCCTGGCCATTTCAAACCGATGGATTTTCAAACATGCCCGGGCACCATTTACCAGGGCTGTAATGACCATCAATGGGTTGTTGGCAGACTTTGCAGCAGCGATGCTTTTGGTATAGGCCTGAACAGCATCACCATATTTTGTTTTGAACACATCAAGGTTCCCCTGGCTATTCAGAATGGATGCCTCAAGTTCCGAATTTTCTATACTTTTGGAAATAAAACGACTGCGCTGTAAATAGTGCTCGGCCTGACCCGTGTTTCCCAACAGGGTGTTCATGTTTCCCAGATGGGCCATTACGATGGCCCGGTGGTATGGGTTACCGGATGTCTCTGCCAGGATAAGCGCATTCTCCAACACTTCCAACGCTTTATCGTTCTGCCCGATGGTTTGATAGGCACGGGAAAGCTCAACCAGAACCCTGCATTGCGGTTCAATTTTTTTTTCCGCCTTGAACAATTCTTCTGAACGCATCCAATGTTTAATTGCCGATTCAAACGCACCTTTCTTGAAATCCATCTTTCCTTTTTCATTGTATGCTTCTGGTGACAAGGGTTCCAACGGTAAAACAGGATGTTCCCCCACTGGTTTTTCAGACGGTATTTGCGGTGTGCACCCAGGAGAAACCATGGAAAGCATCAGGACAACCATCATCGCCAATACAAAAGAAATCTTAAGATATCGATCCTGTATCGTTTTTAGAAAATTCCGATTCATATCTGTATCCCTTTTCATCCTGCAGTTAAAAATTTTTTACGACAAATTGAAAGTGTATCCCATGATCCTGGAGATTTCCGCCAGGTGTATCAACATCCCTGAGGGGACAGCCCCAGTAAATTTCAAATTTTGGTCTTATTTCAAAAGGAGATTTCATTAAGATGCCGGCCCACCTCAACCCCAGACCGATACTTGAAATATTATTCGGCGAGGGTGTCGTTAAAAATTTATTCCATGCTGCACCGAAATCAAAGAAAGCTGCCAGCTGAAGATATTCTGTCCAGCCTCTCTCCCGAATCAGCGGAACCCGGGCTTCGACGGACGTAATCAGGGCCTGGTCCCGGACCATCTGGTTCTCACGATACCCCCTCACGCTGTAACGGCCCCCAACAGCAATTTGTTCGAGCCCCAGCAAAGAATCATTGGAAAGCTGAAGGTCTGTTCGAAATATCAACTGGGTGTCCAGGGCATCCAGTCTCCCGGCCCACTGGATCTGGCCCAGCCAGGCGAAAAACCGGCCATCAGGAAGATCGTTGTCATGGATGGTGGCATTCATCTCATTGATGCCAAAGCTGAATTTGGAACGTGCGGCAACCACCTGTTTCCGGGTGCGATGTGTCCACTCTTGAGCGAACCGCAACACCGTATTGATGGATTCTCCATCAACAGCACCCGGGGAAAAAGAGAAGGGCTCTCCGAGGAGAAAAGCCTTGTTTTTGTTGTTTTCCCCGGAAAATGCCATGGCAAATTCCTGGGTAAGAGTCCGGTAAAAAGGATGCCTCAAAGTGATCTGAAACACCTCGGATTCACTTACTATATCAAGAGTTTCAAAGGGTTCCTCCCTGATATCAAGATCGTTCTTTCTGTAACTCACGGTCAAAGTGGTATCCTGAGAAGTGATGGGAAGTGTATACCAGAAATCCATTTGGGGATCATTATCCTCAGATGCCACCCCGGTCAGATTCAGGATATCCCCGTGGCCTGTGAGGTTCTGGTGAATTAGGGTTGCAAGCCCTCTTTCTGCCCCAATGGTTGGCGCCTGGTAATTGTCATATCCAAATAGAATTTGATAGGGATTTTTTTCTTCCACTTCCACCTTCATCAGGCTCTCTCCAAGGGTTACCCCGGGTTTAAGTTCCGCCTGAACATGATCAATGCGCTGATCCTGCTGCAACTGCTGCAATCGTTTTTGCAGGGTACCTATATTCAGGGCAGGGCCTGCATCAAGACAAATGCGGTCGGCTATATATTCCTTACGAAACCATTTATTGCCTTTCACCACTATTTGGGAGATCCTCCCCTCGATAATGTTAAAAATAAGTTTTCCATCAACAACTGCCTGATCGGGAATGATGGCACCTGAATTTACATACCCATTGTTTATATAGTGAAGGGTCAGGGTATGACGAATCTCATCAAGCATCTCATTGGTCAGTAACCGGTTCAGGTATGGGGCTGTAATTTGGCCCAATTCCAGATCAGAAAAGACGGTATTGCCAGTTACCACAATCTCCCGGACCATGATTTCGGGTATGGGCACCGGGTCGGTTTTATTTTTGACAGCCGGCTGGACAGGCAAAATCAATCCTGGGGGGTTATCAGAAGGCCGGGGTTCCATCAGGGGCAACCTTTTCTCCCCGGGATAACCTGTCGGATCAAGCAAAAGGAACTCCTGGGCCTGGGAACTGACAACCGATACGATTAACAATAAAATTGGCAGGAAGAAAAAGTGAACGGATTTATCACTTCCCGGGTGATGACTGTCTTGTTTTAATGTCCCTAACTGTTTCATTTCGCACACACCTTGAAACTTTTTTTCCATGGACTTGCAAACAATTTACTCGATGGACAGGGGGCTTGATAAAAATTGTCCGGGTTCCACCGGCAGGCTGTCCCGCCCCTTTATCATGAAGCTACTGTATTCTCCCTTATGCACCCTTGCCATGCAGGGTTTTCGAAGGAGGGCGACCACATTTCTAAAATCCTTTGACAATGGCGATACCAGACTGCTGACATGGGTTATCGGTGCGCGGATGTCCACTTGTCCATCAATTCCAAGAGAGGAAGACGCATCAATCATACTGCCCGGATCAGCCAGGAACACATCGGAAACAATATCGATGTTTCCCCCTTTTCCTTCAAAGGCATTTGCTGTGATCCGGCTGTTTTTTAGGATAACATATTGAGGATCAATGCTGATATTTCCTCCGGTTGTCTGATCTCCGCCACCGACACTCGCGGTTATTTCACTGTCAACCAGGTGAATCATATCATCTGCCGCTACTTTTATATTGCCGCCATCGGCCTGTCTGGCCTCAGTCGTGATTCTACTGGTATCCATAACTAAAGACTGTTGTCCCGTAAGATAAATACTGCCGGCATTCCCTTGACCACTGCTTTTAGCCGAAATATGGGTATTGTTGACCAGTTTCACGTTATCCGCCTGGACACGGATGTCCCCTCCCGTGGACTGCTCTGAAGAGGTCAGAAGAGAAGCGTTGTCCGCGTTAAACTGCCCACTGGTTAACACCTGAATACTACCGGCTGTTCCAGCCAGATCAGAGAGCTCACTCATGGCAGATATGGATGCGCCGGACAAAAGTGTCGCGCCATGGGCACTAATGTCAATATTCCCCCCTTTTCCCGGCGTCGTTGTTTCAGAACTGATGCGGCCGCTCTCCTTGATGACCAGATCTGTCGTATGGATGGCAATATTTCCACCATCGCCGGTGGCCAGGTCCCCCAGAAATGTTGCATTGGTGCTGGCAGTAATTTTCGAAACCGCGTTTTTAGGATCGGCACCGGAATTGATGTAAAAGTTCTTCAAATCAGCATTTTCACCGGAAACCAACAAATGTTCTGAAACTATATTCATATTTCCGGCATTCCCCTTTCCAAACGTATCGGTGACCAGACTCCCCCCATCCAGTATTTCAAGGGTGCCGGCCGTGATGTTCAGATTTCCACCGTTTCCACCATTGAGGCCTGCCTGGGACCCTATTGCCGATGGGGCAATCATTTCTTCATTCGTGATCTGATCCATATACAGCTCCGGGTGGACACCGGACACCCGTATCTTATCCGCTGTAACCGCCACCATCCCCCCGTCGCCTGATCCAAAAGCACTGGCATTAATAACGGCACCATTCAGTACCACTATATTTTTGGCCTCAAGGTGAATGCCGCCTCCTTGATCCGGACCCACTGACTGGGTGGTCAGCAGACTTCTGTTGGTCATTTCAAAATATGTCGATTGAATATTGACATCACCGCCTTTTCCGCCATTCTGGCCCGATTTTGAATTTATACCGGTGAAATCCAATGTATAGGGATCTGTTGAACTCTCAAAACCTGAAATCAATATGTTTTTTGCAACAATATCCACATTCCCACTGGCGGCACCATCTCCCATTGCACTTGAAGTGGTAATGTATGCCCCTTCTCTCATATCAAGGGTCTCCACATTCAGGGCAACATTGCCTGCATTTCCTTCTGACACGCCTGACGTGCTTATGTATGCCCTGTCTTTTATCTCAAGGGCAGTCACGTTCAGATTTACATTGCCACCATTCCCTGATGAAAGTGCTTTAGTCTGCAGGCTTGCATTTGTATTCATTTCAAGACGGCCGGCATTGATTTCAATCTCTCCACCATTGCCCATCCAGAAGGTATTGGCAAATATGCCGGTTAATATCCCTTCCCTGCCGGTAAGGGACCCTTTTTCATCGATGGTCACACAGATGTCTCCCGCCTGCCCCGGGGTCCAGGTGGGCGAAGATATTTCAGTTCCCGCCAGCATCTGCAGATTTTTTGTATGAAGATAGATGTCACCGGCATTCCCAATACCGGCATTATAGCTCCTGGTAGTAATGCCTGTGGGATATCCCGGATATTTTTCATTTGAAAAAAAGACATTTTCAGCCGTCACACGGATATCGCCGCTATCTCCAGAGCCACCAAATGCATTTGTCCAGATAAATCCATTATCCCGTATGTCCAGGCTACCGGTATTGATAAGGATATCACCGCTTTCCCCGGACCCGCCCGTGCCTGCCTGGATGGCTCCTGAATTCTGAATCACGAGATGGTTGGTATCCACGGTTATATCCCCGCTCCGACCGCCGCTGTTCACAAATGCAACAGACCTGATACCGGCACCATTTTTAATTTCCAGCTGATCGGCGCTGATCCTCACTCCGCCTGAATCTGCAGTGATATTATCAAAAATATTGGTCCCGATTACAGATCCCGTTCCAGCGGGATTATCCACCAGCAGGTCCCCTGAAACCTTGATATCAATGCCAGTACCCGGTGCTGTTTCACTTGCTCCTTTTGTACTGGCATAGATATAGGAACTGTCAACCGTCAGCTTGCCACCCCGGATAAAAACGGTTCCACCGCCGTTTCCGCCGGCATCAAGATAGCTGTTGTGCATGTCGATATTTCCAAGCGTTTCAAAGGAATCTGCCATAAGGTCAGGGGCTTCATCGGAACAGATGGGGATAATGCGGCCTCCCGATGCCACGCTGGCAATATCAATTCTTCCACCCGGTGCAAATACTTCTCCCTGGTGGGAATTGTCCATGCCCGTAATCTCAATATCCCCTCCAATCAGGGACAGGGTTTTTCCTTGAGGAACTTCAAGTTTAGATTCCCGGACGCTTATGTCACCTGGAGGGGTATCGAGGAATCCAAAAGCAGATGGCGAATCAACCGTCAATACACTTTTTTGGGACGAATCTGCATAGAAGATTCCTTCATTTCCCAGGGAGATATAATTTGCAGTGCTCACATGAAACGATCCGTTTACATCCAATGTGGCATTGGGGCTAAATAAAAAGCCGCTGGGGTTTAGCAAATATAGATTAGCCGATGGAAATTCTGATCGGATAAGCCCGTCAATAGTTGAAAGCGTCCCACCTGTTACCCTGCCGATAACATTTCTGATGGCATCGGGTCCAGTAAAAATCGCGCTCTGACCCGCATCGATATTAAATTTTCCAAAACTGTGAAATAGGTTATCGTTATTGATGCATTTTCCATACTCTGCCTTGATCTGATAATCAGGGCCACTGACTGCCATTTGAGGCCCAAGTGTTCCATCCAGGGTTACCTCTGCATGACTGACAGACAGGCACATCAATAGAATATTGATCAGAAGCAACAAAGATAAGGGAAAAAATGAAGGGGTCGCATGTGTCGAAAAAACCATTTTCACCTCCTTGTCTAAGGTTTTACCATACGATCATTTTGTTTTTAAAAATAGTTTTAGCTATAAGCGTGATCGAAAAGTACTGAATCCGGTTTGCAATCAAACCTGGGAAATCAACCGAATAAACATTGAACAGGATGGGAGATCAGCGAAACTAAAAGAAAAAAATCAGCAGGCGATTGTACGACACACAACTCTTATGGATAGATCTGAGTTCACAACCCAAAAAGCGCCACATAAAGGTCAAACATATCGAAGCATTTAGTATCTCAACTTTTCGGAGTTGGGTTAAGCCTAGTCTCTTATTCCCTATAATAAACCGCTATTGATGTCAAGATAGAGCGCTATTTTTTATGGTGTTAATGGCATCGTACTTCCATGTCAAAAAAAATCACTATTAAAGATTGACTTCACAACCGTTCTCCCCTATACGAAGTCGTTGGGGAAAATATTAAAACAAATAACGATTATCACCCCTCCGCCTGCTAAATGTCGGGAAAATTTTTCCTGACAATACCATCAACCTGGCCGGGATTGATAAAAAGTGACATCGAAATAAGAGGAAAGAAGCGCATGATTCCCTGGGAAGAAATCGACCGCGCCAGGATACCCGGACAAGAAGACATCCTTACGCTGGCAAAGCGAGGCACGGAATTCTCGATCCGGATCTCCGGAACAGAGCTGATGAACAGCCGCTGCCACGGTTCTGAAGAGGCCCTGGCTGAGCTCACCTGCAGCCGCATCAAACACACACCCGGTTTGAGGATTCTCATTGGCGGCCTCGGCATGGGCTACACCCTGTCAGCAGCACTGGAACACTCGACCCCGGATACCCGCATCACCGTATCTGAACTGCTCCCGGCTGTGGTCGCATGGAATCGGGATTACCTGGGACATCTTGCCGGAATGCCGCTGGATGACCCCCGGGTCTCTGTCCGGGAAGAAGATGTAGCAAAAACCATCCGAAAGGAAAAAGCGGCCTGGGATGCCATCCTGCTGGATGTCGACAACGGACCCGAAGGGCTTACCCGGAGAGCCAATGACCGCCTCTATGCTGGACCCGGACTGGAACTGTCCTTTTTTGCACTTCGTCCCGGAGGGATTCTGGCCATCTGGTCTTCCGGAACAAACGATGTCTTCACCCGCCGTCTGAAACGGACTGGATTTGCCACTCAACCCATCACTACACGGGCCCGGAAATCCGGAAAAGGCGGCCGGCACACCATCTGGCTTGCAAAAAAGCCTGACATCCAGATACGATAGCCATTGACAGGTCATCATGACCCATAAAACTGGAGGAAAACCATAAAAATGACTAACGGAACAAAAAGAACCGATATTCGATCCGGCCTGGAGGTTTCCATTGTTTTAAAACAGGACCAGAAAACAGGAAAATTGACCCAGGGAATTGTCCGGGATATCCTGACAAAATCTGCCACACATCCCCACGGGATAAAGGTTCGCTTGAAAAACGGGCTTGTGGGCCGGGTCAAAACCATTCACAACTGACCGCAAATCAAGTGCCTGAACAAACCATAATTCCACCTTCTCTCTTTAAGGAAACCCTGGTTTCATTTTGACAAGCCCTTGAATTCTTTCCTCAAACAGTGTATTCTATATAGATACGGTTTGGCAGTAGGCGTGCATAAAGGGCAGCTTACCTAAAAAAATACCAGGCCTGTTAATATATCAGTATCTTTGATCACTGCAGTATAGCATTGAAGGGATCATATCCGTTTCTTTTATTGTTTTCTATGAAACTGGAAAAATTTCTCACCGGCTAAGTGATTTAAGAATGTTTCAATTTTAAGACAAGGAGGAAAGATGGACCCCAACAAATTTCGAGAATCCAGACTGGCAATAAACCGGTTATACGAAGATGTCAATGTATTGATTGAACAGAATGCACTTGAAGCCTCAAAGGCCGGCTACCAGGAGGTAAACAGTCAGCTGGATACGCTGAGGCCCCAGGCGGAAGGTGAAATTCAGGAACGGTCTGTAAAAAATTTAAGTATAAAAATCGGGGCATTGTCAACCCATATCGATAAATTAAAGCCCGCAAAAAAAACAGGTGCAGCAGGCGGAAAGAAAGCAAAAATCGCTATTGTCTGGGATGAAGACCGTGTGGGACAATTATCACCTGCTTTTTTAAAAAAAGTATACATAAATATGGGAGAGGATACAGATGCCAAGGTCTGTTTCGGTACCACCGGCAAAGGTATCCGGCCCAGCTACCAAGTTGAATTCAGCAACCAGAAGGTTATCGCTTTCAGCGGGGCGGGTCATGGCCCCCAGAAGAAACCCCTTTCAACCGGCACAAAAAAAATATCCCAACCCTTTTCCTACGAACTGATTGGTTCAATCCTGAACGGAAAGTAAAACAAACCACTTCAGGAAGGACACAGTCCTTCTTTGACCTTCCTGAAGTGCATCCTCCCGGCCTCATTCCCTGCGAGTGCGGCACTACCCATATGCCAGAGAGTATCCAATGCATCCATTAATTTCAGGGCAGAGATGGCTCAGTGAAGCCGAGCCGGAACTGGGGTTAGGGACGCTTATAGCCGTTAATGACCGAATGATATCCGTCCGGTTTGATTCCAGCGACTGCGTCCGGCAATACACCCGCCAATCTGCCCCGCTAAAGCGCGTCATCTTCAAATCCGGAGACGAGATTCAGCTAAAAAACAATGCCCGCCTGACAATTGAAAGCGTGACCGAATCAGACGGACTCCTTTATTATTCCGGGGAAAATACAATTGTTTGTGAAAAAGACCTGCCCGACACCCTTTCCTTTTCCATGCCCCAGGACCGGCTTTTTGCCGGGATTACAGATACCAATAAACTGTTTGATTTGCGGTATCAGGTATTAACTGCCAGGGCAGGATATGACGCGTCGCCTGTAAAAGGGTTTATCGGCGGTCAAGTGGAACTGATCCCCCACCAGTTTTTTATTGCCGACACCGTTACAAAACGCTATATCCCAAGGGTTCTGCTCTCCGATGAAACCGGTTTGGGCAAAACCATCGAAGCCTGTCTGGTTCTCCACAAACTGCTCGCCACCCACAGGGCGGAACGGATGTTGATTGTTGTCCCGGAATCCCTGGTTCACCAGTGGTTTATTGAATTATACCGGAAATTCAATCTCTCCTTCATGATCTTAAATGAGGCCTATTGTTCAAGCCTTGAACAAAAAATATCAAAGATAAATCCATTTTTGGAACATCAACTGGGGATTGTCAGTATGGATTTTCTTAAAACCAAAAAACGACAGCTCCAAATCATTGCCGCTGGATGGGATATGGTGGTTGTTGACGAGGCCCACCATATTACGGACGAAAAAACAACCTATGGATTTATTAAAACCCTTGCCCAAAAGACCTTTGGTTTGATGTTGCTGACAGCCACACCCGAACAAATGGGCGTAAAAAATCATTTCCATCATCTTCAGTTGCTTGATCCGGAACGTTATTTTGATTTTAACACCTACCTTGATGAAACAAATCAGTATAAAAAAACCCTTTATACGATCAAAAAATTGATAAAAAAAGGAAACCACACCGATCAGATTCTTGATTCCTACGGCCCCGGCCGGGTAATTTTCAGGAACAAACGGACGGTAATCAAAGGATTTCCAAAACGAGTGGCCCATTTATATCCCCTTGGGGCAACAGCCGATCAAGTCAAGGCAGCAAACCAGGAATTTTTTGGCCGAAAAGAAACCAAGGGATATGCCTTGGCCCATGACCCCAGAATATCCTGTCTCATTGATTTGTTAAAAACGCCCCATAAAATATTGGTGATTTGCAGTTCAAAAAACAAGGTGGATGCGATTGATAAAGCCATTGCATCCCACATGTCCCTTGGTGTTGCCAAGTTTGATGAAACCATGACCCTCCTGCAACGGGACAGAAATGCGGCCTGGTTTTCCAGAAAGAATGGTGCAAGGCTTCTTATCTGCTCTGAAATCGGCAGTGAGGGTAGGAATTTTCAGTTTGTTCATCACCTGTTTTTATTTGATCTGCCCCAGAACCCGGAACTATTAGAGCAGCGAATCGGAAGGCTTGACAGGATCGGCCAAAAACATACCATTCAAATTCATGTGCCGTTTATCCGGGGAAGTGTTCATGAAATTCTGGCCCGGTGGTACATGGATGGTTTAAACCTGTTCAGGAAAAACATTAACGGTGCCCATTTAATCTATACGCATTTCGAACACACCCTTCAGGACCTTTTCAGGCAATCAAAAGAAGCGATGGCCATTGAAGCGCCCTTATTGGAGAACTTGATTGCTGAAACAGCCGCCTATTGTATCACGGTGGACAACACCCTGGCCCAGGGAAAAAACATCCTGCTTGAAATGAATTCCTTTAAACCGGAAATAGCCCACCAGCTCATTGACCGTATCAGCCGGGCAGAACAAAATGCGGAGATTGACCTTTTGTTGATACGGGTTCTGGATCATTATGGCATTGAGGCTGATTTTATTGACCAAACCCTTTTCAAGCTGAATTCGAGCGAGATGACAGATGAAAAATTCCCAGCACTGACCCACTTGTCAGGTACCATGACCTTTAACAGGGAAACGGCCATTGCCAGGGATGACATCGATTTTTTTTCATGGGATCACCCGTTTGTCCAACAAACCTTTGACTTTTTTATCACCACGGGTACCGGATCGTGTGCCACCGCTCTTTTAAAGGGGCAGAGATGTCCGGGGATTTGGCTGGAAACAGTTTTCGTACTGGAATGCGTGGCGCCGGCTCGTTTGAATATCGAAAGATATTTAATGCCCGAGCCCATTCGCATCGTTGTGGATCACAACAAAAATGATATCACCGGGACATCTGCGGTTACAGCCCTGTCAAAAAAGTTGACCCCGGACCAAAACGCCTGGTTCAAAGATATGGACCAGGTGAGAAAACATCTGATCCCTTCCATGATTGAAAAAAGCATGTCCATCGCCGGGGCGCATTCTGAACGGATGATGAAAAAAGGAAAAGCCCATATAAAAGAGGTTCTTGGACAAGAGATCACCCGTCTTACAGAATTAAAAAAAATCAATCCAGATATCAAAGAAAAAGAAATCACCCTGGCTCACACCCGGATGAGGTCTCTTTTAGACCACCTGTCTTCAGCCCGACTCAGGATGGATGCCCTGCGGCTGATCCGGGTAAAATAGCCGGGTGTCCAGCTAACACAGTTTATATGGCAAATGACCGGCTGAAAAGATCTTCAATTGCTTTTTTACCCTCATCGGAAAGGTTTCGGGTACCTGTTCCACAAAAGGTTTCATGGGAAATAACCGGTTCATTTTCCACCCATTCATTTTCTTTCCAGACATACCATTTATTGTCACCCTGATCAAAAACACTGACAGGCCTGTTGAAAAATTTGGCGAGCTCAACACCCCAGCCAGTGCCGCCTTTTATCGTTTTATCAGCCTGGATCCAACCGACGGCAAACACCTGATACCCCTTATTGACCATGTGGAAAATAACCTGGAACACTTTTCTGATCTTATCTGCCTGGGCATATCTTCTGCCCATTCGTGCAGATACAATTTCCATACTGATATTGCCTTTTTTCAGTTTTTCATCGTCCAGCACGACAATGTTTTTATCCCGTGAAGGCGTATGCCCTTCAAATGAAAAATTAATTTCATCGATTCCATATTTTTCCGCACATTCACCAAACGCTGCTTCTGCACCCTTAAGTCCGCCACTGTAAATACAGTACGATTTATTTGACATGGCTGTGATGTCTCCTTTTTTTATCTTTCATGTTAGATCTTACGTTCATCACTACTTCAGTTTTCGTTAAATATTGGCTTGCTTTGCTTTTGCTACACACAGATCGGTTATTGTTGCCTGATAAACATTATTTTTTCTGAGCGGACGGAATTAAATATACGAATTCAAAAACTTATGCAAGAGTTTTTTTTGCCTGAAAGCAACCAAATCCTATACTTTCGTCAACGGATGATGCAGTATTGGATAACTTGCCCCAAAATTTGTATAATAGGCTAAGTGCCCTATTTTTGTCAAGAAATATCAAACGCACTGTCCATCAAAACCGACGTCCAAAGAAAGCATCCCCTTCAGCAGTTCTCATTATGACTATGCCTAAATCGGGTCAGGCTTGTGTTATTGTACTTTTGACCAAAGCCTGAACAAATTAAGGGCAGAACAAAAGTGTCAATAACGCAAGCCTGACCCATTGTCCGACGACTATTGCGTTTTATAATGAGAATTGCTGCATCCCTTTAAAAAGGGCTTGATTTATTGGTGATTTTATATTATCAGGATCATTTTTTTTATCCCTGTATGAGGAAGATACCATGAAATTTAACGATATAACCTATTCCATTCCCTGGAATATATTTTTAATCACCCTGGGAAGTATCATTTTCGGCATCGGTGTCAAGGCCGTTGTGATTCCCAATGGATTAATTACCGGCGGTTTTTCCGGTGCAAGCATCCTGATCTATTATTACACCCAGTTTCTCACGCCCGGTATCTGGTACTTTGTGTTAAACATTCCGGTATTCATTCTCGGGTGGATGTTTATCAGTCGACGGTTTTTATTGTACAGTCTCATTGGTGCCGTTGTTCTAACCCTTGCCATTGATTTCATCCGGTTTGAAATTCCTTTCAAAGACCTGATGCTGGCATCCCTGGCTGGCGGTACCATCATCGGTGCCGGTGCCGGCATTGTCTTTCGATCCCTGGGATCTTCCGGCGGCAATGATATCATCTCGGTTATTTTAAACCAGAAATTCGGCATCCGCATCGGGACCTATAATTTTGCGTTTAATTTTATCTTATTTGCTTTCAGTTTCGGTTTGCTCGACACCGATATAATTCTATACTCCATGGCCATGAGTTATATCTCCTCCCAGGTGATTGAATATTTCATCACCCTGTTCAACGAGAGAAAAATGATCTTTATCATCTCGAATAATCCCCGGAAAATTGCAGATGAGATCCTGAAAAAACTGAATCGGGGGGTAACGTTCCTTAAAGGGGAAGGGGCCTATACCGGTAATAAAAAAGACATCATCCTGGCGGTTGTCAATAATTACCAGATCAAACGAATCGAAGAAGTGGCATTTACCATTGATCCGGATGCTTTCTTAATTACGGAAAACACTTTTAATGTGCTTGGAAAGGGGTTTTCCAAACGAAAGGTTTATTAACTCAACTTTCGGGGTTGGGCAGTTATGCTGAAGACCGAAAATGGAGTGATACATTTTATTCATAGGTGGTGTGCAGCTTGGGGTCAAAGGCTTCCCGGATACCCTCACCGATAAAGGTCACCGTCATAAGGGTTGTTACAAGGGCTGCCACCACAGAAGAGACAATCCACCAGGCTTCCATGTTCTGCCAGCCCTGGGATAATAATTCCCCCCAGGACGGTGTGGGGGCCGGCAACCCGAATCCCAGATAGTCCAGGGAGGTTAACGAGACAATCCCCCCTGAAATGGCAAACGGGGCATAGGTCACGATGACGGACAGGGTATTGGGGATAATATGCTTAAATATAATTCTGGCGTGGGATGCCCCAAGAGAGCGGACGGCCAGAATATATTCTCTTTCTTTTTCTTTATAGGTCATGGTTCTCATGACCCAGGTGATACCGATCCATCCAAAAAATGACATGATCAAAATCAAAATCATGAAGCTGGGAATCACAATGGATGCAATAATGATGATCACATATAAAAACGGAACATTATTCCATATCTCAATGATCCGCTGGACGATCAAATCAAATTTACCACCAAAATATCCCATGGAGCAGCCAATGGTAATGCCGATGGTATAATTCAGGATCAGGAGAAAAAAAGAGAATACAATGGCGGTGCGAAACCCATATACCAGTCTTGCCAGGATATCCCGGCCCACATTGTCCGTACCCAGAAAATGCTTTTCCCCGAAGGAGGGGGGAAACGGGGGATAAGCGGTAAACTTCAAATCATTTTCATAGGGATTATAGGGCACCGGCGGCAGAATCACAAAATTGGATGACGTCTCTTGCTGACATCTTTTTTTCAACTCCCGGTAATTGGTTTCATATGCATAGCCCATGTTAAATTCAGCGCCCGGGATCATCTGGGTATACGTTGGAAAATAAAATTTGCCGTCATAATATACCAGCAATGCCTTGGAGTTGATAAAGACCTCGGCAAAAAAAGAGATAAACATCATGATCAGAAGAATGACCAGTGACCAGAACCCTCTTCGAATGGATCTAAACCGCCTGATCTTTTTTTGGGTGACAGGATTCAACGATATCATTTAAACCTCACCCGGGGGTCCACAATGGCAACGCAGACATCGGACAGGATATTTCCGATCATGAACAACAGGGAGGAGATAACCAGGATACCCATGACCACCGGGTAATCCCTGTCAAGAATGGATTCATACCCCAAAAGTCCCATCCCATTGATATTAAATACTTTTTCGATCAAAAAAGATCCCATTAAAAGGATGGAGATATTATTGCCGAAACTGGTGGCAATGGGAATCAGGCTGTTTTGCATGGCATGATGCCAAATGGCTTTTTTAAAGGGAAGCCCTTTGGCAATGGCGGTTCTGATATAATCAGACGACAGGCTGTCCATGAGGGTATTTTTCATCAAAAGCGTCATCACGGTAAAAGACCCAATCACATAGGAAAAAAGGGGCAGAAGGGTATGCCAGGCAATGTCCATTATTTTTTCAACCGGATTCATCTGTTCAAACAATTCAGATACAAGTCCGCCCAAAGGGAATACATCATATTTCGATGCAAACAGAACCAGCATCAGAACGCCTGCCACCCAGCCTGGAATGGCATATCCCATAAAGATAATGATGGAGGTGATATTATCAAACCCTGTTTTATGCCGGACGGCCTTTGCCATGCCCAGGGGAATGCAGACCCCGTAAATCATGATCAGGCTTAAGATACCGAAATAAAGGGAAATGGGGATTCGTTCGCTTATCATGTCCCAGACCGGATCATAATATCGTGTAGACTGGCCCAGGTCCCCTTTTAACACTTTACCCAGCCAGATCAGATAGCTGGTCAGCACGGGCTTATCAAATCCATAATACGCTTTTAATTTTTGAAGTTGTTCTTCAGACAGGGGCTGTCCACCGCCGGAACCGGTTGTATTGGAGGAGGCATGGCCTGTCTGCAGGGCCCGGGTATCGGAAATAATCCGTTCAATGGGGCCTCCTGGCACAAAACGAGTGATGGCAAAAACCATGATGGTGATACCGATGAAGGTCGGTATCACCAACAGCAATCGTCTTATGAAATAAGCGGTCATGACATTGTTTGATAAACAGATTCAAGCGCCTGGTCAAGGTTTTCAGGTTTTGTACCACCGGCCTGGGCCATATCGGGTCGGCCACCGCCACCGCCACCCACTATTTTAGCTGCTGCTTTTACAATATCGCCGGCCTTAAATTTTTGAATCAAATCATTGGTTACAATGGAAATCAACAAGGCTTTTCCATTGGATTCCGCACCCAGAAGGATGACCCCAGATCCAATTTTGTTCTTGAATTTATCAGCCAGATCCCTTAACTGGGAGGGATTTTCAATATCCACCCGCTTGGAAATCACTCGAACACCATTGATTTTCCTGATGGTATCATCCATATTCTCAACAGACTTTGACGCCATTTTTGCTTTCAGGGACTCCAGTTCTTTTTCAAGATTTTTCTTGTCCGTCAACAACGCTTCAACCTTTACTGCCACATCTTCTTTGGCCCCTTTTAACAGGGTTGCAGCGGATTCGACAAGGGCTTGTTCCCGATGAATATAATCCAGGGCTGTTTGACCGGTTGCCGCCTCAATTCTTCGAACACCCGATGCAATTCCGCCTTCTGACAAAATTTTAAACAACCCGATATCACCGGACTGTTTTGTATGGGTTCCCCCACAAAGCTCCTGGGAAAAATCCCCCTGGGACACAACCCTTACCACATCCCCGTATTTTTCTTCAAAGAGCGCGGTGGCACCAGATTTAACCGCCTCATCCATATCCATCTCTCGGGTTTTCACCGGAAGATTTTCACGAATCCGCATATTGACCTCATTTTCAATGGCCCGGAGGTCTTGGGTGGAAATAGATGAAAAATGGGTAAAATCAAACCGCAACCGGGTGGCGGTCACAAGGGAACCCGATTGTTTAACATGGTCGCCCAGGACCTTTCTCAACGCCGCGTGCAGGATATGGGTGGCGGTATGGTTCACAGCGGTCTTCTGTCGTTGTTCAGCATCCACTTTAAGGGTGAAAAAATCTCCTTTTTTGACCTCCCCTTTTTCCACCACCCCTTTATGGATGACGATACCGGTGGGGTCTTTCACTGTATCCGTGATGGTGATGATGCCGGTTTCATTTTCAAAGGTTCCGCAATCGCCGGCCTGACCCCCTGATTCTGCATAAAAAACAGTGGACGCGGTGACAATTTCTATGGCATCGCCTGTCTTTGCCGTCTGAATTTCTTTGTCCGCTTTGACAATGATAAGGGTCTGGGATCTTGCTTCAATGCTGTCATAGCCGTCAAAGGAAGTTTTCACGCCCTGGGAGGTCAACGCCTTATAAGCGTCTCCCACACCTGTGAATTTTTTCGTGGACCGGGACCTTGCCTTTTGTTCTGCCATGGCCTGATCAAACCCGTCCATGTCAAGATCGATGTCCATCTCTTTGACATGATCCATAATAATGTCCACGGGAAATCCAAAGGTGTCATAGAGTTGAAAAATAACCGTTCCGGGGATTTCTCTTTTGCTGGGATATTCTTTACCGTCTTTCACTAAAGTGACGGTACTCTCTCGGTCCGGAAGATCTTGGATTACCGTTTCCAAGAGTTTCATCCCAATATCCAGGGTTTCAAGAAACTTTTCTTCTTCATTTTTCACCACGTTCAAAATAAAGGCCGACGCATCTTTCAGCTCGGGATAGGCCTCATCCATGATCGTAAACACCGTCTGTACTGTATCGTGCAGAAAGGGCTTGACCAGCCCGATACTCCTGCCATACCGGATGGCCCGCCGCATGATGCGGCGCAGCACATACCCGCGGCCTTCATTGGCAGGCAGCACGCCGTCACTGATCAAAAAGGCAGTCGCCCGGGAATGATCGGCAATGACTTTCATGGCCACTTCAACCTGGTCTGATTCATGCCGCTTCTTACCGGAGAGTTCCCCGACCTTTTCCATAATGGGAACAAACAGGTCTGTGTCATAATTTGTGGGAACACCCTGGAGAACGGAAATGACCCGTTCAAGGCCCAATCCGGTATCGATACTGGGTTTTGGCAAGGGTGTCAGGTTCCCTTGATCGTCTCGTTCAAACTGCATGAACACAAGATTCCATAATTCCAGCCACCGGTCACAGTCACACCCCACCGCGCAGTCTTTGCTGTCACAGCCAAATTCTATACCCCGGTCAATGTGGATTTCACTGCAGGGTCCGCAAGGCCCGGTATCGCCCATGGCCCAGAAATTGTCTTCCTCTCCCAGCCGGACGATTCTTTCTTCCGGCACCCCCACCTGATCCCGCCAGATATTATAGGCTTCATCATCTTCATGAAAAACGGAAACCCATAGTTTTTCCTTGTCAAACCCATAACCATTGGTCAAAAGGTCCCAGCCAAAATCAATGGCTTTTTCTTTGAAATAATCACCAAAGGAAAAATTACCCAGCATTTCAAAAAAGGTATGATGCCTTGCGGTATACCCGACATTTTCAAGATCATTATGTTTTCCACCGGCCCGGACACATTTCTGTGCGGTTACCGCAGTCGTATAATCTCTTTTTTCATCTCCTGTGAACACCCGTTTGAACTGAACCATTCCGGCGTTCACAAACAAAAGCGTTGGATCATCCTGTGGTATAAGAGAGGAAGATCTTACCGGTTGATGATTGTGTCGTTTAAAATAGTCTATAAAAATCTTTCTGGCATCATTGCCTGTCATATTCCAACTCCTAATTCACTAGTCTGTTATGCTTTGGCTTTGGCTTTGGTTTTGGTGTCACCGTTCTTATCATTTTTATCCGGTGTTGCAATGCCCAGCTGCTCACGAACCTTTTGTTCAATCTTTTCAAATATGTCCGTGTTGTCCACTAAAAAGAGTTTAACATTCTCCCTTCCCTGGCCAATTCGCTCGCCTTCAAAGGAATACCATGATCCGCTCTTGTCGACAATCTGAAGGTCAACCCCCATATCCAGCAGGTCCCCTGTTTTTGAAATGCCCTCACCATACATGAGATCAAACTCGATATCTTTAAAAGGAGGGGCCAGTTTATTCTTCACCACCTTTACCTTGGTGCGGTTGCCGATAATGTCCTGGCCCTCTTTGATGGGCGCCGCCCTTCGAATTTCAAGCCGCATGGAGGCATAAAACTTCAAAGCATTACCACCGGTGGTGGTTTCGGGATTGCCATAGACCACACCAATTTTCATCCTGATCTGGTTGATAAAAATAAGGGTGGTATTGGTTTTGCCAATGGTGGCGGTGAGCTTTCTTAAGGCCTGGGACATGAGACGGGCCTGAAGCCCCATGTGGGAATCCCCCATGTCCCCCTCAATTTCCGATCGGGGCACAAGGGCAGCCACAGAGTCAACGACCATGATGTCAACACCACCGCTCCTCACCAGCATGTCGGCTATTTCAAGGGCCTGCTCCCCGGTATCGGGTTGAGATACCAGCAGTTCATCACAGTCTACTCCCAGGCGTTTGGCATAGGCCACATCCAGGGCATGCTCAGCATCGATAAACACGGCAATCCCGCCTGTTTTCTGTGCCTGGGCCACCGCATGAAGTGCCAGGGTTGTCTTTCCCGAAGATTCAGGGCCATAGATCTCGATCACCCTGCCCCGGGGATATCCGCCAACCCCAAGCGCTTTATCCAGTGCCAGGGAACCGGTTCGGATGACCGGAACGGCTTCAATTGCCCGGCCCCCCAGTTTCATGATAGATCCTTTGCCAAACTGCCGTTCAATCTGGCTTATTGCCGTATTGACTGCTTTATCTCTTTCCAAATCTTTCTCCATCCCGTTTTCTCCTAAAATAAGCCTGATATATATAGAATTCTTAGTAAAACTGCAGATAACATGCCTGCCATAACATCGTCCAACACCACCCCTGCTCCCCCTGAAAAATTATTTTCAAAATATTTCACAGGTCCGGGTTTCACAATATCAAAAAGCCGGAATATAAAAAAACCGGCTGCCAGCGTAGATATTTGAACGGGAACCATTGACAGGGTCACTACATACCCTGCAATCTCATCTATCACAATACAGCCGGGATCTTTCTCGCCCAAAATTTTTTCAGCCTCATCTGCAATATAAGTGGCAATCAGGATCAAACTGACAATATAAACGCCATGAAATGGCGGTGAAATAATTAAAAACACAAGCCCAAAAGGAATCGCAGCAAGGGTTCCAAATGTGCCGGGTGCAAAAGGTATTTTACCGGAAAAAAAACCAGTGGCAACAAACAATATGAATTTATGAGTCAAGGTCATTGTGCAGTTCTATATTCTGTATCAATCCCTGTCAAGGAGATTGGGTCAAGGAGATTGGCATCACATGAAATTTGCTGATACACATCTTTTAATGGCATTTTTTTTTCCTTTGCCACTTTTTTTGCCACCTCATACTCCGGAACAAAGCGGATACTATTGTCCGGATTGGTTATTTTTTTCACCTGCAGTTTTCCAAATACCGTTTCAACCTCAACCGTTTCCCTTAAAAGAAAGGCCCGCTCACATTCATGATATCTTACCCCGATGGACGGGGTCTGGGTGAGGATAATATGGACTATCTTGTCCACATCCGCTTTTTGACACATCACTTCGATCTGGAGTCCGGGCCTGTTTTTCTTCATCTGAACCGGACTATAACAAACATCCAATGCCTTATGTTCAAACAAGATTTCCATCAAGAACCCTGACACCTCCGGGTTCATGTCATCCACATTTGTTTTTACCACACAAATGGTTTCTTTTTGAACGGCAATGCCATGCTTTTTTTGATTTTTTGTCGCCTCCCCCAGTACGATGCGCAGTAAATTGGGCAGGTTTGAACCGGTCTCTCTTTTACCGGAACCATACCCCACCTGTTTCAGGATCATTTCCGGCATGTTCCCGAAGGATGTGGCAAGCGTGGCAATAATGGCGGCCCCGGTCGGCGTAACAATCTCTGTCGTTGCATCAGACGATATTACCGGAATCCCTTTTAAAATGGCCATCGTTGCCGGAACCGGAACCGGTATGGTTCCGTGGGCACATGAAACAACCCCTGATCCCAAAGGAATACAGGAGGCATACGTCTCATGTATACCCAGATACCCCACACACAGAAAAGAACCGATAATATCCACAAGGGAATCAATCCCACCGATTTCATGGAAATGAATTGTTTCAATGTCTTTGCCATGAATGATCGACTCTGCTTCTGCTATCTTTTTAAAGGCGGAAAGGCTGTTTACCTTGACCTTTTCAGGTAGGGAACTGTTTTCAATCAAGGTTTTAATCTCTTTGTAATTCCTTGATACTGGGTCTTCTTCAACACCATCAACCACAACGTCTGTTGCTTTCAGATGGTGTTGATACACCTGGCTTGTCTTTAATCGAAAACCGGTTAAAACACGGGACAATTCTCCCCTTAACCAGTCCGCCGGTACACCCAGATCCATCAGCGCCCCAAGGGTCATATCCCCGCTGATACCGGAAAACATGTCAAAATACGCAATCACTTAGGACAGGTCTCCTGCGGCATGGACCTTTAAAATTTCTAATACCAGCCTTGCTGAATTTTCCATATCCTTGATATCAATGGATTCATTCAAGGTGTGGACGTCGGTCATACCGGTTCCCAGAACACCGGCAACAATCCCCCTGCTAAAAAAAATATTTGCATCTGCCCCACCACCAATGGTCCTGCTTGCCAGAGTGATACCGATATTCTCTGCCGCTTTCCTGGCAAGTTGAATGGCCTTGTGGTCTTCGGGAATATCTGTAGGGGGAAAATCATTTTCAACAAGGGCCTCTATCCTGGGAAGATCTGAATCGTTTCTGATCCTATCGGCCGCAGTATAAAATGCGGTCACAATACTGTCTGTCACCTGTTTTAATTTTTGTACATCATGGCTTCGGGCTTCCCCATGAATTTCAACAAGCGCTGGGACAATATTGGTGGCAACCCCCCCCATTATAATGCCAAGGTTACAGGTGGTCTCTTCATCAATGCGACCCAACTGAAGTCCTGAAATGGCTTTTGAGGCAACCGCAATCGCATTTATCCCATTTTCCGGTTCTGCTCCGGCATGGGCGGCCTTGCCATGAATTTTAATGTTAATCTTGTTGGCCGCCGGCGCCTTTGTGACAATCCCTTCGGTATCGGTTGAATCCAGTATGTACCCGAATTTTGAATCCATTAAAGCGTAATCAAAATTTTTTGCCCCTAACAGGCCGATTTCTTCACAAACCGTAAAAACAATTTCAACAGGTGAATGATCAATATTGTTTTCCAGGATTACGTCCATGACCTCCAGAATAATGGCAATGGCGGATTTGTCATCTGCCCCTAAAATGGTGGTGCCGTCGCTTTTAAAAATCCCCTCCTCATACCGGACTTTTATTCCTTTTCCAGGACCAACCGTATCCATGTGACCGGATAAAAAGATAGGGTCTGCATCAACCGTCCCTTTAAATTTGGCCACAAGGTTTGAGCAATTGCCCTCCACCGCTTCTTTTGCAGTGTCATAACAGACCGTTGCACCCATTGTGGTCAGTATTTTTTCAAGTTCCAGCGCAACCGCTCTCTCCTGGCGGGAAAGAGAATCAATTTCAACAAGGGCTTTAAATCTTTGAGCCAGTCTCTGTGAATTTATCATTATCCTTTTCCTTCACTTGCTTAATCGCGCAGTTATAAACAGCAACTTCACAAACCCAGAAAATGATATACTAAATTTCCCTTATTATTTCTATATTTAATTCTTCCGATACCATGCCATCGGATGGACAAACCGCTCCCGGATCAAGTCCTTATCCGGGTTTGCTTTTTAACTTCCGAATATTAATATATCCACGAATCTTTTTCATCCAGCATGTTACGTATTTTTTGAGCAAGATCCTTCATCAATATTTTTTATATTCAATCTTTTTCAAAGGATATGTTAAATCTGTTTTTTTTATGTTTATTTTTTCTAAAATGTCTCTGTATTTACAACGCTTCATCCCCGTTTTTAGGGTGTATCCTTTGGGGGAAAGATTTAGGTGCAATTTAACCGGAAATCGGCAATAATGACACGCATTTTTTGTACACTCCTTTCTGAAAATTTTATAAAATTCCAAAGGACTTAAAATAAAACAAATGACTTTCCCTTTGTCCGAGGAGGCATACTGCATAGTGTTTTAAATAAATTTTATTGACATAGTAGTATGATACATACTACTATTTTTTTTGATTGGCTGCTGCAACCATCAGGCCGATTTGATTTAACCGGAAAATAGAAATATAAAGGAGAATCAAATTGATTTATTTGAAACAGGTGAATATCCATCAAGAAAAATTTCCTGTGTTTGATTATTACCCGTTTGACCTGAAAATATTTCAGAATACGGATAAAATTCAGTTTGACACGCCCATTACACTTTTCTGCGGTGAGAATGGAACAGGAAAATCCACTTTGCTCAAAGCTATTGCTATTAGATGCGGTATCCATATCTGGCAGGATGATACTGGGTTGAGACACGAACCCAACCCTTATGAAGAGGATTTATATAAAACCATTACCGTTCAGTGGGCAGACGACCCGGTACCGGGTTCTTTTTTTGGATCCCAAATTTTTTCACATTTTTCAAAAATCCTTGAAGAATGGGCGGTTAATGATGTCAAAATGCTAAATTATTTTGGAGGGAAATCACTGGTTACCCAATCTCATGGCCAATCCCTTATGTCTTATTTCCAATCTCGATACAGCATCAAAGGAATCTACTTTTTGGATGAACCGGAAACTGCTTTGTCTCCATCGTCTTTAATAGAACTTTTAAATCTATTAATTAAAATAAGCCATCAGGGTCATGCCCAGTTCATTATTGTGACCCATTCTCCATTGTTGCTGGCGTGTCCGAGTTCTCGTATCTACAATTTTGATAATCCGGTAATTGAACCAATAAACTATGAAGACACTGAGTATTACAAAATCTATAAAACATTTATGAACCGTCCGGATCAATTTATTAAGAACCCTGGATTACCATCTCAAAAATCCAGTCATTGTGCATAATTTAAACCTATGATCAAAAGGAGTCTGTATGTCTGCTGTCAATCTGGTCATCCTTGGGATATTGAAAAAGCAAAGCATGAATGCATATGAAATGAATAAGCACATTGCGTATATCCGGCTCAAAAACTGGATGAAAATCGGAGCTCCGACGGTCTATCAAAATTTGAAGAAGTTGGCTGAAAAAGGCTATCTTTCTACCGGAAAAGCTAAAACCGGCAACATGCCTGAAAAAGTGATATACACCATTACGGCTTCCGGCAATGAATACTTTGATGAACTGATGGGCAGGTTTTCCAAAACGCCAAGTCCGATTTATTTTGATTTTAATGCATTTTTGATCAACCTGGATTTGGTTGACAAAGACAGGGGTATTGCCATGCTCAAAAACCTGAAGCAATACTTCCAAAGCAGTTATGCCAATCTGAAAAAAGATCAGGAAGTCATCAAAGATCCCCCGATGGGAGGAAAGGCCATAATGGAACAATATGACCAGTTGTTCACCACCATGATCAACTGGTCGGATGGCTTGATTGAGGAGTATGAAAAGGACGCTTCTAATGAAACAGAACAATTCTAAAAAGGTCGTTCGTCTCCAGTTTGACCGGCAGGCTGAAAAATTCAGCAGATGGTCAGTAACAAAAAATGAGGACTATGCGGGTTACTATTATGATTTCTGCAGAATGATGCATGAAGACAGGCTCCTGGATGTCTCATGCGGCAGTGGCGAATTCTGCCTTTTTTGTGCACAAAATATCACTCATGCAACCGGTGTTGATTTGTCTGATAAAATGATTGCCCTGGCAAAGCAGCAGTCTCAGGCATTCGGGATCACAAACACCACCTTTCGATGTGGCGACGCAGTAAGTCTGCCAGATGAATCCGGGATATTTTCTATTGTGATATCAAAATCTGCGTTTCATCATTATTCGGAGCATGATTCAATCTTCAAGGAGATGAAGCGGTGTTGCCGTCAACAGGGAAGGATCTCAATCCAGGATATCGTTGCCTATGATGACAAGTATGTTAACGATTTTTTTGAATCTTTTGAACAGCTGGTGGATGCCGCTCACATGGTCACATGCTCCAGAGACTTTATTCTTGACCTGTATCAACAACATGATGTTGAAATTTTATCCACTATGGAGGTTGCGATTGATTTGAACCTGAACGATTATCTAAACCATGCGGTTCGTAGTGATAAAGATACCGTCCGTCTCATACAGCGAATAGAAACAGGGCTAAAGGACGATATAATCAAAAATTACTTTCATTATAAAAAAAATGATCTTTTTTTTAAAAGAAACGTTTTTCTTGTCCTGGGACAAAAAAAAATCTTTTAAAATACCCCCTTGACTTCATTTTCCAGTGGTCATTTTCAAATTGAATTCATCAGCATTCTATGATGATATGATCTTTTCTAATGAAAATATTTTCATTGTAAGTCCCGGATGCCACTTTAATGGTGTCACCTTCAACTGCTGCATCAATGGCTTCCTGTATAGTGGCAAAGTTGTCTGGAACATCAATTATACCTGTGGACAGTATCGTTCTTGCACCCGAAGTAACTTGTAAAGCATAAACTGCCTCGGATAACTGTATACTGCTATCTTTGTCAACATCTCCAAGGGTAAATGCATGGGCTGTGCCATAGATCAAAATGCACAAGACTGAGAAAAAAAACAAATTCAGCAAATACCTTTGCACTATTTGGGTCGCCATAATTAATAATTCCTTAATAATAAATTTTTGGTTATGGATCTTGAAGCCCTGATTCCATAGAAGATTGATAGAAATATGGGGATAGTCCCTCCCTCTAATTGGTATTCAATTTTTGCCCGTTAAAAACGGTGTAATTAAATTAGCGTTTACTGTGATCATTTTTGTCTCAGAAAAAGAAACAAGAAATTCGTACCCTGTTTCTAAACAAGTTAGAATGATCATGTTTTATCAATCGGTTAGGATTGCTTAGCAAGTTAAATTTGGTCCGTCAATAGTTAAAAATCCCTATTTTTAAATAAAAAAATCCTACCCCTGACTATCCTGATACCGAAGACAAAAAAGTCTTTTTCCCGCCTCCAGGATCAGCTAAGCCTTCGATACGGGCAGCGATATTGACCCCTTCACCTTACAGGCTGTAACCGTTCTGCACTGCATCGCCGATATTAACCCCAATACGAAACTTCAGCTGTTTATCATACGGTAAGTCTGCGTTCCTTTCAGATAAAGGATTCAAATCCTTGACTTCCAACAGTATTGTTCTTATAAAGCTGACATGTCTTCATTACGATACAACCGTTAACGGCACTTTAGATTCTATCCGGGCTATCGATTAAGGGGAATAAATAATTTGAAAAATCAAACGCTGTCTGCCATCGCTATTTTATTATTAATGACCAGTATATGTGGTGCCGAGCTCAACGAACCTGATAATAGTTTCGGCACTAAAGGCATCGCGGAAGCCATCTGGACCCCAACCAAATCACTTAATAACGGCAAAATTGTCCTGCAAAATGATGGCAAAATCGTTCAGGTTGGTAGTAATAGATCTGGTTCCACTACTTATGGAAGTGACATCATTATTGCTCGCTATACCAGTTCCGGTGTTTTAGATACCAGTTTTGATGGTGATGGTAAGGTAACCACTGATTTTTTTTCTTCGGAACCACAGTACTCGGATGAAACCGCCGGGGCCATAGCAATCCAGACAGATGGGAAAATTATTGTGGGCGGCACAACACGAACCGACCCCAATGTTAGAGATAACAGCGGTTTTGATTGGACTTGGTGGAACTGTGCTTTAGTTCGCTACAACAAGGATGGTTCTTTAGATACAAGCTTTAGCACAGATGGCAAGGTCGAGATAAACGCCAACATAGGGTCAGCTGATGGTATTTTTGATATCGTCTTGCAGCCGGATGGTAAAATTATTGCTGCTGGATATTATATGGTAGGATATAACAATCGATTTCTTATCATGCGTTTTAATGTTGATGGTCGTCTGGATACTACATTTGGCAACAGCGGATATGTGCGTGAACATTTCACAGAGAACACATTAGAAACTGCAAGTGCCGTTGCTATCCAGGATGATGGAAATATTGTTGTTGCCGGCTATGGACAGGGGGCTGATGGCAGGCATAAAATCAGTATCCTTCGACTTACATCGAGTGGAGCACTGGATACCACTTTCAGTAATGACGGTAAGTTGGTTATGCTTTCAGGCCACCACAGTCGAGGAAGTGATGTAGTCATTGATGCTAATGGTAAAATTATAGTTGGGGGTTGGACATCCGGCGTTTCAACAAGCCCTAACGATAGAGAATTTCTTTTGATTCGTTTCAATAGTAACGGTTCTCTGGACACAACATTTGATATTGATGGTTGTGTTTCAACTGTTTTTGCAGGTCTAACATCAAGTGTAAGCGGAATTGCGCTGCAAATAGACGGAAAAATTATTGCTTACGGTAGTGGACGCTCTTCTGATTACAACTACGATTTAGAAATTGCCCGCTACAATACTGACGGTTCTCTGGATACAACATTTGATTCAGGGGATGGCAAGATAACAGCAAATCTTAGTCAATATGACTACAGCGCGAATGTGGTATTGCAGCGGGATAATAAAATCCTGGTAAGTGCGGGTAGGCAATCAGATGATAATTCATATGCCATGTTGGCTGTCCTTCGATATGGATCAATGGATATTTCCGATGCTATTTATGCTCTTAAGGTTGTCGTTGGGATCACACCGGAAAAATTGGGTACCGCCACCGACATCAATAATGATCGCAAAATTGGTCTGATAGAAGGCATTTATCTTTTACAAACTATTGAGGAACAATTGGAATAATATGTCATCCTCTCTCAAAAAAAGGAGAGCAAATTAAGCTATCATAGGATCAGGTCCTGGCTATATTGGGACCACCTGAAAAGGATTTAAAATATTCGCTTGAAAAGTTTTACCGCAAGGCCGCTTAACTGGCAGTGATGACGGGGGCGGGGCCGAGAGCAGGCAACCGGAATCAGATCCGGCCGTTTTTCCAGGATTAATCTTACGGCCATTTCCGCAGCCTCTGCCGTGAGATTTGCGCATTGTTTGAAATGGGCCTTCTTATCATGTTTTACCTTTTTTGAAAGCACCCGGCAGCAAGTAGCTCCATTAACCGCCTTAAACGTGTTGTGCAGGATCATGCCACTCTCTCTCATTTCTTTACGGTGTGTATAAGGCCGGTTTTTACCCATGAGCAGACCTGTAGCCAGCACTGCTCCACTCAGGGCTCCGCATAGACACCCGCTGTCCCCCATAGCCACACAGAAGGGTGCACCCATGGTAACAGCCTGATCTTCAGTCAGACCGCCGTCCAACCCCTGGTTAAGAGCGACCAGAACAGCTTCCGTACAGAGAAATTGCCGGGTTTCATACAGATTTCTGGCATGATCTTTCAACCGGATGACCAGATTTTCGGTTTCCGAATCGGTTTTATTTTTAAACTCAGGATAAAACATCAATTTTCCTAACGTCTGCCCTATTGCGTTTTCTCAATACGGTATTCTGCGCCCTTCCATGCAAAAATGCCACCTGTGTACCGGTAGATATTTTTATATCCCATTTTTTTCACCCAGGTCGCCCCATTGTGACTCCGGGTGCATTTTACAAATCTGCAATACACCACAATGGTTTTATTTTTATCCGGCCCCAGCAGTTTTTCAAACTCTGCCTGGGATTTACCATCGGTTTCCCTGGTATCCCATTCGTTCATATCCGGAATGGGAAAAAGAAACTGGACAGCACCGGGGACATGATTTTTCTTATAACTGGCTTCATAGGGCATGGTATCCACAATAACCATATCTTTGCCTTGATCTATCCAAGCTTTCAGTTCATCCGTCTTAACCACGTCATAACCACCGCGCTGAACCTCATGTACCAGCTTGACCGCTGCATTTTCCTTTTCCAATTCCTTTTTAAATTTGTTGTCCAGGAATGCAAATGCTGGTGACACAAATCCCATGATCAGAGTTCCAACCAGTGCGAGCTTCAGTATCCAAATAATTTTTTTCATGTCATGTTCTCCTTTTTAACCACTCTGTATATGCTAAAATAATAGGTAAATGTTTTGGGGGAAATCCCCCGAAATTTTCGCCAGCCAAAGGTAAAGCAGATACCGGCCAGCATGATCAGATCCCTGTTAAATGCGGTCCTCAATCCGTGAAAAGCTTTAACCTCTGGGTCTTCTGGACCGAAACAGCCGCAGTCCACGTCCAGCCCCATATGAATGCCGTATCCCAGTATGAGCAAAAACAGGACTACCAGCCCCAGGATTATTGTCAGACTGCCCTTGATATCGAACAGAATACCAATCCCTGCAGCTACCTCCAGAGTCGGTAAAAAAACAGCAACCGGCATAAGCATGATATCCGGGACAATGCCGTAAGCATCGATGAGAACAGCAAATACCGTTGGGGTGAACAATTTGGTGAGGCCGGCATAAATAAATACAATACCCAGAGTCCATCAGCACATGCCATATACTAAATCTACATCAAATTCATGAATTGATTTATTTCCATCGTTCATAATTCTTCCTTGGTGTTATTTTCCAATAGTTTGATTGGCTTTCCAAAATTTTTTTCGTATTGATTCAATTCTTCCCTGCTGACCCATTTTTCCTTTGTTTCCTTGCTAATCGAAGATCTTTGGCCATCTTCTTTTACAAAGCATTCTCCCAGGACATATTGACACCCATCATCAGTTTCAAATGCTTTCCAATCATTGCCGAAGGTCAAAATATTAGAAATGGCCTTTTTGTGGTAGGAACCATCATCCAAACAAACAAAAACCGTTCTACAAACCACAACATCTTCTGGCTGAACTTGTCGAAAGAAAAAGTCATAGCGGCTCTTAACCATTCTTTGGCCAATGAATATACCAATTAGACCACTTAAAAGAAGAAGAAAACTTATTATTGCAGGCATTGTCGCCTCCTATTTTTTACAGATTTCAACAGCATAAAGCTTTGTTTTAAGACATCCCGAACATTCAAACTTTACAGGGATCATACCACATTCTGAATCGGTTATCCCAAATAATGTTCAACCGTAAACCACATATCCTCATCCAAGTCGTCTTTACCAGATAGCCACTGAAAATAATCTTTCAAACACGTTTTCAAGCACTAAAATATCACCAAGAGCATCGTGCGGTGATAAGACCACCAGGACATCATGCCTCTTCAGAATCTTGCTGGGGCTTTTGTCATTTCAACAATATGGCAATAAGCCTGCTGAAGCTATATTCAGAAAAGAAGATTAAAAAAGCATTTATCCTTGATTTTGACCTTCATACCGGAGACGGGAATATCAACATTTTACAAGATCAAAATGATGAAATCACTGTTTCAATACTCAATCCGGAGTCAACAGAAAGAGGGCGCTATATCCAGGAAGTTGAAGGTTATATGAAAACCCTTACCGATGTTGACATCTTTGCAGCATCCGCAGGCTTTGATCAGGGCATCAATGATTGGGGGCACCTTCTTTATCCCGAAGATTACACTGAACTTGGACGGCTGATGAAGAAATACTCACAGAAAATATGCAGTGGAAGAAGATATGCGATTCTTGAAGGAGGCTATAATCACCAGGCAATCGGTTCAAACGTCGATTCCTTCTGCCGTGGGTTTGCATAATGTCGGTATTCGCTCTTCTTGTGGGTATTGCTGGTAGTGTATTCTCATGATATCTTTCAAATTTCTAATTTTTGAAATATTTTCACAAAGAGAATATCCATCAAATCCACCCCCTGTTTTGTATGCACCACGCCATTTGGGGTGTATATCTATATCCCTTGCTTGGTATGACGTTTCCATTTTCGCATATCCACAACTGTCGAACATGAGTTTAAGTGAAGAACTCCTTCAAAATCAGTTAAACCTTTTGTTTGATTTCCCGGGAGAGGATCACTTTCTCCTTGTATATGGATTTCATATTCACTATAGGTTATCGAATAAAGAGGAGATTTAAAATGGAAATTGTTTATGTCAATAAAAAGAATCAGTGTCGAATGATAACCTTTGATGAAGCTGAAAATAGGTTCTGGGTAAAGCCAAACCTCAGAGAAAGACTCATTGAAAAAAGAATGGTTGGTTTTAATTTAAACCAGCTTGAATCAATGAAAGAAATACCGACTATTGCTGAAAAAATTTCTCCAGTTCTTCCCCTGGTTTATCTATTAATGATTTTTAAAGATAAAAGGCAAGTAGCTGTCGGGGTAAATGAAAAGGGTCTATATGCCATTACGGCTGCGTTAAAAATAGCCGAACAAAGAAACGACGATGTTTCAAATTCTTTGGTTTACACATCTTTATAAAAGGTGGGATGCCATGGGTAGACTTTCCCTGTTTGAAAGCCTGTTGAGGTTAATTTGCTTGTGATATGATTTTCCTCCCCATTAGTGATTTAAAAATATAAAAAGCTTGACATGAAAAAATAACGCTGTCCCTTTTTTCCCGGCCCTGGCTGAGTTATCCCCCTTATGTCAAATTGTTCCTGGCTGAACCTTTGATATCATTTATGCGTAAAAAAAGCTGATTTAAATTTTATTTATATATGGAATCCAGTTCCGTTACGATAGAGCCGTCCACTACAACGCATCGGCAGAGCATCGCCACCGCTTCCTCTATCCCCTGCAGCATATCAATGGGTTTTTCTTTTTCTACTATGGTCCATTGTATGGCAAGATAGGTGAAAGCGCCAAGCACCAGACTCCTAAACAAGCGGGGAACGATGGACTCTTTGAAAAGGCCTTGTTCCTGACCCTCTTCCAAGATGCTTTCTAAAATTGACATATAGTCAATATAATCTTTATAAAGAGGCGATTTGTAAAATTTTTTATTGAGTTTGATGTCCAGCAGAAAAACCTTTGCAAAATCCCTGTCCTCCATAAAGATCGTGAAAAGCAATCGAATGAACCGGCGCAATTTTTTAATCGGATGTTGAATATTGAAGAGCGCCCCGCCACTGTTTTTCAAACGCCTGAGCTGTTTTTTTGGAATGGAGAAAAGTATGTCTTCTTTATTTTTAAAATAGAGATAGAGCGTCCCCTCGCCAACATTGGCTTCATTGGCAATTTCATTCATTGTCGATGCATTGTATCCCTTTTTGGCAAACACACGCACTGCCGCTTTGAGTATCCGTTTATCTTTGTTGCCAGTAGTGTTGTGCAATTGAACAGCGTCCCCGGGAATAATGGCAAACACTAAATTCATGATGCCGGGCCAATCCGGCAGGGTGGCTTCAATCTCCCTGGAAGCAAAACAGCTCAGAGAGACTTCATCTAATAACCCAAAAATTAAATTCAGGGTGAGGCTCACGTTAGTGTCCGGGCTGAATAAATGTTCATCAATCCCCTGCTGAATAATCTGGCCCATGCGGTTGTTATATTTCTTGAGTGTTGCATATCCTTCATGCGTATAAAAATTTTTATTGGAGCGGCATTCAATCAACAGGTTTGTCAAAATTTGTGAATCACTGGGATCCAGATCAATGGCGTAAAGATGATGCCATATCATCTTCCCTAATTTTGAAACAGGATCAATTATCCCTTCCATGTGAAGTCTAAGGTCTTTTTCAAAATCTGTAAATTTGTCCGCCAACGCATAAAACAACAAATCTTCCTTGTTTTTGAAATAATGATAAATAATTGAATCCGTTACCCCTGCCCTGCTGGCGATTTTCGATATGCTGGAATCTGTTGAGCCTTTTTGCGAAAAGGCTTTTTGAGCGGCTTTTAGAATTTGTTTTCGCGGATCGGTTCCCAATCCGTTTTTCCTTGCATTCATATTCACCTTAATATGTTTAACCTTGTCACTGTAACTTCCGGCCTGGGCGGTTTACGCGCTCAAAGGGCGTGGGAAAACCCCAGGCCAGAAGCCGAAGATTTTTCATGCTGCTTACTTCAGCTCCTGTTTATTATAATATATTTCATTCGGTGTCCAGTTTTCCAGGGATTGATTAAATTTGTAATTCAGGCTTTTTACATATTTCTGCAGCTCAAGGTTGCCTTTGAGAGCTCAAGAAACTTATCAAATGTCATAAAAGACACGAAAATGCACCGTCAGATACAACTTTTTAATACCATAGTGATGTAATGGTAATCGAACCAAATGATTATCTGTTATGCCAGACGGATAGCTGATCATTACTGGGTATTCTCCAGAAAGGATACCTTCACCATTGCAGCGCCAGCATTCGTAACCGCCTACCCAACCCCTGCCTGAACAGGATGGACATGTCAGCTCTGCAGGCAGGGCTACTTTAACCTGTCCACCGCGAAACGCCTGTTCCGGGGTTAATATTATTACAACATTGAGATTTTCTAGTCGCTGGCTCTTAGGTCTTGACCTCTGGTTAAAATTGCTGAATCTTTTGTTGAATAATTCGTCAAATGACGGTCTGTATGAATGAAAAGACCTTGCAAGATTTGCCGTTCCCAGGTCTATCGGAATTTCTTGTTCTGGAATTAACAGTTCAACATGCTTCCTTGGGTTATGCCTTATGCTTTCCCCATAATGGGGTGCCACCTTTTTTTGATTCAGAACGGCTAAGTCATGGGTCTGTCTTTTAATCGGATCTGACAGAATAGAATAGGCCTCCTGGATGGCAAGAAACGGAGAATGATTTTCCCCGTAGTGATCTGGATGATACTCTTTTGCAAGCCTTCGGTAAGCGTCTTTGATATCATCCAGTGTTGCCTCTGAAGTAATCCCTAAAATAAGGTAATAGTTTTTTGGCATAATATCATAAAAGGAAAAATAATCTATACATATTACTTTTTCGATAAAAATGTAATTAATAATGAAAATTTTATTGACATCCAATTTTTTGTGTTTATTTTAGCGTCAAATTCAAAATGAGGCCGAATTTAAAGCTAAGCCTCACAAAACAATAACAGAAAAGGAGACGGAACTATGTTTACAGGAATCAGTGAAATCGACAGAATGTTCGGGGCCATGGATCTGCTCCGAAACAGAATGGACAGACTCTTCAATGATTTTGACGGGTCCTCTCTCTATGCTCCTGCTTTCACGCTGACGTCCAATTCACCCAGAACCAACTTTCTGGAAAATGGTGACAACTTTGAAGTACAGGCTGAAGTGCCTGGAATCTCAAAACATGACCTGAATATCAAAATCCAGGGCAACTACCTGGAAATCAGTGGCAAACGAATCGTGGATACCCCTGATGGCTACAAAATCCATAGGAATGAAAGAGGCGGCAGTACATTTTCACGCAGCTTCACTCTGCCCGCTGACGTAGATGCGGAAAAGGTTGAAGCAATGATGAAAGACGGCATCCTGTATCTTAAACTGCCGAAATCAGAAACTGCCAAGCCCAAACAGATCACTATCAATTAATCGATGAAGTAAGAGTATAAAATTGATTAGGAGGTTATCATGAGCGACAGAAAAGACATTGCCAAAAAAGAAGAAAAATCTATCGAGAAAACCAGAGAGTTGAGATCAGCAATACCCACTGTTGATATCTACGAAAATGATAATGAAATCCTGCTGCATGCAGACATGCCAGGTGTTAATAAAAAGGATATCTCTGTGAATATCGACAATGGAACGCTTTCCCTTTCTGGTGTTCGGCGGTTTGACAATAAAGGGGTTTCCAAATGGGAGGAGTTTTCGGATGTTGAATATGTCAGAAGCTTTTCTGTTCCCCAGAGTATTGATGTCGAACGGGTGGAAGCTGAACTCAAAGACGGTGTACTCAAACTGCACCTTCCCAAATCTGAAGTGGCCAAACCCAAGATGATCGAGATAAAAGCGGTATAGGATTTCCGGTCAGGACACCATCTCTAATCGCAAGGTGGTTGCGGGAATAATAATCAGTCTCATGGCAGCCACCTTAAGCAAAAAAAAGGAGATGACAAATGGAAAGCAAAATGGAAAGCAGTCTATTATTCATTACTGAAAAAAAATTTAAAAAAAAATAATAAAACTGTATTGACATGGAAAAAAGCGGAATTAATTTAGGCTCAAATACAGATGAATTTGTGGGAGCAAAGGCCTTACAGGTAGAATAGACGACACCTTAACCCTTTCATGAAAACGTCGATTCTAATTTCCTTAAAAGGTTCCTGCAACAATTCACAACACCCTATCACAGGAGGAAGACGTATGTTTACAAGAATCAGTGACATAGACAGATTGTTCGGGACCATGAATTTTCTCCAAAAAAAGCTGGACAATCTCTACAGTGATTATGGAAGATCATCCGGTTACAGGTGGGAATTAGAACAAACCTTTCCCCGAACGAACCTCTATGAAAACGGCGATAGTTTTGAAATCAGGGCTGAAGTGCCCAGACTTGAAAAGAAGGATCTTAATGTAAAGATTCAAGGGAACTATCTTGAAATCAGCGGCACCAGAGAATCGGATGCCCCCGAAGGGTATAAGACCCACAAAACAGAGCGAGGGATTGGCTCTTTTTCTCGAAGCTTTACCCTGCCTGCAGATGTGGACTCCACAAAAGTTGAGGCCACATTGAAAGACGGTGTGCTTTATCTCATTCTTCCCAAGCATGAGGTGGCAAAACCCAAGAAAATCAGCATCAGTTAAACTTCAAGATAACTTCAGAAAAAGGAGGTTTACCATGGACAAGGCCCAGGAAATCGCAAAACAAGACGAAAAAAGCATTGAGAAAACACGTGGGGTATACGAAGCAACACCCGCCGTTGATATTTATGAAAATGAAGACGAAATACTACTCCAGGCAGACATGCCGGGAGTTGTAAAAAAAGATATCTCAGTTGATATTGATAACGGCACATTATCGATATCCGGTGTCAGGAAACTTGAGACAGAAGGGGCAGCAACATATGAAGAGTTTACGAATGTTGAATATGTCAGGAGCTTCTCTGTTCCCCAGGCCATTGATGTTGAAAAAGTTGAAGCAGAGCTTAAAAACGGTGTGTTAAGATTGCATCTGCCCAAGTCCGAAGCAGCCAAACCCAGACAGATTGAGATAAAAACCGCGTAATAAACTCTGTCGATGATTTTAGGGAAGCGGATAAAAAACCGCCTAATGAAGATACGTTTTTACTTGCTTACCGAAATGGGAGAACCTATTATTTGGCTCTTAAAAAAATAAGACATCATAGAACTCCGCTTAAAACCAATCACGGTGAAGCGGAGTTCTGCTCTTTCTGATTGTAAGGTTACTGGAAGAAAATATATCCACAAATTTTCGAGGGTAAGCATTTCATGTTTGGCGAGGCTATAATTATAACGCTGACCGCCACAGAATTACAATTTATTATTTGATCCGGAAAAATATAAATCGATAGACAACCCCACAAGTATAGTCTATGGTCAACATGGCAAGTTAAATAAAAAAAGAGGTGACCATGTCTGACCAGAATGAAAATCATATAAATAACCTAACTGATATCGGAAGGTTAACTCCGGAAATCAAATCCTTTTTAAATGAGACGAGAAACAAATTAAAAGGCCATGAACGGCGACAATTTATGGCACGTGTCGTTTCCATTTTAGGATATGGCGGGCAAATTAAGGCTGAACGAGAACTGGGATGGGATCGGAAAACAATCATTAAAGGCACTAAAGAGCTTAAAAGTGACATTATATGCTTTGATAATTTTTCCGATCATAGATTTAGCAAAAAGAGATTTTAGTCCTTTCCAATCAAATCAGACATGGGGTAGTGGCTTGGCGGATCCCTCAACCAGTCTTAAGGTCTGTGACAATTTGAATATCGGTATAATAAAATAAAACCTTATCATTTCACTTTGTCACTTATCAGTTTAAGCCTCGTCAACATCTCTTCTTTTTCATAACCAGAAACAGTGCTCATGTATTTTTTTATACACGCCTCTTTTTCCTGGTATATATTTTTTAACGTGTTCTTTCCTTTGGTAGTGAGTTCCAGGAATTTTCTACGGTCATCATTGGTATCGATCCGCTTGATAATAAATCCATTTTTTTCCAGCCTTTTAGCAACCCCTGTCAGGTTGGCACCTGAGACTAACATTATCCTGCTGACAACTGTTAGTGTATTCTCCATGTTTGGTGAAGAATCCAATATTCTTAAAAGATTATATTGAGCAAATGTTAAACCATAGTTTTTAAATATACTACCCATCATCTTTTTGAGACGTTCTGAAGTCCTGACAATAGACAACATCAATTTCTCGTCAACCTCCAAGTCACTTTTATAGCCACCCCAATCTAGTTTCTTGTTTACCATGTGGGAAACCTTTGATAAAAATAGTTAATATATAAATTTAGAATATTCCATTTATTGTAAATCAATTCAAATTCCTTATTCAACCCGATTGTTCATGCCTGATAAAATGGCAGGATTTGGTGTGTTAGATGCTCGATTCAACGAGGTTCAATCTCACGCCTGTCTACTTTCCACCAAAAGACGCATCCGAGATCTCGACGGCCGCACCGCAGGTGTCAAGAATGGTGGCCACCGTGCCGGAAGTTACCGGCAGTACGGTGCGGATGAAATGTTCAGCCGTTTTGAGCTGCC
>NZ_JAQYWD010000052.1 GCF_030145145.1 Desulfobacula sp. | reverse complement strand
ATAGAGGTCACACCCGTACCCATCTCGAACACGGAAGTTAAGCTCTTTAGCGTCGATGGTACTGCATGGGAGACTGTGTGGGAGAGTAGAACGCCGCCAGATTAATTCTTCAAAAAGCCCTGATCATTATTGTAATGATCAGGGCTTTTTGCATTTTGGCTTTTCGGGGGGATTAAGGATTGTAACAGTAGGTACCATATACGCCAGTATGAGGTGAGGAATTACAGGGTTAATCTTGGGTACTTTTCTCCAATCTCATTTTTTTCTTGTAAAAGTGGTACTTCAACTGTTGTTTCTTTTTTTGCTATATTGCGTACAACAGATGTTAATTCCCCTATTGGCCGGATGACCTTGAATGGATTTCAGATACCCCCTTTTTTATCTTATTGTCATTCCCATCCAAAATTTTTCGAATTTTTCCAGCAAGATCCTTCATGACAATCGGCTTTAATAAAAATCCTTTAATACCCATGGATTCCACTTTTTCTTCAGACATTTTTTCACTGAACCCGGTACAAAGTAATATGGGAATATCAGGACGTATCCTGATCAGTTCGTGGCCCAGCCTGTCTCCGGACATATTGGGCATTGCCATATCAGTGATGACCAGGTCAAATTTATTGGGATTCCCCCGGAACGCTTCAAGGGCTTCAAGGCTGCTGGTACGGGAAATAACCTGATATCCCAGACGCTCCAGCACCTGTTTTTCCATTATAAGGATGGTGTCTTCATCATCCACAAGAAGGATGGTTTCCGTCCCGCCCGGGATGGAGTCTTTTGTCTGAATCACCGGATTTTCAAAAGAATTTTTTTCTACTGGTAAATAAACATAAAATTCTGTCCCGGTACCGGGCTCGCTGTATACCCGAACAGCGCCTCCCATTCCATTAACAATGCCATGCACCACAGAAAGCCCCATGCCGGTTCCTTTGCCTTTTTCCTTGGTGGTAAAAAACGGGTCAAAGATTTTTTTGATTAACTGTTTGTCCATGCCCATTCCCGTATCTGAGACGGTTAGGCAGGCATATGTCCCTTGTGTCAAATCAGGAGTGGTGACCTCATACATGTCTAATTGGATTTCCTTCAGGGTCACGATCAGGTTTCCGCCTTTTCCCTCCATGGCATGGTAGGCATTTGTGGCCAGATTCATCACTATCTGATGAATCTGGGTGGGATCGGCCTTGATCACACCACAGTCAGCCTGAATATCCTGCTTGATGTCAATTGTTGTGGGGATTGAAGACCGGATCAGTTTTAATGCCTCCTTGATAATGGGTTGCATCTTCATCAGTTTTAATTCATTCGTATCCTGGCGGGAGAAGGTCAGAATTTGTTTTACCAGGTCTCCGGCCCTCAGGGCACTGGAATAAATTCCTTGCAGATTGTTTCGAAAGGGGCTGTCTTCGGGGATATCCTCTAACAGCATCTCGGCGTGACCCACAATGGGGAAAAGAATATTGTTGAAATCATGGGCAATGCCGCCGGCCAATGTTCCAATGGCTTCCATTTTCTGGGATTGCTGCATGCGGGCCTCCATTTTCTTTAGTTCCGTAATATCCCGAAAAATTGATAACTTTGAATATGATCCATCCATGTGATAGATGGCTGAATTAGAAATATGGTAAGTTTTATTGTTTTTCGGACTGGCGATTTCATAATTCATAGACTCGGTATCTTTAATTTTTTCATAAATACACCAGGGACATTTTTCATCCAGTCCATGAATGGCTTTGTGACAAAGCTCTCCTGTGGCATCACTGCCGATCCGTTTGATCATGGCAGGATTCATGTATTCGATTGTATAATCTGACGAGCAAATATATGCTGAATCTTCCATGGTTTCCATCATGGATCGGTATTTTTTCTCGCTTTCCAATAATTCCAGCTCTTTTGTCTTATGATCAGTGATGTCCAGCGCCGTAAACGTCACCCCTTTTGATACATCATTTAAATCAATTGGCGCGGAACTCAACAGCACATCAATTATTTTTCCATCCTTTGTTTGCATTCTCGTTTCAACTGTTCCTGTCCCTTTTTTGCTAATCTGTGCATATTTTTCTTTGCCCACATATTCGAACTCTTCATCTGACGAATAAAGCATCCGGGAACTCTGCCCAATCAACGAATCTCTTGAGTATCCAATGATTTCACAAAACCGATCATTTACCTGGGAAATAACCCTGTTACGGACCAGGCCGATTCCGGTTGGTGCTGCTCTGAATATACTTTTCAGTTCTTCCTCGCTCTGTTTCAATGCATCTTCAGCCTGCTTGCGTTTCATAATATCCCGAACGGCTGTAACCCGATAGGTGTCTGGTCCGGTTTTTATGTTTTTTGATTCAATCTCCATTGGAAAAAGCCGGCCATCTTTTCTTTTTGCCATGACCACATATGGTGTTGCCCTCTCCTTGGCAAGGTTCTCTTTTACCACGGCACGATATTCATGGGGGATAAACATCTCGATAATATTTTTGTCTAGTAGTTCTTTTTTTGTGACACCAAACATTCTTGTAAACGATTCGTTTGCATCAACGGCCACCCCTTCACGGTGAATCACTATCCCTTCAAACGTAAGATTTGAGAGTTTTCTGAATCGTTCTTCACTTTCCCGCAGCGCTTTTTCCGCTTTTCCCCGTTCCCTGGACATCTGGTTCGCTGAAACTACCAAAGGCTGAAATTCAGCAAAATACACCTGATTTTCATCAATGAAAAAGGTTTCTTCTGCTGACCGTTTAAAAAAAGCCGCAAATACATCCAGATTTTTTTTGATTTTTCTTGAAACAAACCAGACCAGTAAAAAAGAAAGAAAGAAAAACGAGCAGAGGACCACCATGGTTTTAATCAGCAGATCTCGAACGCTTTTTTGAAATTCTTTTTTTTTCTCCAGGATAACGGAATCCATGGAATCAATATACACACCAGTGCCGACATACCACTTCCATTCCGGCAAGGGTTTTACATAACTTAACTTGGGTGCTGGCGGCTGCCCTTTAAACCTAGGCGCCACATAGTCAACAAATCCGCCGCCGGACTTTGCCGCGCCAATAAGTTCTTCAACAATTCTGACCCCATTGGGGTCGGTCAGGTGCAGTATATTTTCCCCTTTGAACGGGCCGGACAGGCTTACACCGTCCCAGGTGGCGGCAAAAATATACCCGTTTTTCCCATGCTTTATCTGTTCAAGATGATCTATAATCGCTTGTTTTAATGTTTCATCCTGAAAGGCCTTATCCATGCTGGAGTTAAGTCCCGGTTTCATCTTTTTTTGGGCAAGGAATTTCTCGTACCGGATGTAATCAACAAAGTGTTCCACTCTTGTTTGTATGATCTCTTTTTGGGAAGAGATATAAATATTGCGGATATCATCTCTTTGGAATTTTTCATGCCTTAATTCTGCTCCGATCCACAGGTAAAAGATTATGGCGACAAGTATAAAATAAAGCGGCGTCAGGGTCATCCACAATATTTTGGTCAAGCTTCTTTGTCGGGTCATACGGGGCCGTCCTTTAAAAGAGTATTGGGTTCCATATTTTTTGTATACCCGCTGAGGGCATCCAGATTGCTGCGGATAAAGGCGAGAGGGTTATTGAACTCATGGGCCAAGCCTGCGGCAAGTTGACCCAGGGCTTCCATTTTATGGGCCTGATGGTATTGACCTTCTATTCGGGCTTTTTCTTTTTTCGCCTGCTTTCGTTCCTTAATTTCAGCAACCAGTTTTTCGGTCTGAGTTTTCAACCTTTGCTGCAACCGATACATGTTAAGGTGTGTGTTAACTCTCGCCAAAATTTCGGAAGGCCCGGCGGGTTTGGTTACATAGTCTGTCCCGCCCGCTTCCAGGGCCTTTACTTTTAAATCGACGTCTCCCATGGCGCTGAGGAATATAACCGGAATGTTCCTTGTTTCGGGATCAGCTTTGATCTTGCGGTCATCAACCACCAACACTTTTATGTCCGTTTTTATTTCAGGGGGCACGTTCAAGTCTCCTGCTGTTTCAATCCAGACTTAATGAATCATCTACGATCAGTATTGAATAGGGCATTGTTTTTTTCCTGTTATTTAATGTTAAACTATATTTAATAAATCTTCAACCTCCGGCATGTTCATGCCAAAGTCGGCAACAATCATGGAGACATCATCTGCTATGGATTCTGCCGGATGTTTAAGCCCGAATTAACCGGCATTGAAGGCTTTTATAGATTTCATTCAAGCGGATGACGGGAATCAAGCTGCCCCTGTCCTTGACCATTTCACCTTTTCCCTCAACAGTGAAGCAATCTTGTTTGGAGGGTTTAAATGCTTTTAGAATAGCAGTAGTGGGAATCACATATTTTTCATCATCCACCCCCACCAGCATGCCGTCAATAATGGCCAGGGTAAGAGGCAAACTGATGGTGAATTTCGTGCCTTTTCCTTGATAATATCTGTATTTGACGGGTCCTGCTCCAGATCAATCAGGTTGACTTCAATTGTATCCAGGTTTTCCAGTGCTTCAGACACAAAATCGATGAAGATTTCCATATCATCATCTTCTAAGGGTTTGGTGCTATAGATGTATGTCTTCCATGTATCCCTTGCAGGCAATACAGACATCATGGAATGCGACAAACTCTTTTCCCGTGGACATATCAATGAGTTCGTCAAGGCTGTTGAGCAGGGCACCTAGATCCGGGATCTCCCCCGGGCAGAACCCGCCGATCAAATCGGAGAATTTTTCTAGGACCGGCTCAAACCATGAAACAGCCGGGCTATCTGGTTCAGGCCCATCCGTATCCAGAACCGGCTCAGATTCTTTTTCAGATGGTTGTTGCCTTGATTGCCTTGTCCAATGTTTCAGTAGATTTTGTCATTTTATTTTACCTCCCTTTAAAAATTCTCAAAATTTTCATCATCGTCAAAGGGAATAACCTGGTCCGGCCGGATTTCTTTTGTATCACGGGACAGCATTTTTTTCTTTCCTGGCCCTGAGACTGATAATCTGTGAGACACTTTTTGTGCAACAATCTTTTTTCCGTTAACGCTATTCTGGTCTCTTTTGCCGGTAATCATCATCATCAGATCTCCCACATAGTCCCTGAGCTGTTCTGCCTGGGCATTCATTTCTTCAGATGCCGAGGCAGACTCTTCTGCATTGGCTGCATTCTGCTGGACCACTTTATCCATCTCGGTAATGGCGATATTAACCTGTTCAATTCCATCGGACTGTTCTTTGGATGCCTCGGAAATTTCTGCAATCAGGCTTCCGACCTTTCCGGAGCTTTCCGCCACCTGGGTGAAGGCATCGTTGGTGGTTGTTACCAGTTGGGACCCGTCGTTGACTTTTTTAACCGTTCCTTCAATGAGCTCGGCCGTGCTTTTTGCCGCATCCGCAGCTCTCATGGCAAGATTTCTGACCTCATCGGCCACCACGGCAAACCCGGCACCGGCTTCACCGGCCCGTGCCGCTTCAACCGCAGCATTCAACGCCAGAAGATTGGTCTGAAAAGCGATCTCATCAATGGTTTTAATAATTTTAGAGGTTTCTTCGCTGGCCTTTGAAATTTCCTGCATGGAAACGATGAGTTGATCCATTGATTCATCAGCGGTTTTGACGACATGATTGGCTTCCTTCATCAGGGTATCAGCCTGGGTGGCATTTTCTGCGTTTCGCTTAGTCATGGAAGACATCTCTTCCATGGAGGAGGATGTCTCTTCTATGGAAGCTGCCTGTTCAGAGGCACCCTCAGCCATGGACTGGCTGGAGGAGGACACTTGGCCCGAAGCAGCCGCAACCTGGTTGGCACCTTCTCCCATGCCAACGGTGATATTTTTTAATACGGACACGATCCCCCTGGCAATGATGAACGCCAGAAGCAGACCGGCAAGGATCGCAATCCCTGCAACAATAGCCACCTTTCTTTTGGTGCTCTGGGCAGCATTCAGCATCACTTGATCGGTCATAATATTTTCCCGCGCAGTATTACGTATTTTTCCTAATAATGTCTGAACATTTTGTAAGCTTGGAAGAGTTTTTTCCGCATATATACGATTCGCATCATCCATGCCCTGCTGAAGATTTTTTTCAGCAGCAATGGCACTGTTAAAGTGTTTTTTGACTTCATCAAGCGCAGCCTGAGTTTCTTCGTTAAATATATGAATGGCCTCATGCATCTTGAGATGATTGACTTTCTCTTTAATGTGAACTGCCGTCTCATGAAGTTTTTTATGAGGATCACCTATGGCGTCAAGGGCAGCTTTCAATTCGGGGAATTCTGCAGCCATTTTATTTGTTTTCGGATCATTTAAAAATTTGCCAAATGCACATTTAGTGGGATCAGTCTGAACGCCTGTTGTGAAAAGTTTGCCTTCAACAAATTCATGAGCCCGTTTAATAAGGGTATGATTCGTGTGATCAATATATACACTGGTGCCAATAATCCAGCCAAAGGGTTTATAGACTTTGACATATGAAATTTTTGGGGCAATTTCGCTGCTTCCTGTCAGAGGCCAATCATAGGTCAAAAAGCCTTTTCCGTTTTCTTTGCTGATCCGAACCATTTCAGCGAATACGCGTTTACCTTTAGGATCTTTGCTTTCACTCATGTCTTTACTGTTTAATTCTGGTTTTATTGGATGCATGACCATTTTAGTGCTCTCATCCAAAATAAAGAGATAATCTTTTCGGCCATCCCCATAGCGCAGCCTGCCTATATTGATGGCTGCCGCAGCTTTAATCTCCTCCAAGCTGGAAAATTGTTTTGTTTCATGTATGGTTCCAATCGCTGAAATGGCCTGATCCACAGAATTTTTTAACTGAGTCTGGTAGGAATAAAGTCCACCGGCTTCTGATGCCAAGGCTTTTCCTAAAGTACCCACCCAGTGGACATGGTCGGTCAGCCTATTGGAAAGCGTTAAAGCCAGTTCCATATGGGGTTGTTTGAATACAGTTTTGATTTCAACAGCAGATTGATGCAGTTCATGATGAGGAGTTTCTATTTCCTTTAAAAGAGGTGTAAGGGATGGGACTAAACCTTCTGCATGCTTTCGGCCATCACCATAGAGCCATTTACCAAACCCACATTTATGGTCATCTGTCTGGACATCAAGCGATGTAACTTTTTCGTCTGTTAATAATGCATTTATTCGGTTTGCCCAATTTAAATGATCTACTTCTTTTTGGGCAAGGTTGCCATCAAGTTTATTGCCGTCAATGACTTCTTCTGCGTTTTTGACAATGCCTCCGACGTCTGTGAAGCTGATGACCCCCATTACGATCAGGAAAATAATGATAACCCCAAATCCTGTGCCTATTTTTTTACCTATGGTCATGTTTTTCCAGTTCATCCTTTTCTCCTTAAAGTTTAGTGTCCATCATTATGGTTTTATCAATTTATTATTTCAGTCTCTTAATAGGGGCTTAATCTGTTTATATTTGTTTTTGATTGGACATCTTGTTTAAAACGTCACAAAGATCATTATACGTGTCTCCCATGGGGGTAAAAAACCTTGGAAAAAACTCTGATGCCCTGGAAAGAGTTGCTTTTGACTCATCCGGCAGGATTAATATCGTCCGTTTTCCTTCCAGCAAACCAATCAGCGAAGCGAATTCATTTAATCTGCTTCGGGACTCGGCAAGCAATATGAATATTTCATTTTCACTGGGACCCATGCTTTTTTTCAGCCGTTCCTTGAACGAGTTAAACGTATGAAGCGTTTGAAGTTCGGTTCCATAAAAATTTTTATCAATGATATTTTTGAGGGTGATCCCTTTTTTTAGAGAATCTTGATGGATGAAGAGTATAAAGTTCATCAATTTTTCCTTTTACAATAATTGAAGAATTTGTTTTAAATTCTTTATAGTGTTGGATATTACAAGTTGCATGCCAGGGAGGAGAAAATAAAAATATAATTATTTCAGATAGTTAAAAAATATTTTATCTTATGATTTTGTCAGAAAAATAGGACAACTATAAATAATAAAGTATAGTGTCTTATTTCGTTTTATAAGGATATCCTTGTAAATAAAGGGATTCGAAGTTTTTGTCAGGAAAATATGACAGTCAGAAAAATATGACAGTTTATGGGCTGGAGATATTATGTTTTTTTAAAAGGGCATAAAGATGTCCTCTAGAAAGACCTGATAAACGGCAGGCAGTCTTTATATCCCCCTGGGTATGGGATATGAGATCTGATAGATACGTCTGTTTCATTTTTTCAATATACTCTTTGAAGCTGAACTTATCAACCGGCGCGCTCTTTTCCAGGGTGGGATAGTCTGAGGCAGCCCCATTATGGTTTTCAATTTTGTTTTTAATATTAAATACGCGAATATTATCCGGAAGGTGTTTTGAGAACAGTATGGACTCCTGAAAAGCATCACTGCATGCATAATCTATCGCGTTAAACAATTCTCTTACATTGCCGGGCCAGTCATATCCATATAGATCCTCCAAAAACTCTTGAGATAATTCATGGGGCAATTCGTCAAAAATTTTCTTTTTCCTCTCCATATGGTGTGTCACCAGCAAAGGGATATCGGATTTACGATTTCTCAAAGGCGGGGTTTCAATTTTTATACTGGCAATTCTAAAATAAAAATCTTCCCTGAACTGATTTTTTTTCACCATTTCCGTTAAGTTTCGATGGGTGGCTGAAATAAGTCTGAAATCGCTTGAAGTTTCAATTTTACTTCCCACTGGTCGGAATCTTTTCTCTTGGAACGCCCGCAAAAATTTTTTTTGAATAACCAGGGGAAGTTCCCCAATTTCATCAAGGAAAAGGGTGCCGCCATCCGCCATGGTTATCAGTCCTGCCTTATGTGAATCAGCGCCGGTAAATGCACCTTTTGAATGACCGAAAAGAATACTTTCAACAAGATGTTCAGGCAATGAAGTACAGTCCACAACAATGAAGTTATTTTGGTGCCGCAAACTGTTTTCATGAAGGGCTTTGGCAAAGAGTTCTTTGCCGGTACCGGTCTCGCCGGTAATCAATATCGGGACTTCATTTTTGGAGGCCTTTAAAATATTTCTAAGGCAGAGTTTAATTTGCCGGCTTTCTCCAATAATAGCCTCTCTTTTAATTTTTTTCCCTTGAATAATAATTCGTTTTTGCTGTCTGTATTCCAATGCCCGGATAAGGGAAAGTTCAATTTGCTTATGGGATCCGCTTTTCTGAATATAATCCCATACCTTTGATTTTATGGCAATTTCAGCCCCCTCTGGATCGCCCTCACCGGTCATGATAATTATTTCCGGTGCAAAAGGATGATCTTTGATAGCATCAATGGCCTCAAGACCATTTCCATCCGGAAGATTTATATCCAGGAATACAATATCAAATTCATCTGAAAATATTCTATTTAGACCGTCACTCAAGGTCAAAGACCAATGGGTATCCTGATCCATTCTTTTAAATTTTTCACTGAGAACACTGCAAATATTGGGGTCATCATCAATGATTAAAATTTTTGGCATTTTATAATTTTACCATTAAAATTTTTAATAAAAGGGAGCTATCTTAAAAATTACTGATCAGGAAAAATTTGTATTCCTTTTCCCGGTAATATAATCGTAAAAGCAGGTCAGTCTCCTTTGCTGCTTTTGACATCAATATTTCCGTTATACTTTTCAATACTATTTGAACTCTTCTTCGAGTATAAAAAACAACAGAGTGCTTTTCGTATTATAGTCAATTAAAACGATAGTACAATAGATTATGATCCATTGCAAAGTCAAAAAGCAGCATCTCACCAGCGCTTCCCACAATCTTGCAATAATGAGGGCTTTTTGCGTTTTGGGATCTGTCTAAATCTTTGTCAGATATTTTGTGTATTCAGGAAGGCATTTTTTGAGGGTAGTTTTAAAGTTTCACTTTAAAATGAGATGCATTCCCAATTACATCACTTTTAGGGTCACACTTACAGAAAAGCACATCATCAAGAGTGTCGTATTATTGACAAGATACGCATGTTACTGTACTTTTGTTTTCATTCGGTCCAAGGAATTAACCCTAAAAAGAGGATAAAAAAATGAAAAAACTAGTCATGATTTTTTTATTGTGTTTTTGGTCAACAACCCTTGTTATGGCTTCTGATTCGGCAGATGACCTGTCAAAAAAAGCCAATAAAATGATCCGTAATGCGGAACGTAACTATTATTCCAGAAAAGTTACTGACGCAGATGAACTTTTAAAGCAAGCCAAACAGCTTCTTGAAGAAGTAAAGGCCGCTGATCCCGGACATAAATCCTTAAAATCTCTTCAAAATAAATACAATCGCACAAGAAAACTGGTTGATAAAAAGCTTGGGACCAAGTCCGCTGGGACAGCGACTTCAGCCGCACCAGCATCAAGTACTTCCGGGCCGAAACCATTAAGTCACGGGGCAAGATCCAATCTAAAATTGGCCTACGGTGAAATGGATTTTGCACAAAGCGAGATGGACCAAGGTGAAAAAGCCTTAAAGGCCAATAAGACCAACTTGGTTAAATCCTATAGTTTTAACGCGGAGCAAAAATTGAATGGCGCACAATCCCTTCTGGACAGGGTTGTTAAAAACAATAAAGCAGACCCCAACAATCCTGATGTGGCAGCGGGGGTTAAACGACTCAAAGAGATGCAGGCCAAGTTTGCGGTTTTTAAACAGAAAGCGGAGAATCAAAACAATCAGATGGTCGCTGCCAAAGCATCCGCCAAGGCTGATGCAGAAGCCATGAACCAGACATGGCTTCCCAGGATCAAAACTTATATCGACTATGAAGGCGCCAAACGCCTGCAGTTTCCCGGGCTCCGAAACAAGGAAGCATTAGAAAAACAGGACCGATACTTTAAAGAGGCCCAAACCCTTTTGGCCAATTTTGAAAAACAAACCTCAGCAAAGGAACTTACGCATGAACTGTCCCAGGCTTCAAGCGATTTAAAATTTAAAATTGAAATCTATGAAAACGATCGTAATGCAGAAGCCAGGAACATGGCAGGTCCGGTGAAGCGAACCTTGGATGAATGGAGCCAGCGATTCGAACAAAACAAAACCTGGAAACCGGAATCCGGGACTTATCTTTTTGTCCTTAGCCAGAAAAAAATTAATTACCAGAAAGAACAGATTAAAAAGATGTCCGATACCCTGCAGGATCAGGCCGCACAATTTTCTGAACAGCTTTCCAAACTTGAAAAGCAAAACAAGGCCTGGTACCAAAAGAAAGAGGAATGGGCCAACCGTCCCCAGCCCTTCCCGGCTGCCGGAATGGTCAATAAATCTTTGGTAAATCAGCTGACTGGATTTTTAAAGGATCGGGGTATCAAACCGGATAAAATCAATATCCTCGATAAGGACTGGTGGGTCTTGAAAGGTGAGTATCGTTACATGAAAGCAGCATTCATGTCTAAAGACAAAAAAGGAAAATTCTGGTCCGCTTTTAATTTCAGACAGATGCAGACACTTACCGGTTACGGCCCCACAGAACTGTGGGAAATCAATGAGCGGCAGATCCGCTTGCCATAGCGTTTCACCCTGAAAATCAAACCGGTCAGAACCATTTGGGTGTTCTGAATTGCGATGGTCAGGGCTTTATGCGTTTTGGTAAAGGCGGACTGATCAAGCCCTCAACGATGGGCTGGATAAATGCTGTTTACGAACAAAGGGACCGAGTTACCCAAATAATCGAATTCGGATTTGATTTACAAATGGTCGGGGTTTTCCTGGCCTCGGTCATACGGGTTGTACTGATGATTACCCTGCCCATTTTATGACCGCTGTAATGACAATGAGGAGGATACTTGATTTGAAAATTCAGACCACGCTTGAGGAAACATATGAATGACTTTATTCAGCCATGGGAACAGCTTGCCGGACTGATCAAAGAAAAAGACAGTGTCCGGGTCGCCCAATTTATCAATGACCTCAGCCCCTCTGAAACAGCCCGGGTTATTTCCCGGCTTGCAAATGATGATCAAATGCTTCTGTTCAGCCTTTTAAGCCCGGGGGATGCCGCTGATGTCATTGAAGACATTCCTGAAGCCCAGGCAGCGGACCTGGTGGAAGACATGTCGTCTGAAGAAGCAGCCGCTATCCTGGAAGAACTTCCCAGTGATCACCTGGTTGACGTGTTGGGTGAAATGGATGGAAAATCCACCAGGGCTGTCCTGGCAAAGATGGACCTTGAAGATGCAAACGAAGCAAGGATGTTTCTTGAGTATGCCAAAGATTGTGCCGGCGGACTCATGATTTCCGAATTTCTGGTGTATAAGACTCACCAGACCATCCAGGATGTACTTGATGACCTGCAGGCCAATCGTGAAAAATATATTGATTATCACGTTCTGTATTTTTATGTTGTCGACCAGGACGAAAGACTGGCCGGCGTGCTGCGCATGCATGATCTGCTGTTTCCCTCCAGAAATACAATACTTTCAACCCTGATGATACCGTCTCCTCTTACGATTCCTCACAAAGCATCGCTTAGAGAACTGGAAAATTTTTTTGATGAAAATCATCTATTCGGGGTTCCTGTTGTGGATGATGACCACAGAATGGTCGGTGTTATTCTGTCCGGGGATGTTGAAGGAGCGTTGAGTAAAAGAAAAACAAAAACCTTTCTTCGCATCAGTGGTATCATCGGTGGAGAAGAGTTCCGAACCATGCCTCTGTTATCGCGTTCCGGACGGCGCCTGGCATGGCTGAGCATGAATATTGTTCTCAATATTATTGCCGCAAGTGTGATTGCCCTTCATCAGGAAACCCTTGCAGCGGCCATCACCCTGGCAGTATTTTTACCCATGGTCAGCGACATGAGCGGCTGCTCCGGCAATCAGGCTGTGGCGGTTTCCATGCGGGAACTGTCCCTGGGCCTTGTCCGGCCCGGAGAACTGTTCTGGGTTCTGGCAAAAGAGGCCAGGGTCGGTATTTTAAACGGCCTGGTCCTGGGGGTGCTGCTCGGCATGGTGGCGTTTGTTTGGAAAGGAAATCCATGGCTTGGATTTGTGGTCGGGGGTGCTTTGGCTGCAAACACACTGGTCTCAGTAATGCTCGGCGGGATGCTGCCGCTGCTGCTCAAACGATTGAAACTGGATCCGGCCCTTGTTTCCAGTCCGCTGCTGACAACGGTCACCGACATGTGCGGTTTTTTCTTTGTTTTGAGTTTTGCGGCAGCATTGATGCCAAAGCTTGCAGGAATCTGATACCTATCGTTCGTCGGCAATCTCTTCCCGAAATTCTTCGATGGCCGGCTCAATTTTTTTAAGACGGTCCAGATGAGCAATGTGAATGACAGCATCTCCCCGATGCACAAGGGGAAGGTTCAGGCGGCCGATCACCACTCCGGACACGGGTGAAAGTATGGCCACTTCCTGATCTCCAAATGGATCTGCAATGACGCCGATACGGTTATTCTTTGCCACTTTGGCACCCAGAGGCGCTTCCATCTGTAAAATCCCGCTGATTGGTGCTCGCACCCAGGAAGTTGAGTCGGCAATCAGAGGATCCATTTGTGGCGTTTTCCGACGCGTTGACGGACGCAGCATTTCAATGCTTGTCATTACAGATAATATCCCACGGACACCGGCCCTTACGGCTTCTTCATCAAAACGAAGCGCCTCGCCGGCTTCATATAGTATTGTGTGAACACCTGCCTCGGCTGCTGCCTTCCGAAGAGAGCCGTCACGAATGCCGGCATTGACCACCACCGGTACTCGAAAGGCCCTGGCCAAATCAAGCGCCTCCTGGTTTTCAATATCCACCCGAATTTGTGGAAAATTTGCCCTGTGATTTGAACCGGCGTGCAGGTCGATACCATACTGACTGGCCCTGACAACTTCAGACATGAACTTCTCGGCTATCTGGGAGGTTAATGACCCTTTTTTGGACCCGGGGAAAAACCGGTTCATATCCCTTCTGTCAGGTGAATATCGTGAATGCTGCTCAAAGGCGTAGACATTTACCACTGGAACGGCAATCAAAGTTCCGCGAAGGTTTTTAACCTTTTTAAGTTTAATAAGGCGCCGGATAATTTCAGTACCGATGATTTCATCACCGTGGATGGCCCCGCAGACAAAAAGCCTTGGACCGTCCTTCCGCCCGTGAATGACATGGACAGGCATGGCCATGTCTGTATGGGTGTACAGCCGGGGCACCGGGATATGAACGGTTGCCTGTGTGCCGGGGTTCACCTGTGTACCGGCGATTGTTGCAGGGCGTTGCATATCAGCCGCGCCCGCTGGTACCGGTTTTTCCCGGACTTGCGTTTTTTTCAATATAAGAAATCACCATACCGGCCACATCTATGCCCGTGATCGTTTCTATCCCTTCCAGGCCGGGAGAAGAGTTAACTTCCATAACGACGGGTCCGTGATTTGATCGCAGCAGATCTACACCCGCCACCCGCAACCCCATTATTTTAGCAGCCCGCACTGCTGTGGACCGCTCTTCAGGCGTTATTTTTATCTTTGTTGCCTGCCCGCCGCGGTGTAAATTGGACCGGAATTCCCCTTCCGGTCCCTGGCGCTTCATGGCTGCGACTATTTTTGAACCCACAACCCAGCAACGGATATCCGTGCCGCTGGATTCCTGTATAAATTCCTGGACCAGAATATTGGCTTTGAGACTGCGAAAAGCTTGAATAACGCTCTGGGCTGCCTGTTGGGTTTCTGCCAGGACAACACCGACCCCCTGGGTTCCCTCAATCATTTTCACGACCAGCGGCGAGCCGCCAACCATTGAAATCAAATCATCTGTAAATTTTGTGCTATGGGCAAATCCGGTGACTGGCAGACCAATCCCCTCACGGGCCAAAAGCTGCAGACTGCGGAGTTTGTCGCGTGACCGGCTGATGGCAACGGATTCGTTCACAGAATATACCCCCATCATTTCAAATTGTCGCACGACTGCTGTCCCATAGAATGTTATGGATGCCCCGATTCTCGGGATAACCGCATCAAATCCTTCAAGCTTTGTTCCTTTATAGTGAATGGCAGGATGATGGGAGGTGATGTCCATATAACAACGTAACGGGTCGATTACCGATACCGAGTGCCCGCGATTTTTTGCAGCTTCAACCAGGCTGTTCGTTGAATAGAGTGTTGCTTTGCGGGAAAGAATACCGATTTTCATAAGTGTTACCTCCTGATTTTAGAATTTGGATAAGACATGGCCAATTCGCGTCCGGTGAGATAGGCCTGGGACGGATCAACGACAAACCGATGTCTAAGGGCTGTCCGTCCTAACAGCATCCTGAACATCATGCCTTCACGGTTGGTCAATGTTATCTGGATTGGCCATTGCATGCTGCCCAGGATAGCGGTGGTTTTAATGACATACCGCATTTCAGAGTGGCCGCCCGAGTCTTTAACAAAACGGCGGTCAAATACAGGTGCCTCGCAGAACAATTCGATTTTATTTTGTTTCCGCAACGGGTGGATACCAAAACGCACCATCAGCTTATCCTGGCGCGTAAATTCCTCAAGGCTGAAGGTGTGGAGTGCAGACGTTCGGGCACCGGTGTCTATTTTGGCTTTTAAGGCGGGGACACCCAGGTCCGGTAACACCAGCCATTCTTTCCACCCGATTATGGAACACTCCTCTTGTACCAACTTTGATTGGGAACCTAACAAAAAGCCATCCTTTGCAGACCGAAAAGAGCTGTATACACGCATCACATTCGGATTTTTTGACAAGGGTATTATTCTGCCGATTAAAAGGACCAGACACAACAAGAATAAGGCATAAGCAAGTCCTCTGTCAATAGAAAGGTTAGAAACCCCAGGGACACCGCGTCCTGAAATTGCCGAGAGAATGCTTTCACAAATTCCCGACTGCCCCATTTCTTTTTTCCCAGGAAGGGATCTCTCTTCCCGGAAAGATCACTATTTCCCCGTTTGGTGGGGTTTCCATGAATAGACCGCTTGCCTCAAGGCGCACCGGTCTTCCACAGCCATGAAATCACCAACGGCCGTGAACGCACGACCCATGCATCCACCGGCGCAGTGCAGCCTGTTCGGACACGCTTTACACGCCTCAAGTTCCACCGACCGTCTGTGATTCAGTTCAGGAAGTTCAGCCCATCGGGCGAGCCCCTGGAAAAGGACTTCCGCCAGCGGACGGTGAAATACGTCTCTGGCAGCCAATTGATCCATGGGCAGCATCAGGCAGGGATACATATTACCATCTGCGGTAATGTAGGGTGTTTCCAGGCATCTGCAACCATCTGCCCCAGGAAATGCTTTTCCCGTGAACCATTCAATGGCAGCAATATTTCCCATTTTTTTGTATCGGGATTTAAACAGCGAATCAGAATGATAGCGTGTTATCAGCTCCCTGTATTGTGAGGGTGTGGGGGGCGCTAACTGGTCGGTGTGAGACGCCCGGCCACCCATTACAAGCGTTCCGCTCACGAGCTGTCCGATTCCCAGTTCGTCCAGCAGCTGGAACAAAGGCGGTAGGTCTGCAAAATTATGCTGGGTCTCGGTGAAGGCCACCACCACCTGCTTGCCCATACCGGTATCGGCCAATAATTTCAATCCTCGAAAGGCCTGAACAAAGCTCCCGGATCCCCTTACCCGGTCATGGGTCTCTGGCGTTGCACCGTCAAGGCTCACCTGTACTGTAAGGCCTTTGAAATTGATGGAACCCAGGGCAGCAATCTCCACCTCGGTGAGCAGTGTACCGTTTGTCTGCAGGCGAACATGATCCAGTCCGGTCTGGTTGCAGGCAAAAGAAAGGATGTCAAACCAGTCCGGATGGGTAAGGGGTTCCCCTCCTGTGAGACAGATCTCTTCCGCCCCCAGGACAACAAAATCCCGGATCACCCGCATGATGCTGTCTGCAGGGACCGGTGGGGTGGTTTTATTGGAGCGGCTTTCTGGCCAGCAGTGGCAACAGCAAAGGTTGCAGCCATTGGTGACCATGAGGGTAACCCTCTTTGGCGGTTTCAGTCCGGCCCGGGTAATGGCATCAAGGGTCGCGGTTATTGCTTTATCCATCAAATTTATCCAGCCCCATATTCCGGTGTAATGCTGAAAAATTTTTAAATCCTCTTATAAGCATATGCCGAAGATAATGAAATCCCTCATGGGGAAGCGCATACCGTTCCAGTCCGGGTTCCGTGCAGGTAAGACATTGTTCCATCCTGCCGATTTCTTTTCGACCGTGAATGGCGGGTTTGGAAAAATATAAATCAGCGGCATCTGAAGTGGTTATATTGCCAACGCTGTTGTCAATCAAAGGACACAGATGCATCTCCCCTGTGCTGCGAATAAAAAAATAATTAAAGCCGCAGGTGCAGGGTTTTTTCATTCTGCCTGTTTTGAAAAATTCTGACAGTGCATTTGCATGAAGGCTCCAGTTAAAATGATGTCCTTGATAAAACCGTGCCAATTCTTTTTTTTGGTCAGGGTTAAATTCCAATTGCTTTTTTTTCTCTGGATTTAAATATCTGCCCTTTGTGATGATACACGGAGAAATAATGGTAAACAGTTCCCGGTCATCCGCATACTGAACAATGCTGTTCAGCTCTTTGATGTTCAGGGGTAAAACAGTTGTCTTTAATCCAACAATCAAATTGGTGTATTTTTTTCTCAGGTGTATCAGCCCTTCAAGGGTTGAATTCACTTTTTCCCAGGCATTCTTATAATTTCTGATCCGGTCATGGACTTTCCCCACCGCATCCATTGCACACACCACCACCAGATCCAACCCTGCCCGTTTAAACGGTGGTAATATGGTTTCGGTTATGGTTAAAACATCCTCTGTCAACAATCCATTGGTTGTTACGGCAACCGACTGGAGTCGTTTCAGGTAGGTTTTTTTCAATCGGCATATCCCCAGCAGGATATCTGTCAGATCCTCTTTGAAATAGGGTTCGCCACCGGTGATATCCAATTCCCTGAGATCTGCAAAAAACGTTGAAGAAAGCAATTCCAACCATTTGGGAGCAGACAGGTCAGCAGTTCTGGGGTTGGTTTTCCAGATATTGCACATCATGCACCGGGCAATACAGTTTTGGGTGATTTCAAGACTGATGGCCTGGGGAAGGCTCGCCTTTCCCAGGAATTTCATATATCGGGAAAAAATACCTTTTTTAACCAATCCGAGAATAAGTTTCACTGTGTGTGTTTTCATTTTGATTCCAATCATACCGTCCCGGAAGATTTTTGTCACCAAAAAATGAAGGGCGGTCAATGGAAATTAGGAATCATCCGGCACCGCGCGCGAAAAATAAGCGGATAATACCGGGATTATCTGTCAGGGTAACTTTTTTTTCTTTCCATTGACAAAAAAACGTCTTTTCCTATATTTTTCCCCACGGTTACAACGCGTTACCTCAGACATTTTATTTAAAAAGAGGAGAAATCCATTATGCGGCAGCCAGCCACTTCAGCTCCTGGGAATCGCCTATTTTCATTTCGCAAAAAGATTTCCATTGTTTTTTTCGTCTGCCTGTTCATTCTTTTGTCGATACATTCAACGGCAGCTGCGGCAAATCCTGCCGGCCTCTCTTTAGAGGTGCCCTCATCGGCAAATATCGGAGAAATCATCAAGGTAAAGGTCAAAACCACTGGCGGGAGCGAGGGGGTATGGTTTTCAACCACCGGCCTGAGGCAGATTCGCGGCTATTTTGATCACTGTGGCTGGTGCAGTACGCCCTGTCTGGTGGGGGATGAAATCCAAACCTGTTCAGATTGCTGCGGACCCTATTGCCTGAGTTGCACCTGGTCTTCCGGACATGAATTTTCAGATACCTGGTTTGGTGGGCCAACCATTGAATATGAGGTCACTGGCTGCGGTACGGCAACCATCACACCGACCTATTACGGGCGGCTCACATGAAGGGCCCTACACGCTTGATACCTATGAAATAACCGTCCTCGACGGCATTGTCGCGGACTTTGAATCCCAGGGGATCGGTTGTGTTGAAGATGAGACTGAATTTATCAATAAGTCCTGCGGCGGCAACACGTTCAAATGGGTATTTGGGGACGGCAGCATGTCTTCACAAAAGAACCCGGTGCATATTTATGACACGGAAGGGACGTATACGGTCAGCCTGACCGCCTATGGCCCGGTGGGCCACGACACCAAGACGAAAACCATCACCATCACATCGGAGTGCGCTACCGTTATCGGCTATTGCGAGTTTGCCCCCACCGGAGCAACACTTCCCGGCGTTGAAATATCAGGCTACAGCAGTTCCCTGTCAAAAGATACCGGGGCTGTCTCCAGTGCTTCAGGTCATTACAAGATGGTGGTGGCGGCCAATGAAACCTATGGGTTGTACGCAAAAAGACCGGGATTTATTTCACAGATCGGCCCGGCAGTGAATCTCAAGCCAAAAGAGGTTACGACCTGGAACGTTGCCATGCAGCCCGAGGTTCCCGAGATGATTCATCCGTCATCCCTTAACGGTGAGCAGTTCAACAATGTGATAGATCCGGTGAATCCTGCCACGGGCAATTATTATTTCAGCCAGGGATTGTTTCGATTTCCCGGCGTTCGCAAGATCCATTTTAATTTTCAAGCGGCCTACAACTCTTCCGCTGCAATGGAGAACGGTCCCCTGGGATATGGCTGGACTCACTCATATCATATTTACCTGGTCCAGCAGGGCGATGACATAACCGTTCACTTCAGCGATGGTCACAAAGAGTTTTTCCGATTAATTTCCGGAACGGATAATTACAAAGCTTTTAACTGCCACCCGTCCATCGATCTTGTGCGTATCAGTCCCGAAGGATGGACGGCCAATGCAGGGGGCGGTTTATACTGGGCGTTCGATGGTCAGGGAAGACTGGCCCGCATTTTTGATCTCAACAATAATGCCATTGTTTTCGAACATTCCACGCAGCTGGATAACATCACGGACACCCAGGGGCGGCGGATTGAATTGTCGTATACAGATGGCCGCATCACGAGCATCACAAGCCCTTCCGCAATTGTCACAGACACCACACAAGGTTATACCTACGACAGTGTCAACCGGATTTTAACCCAGGCCGGTGGAACCAATACCGTGACCTATGCGTTCGACGTAAACGGCAATTTGATCAAAAAAACAGCGGGCACGGCAGTAACGACATACACCTATGATGTGTTCAACCGGTTGCTATCTGTTGCTAACGGAACCGATACAACAGCATATGCCTATAACGCTGCCGGCAAACGTGTTGCCAAAACCCATAATGGAAATGAAATCCGCTATCAGCGGGTGGATGATGCCGTGCTTGCCGTTTCCGACAGCAATGACCAGCTCACGTCTTACCATATCTATGCCGATGCGCTTCTCTACAGTCTTGATGAAAACAACGCCATCCGCGTTTACCATGCTGATCCAAGGGGATCTGTTGTGGCGGTGACCGACGCAACTCAAAAAACGATCCAGACTTATGCCTATGGGCCTTACGGTAAGGTGACTGCCGGTGGGGGGACAATAAAGAACCCCTTTCAGTATGTGGGAATATGGGGTGTCCTGGCCGATGAAAATGGTCTTTCCCATATGCAGGCCCGGTATTACGATGCAGGAATGGGACGGTTTTTAACCGAGGACCCTCTGGGAACGTTGTCCGGCGCCAATGTTTATGCCTATGTCGGCGCAGACCCGATCAACAAAATCGATCCATCCGGCCTGTTGGATGAGACGGCAGTGGCGGATATTTCAGATTTTTCCGCTGAATCGGGATCAAACCCGCTGGGGTATTCTGAAAAACCAACAACAACATTTGAAATAGACCCCAGAACAAGTGAAATAACCGACCATGAAGATCCAATGAAAAAAGATAAAACATACCGGAATGAACTTATTAAGTCTTACGAACAGACAGATCCGGAAAAAGCCAAAGAGCTGGAAAAAATCTTTGGGGAATATGACAATCTTAAAGATTTTGTTGCCCCGGGGTTTTTTGATCCTTTAATCCGTTCAGGAAACAAAAATAACCCCAATTGTGAGGGATGCACCCGCGCACTTACGGGCATCCAAAGGTCTCCGGAAGATTATAAGCCGACTCTCAGCGGGCTTCAACATTTTGAAATGGTTCATATCGGCATCGGTGTGCAAGACTATGGCGGAGGGAATACATTCAAGCATCATTCAACGGGAATCGTGGATAAAAGTACGGGAAAAGTTATTGCCGTTCTGGACCCGATTCCCATGACAAAGTTACTGGGCATCCCCATACCGGGCGGGGGTCAGCAGACAGATTTTTTGGGCAGTACACAGATATACGATTTTGAGGGTGGCGTCATGTCACCCAATGATTGGGTGATAACCAGAACAAGAGCCAATTTGTTTGATACCAGCTACGGGGTCGGTGTTGTTCCGCTGGAATAAAAAAAAGAGCATTTACCATCATAACCATCTCTAATCAAAGTCCCTTTATGGAGAAGGAGAAAAAATAGTGAAGGCTGAAATGGAAAAACCAAAGACAATCTATCATACGAAGAAACGCTTTTTTATCCGTTCTTTTTTTCTTTTATTCTCCATACTGGCCGTATTTGGATATTCAACCACAGCCTTTTCCAATGAAACGGCGGGTTACACTTATAACGAGCGCGGGCGTTTGAGCCATGCCGATTATCAGTCGGGCTATTCCTTTCGCTACACCTATGATGCGGCAGGCAATATCATGACCCTTGGGCACATATCCCAGGAAGACCAGGATGGGGATTTCCTTCCCGACACCAGGGAAAACACCTCGTCCTGCCCGTATATTGATGATGCAGACTCCGACGATGACGGGATTCCCGATGGTTTTGAAGACATCAATCGGAATGGGGTTATTGATTCAGATGAAACAGATCCCTGCAATCCGGATACGGACAACGACGGGATCCAGGACGGCACGGAAGATACCGATCACAATGGCCGTGTGGATGCCGGCGAGAGCAACCCTGCCGTTGTCCTGAACAAGCATATCTCCGGAACCCTGTATGCGCCGGGGGGTACACCCGCTGCAGAACCGGTACTGGTCAAGGCATACACCGGTGATTCCTGCAGCTATCTTGCACTTGAGGCCGCTACCTGGTCGGCACCTGGCACCGGGGCCTATTGTTTCGAAAATCTGCGCAATGATGTGTATTACATTCTTGCCGAACCGTCTGAAACGACGGTTATACAGGAATGGTGTTCAGCGGCCGGCGATGCCTTTGACTGCCATCATGCCGATCAGATCGTCTTGACTTCCGTATCCGAGATTACGGGCAATGATATTTACCTGAATCAATCCGGGTCCATTACCGGGGTTGTTTTGGAAAGCGGGGGTGCCGTGCCTGCTGAGTCAGGCAATCTTTCCATTAGGGTCTATGGGCAGAACGCCTGCACCGGTGCGCTGATCAAGTCGACATCCCTCAACCCGTCAGACGGCAGTTTTTCAGTTGAAGGTCTCAGTGCCGGTACCTATTTTGTCAAGGCTGATACGGGTGTCAGCGGGTATCAACCGGAATGGTGGGCAACCGGGGGCGAGGCTCATGACTGTTCAACTGCCGAAGCATTAACTATCGTGCCTGGAGCGCCAATCGACACCATTGATATTCACCTGGACAAGGGAAACAGTATCAGCGGCACCCTTTATCAAAGCAACGGGACAATGGCTGTCATGGGTGAGACCATTGTGATTGAAGCATATGCACAGGATGCCTGCACCGGCAATCCCTTTGTTTCCGCGCTGATCAATGAGGCAACGGGCACTTACACCCTGACCGGATTAAAGCCGGGAACCTATTTTCTTAAGGCAAGGGATCTGGGGACCGCCTACATTGAGGAATGGTGGTCCGATGCAGGGAACGCCTTCAATTGCCTGCAAGCCGGTTCTGTTGTCGTGACCGACCAAACGGATGTGCCGGATATTGATTTTCAACTGGATGCGGGAGGTGTCATCTCGGGAGCCGTCTTTGAAAGTGATGGTGAAACGCCGGTGACCGATTCCCTGATGATTGAGTTTTATCTGTACCCGGGGACATCCACTGCTGGCTGCGACACGCCACTTGTGACCTTTACAAAACCGGGCGGGGATGGATCTTATCAACAAGCATTGCCCCCGGGCAAATACTATATGCGGATCAACCCCATCGGGACAGCGTATGCCTTTGCCTGGTGGAACGGAACCGGCGGCACCATCTCCTGTGAAGATGCTTATTATACGACGGTGCAGGCGGGTGTCACTGCGTCCGATAAGACCTTCAAGCTGCAGCCGGCCAGTGCCATTTCCGGACATATTTATCAGAGCGATGGGGTCACGCCTGTGGCGGAACCTGTTGAAATTATAGCCTATTCAGATGACCCCTGCAATGCCCGGGAAGTGACCCGGGGGTCGTATGACCCGGACACAGGCCTGTATGTCATCCATAACCTGAGCAACAACCTCTAAACGATTTTCGTCAATGCGGAAGGCACGTCTTACGCGGATGAATGGTGGTCTGAAGGTGGCAATGCCTATTTTTGTTTCCAGGCGACACACCTGCATGTGGTCGACAACACGGATTTAACAGATAAGGATATCCTCCTGGATGTGGGGGCCACCATATCCGGAACCGTCTATCAAAAGGATGGCGTGACAACCGTTGATCAAGCCGTGCCCATTGGTATTTATCCTGAAAATACCTGCAATTATTATCGAAAGATACCCACTGTCACATCCGATCCCGTCACGGGGCAGTATGCTTTTTCACGGCAGGGCCCGGGAAATTACACGCTCCTTGCCGATCCGGAGGCTTCGAATCCCTATCTTGATGAATGGTGGTCTGAAAGCGGCGATGCATTTGACTGTCCGGATGCAGATGTTTTTTCCCTTGCATCAGGGGTGGCCCAGGCGGACAAGAATTTTCGGCTTGATCTGAAATCCACTGTTGCCGGAACGCTTTACAAGCCCGATGGTGCAACCATGAACCTGGGTTTTTATGTGTATCTGTATCCTGATGATCCCTGCCAGGAATCATCGATTGACTCTGTTTATTCAAGCCGGAGCAACGGTACGTTTTCCTTCCAGGGCCTTAAACCGGGGCGGTATCATATCTTCGTGGATACGCGCTACAACCTCTATGCCTCGGAATGGTGGTCCCAAAATGGAAACGCCTTTACCTGTGCTGAAGCCTCGGAAATTGTTGTTTCTTCCGGCGAGGAGATGACAACGCTTGAAATTCATATGGATATCGGTGCAAAAATATCCGGCACGCTTTACAAGGCGGATGGAACCACACCTGTGCCGGAGTATAGCAGGGTCCAGTTGTATCGGGGTGACCCGTGTGATCCCGAGTTTATTACCTATGATAACACCAGCGCCGGGTTTTTTGAAATTGATGCCCTGCCGCCGGGAACATATTATCTCATGACTAACGTGTCCTATTATTATGACCAATGGTGGTCACCTGCCGGGGGGACTCAGAATTGTGAACAAAGCCAGCCCATTACGATTACCAGTGTGGGAGACCTTGCTGAAACAACCGACTTTCATCTCAAAGAAAAAGGGTCCATTTCCGGTAATATTTTCCAGCTTGATGGTGTAACCCCGCTGACCGGTTCCATGCGGGTCTATTTATACAAAACGGCTCCGCCCTGCAATGTCTCATACGCGGCCTATGTTAATATGTCAAATGACGGCAGCTATTCACTGAAGGGGCTCGATGCAGGGACCTATTTCATCCGTGCGTATTATAGTTACAGCGATTATATGTTGGAGTGGTGGTCAACCGAGGGGAGCACGTTTGACTGCAGTGAGGCCGAGGGCATTACCCTGACGGACGGGCAGCCGGTCGGTTCCATCAATTTCAGTCTTCATCGGAAAGGTGAAATTTCCGGTAAAATTTTAAACATTGATGGATCGCCCATTGATTCGGAATCCATGTATGCCCTCTGCTATGTCGGCGAATCGGCCTGCACAGCAACATATGAAAGCGGCACTGTGGTGAACGGTACAGATGGCAGCTATACGATTTCCGGGCTTGACCCGGGAACTTATTTTTTGAAAACCAGAGCCTATTATACTGACAACAGTGCCTATATTCCCGAATGGTGGTCTGAAAACGGACATGTTGTGGACTGCAGAAGCGCAAAAGGGATTCCCATTGTGTTGGACCAGTCTGTTGCAAACAAAGATTTCCACCTCTACGACTGTGCGGATTTCCCAAATAAGGCTGTCAATGACAATTTTGATCAGGCCGTTGTTCTCTCCGGAAGTTCCGGATCACAGGCAACAAACAATTTTTGCACTTCTGCTGAGGACGGGGAGCCGGATCATGCCGGTTACGATGATGGTGCAAACGCTTCTCTCTGGTGGCGCTGGACAGCGACGCGTTCAGGTACCCTGATTTTTGATACGGAAAATTCCGCCTTTGATACCGTGCTTGCTGTCTATCTGGGCAATTCCGTGGATGCCTTGAGCCGGGTGGCACAAAATGACGATGACAACGGCCAGTGGAGTCGTCTGTCATTTTTTGCCGAAGCGGGGCAAACCTATGCCATTGCAGTTGATACGGCTGATGGAACACCGGGAACCTTGGTGCTATCTTACCAGGGAAAACAGGTAATGGCAGGTGATGTTAATGCAGACGAGGGTATTGATTTAAGAGACGTTATTCTCATTCTGAAAACAATGGACACATTGCCAGGTGACGCTATTCCCTATTGTGAGAGTGATGTGAACGCCGACGGCCGGGTCGGCATGGAGGAAGGCATTTTTATCCTTCAGAAACTGGAAAAAACCCATAAAGAATGACCCATACAGAAAATCCTTGATTGAACGTATTGTTTTCGTTTGACAGTAGAACGTCTTGTGCTATTTTGTGACCATGACATCCTAATTATAGGATAAGACGTTTCGTTTTTTTAATGGATAACACGGCAGTTTGGAGATTTTAATGCAACAAAATTTTAATCAGCAACAAAAAATATTCTTCGTTTTAATGGCCCTGCTCGGCAGTTTTTTAACAACCGGGTGTGATCGGCACCAGGAAGTCCCACCGCCACCGCCTGTGCCGGTGGTGTCTACGGTAATGGTATCGGCGCAAAAGATTGTGCTGACCACTGAGTTGCCTGGCCGAACCAAGGCCTGTAAAGTTGCAGAAATCCGCCCCCAGGTTAACGGCCTCATTCAAAAACGATTGTTCACAGAAGGATCAGTTGTCAAAGCAGGCCAGATACTTTACCAGATTGACCCTGCCCCGTTTCAGGCCATGCTCGATTCAGCAGCCGCCAATCTCGTTGCAGCACAGAAGGCTGCCGATCGAGTCAGGGCTCTAGTGGTGATGGACAGTGCCGGGGTTAGGCGACAGCAGGCGACCCTGGCCCTCGCCCGGATAAATGCCCGGCGGTATGAAGACCTGGCCAAGGTGAATGCTGTCTCAGCCATACAGCGAGATCAAATTGCCACGGAGTCCAAAATCGCCGAAGCATCCCTCGAAGCTGCCCAGGCCCAGCTGGCCAGCGACAGGGAATCCGTGTCTGCAGCAAAAGCGGTTATCCAGCAGGTAAAAGCGGCACTGAAGACGGCCCATATCAATCTGGGGTACTGCCGTGTTATCGCACCCATTTCCGGGCGGATCGGTAAATCCAATACAACCGAGGGTGCCATTGTGACCGCATATCAGCCGGTTCCCATGGTCACGATTCAACAATTGGATCCCATTTACGTGGATGTGCCTCAATCCACCACTGAGTTGCAACGATTAAAACGCAGCCAGGCAGACGGTCACCTCAATAATGATGAAACCAATACCAATAAAGTCCGGATCATTCTGTCAGACGGTACGCCCTACCCTTTGGAAGGAACACTGCAGTTCAGTGATGTCACCGTGGATCCGACGACGGGATCCGTTATCCTTCGTGTTATTTGTGCCAATCCCGACGGTGTTCTCCTGCCGGGCATGTTTGTCCGGGCGGTGATTAAAGAAGGGGTGAATGAGCAGGCTATCCTTATTCCCCAGCAAGGGGTATCCCGGGATCACAAAGGAAATCCAGTTGCGTTGATAGTGACGGCTGAAAACAAAGTCGGACAGCGCATGCTCACCCTTGATCGGGCCATTGGGGACCACTGGCTTGTATCGTCAGGCCTTGCTCCTGGCGATCAGGTCATCGTTGAGGGGATGCAACGGGTGCGGCCGGGTATGGCTGTAACCGTTGTCCCTTTTAATGCAACGAATGCCAAGCAAGGGACAGCCGTCGAACAGACTGAACCGTCGCAAAAGGGCAAGGACGGAGGTGCTTGATGCTGTCAAAATTTTTTCTGGACCGGCCGGTTTTTGCCTGGGTTATTGCCATTGTTATAATGGCGGCCGGCGGGCTGGCCATTTACAATTTACCCATATCCCAGTATCCTCCCATTGCGCCGCCCTCCATCGCCATTGAAGCCTTTTTCCCTGGGGCATCGGGGGAGACCGTTGAAAACACGGTGACCCAGATCATTGAGCAGAAAATGACCGGTCTGGATTCCATGCTCTACGTCTCCGGCAGCAGCTCTTCATCCGGTGCGGCCCGCATCGAACTGACCTTTGCCCCGGGAACGGATCCGGATCTGGCCTGGTCCAAAGTCCAGAACAAGCTCCAGCTCGCCATGGCCAGCCTGCCGGATGTGGTGCAGCGCCAGGGGGTCAAGGTCAGCAAATCCACACGGAACTACCTGATAATTGTGGGGTTAATCTCGGAAGACGGCAGCATGGATGGAGAAGATTTGCGGGATTATGCACAATCCAATCTGGAAAAGATATTGTCCCGGGTCCCGGGTGTGGGCGAGGTTGAAAATTTTGGTTCCCAGTATGCCATGCGGGTCTGGGTGAATCCCGATAAACTGACCAATTATCACTTGACCATGGAAGATGTTATCATGGCTCTGCGGGCTTACAATGTGGAGGTTTCCGCCGGTCAGTTCGGCGGGGCTCCAGCCAGGGCCGGCCAGCGCCTGAATGCCGCCATTATTGTCCAGCATCTTCTCCAGACCCCGGAGGAGTTTGCCTCCATACCCATCCGCACCAATCCGGATGGGTCTGTGGTCCGTATCCAGGACATCGGCCGAACAGAATTGGGGGCTGAGCGGTATGATATCATCGGTACTTACAATGGAAAACCTTCTGCCGCCATGGCCATCCGGCAGGCCGCCGGTGCCAATGCCCTGGATACAGCCAATGCTGTCAAGCAGAAACTGGATGAGATGAGTCGATATTTCCCCCCGGGCATGCGAGTGATTTATCCCTACGACACCACCCCGTTTACCCAGGTGGCCATTGAGGAAGTGGTCAAGACCCTTTTCGAGGCCGTCCTGTTGGTGTTTGTCATCATGTATGTGTTCATGGGGACCTTCCGGGCCACCCTGATTCCAACCATAGCGGTGCCGGTGGTCCTCCTGGGCACCTTTGCCGTTTTAGGATTTTTCGGGTTTTCTATCAATATGTTGACCATGTTTGCCATGGTTCTGGCCATTGGCCTCCTGGTGGATGATGCCATTGTCGTGGTGGAGAATGTGGAGCGGATTATGGGCGAGGAGGGGCTTTCTCCCCGGGAGGCCACAGCCAAATCCATGAACGAGATCACCAGCGCCCTGATCGGAATCGGGCTGGTGCTTTCGGCAGTATTCGCTCCCATGGCGTTTTTTCCCGGTTCCACCGGGGTGATCTACCGCCAGTTTTCCGTCACCGTCATTGCCTCCATGCTGCTTTCTGTTGTGGTGGCCCTGATACTGACCCCTGTCCTCTGTGCGTCGCTTCTCAAACCGGTATCCAAGGGACATGAAGCCGCGGATGATGCCGTCTTTTTTTTACGCCCTTTTTTCAAGTGGTTTGATCATTTTTTTTCTCGCTCCAGAGACGGCTATATCCGTCTGGTTGGCGGTATATTGGCCAAAAAAATGCGGGCCCTGCTCGTGTTTTTTGTGATTGCCGGTGCCATGGGGTATTTGTTTCATCGTATGCCCACAGCGTATCTTCCCAATGAAGACCAGGGGATTTTGTTTATCCAGGTCATGCTGCCGGCGGGTTCGACCCTGGAGCAGACGGAAAATGTTTTGGTCAAGGTCAGGAATCATTTTTTGACCCGGGAAAAAGAGGGGGTGGACTCTATCATGGCAATCTCAGGGATGAGTTTTGGCGGAGCCGGGCAAAACATGGGCCTGGGATTTGTCAAACTCAAGGACTGGCAGCTGCGGGAACGGCCGGACCTGAAAATCGGGCCCATAATTGGCAGGGCTATGGCAGCGTTTTCACAGATAAAAGAGGCCATGGTGTTCGCTTTCCCGCCACCGGCAGTGCTGGAGCTGGGCAATGCCACCGGGTTTGATTTTCAGTTGCAGGATCGGGGCGGCCTTGGTCATGAACAACTCATGGCAGCTCGCAATCAGCTTCTGGGCATGGCAGCACAAGACCCTCGACTGGTAAGGGTTAGACCCAATGGCATGGAAGATGTGCCGGAATACCGGATTATCATTGATTGGCAAAAAGCCGGCGCCCTGGGGGTTCCCATCTCTGCCATCCACAACACGATTTCTGCGGCCTTTGGGAGTGCATATGTCAATGATTTTATCCAGGCCGGACGGGTAAAACGGGTCTTTGTCCAGGCCGATGCCCCGTATCGCATGCTGCCGAGTGATTTAAAAAAACTCTATGTCCGCAACAATATGGGAAAGATGGTTCCGTTTACGTCTTTTGCTTCAGGTCGTTGGACCATGGGGTCTCCCAAGCTGGAGCGCTACAATGCCTTTCCATCCATCAATATCTGGGGCGAACCGGCACCGGGAAAAAGTTCCGGTGAAGCCATGCAGGCCATGGAAGAAATCGTCGCCAAGCTGCCCCGGGGGATTGGGTTTGACTGGACCGGGTTGTCTTATCAGGAGCGGTTGGCTGGCTCCCAGGCACCCCTGCTGTATGCGGTTTCTATTTTTGTGATTTTTTTGTGCCTGGCGGCGCTGTATGAGAGCTGGCCCATTCCCATTGCGATTCTGCTGTGCCTTCCTCTGGGGGTCATCGGCGGTGTTATGGCGTCAACCTTTCGGGGAATGCCCAATGATGTCTATTTCCAGATCGGAATGCTAACCACCCTTGGCCTGACCACCAAGAACGCCATCCTCATCGTTCAGTTTGCCAGGGCCAGGGTCGATGAAGGCGCGAGTTTGATCGAAGCAACCCTGGAAGCCGCTAAATTAAGGTTGCGCCCCATCATAATGACGTCCCTGGCCTTTGGATTCGGCATCCTGCCCCTGGCCCTGGCCAGCGGGGCAGGATCAGGGGCACAGAGGGCCATCGGCACCGGTGTGCTGGGGGGCATGGTCACCTCAACTTTTCTGGTGATCTTTTTTGCACCGCTTTTTTACGTGATGATATATAAGGCACTGGGAAAACACAGAAAGCGGGTAACCATGAAAACCATGGATAAAGATATCCCAGACGGACCGTCACATGAGTAAATGGGTATGGTTTTATTCATAAGAATAAGGCTGTTGAGGGCAGATTAAACGGTTAAAGATCAATAATTATGGTCTGAAAAAAGAGGACGGATAAAAAATAATTTAAGAAAAAACAAAAAAAAGGTTTGACAGAAGTAAAAAATTCATGCATTATCTGCCGGTCTTCTCGAGAGACGGTTTGAGTGTCCTCGGGGAGTTTTTTTTTGATCTTTGAAAATTGGTCAGTGAGAAATTTTAGAGCG
>NZ_JAQYWD010000019.1 GCF_030145145.1 Desulfobacula sp. | reverse complement strand
AAGTGTAAAAACGAAAAGATTGAATGCAGCTTTAGACCCGAAATATCTGGAGGAAGTCATGTTCGGCTGACCATTGCCAGTTACCAAGACCATAGGGACCTTATAATATTTACTTGCGTTGGCCCTGAGGATTGCCGTAAAATGACTTGACTAAGGGATGCCATATTTTTATAGTCAAAAAATAATATTTTTAATGGTAGGCCAGCTGTAAAAACAACTATATTTTAAAAAAGGGAGAAAAAGATGAAACTGTATTTCAAAATTTTAGTGCTGTCATTATTTGTCTTGATTGGTTTTTCCGCCCCCGGCTTTGCCGGTGATACAATCAAACTGGGTGTTGCCGGTGCACACAGCGGCGATCTTGCATCGTATGGAATTCCATCGGTACACGCAGCTGAACTTGTTGTGAAAAAGATCAATGCCCAGGGCGGGGTTCTGGGTAAAACCGTAGAACTGTTAGTGGAAGATGATGTCTGTAAACCTGAAGTTGCGGGCAATACGGCAACAAAACTTGTTTCAGACGGGGTTGATGTCGTTATGGGTCACATCTGCAGTGGCGCAACCAAATCAGCCATGGGAATTTACAAGGATGCAGGGATTATTGCCATATCCCCTTCTGCCACAAATCCTGATTTAACCCTGTCCGGCGAATATCCCAATTTTTTAAGAACCATTGCCCACGATGCGGTCCAGGCCCAACTCCAGGTAAAATTTGCCACCAACGTTCTCAAGGTTAAAAAAATTGCCATTCTCCATGACAAGGGAGATTATGGCAAAGGACAGGCCGAGCTTGCCCAGAAATATTTTACCACTGCCGGTGTTGATGTGGCGCTGTTTGAAGGGGTAACACCCGGCGCTGTGGATTACTCAGCCATTGTCATGAAAGTCAGACGCGTAAAACCGGATCTTGTTGTATGGGGCGGGTATCATCCGGAAGCATCCAAAATTGTCACATTGATGCGCAAGAAAAAAATGGACACACTTTTCATGGGTTCTGACGGTGTAAAAGATGATACCTTTATAAAGGTTGCAGGAAAGTATGCTGAAGGCGTTTTTGCCACAGGCCCCATGGATGTTTCCGGCAACGCCATGGCCATTGCAGCAAAAAAAGCCCATCAGGAAGCATATGGGTCTGACCCCGGCGCCTTTTTTGATGCCGCATATGCCGCAACCCTTGCCCTGCTCAACGCCGTTGAAAAAGCAGGCAGCACCGATTACAATGCTGTAATGAAGGCCCTTAAATCAGAATATGTTGACACGCCTCTTGGAAACATCAGCTTTGATGCGAATGGGGATGCCATTGGCATCGGCTTTTCTGTTTACCGGGTAGAAAACGGTGTGTTTGTTGAACAAAAATAAAACACAAGATAATTATCAATTCAATCATTTCAGGGGATAGGGCCTGTTTGGCCCCCCCCCTGATTCTTGCTTAAAACTCAGAAAAAGATCTGAACCAGGTAGAAAGAAAAGCAGGTTATATGGATTTTGACTATTTTTCATACCTTTTTTTTGGCGGGCTTACCCGGGGCAGTATCTATGCCCTTATAGCCTTAGGCTATACCATGGTCTATGGTATCATACAGCTTATCAATTTTGCCCATGGTGAAATCTACATGATTGGTGCGTTTACCGGCCTGATCATCGCCAGTGTCCTGACAATGATGGGACTTCCAAGCCTTGCGGTTATTATTATTGCCGCTGCAGCCGCCATTATCTATGCCAGTGCCTATGGGTTCACCATTGAAAAAATTGCCTACAAACCGCTGAGGGATGCCAATGCACCCCGTCTTTCCGCACTTATCAGTGCCATAGGCATGTCACTGTTTCTCCAGAACTATGTGCTGTTAGCCCAGACATCTGATTTCCTGCCGTTTCCAAGCCTGATTCCGGATTTCGAATTCTGGGAACCTTATTCACATATCTGGACGTCTGCTGAACTTGTTATTTTCATTACAACGGTTATTGTAATGATCCTTCTCACCTTTCTCATCAAATTTACAAAAATCGGTAAAGCCATGAGGGCCACGTCCCAGGACAAGACAATGGCATCCCTGCTGGGCATCAATGTCAACAGAGTGATCACTTTCACTTTTGTTGTGGGGTCTGCCACGGCGGCCATTGGCGGTATTTTAATTGCTTCCCACATCGGGCAGATCAATTTTTACATGGGATTTATTGCAGGGATCAAGGCGTTTGTTGCAGCCGTTCTTGGCGGCATCGGTTCCATACCCGGAGCGGTGATTGGCGCATTGATCCTTGGATGGACAGAAAGCTTTTTTACCGGGTATATCTCCAGTGATTACGAGGATGTGTTTGCATTTTTATTTCTTGTGGGGATCCTGATACTGAGACCTTCAGGAATTCTGGGCAAATCTGAGACACAGAAGGTATAAATTATGACAGCAACAGGTGAAATAAAAAAATCGGTACTGGTATCCTTGTGGTTTATGTTTCTGACATTTCCCATAATGGTGATCCGTGTAAATACGGTACAGGATGTTGTGGAGTGGCGCTGGTTAAATATGGCCTATATCGGGATAGGCACTTTTTTTATCAGTATGCTCTGGCGATATATGATACGACGAAAAGAGAGGGAAGGGAAAAAAGAAAAAACGGATAACCTCTCTTTTGCTCAAAAGATTATCCTGGACAAAAAGATCTTTATTCCCTTGGTCGCCCTGACGGGACTTTTCATTATTGTCTTCCCGCACATGTTCTCCATGTACCAGACCAATATCATGATATCCGCATTGATCTATGTCATGCTGGGGCTTGGCCTCAATATTGTCATCGGCCTTGCTGGCCTCCTGGATTTAGGATATGTGGCCTTTTTTGCCGTGGGTGCATATTCCTATGCCCTGCTCAACCTTCACTACGGGTTAGTTTTCTGGCTGGCACTGCCCCTGGGTGGATTTTTAGCCCTGATATTCGGTGTCATTCTCGGCTACCCTGTATTAAGGCTCCGGGGCGACTACCTGGCCATTGTGACCCTGGGATTTGGAGAAATCATCCGTCTGGTTCTTGAGAACTGGAACGAATTTTCCTTTGGCCCCAGCGGCATCCCCAATATTCCCAAACCGCCACTTTTCGGCGTGGACCTCTCCCTTTCAGGGTCCATCATTTATTTGTACTATATTATTGTGGGACTGGTTATCTTTACCATTTTTGTGATAAACCGGCTGGAGAATTCAAGGATCGGCAGGGCCTGGATTGCGCTTAAAGATGACGAGATCGCCTGCCAGGCCATGGGCATTGACAAGGCAAGGACAAAATTAAGGGCCTTTGGACTGGGTGCCATGTGGGCCGGCATGGCAGGGGTTATTTTTGCAGCCAAAACCACCTTTATTAATCCGGCAAGTTTTACTATCTGGGAGTCGGTGATTATTCTGTGCACCGTTGTTCTCGGGGGTATGGGCTCCATCACCGGTGTTATTTCCGGGGCATTGCTTCTCATTCTTTTGCCGGAATACTTAAGGGCCTTTTCCGAATTTAGAATGATCATATTTGGTGCGGTTCTCGTATTGATGATGGTCTTTAGACCCGGTGGAATCATAAATAATGTGCGCAAAACCTATAAATTCCAAAAAACATAACTCTTTTCACATGGCAAAGTGTTTAAATGAAACCAATTCTTGAAGTAAAAAATATGACCATGGCGTTTGGGGGCCTGAAGGCAATTGACAGCCTTGATATCTCCATTCATCAAGGGGAGATTGCGGCACTGATTGGTCCCAACGGGGCCGGAAAAACAACCTTTTTCAACTGCATTACAGGCATTTACAAGCCAACCAGCGGGGATATTTTTATCTGTCCCCATGAAAAGCAGGAGCGGTTGAACGGGCTGAAACCAAACATTGTGACCAAAAAAGGCCTGGCCCGGACGTTTCAGAACATTCGCCTCTTCAGTTCCATGACCGTTCTTGAAAATGTCATGATAGGATGCCATTCCATTACAAAGGCTGGCGTTCTGGGTGCCATATTCAAAAACGCTGCCACAAAGGCCGAAGAAAATTTCATTGTTGAAAAAGCCTATTCCATCCTTGAAAAAATCGGCATTGAAATGTATGTGGACGAACTGGCCACAAATCTTCCCTATGGTGCCCAGCGACGACTTGAAATTGCCAGGGCAATGGCGACGGATCCGTTTCTGCTTCTCCTTGATGAGCCTGCAGCCGGCATGAATCCCATGGAGACCAAAAGCCTGGATGATCTTATCATAAAGCTCCGTGATGAGGAGAATGTCTCAATTCTTCTCATTGAGCACGATATGAAACTTGTCATGAGCCTTTCTGATAATATACATGTTGTGGATTATGGCAAAAAAATTGCAGAAGGTACCCCGGAACAGATAAAGTCTAATCCAGATGTAATCAAAGCCTATCTTGGAGATGAATCTGAAGATGCTTAAATTAAACAATGTACACTCATTTTATGGCAATATTCACGCCCTCAAGGGGATAACCCTTGAGGTGATGGAAGGAGAGGTTATTTCTTTGATTGGCGCCAATGGTGCCGGCAAATCCACCGCGTTAATGACAACATCCGGCATCGTCCCTGCCAAAAGGGGCAGTGTTGAATTCAAGGGGGAGGACATCACCCACATGCCGCCGGATGAGATTGTTAAGAAAGGCATCTGCCAGGTGCCTGAAGGTCGAAGGATTTTTTCCTACCTTACGGTGGCAGAAAATCTTGATATGGGTGCTTTTTTGAGGAATGACACCCGAAAAATCAAAACCGACATGGACTATGTTTACGATCTTTTTCCCATACTAGCGGAGCGGAAAAACCAAGCCGGGGGAACCCTCAGCGGTGGGGAACAGCAAATGCTGGCCATATCCCGGGCCTTGATGAGCCACCCCAAAGTTCTTCTGCTGGACGAACCCTCCCTTGGGCTGGCCCCCATCATTGTCAAACAGATTTTTGGCATCATCAAAAAAATAAATGAAGAGCAGAAAACCACTATTTTTATTGTTGAACAGAATGCTAACCTGGCCCTGAAAGCAGCCCACCGGGGATATGTCATGGAAAATGGGTTGATTTCACTATCAGACACCGGTGAAAACCTATTGGCCAACGAAAATGTTAAAAAGGCCTATCTGGGCATATAAACAAAAGATAATGGACATATGAAAGCCGCTGAATCCCACTGTATTCAGCGGCATGCAATCCCCTTGATTTATAATTTTTTCTTAAGATTGATAAAATCGCTTCGCTCAAACCCCAGTTTTTTAAAGAAAGAAAGAACATCCGTGGAATCCCAGACCACAGAGGAGTATATATTCTCAATCCCTTTTTCTTTGTATATCTCACAAATTCTTCTGCCCAGTTGCAATCCAATGCCCTGTCCCATATAATCCGGATGAACACCAATGGCCATTATCCAGGCGCTCTTTTTAATCCCAAACCCAGCGTAAAGACTTGTGCTGATCATATATCCGATTACATCCCCATTGATTTCAGCGACCAGGCTTGACTTGCCTGCGCCTTCTAAAACCTGCTGCTCAATAATCTTCTCAGAATCCACTTGTGCATCATCTTCTGAAATGGCTTTTCGTATCGCTTGAATTGCCGTTGAGTCATTGCGCGTGATTGCCCTTATTTTGACTGTGCCATCCTCCACTAAATCCTCCATTTTTATTCCACTTTTATGATCTTCACAATATGTCCAACCCAGTTGGGCGGTAGATAAATCCGGCCACTGTTACCACTTGATTTTACTTCTTTTTCAATCATCTCCTCACCATACACCTCGAATTTTACCTTGGTCTGGCTTAAGGATTGCTTTTCCGTAATTTCATCTTTTGTCTCTTTGTCTGCCATAGAACATCCTAAGTTTTACAAATGTTTGATATCGGTTTTTTGGTCCACAGTCAATTTTTTTGTTTAACAATAGCTTATTTTCATCTGTTATATAGCTACATTATATCTTCCTGTGATTATTTTCAACATCAAAATCATTTTTTTCGCATAATCAATGACTCCCCTTTGGGTCTTCAGCTTTAATGGCCAGCCCCGAAAGTTGAATCAATGAGAAATAAAAAAGGGCAGGCAGAAATAATTTTCCTGCCTGCCCTTTTGAAAAACGATCGGACAAATGGATGAGGCCCGGGCAACGCCTTACCCCATTTCCATCCGCTCTATTTTTTTCAAACTCTCAATGGATCTATTGGGACAGGGAGAACCGTTGCCTCCTTGTCCCAATGTCTTAAACATGACCTATTGCCGTGTGAGCAATGGTTTATATAATGCACTTTTCATGATCACATAACGAAGGGCCAAATCCCCGGCAAAAACGCATGCCAGTCTTAAAAAAATCAAAACCCCATTGGTATCTCCCCCCCACATGATAAGGGTAAACAGCAGGGGAAGGACAATACCCAGCCCCCCAACACCGATCCATGTTATTTTTTTAAGTTCGTCATCAGTTGCCTGCATGACAATGGATGCTTTCCCAATGTCATCACTGTGATAGGTTCCCCAGGCATAGAGCAGGACACACAGGAAATACGCAAAAAAGAATGTTTCTGCCCAGATCTCCATTCCCGATGCCATTGCAGCAGAACCTGACACCGCAACCATAAACTGAAGGACCTGTTGTCCCACCCATATCCCTGAAACAATGGACAGGGGCAGCACCATGGTGGAACTCCATGCCGGCAGCGCCCGGACCACATTCATGGTGGCGAATCCATGGGAAATGATCAAAAGGCAAAGAATGCCCGAAATAGTATTTAACACAATATTAAAGCTGCCGGTCACCATCTGCAAAAAGCCGAACACGGCATAAATTCCGATAATCCATATCCCCCGGGACAGTTCCGAGGTCTGGGGTTTCATGATCATCCGCCAGGCCCTCATGGGCTTACCCAGATACAGCACGTGAATAAACCCGCCCAGGACAAGGGTGATCAGCCACCCCAGGATCAAACCGGCTTTATATTCATAAAACATGGAGACAAAGTAAAGTCCTGCCCCTATTTCTGAAAAAAAGAATGCCAGCCACAGGAAAATGCCTTTGTCATCGATCCATTGCTGTTGGCGGGTGGGCAGCACCATCCATTCGTATGGCTTTAAGCCATTGCCGGAAGAACGGAACATAATTTTTTCAAGTTCATTTAATTCCTTCATAATTGTTCAATCCTCCTTTTAGTCTTTATAAACTTTAACAGCAACAGACGTTTCGATGTTTCCGGTGATGGGGTCATAGTGTCTCAAGTATGACGGAAGCAGTTTACAGAAATTACTACCCTTCCCCTTGGCAATCGGTCGTCCATCCGCCCATAACCCCCCTTGTCCACAAATGCCGATTACTTTTGGATGCTGAGCTTCCATTGTCTTTACGATACCGTTTTCTTTGACGCCATATTTATTTTCCAGCCAGATAATATCACCATCTTTGAATCCTTTTTTATCTGCCAGGCCTTTATTCAAGGTAATGGTGAATGTATAAGGACTCATCTGGCTGACTTCATCAACCAGCGGATTTTGAAATGTAGAATTATTCGTGTGGAGTACATCCCGATAAGAAAAAGCCAGAAGATCATATTCATCATCCAGTTCTTTGTGAGATGTCGGCCAGAACCAGTTCGGCAACGGACCATATTGATCCATATCCATCTCAAGTTCAAACCCGGTATCTTTAATTATTTTTTCAGCAGCTCTTCTGTCATGGATGAGGAATTCCATATAAACCGGGCATCTTGTCGGCATGTTCCATCTCCAATAGACATCTTCGATGGGTTTATGCCAGGTGGCAAATCCCTGTTCTTGAATTTTTTCTTTATCATCCCCATACACCCATTCCAGAACTCTTTCACCAATTTCCTTCCAGGTCAGGACTTCTCCATGCTTGAGCTGAAGCCGTTCATCGGTAATGCTGTAATAATCGTTAAGGAGGTCATGGTATTTGTCAAGAACACCCACACGATTGGCAACATCCAGGTAAACGTTCATGAAGTCTCTGGATTCACCAATCGGTTTTGCAACAGGATTTTGCAAATGAACATACCAGTCTTCATTGGAGGGGCTTCCATTAAAGAAAAAACTGTCAATCTCAGAAGACCAGGTATCTTTTTCAAGATAACACGTATCCGGAAGGATGATATCACCGATGGCCTGGTCAGTTTCATTGACCCATATATCGCTTTGTACAACAAAACAATCTTTAAAATTATCCAGAGCAGCACTCCAGTCAGCTTGACTGATAAGAAAATTGACTGAGATGCCAAAAATCATCTCGGGCTGGACATTTTTAACACCGAATTTTTCCTGGATATAATCTTTTTCTTTAACATAGGGTATATGGGAAAGCGTAGAATGTGACCAGAATTCAACACATCCTGAATTGGTGCACGGATAACTTGGCGAATGCACAGGCCATGGATCATGTGAATAAAATACCGAAGGTACTATAACGCCGTCTTTCCCTACCTTAGGCAAACGTTCGTATTGACCACCCGGATATTTGCGCCGGATAGACGGCCACCCCATTGTTCCACCCGGAACATCTTCAGCACCGACAAGCTGGCTGATAAGGTCTATTGCCGCCACCTGATGAATCCCATTGGAATGTCCCTGGGAGCCACGGAAGGTGACAGAGGAAACCGGTCGGTAAGGAAATGTCTGGCCTTCGATTGTAATGGTGGATCCAATCTGGGCATTATCCACCCAGCCCTTGGCAACGTCAAGAATGGTTGCCACAGGAACCGTACTGATCTTAGAGGCCCATTCCGGGGTGAATTTTTTTAAATGCTCTTTTAAAGCCATAAAGCAAGGCCGGCATTTTTCCCCTTTATACTCACAGTCAGCCTCAAGGGCAAAATCTTCAAACGCCATGGATGGATCATCAAAGAGTTTGATCTTTTTTTCATTTTCATCATAAACAAGCGGCTTATCCGTTTCTTCGTCCCGGACAAACGTACCATCTTCCCGGATCAGGTAAACAAAATTTGTCTTTGCTCTAAGGTAAAGTTCGTCGATTTCTCCCCGGGTATTGAGGATGTAATTTGCGATGGCAAGTCCGACTGCCGTGTCGGTTCCAGGAAGTATCCCCACCCATTGTGTTGCTTTACCGCCTGCAAAGTTACCCATTGGATCAAAAACGATTTCTTTTAGTCCCCGTCTGATACCATCGGCTCTCAGTCTTGCATTGGTCATGGCAGAATGTCCGGAACCGGTACCTTTACTGGACCCCCATTTCAGAACATAATTGGTGTATCGCCAATCCGGTGCGATTGACCATGCACCATGAATCAACCCCCCCAGCATATGCGCTGCATTACCGCAATGCAGACTGCCGCCGCCAATGATAAAGTTACCATTGTTGGGTATGCCAAACGCCTTTGCATAGAAATAAAGATGATTATGAGGACCATCACTGGCGCGATTGGTCTGGTTTGTAAAAAGGATCTTGTTGGGATTGTCTGCCATGATCTTCTTCATGCGGGTGGAAATCTCTTCCAGCGCCTCTTCCCATTCAATTTCTTTCCACTTGGGATCAACCCCGAATCCCTTTTCAGGATTGGTACGTCGCAATGGTTTTTTAATCCGGCTGGGATCATGGTAGTACATCAATCCGGCAATGCCTTTGCCGCAGAGACCGGCACCGGTCCCCCCCATGGTACTTTCTTTAATCCCTTCGATTTTTACCGGCATACCGTTCACCACCCGAACCCTTGCCGCACAGCCGCAATAACATACGCCACAGGTGGTATTTACCCATTTGTCTTCCCAAATTTCATCTGTTTTATAGGTCATATTTCCCCCTGTTCATTAATCAATATAATAGACGGCCGGTTCAGTCCCAAATTCTTTCCGGAGTTGTTTCCCCTTCTTCTCCATGATCAGATGATTCACCTCACTGTCAGGATCATCAAGATCTCCAAAAATTCTTGCCCCCACCGGGCAGGCATTTACACAAGCAGGCGTGGCGTCATCGTCCTTACCCGGTATAAGCCCTCTTTTAAGGCCGGCATCAACTCTTTCCGAGCAGAAATTGCATTTGATCACGGTCCCCACTTTCAAGGGGTACAATTTTTCCCCGAGCAATTCCATCTCAGTTTTGCCCTGACCTGGAAAATATTCTCTGTCTTTTGTTTTCTGGTCATAATAGGTTCTTTGCTGATATGGACAAGCAACAAGGCAGGCCCTGCAACCGACACATTTGTCATCATCAACGGCCACAATCCCATCTTCCCTTACATATGTCGCACCTGTTGGACAGGCTTCCACACATGCCGCATCCGTGCAATGATTGCAGAGAATCGGATAAATCAATTTGCTGGATGATGGAAATTTGCCGCTTTCTCCAATCAATACCCTGTTAAAGAATACTCCCGGAGGAAGAAAATGTTCCTCTTTACATGCGATAGTACAGCCCCAACAAGCGATACATCTTTTTACATCAATTACCATTCCCCATCTAGGCATAACGGCTCCTTTAATACTGTTAATATTATCCCTTTATTGACCCTCTAAAAGATTATAGTTTTAAAGGTCAAACAATTCCACTTCTTCAAACCCTCTTTTGGCACACACGATATTGGCTGTAAGCTTTTTCCCGGAAAAATAATCCTGCAGCGCATCACAACACGGCTCAATATCCAACAACCCTGACATCCGGGCAAAAGCACCTACCACAACAGTGTTGGGGATGACCAGGCCGATCTCTTCCACCGCAATTTTATTGGCATCTATAATTCCCATTTTTTTAAGATTATCATGGGAAATAATCGTGTTATCGGAATCATTTAATAGCATCATCCCACCGGGCAACAAGCCTTGAAAAACCAATTCAGAGTTTCTCTGACTGGGATCAAGCACCACGATAATGTCCGGATTATAAATCTGTGTTTTTTCCCGGACGGGCTTGTCGGAAAATCTTCCAAAAGCCGTAACAGGTGCGCCCCTTCTTTCAAATCCGAACATGGGAAAACTGGCGCCGAATTGCCCGGTTCTGGCAAAAGCATTGGCAAGAATTTTTGATGTCGTTACGACACCCTGCCCCCCCCGACCATGAAATCTGACTTCACTCATTTTGCATTTCCTCCTTTAATCTTCTGAAGATACCGGAAGCTGACATTCGCCTTCCAGCGCGCTCAACCCACCCAACATGCAGAATTCATAATCCACGTCATCCTGAAGGATCTGGTGATCTTCTTTTGTCAAATGCACGAACTTCTTACTTAATTCAGTATAGGTTGATATCGGCTTGGGTTTTTTGACGGTCTTCGTCATTCTGATTTTGCCGTTTACCGCTTCCCAAAGGGGAAAGTAGTTTGTTTTTACCGCCCTTCGGCAGACCTCAATGGTATCTTCCGGGGCAAATCCCCATCCGGTGGTGCAGGGCGTAAAAATATGGAGAAAAGCAAAGCCTCTTTTTGTCGCTTCTTTGGCTTTTAACAATTTCTTGGCAAGATCGTCCAGATCACTGAGCGTTGCGGTGGCAGCATAGGGAATCTTGTGCATGGCCATTTTCAGGGCCAGATTCATGCGTCGCAAGTTCTTCCCTTTGGACGTCTTTCCATACGGCGTGGTGGTGGTGGTGGCGCCAAAAGGGGTGGTGCCGCTTTTCTGGATACCGGTGTTCATATAGCCTTCATTGTCATAACAGATATAAAGAAACGGTTCATTTCTTTCTGCCGCACCGGACAGGTTCCCAAACCCGATATCTGCCGCCGTTCCATCCCCGTTGAAACAGACAACCGTGTTATCAATACCCGCCTTTCTATAATATCTGGCAAGTCCGGTGGCATTGGCCGCAGCACCGGTCATCAAGGTTCCATAATAGGCCAGTTTATGCCAGGATTGATTGTTCTGTCCCAGCAGGACAGGCGCGGAACAGGAGGGCGTACCGGTTATGACGATATCATTGCCCAATACCTGGGGGATAAATCGTGCCAACAGTTCAAGACCGCAACCCGGGCAGAATGCCACACCTTTTGAAAAGGGATCCTCATGTTTGAGGTGATCCAAAACCTTTGTCAGTTTGCCTTTCTTTTTTTCTGTCATGCTAAAGCCCTCCATCTTCCTGGGCTTCAGGATATGAAACCCATGTGACTTCACGGACGTCTTTTCCCTCCGCCAGATCACAAGTTGTATCAATCATTTGCTCGACATTGGTTATGGTAATATCTGTATTGGCAATTCCATCAATAAAGCTGATCATCTTTGAACCGCCCAACTGTGTTTCAAAGGCTTTTAACTCCGTATAAATCGGGCCGCCCTTAAATCCAAAGCACAGACTTCTGTCCACCACACCAATGGCTTTTTTACCCTTTAGGGCTGCAATCATGGCTTCACTGGGAAAGGGTCTGTACATTCTCATTTTCAAAAGACCGACCTTGACGCCTGCTTCTCTTTTCGTATCAATCACCGTTTTAATGGTGCCGCACATGGAACCGGAACCCACCAGAACCACATCGGCATCCGCCATTCGATATTCTTCAACCAGACCGCCATAGCCGCGACCAAAAATCGCTTCATATTCTTTGTCAATCTCGTTAAATTTCGCTTTGGCCCGCTCCATGGCAGATACATGTTTGTACCGAAGTTCCATATAGCCCCCAAGGATACCATGGCTACCACAGCCCAATCCTGATCCGGGCAACAGTTTTGTTCTTTCGGGTTGATCTTTTAAAACAGATAAAAATTGATCCACATCTTCCTGGAAGGGAACATTTACACCTTCGGACAGATAGGACAGGTAGAATCCATCATAATGAACCATGACCGGCACCTGAATGTCGTAATCCTCTGCCAGGCGATAGGCCTGGAGAACCAGATCAAGCACTTCCTGGCAATCCTCGGCAATCAGGAAAATCCATCCGGCATCCCGTGTGGAAATCATATCCTGCTGGCCGGAGGATACGGCAATAATCCCGGGTGTTTCCCGGTTGACATTGACCATAACCACCGGTGCCCGGGCACCGGCTGTTGCCAGAACCGCATCATACATAAAGGCAAGCCCCCATGAAGAGGTGGCGGTAAAGACCCTTCCACCGGCAAGGCAGGCCGCTGTAACCGCATTCATGGCAGAGTTTTCACCCTCAACCGTAATCAGCTCGCAGTCCATTTCTCCGTTGGCATGAAACTGGGAGATTTGCTCAATAATTTCTGTCTGGGGAGTAATCGGGTAGGCTGCCACCACATCCGGGCGGGCTAGTTTGGCAGCAATAGCAGCTGCGGCATTTCCGGTGATAACCTTAATCTGTGATTTTTCTCGTGCTTTTGTATTCATTTTTTAAAATCCCCCTCCGGCTCCATGGTAATCGCATCCTTGGGACATTCTTTGGCACAAATCCCGCAACCTTTACAAAAGTCAAGATCAGGCGAAAAATGTGATTTTTCAACCATCTCCATGACCTGAACCGGACAATAGATCGCACAAAAACCGCAGAAAATGCATTTTTCCTTGTCGACTACCGGCCGTTTACTTCGCCAATCCCCGGTATCAGAACACATCAGGGGATCCTTTGCATCCGACCACGGTCCTTCATGTTTAAAATATTTATTTGATGACATACAACCCTCTCCTCCTTAGAAAATTTGATAACCCTTTATGAAATAGAACCCTGCTTTTTTATCAATTTCACAGATAATACATAGCGACAGTTCAATTGCATTGTCAAGTAAAAAATTTGTCTATAATTAAAAAAATATCAAATTTGAACAATAAGAAGTGATAGTTATAATATTTCTATCCATTTTAAAATTTTACGGATAGTTGATTGATCAACTATTTCTATAACATAGAACCCTATTGATGATTTCATTGAGATTATCCTTAATATAAACCGTCTTTTCTAAAAAAAGATCCTCACACAAATCGATTTATTCCAGTTGAAAAATAAATTTTGGCGGGATGGAATTCATCCCGGTCTTCAGGGGGCAATAAGATACAATTGGGGATGTTTAATTTTTTTAGTTCTTTTTCTTTCGTCACCTTTTTTTTATGCATTATTTTTTCTTCTTGACCTGTTAGAGATAATCTGGAATGAAATAACAATATGCCAACCATTAAAAGATAGGGGCCTCCATGAAATTTACCATCGACCATTTTAATATTAATGTACTTGATCTTGAAAAAAGTCTGTCCTTTTACAGTGCCGCATTGGGGTTAAAAGAGATCAGGCGAAAAGAAGCCCCAGACGGCAGCTATCGTATTGTTTTTCTGGGTGATGATTCGTTTGGCAGCAACATCGAATTAACGTGGTTAAAGGCGATGGATCGGCCTTATGACTTAGGGGATGAGGAATTTCATATTGCCTTTAAAACCCCTGATTTTGATGCGGCTCACCAACGCCACAAGGAGATGGGCTGTATCTGCTACGAGAATACAGATATGGGCATTTACTTTATCAAAGACCCTGATGGCTACTGGCTGGAAATCGTTCCAGAGCGGTAACCCCGTCTACGGACAACCAACAAAACCGGGTCAAAGACCTTGAAAAAACAAAACAAATGTCTATTACTTAGGCATAGATTTACAGTACAGGAATGCCCTGTATCTTTGGTTGATCAATCAAAAGGAGGCAAGATGGTCCCTGATATAAAAAAAATACTCTATGCAACAGATCTTTCCGAAAGTGCCAGGTATGCGTTTGCTTATGCCGCTGACCTGGCCCAACGCTATGATGCCATGATGACAATTTTATATGTCATGGAAAACATGAATCATACAGTGGAAATACAGATCAAAGATATGATGGGACAGGAAGAATGGGACCGGTTAAAATCGGAAAAGTCTGACTTTTTAACCCAACAGATAAGATCAAGACTGGAATCCTTTTGCCAGGAAATGGATTCCCAAATTGACTCCTGCCGGCTGCTGGTGGAAGACATCCGGATAACAAAAGGAAATCCCACGGAAGAAATCCTCAATTTATCAAAACAGATGGATGCAGACATGATTGTTATGGGCAGTTACGGACATAACATATTGTTGGACTCGCTGATCGGTGGAACGGCTCGAAAAGTGGTGAAAAACAGTCAGATTCCAGTGCTTGTCATCCGGCTGCCCAAGAATTAACTCAAGCTGGCAAAAGTGTCAATAACGAAAGCCTGAACCATTATCCGGTGACTGTTGCGTTTTATAATGGAAGAATTGCTGATTCTTTTTAATTGACAGATAAACAGGCAAATATGTATATAGACTTCCCATGAATATCAAAAGTCTGAAAAACTTTCCCATGGGGATCAAAGACCAAATAAAAAGACAGATAAAAGCCATGATAGACGACAATAGTTTAACCGCTGGTGAAATGCTGTTATCCGCCAAAGACATGGGACGGTTACTGAATATAAGCCAAAAGACTGTGGTCTCTGCTTACCAAGCGCTTGAGAGGGAAGGGTTTCTTAAAATCATCAAAGGGTCCGGGACCTTTGTCAGAGAAACGACCCTCAACAAAAGCATGGATCCGTTAAAAGAAATATTTCATCGGGCCTATGAACAGGCAGTCGAATCGGGTTATTCAACAGAAAGCATCAACCGTTTTTTTATCACAGAACTGTTAGAGAAATCTAAAGCCGCCCAGGAAAACAAAAAAATCATTCTCGTCGACAGTACCTACGAAGTATTAAAAACCCTGGATGAAAAGATAAAAAATCGATGCGATATTGATTCTCATTTCATGCTGATCCAGGATATTGAAAACATTCCCGATAAATTCTTAAAAAGGGCTAAAGCATGCGATCTGATCCTTTGCAGCACAAACCATATGGAATCGCTCAAAAAAATTTCACCCGATCTGCCGGTTGAAACGATTGGATTCCGCATCAATACCGATTTTCAAACCATGAATCAGGTCATACAGTTGCCGGACAAAAAAACCCATTGTGTGGATCTGGATATTGATCCGGAAAACCTTGATTTTATCCTATCAAAGCTTGACGTCTGAATACTGCCATGGGGCTCAATTCAATTGATCACGCAGGGATATCCGGAACCATGGGAACAAGCGTCACCGGCACAGGAGAATTCTTCAACACTTTTTCACTGACTGATCCAAAACGAAAGGTGCCTTTTTCGCCATGACTGGCCATCACAACCATATCAATGTTCTCCGTGTCTATGAGGTTTAAAATTTCTTCTGCAGGATCTCCCACTGCCACCCGTTTAACATACAGATGGCATCCATCCATGTATTTGTCACAAATTTGATTTAGCCTTTTGGTTGCAGATTTGTGAGCCCATTCCATGAGTTCGTTCATATGACTCTTTTCAAACTCCCCATACCAGGATTCATGATGCGCCATATCCTGAATAACGTAAAGGACGTATATTTCAGCGTCATATTGCTGGGTCAAAGATTGAACATACGGCAGTGCTTTTTCAGCATTTCCTGAAAAATCAGTGGGCCAAAGTATTTTTTTGATTTTCATGATAACTCCTTATTTTCAGTTAGGATGGAGATGTCATTGTTCTCCTTAAAATAACGACAAAATCCCCATTGTAAATATAAGAAATGACGATATGACCCATTATCTTCTGCTCTCATGATGCATTTGCAGGACAGGCACAGATGAAAAAGACCTTATTGTGCCGGTGTTGATTTCGTTTAGCCGTTATGATTCGGCATCATTGAAAAAGTTGCCATGACCGGATAATGGTCTGACGGATACCGGCCGGAAAAGGCATCTGTGATGATTTTTTTTTGAACCATTCTGATCTTACCACGATACAGGATCCAATCTATATGGTCCTTGGTTGGTTGGCCGGTGAATTTGTGGAAGGTTGTTGAGTGCTGATTATCAAACGCTTCACAAAAGCCGTTGGTCTGGAAACAGACATGGGCCTTGCTGCCCGGATTTGAATTAAAATCTCCGGTGATGATGACCGGACAGTTATGGGGAAATTCCGACAGGAAACGGATCACAAGGGCAGCGCTTTTCTGTTGAACGGATTCTGAAAAATCAAAATGGGTATTGGCCACAATAATGGTATATGATGCTCGTTGAAACAGCCCGATAACACATTGCCGGGGCCATTTGCTGCCGGGCAATGCAGACTCGACATCTGGTTTAGGACTTAAAAAGTAATGATTGCTTTTCAGGCATTTCCAGGTGTTGTGATAAAAAATAAGATTGCTTTGCCATCGTTCATTACCAAGGTTGTGCCAGCCGATGAAATGATGATCCGTTAACGTCTGAATTAGAAATCGGGTCTGGAAATGATTGGACTCTTGGACACCGAGAAAATTTGGGAAATACCGGTTGAGCACGGCTGCACATAATGGTTTCCGGTTTTGCCATGCATTCTCCCCATCATCGGCAAGGCCGAACCTGAGATTCATTGTCATCGCCGTGACATCACACGCTTTTAAATTCATTCTTTTCCCTGTTCCCCTTTACCCGCTAGTTTCAATAACGGCCATGCCCTAGCGGGCACAACAAATCATGAAAAATGTTTTATGCCGACCCCGAAGGGCGATCGGATCGGCCCCGGACCGTCGGCGGCCCATTTGCCCTACCGGTCTAAAGCGCAGGAACTGCGGGCAGGTGTGTCCTCAAGCAGCCTGCGCTTCTTAACGCCCGGCAGGGCAAATGGGCTGATCGCCTTTGGGTCCGAACGGGCCGATCCGGTCGCCCTTCGGGGGCTCTGCTGTCGCATTTTCATATAAAACCGTACAAAAAGAGATTATTTTAAGTTTGGACAGTCTTTAAACAGTCCCGGCTTCTGCAGGCCAAGGTAGCTGCAAAGCCGGTTGACCTGTTCAGGATCACATTTTTCCCCCTCCCTAAGGTCTTTATACGCCGTCTTTGAGATATTAAGGGTATCCAGAATATCAAAAAGCGATCGGTCTTTGTGTTCAAGAGATGCAATCACTTGCAGGGTAATTGAACAGATGTGGCATTCTTGTTCATAAAAATCCCTGAAATCTTTCTTTCCAAGCTTCTCGTCCATTATCTGCTTAAAAAACAGCATGCCAGCTTTCCTCTAATTTTTTTCGGGACGCTCTTTCCAGGAAATCGGTTCTATAGTCTATCACCTTTTTAATGAACTTTTCAGGAACCTTTTGGGTGGCTTTAAAAAATACATAGTACAGGACAATAAATTTCTGATAGCAGAAAAAATAAAGAACCCGGACCTTTGTCCGGGACAGGGTAAACCTGAGTTCATGGATTCCGTCATATAAGACATCAGCGTAGGGCCTGGGTAAAACAGGGCCCTGCTCCTCGAGCAGAGACAAGAGTCTCAACACCTTTACCTGGTGTCGGGGAGGACATTGGTTGATAAATTCCGTCACCGGGCAGGCCTGTTCTATTTCGTCACAAAACAGGATATGCCATTTTTTCTGCATGCTGTTCTTCCTTTCCACCCGCCGTTAAACGATTTCCCGGAATTCATCCATTGACCGCCCCCTGATGGCCTCGGCAATTTCAAACACATAATCGTAAATATGAAGCCCTTTGGACGATGCGATAATCTCACCGTTTTCAACCCCGATGGCCTGGGCACAGTATTGTTTCATCATTTCAATGGCTGCAAGATTTGCAGGGAATCCGCCAAACAAATCCCATGACCTGAAATAAGGGAAAAAGTGAAGTTTGCCATCCTGAATCCGGGTATCAATATGTCGAAGACAAGGGGGATCAAGCAGCACCATGTCAGATGGTTGGCCCACCTGGAGAATCATCTGGTTGTTCCGAAACCCCTTGTTTTTATAGGTCCAGATCATCAACTCCATCTGGTTTAAAAAATAGGTGCCATTTTCCTCAATTAAAATATTTTTATCTTCCCAGATGTCCTTTTCCCGAACCAGGATGTCTGGGAAATGTTTATAATCATCCGGCAGATATTCCAGATCACATTTACAGATTCGCTGTCCATAGGTATACGACTCTCCCTGCTTTTCTTCACCGGTCATGAGATACGGCAGATAATCATCCAGATACCCTTCTTCCACTGGATCTGGAAATCCCAGTGCCGGATTTACTTTTGGCAGCAAAGGAAGGGCGGACGGATGCGTGATATGAAGGGTGATAAAATCAAACTCCAGTCTTTTCTGCCCTTCAAATGATCCGCGATTGATGGTAAAGGGCCTGCCTTGCTCCACGCACCTGTACAGGGTTTGAAACCAGGCATCGGAAAGGCTTGTGGCATTTATAAACAGCGGGTGTAACATGGATTGCTCCTTCTCTTTTGATATGCACATGTTCAGCGTTAAAGAATATACTTTTATCTAAAAGGTGACAACCCTATTCCTGAATTCTTTTTTCCAGCGTGCCTGAATTGTTTGTCATACCCACAAATAAGTTATTATTGGTTATTATTGGTTATTATTATAGTTTAAATATTTTTTTAAAAAAAGATATTGACAATTAATTACCTTTAATATAATTATACTTACCAGTGATGAGCAACGGTGAATAAAAATTAAATGAGACAGACATGACAGGAATCAAAAAGATTGTGAAAACAAAAAAACATGACCACTGAAATATCACCCTCATGGATAATGACAGGAAATTGTTAATCTAACAACAAATCCCCATCTCCTTGGCAAGCATTATCCAGCAGCCTGTTCTGTTCCTGACCCTGACAGAACAGGCTGCGCTTTTTTTACAGGACGATTCCCTGGCGAACCAATACTATTCCATCCACCATAACAAGGCTGACATCAGAGGCTTTTGCAGAATAGACAAGACTTGAATAGGGATCATACATGGGGATCATATGGGGCTTATCCCTGTCAACCAATATCAAGTCCGCCCTTTTCCCCTTTTCCAGAGAACCGGTAACATGCCCCAGTCCAATGGCTTTGGCACCCTGGATAGTGGCCGTCTTAAGGGTTGTTCTCGCATCCATGACACACGGATCAAGCAACGCCACCTTGTGCAGCTTGGCAGCCGTGTCCATTTCGGCAAAAAGGTCATGATCATTATTGGACGCACACCCGTCGGTTCCCAATCCCACCGATACACCCTTTTCAATCAACCGTGGTATCGGTGCGATCCCGGATGCCAGCTTCATGTTGGATTCAGGACAATGCGCCACAGCAGCATTATTTTTTTTGATCCTATCAATGTCCTGATCATCAATCCAGACAGAATGGACCAGCAACGTCTTTTCGTCCAGGATACCGATGGATTCGAGATATTCGACAATTGACATTTTACCGATCCCTTGCACCATCTTTTTTTCATTTTTTGTTTCCGCCGCATGGATCTGGAAAAGGACCCCCAGGGAATGGGCTGACTGTTTTGCTGCCACAAGGGTTTCTTTTGAACAGGTATAAGGAGAATGACAGAATATGGAGGGGTACAGTCGCGGTGATACATCCTTAAACTGCTCAACAAAGTCAATGGCTGTTTGTATATTCTGGCGGGGGTCCGGAACCCCGGGTGCGGGGAAATCAATTACCCCCTGGCCCGTTACCACCCGGATGCCGGATGCCATGACCGCCTTTGCCACACTTGCTTCATAAAAATATCCGTCACAGCAGGTTGTGGTTCCGGAAAGCAGCATCTCCATACAGGAATGCCGACTCCATTTTTCAACAGATTCAGGATTGATATGTTTGGCCTCTGCCGGGAAAATATGATCATTGAGCCAGACATCCAGGGGCAGATCATCGGCCAATCCCCGGAACATGGACATGGGAAGGTGGGTATGACAATTGATCAACCCGGGCAGGATAATTTTCCGGTCTGCAGGAATACGGGTTTTCACATTGACCCTGGAAAATTCTGTTGTCCGGCCGCAGGCTTCAATGATGCCATCCTTTATCAATACGGCACCCGCCTCAATGACCGGTAGCCCTTCTTCCATGGTCAGCAGCAGGCCATTACTGATTAACGTATCATATTCCATATTTTCTTCCTTTTTTTTAACTGTAACCCATCACCATCTCCTGTCTGTTTTAAATCAGTTTTTTGGATTGGACAATCTTAAAAATCACATCACGTATTGACATCATATACGAATTGCGTTAATATACGAACAATTGTTCATATGAATAGGTGTATAATGGATATATGTGCTGAAAAATGTATTAACCAAGCAACGGTAAAAGAAACAATGGAAAAGATTCCCCAGCCTAAAGCAATTGAACAGATGGCGGATATCTTTAAAGCGTTAAGCGATCCGTCCCGGCTGAAAATTGTTCTGGCCCTCTTAACCCAGGAACACTGCGTCTGTGACATTGCCGTTATTTGTAACCAGACAGATTCGGCCATCTCTCACCAACTGCGGATATTGAGAACATTAAAAATTGTAAAAACCCGCAGACAAGGCAAAGTCATTTACTACTCTCTTGATGATGACCATGTTGCGTCGTTGATCAATATGAGTCTTAACCATGTAACCCACTCAACTTTTGGACGTTAGCTTTAATCGACGGGGTCGGCTTTTTTTGTGGTGCTGTTTATCACTGTTTCATAACCAGGCGGGTAAGAAATACCATAAGGAACGCCTGACCCCATATAGAAATGGCCACCGCCGAAAGTTGAATAACCCATTAAAATTAAGGATCCCTGGATGATGGACATACTATATGAGATACTCGTGGAGTCCTGGCATATTTACTTGGATGTTGCCATCTATATGTTGTTTGGTTTTTTTATCGCCGGCATTCTCTATGTCTTTTTTAAGGCAGATAAAATAAAAAAATATCTGGGAACCGGCAAAGTCAAACCTGTTATATTGTCTGCCCTTTTTGGGGTTCCCATCCCCTTATGCTCCTGTGGGGTTGTCCCGGTTGCCGCAGGCCTTAAAAAGCAGGGAGCCAATAACGGGGCCGCCCTTTCCTTTATGATCGCGACTCCCGAGTCCGGTGTGGACTCCATTGCCATCTCCTGGGCCATGCTGGACCCGATCATGACGGTCATCCGACCGGTTGCCGGATTTATTACCGCTATTTCCACCGGGATTGTCCAAAACTATCTGGGAACCGATGATACACCCGACAAAACATATGACCCCAAGGTTCCTGGTGGCTGAGGATGCGCAACCAACATATGTGCAGTTGCACCCCAAAAAACCGAAACACTTCCAGAACGGCTGATAAAGGGTCTCAAATATGCCTATGGAGAATTGTTGACCGATATTGCCAAACCATTTATCATCGGCATTTTTATTGCCGGTGGCATCACTTTTTTTTTCCCGGATGACCTGACGGTCTGGGCCAATAATCACCAGTTTTTATCCATGTTGATGATGCTGGTGGCCGGGATTCCCATGTATGTGTGTGCCACCTCCTCCACACCCATTGCAGCCGCCTTGATCCTCAAGGGCCTGAATCCTGGTGCGGCACTGGTCTTTTTACTGGCCGGTCCTGCAACCAATGCCGCCACCATAGCCATTGTCAAAAACATATTCAATACCCGGGCACTTGTCATCTATCTGTCCATGATTTGCCTCTGTTCCCTTGCCATGGGATTTTTTGTGGACTGGATATATGCCATATCCGGTGTACAGGCAAGTGTCGTCGTCGGTCAGGCGTCGGAAATCATTCCCTATGCTGTCCAGCTGATTTCGGCTGTGATCCTTACCACACTCATTGTTTACAATCGGGTGTCCCATATGAATCAGGCCGGAAAACCGGCCCATTCCCACTAGATCACCATAACAATGGAAAGGTAACTCAAATTGAATACAGCATCAAATACGCCCACCCCTTTTTCCATTCCCAACATCCGGTTGTTTATAGCGTTTAAAGTACTTTTCAATTCACGGTTCTACTATCCGGTGTTCACCATCCTCTTCCTTGATTTCGGCCTTACCGTGGCCCAGTTTTCCATCCTCAATGCCGTATGGGCAGCCACCATAGTCTTTGCCGAAGTCCCCTCGGGGGCCCTGGCGGACATTATCGGAAGAAAGCGCTTGCTGGTCTTTGCCTCGCTCACCATGTGCGTTGAAGTCGGCATCATCAGTTTTGTCCCCAAAACCGAACCCAGTGTTATTTTCTTTGTTTTCCTGGTCAATCGTGTTTTAAGCGGCCTGGCAGAAGCGGCTGCCAGCGGAGCAGATGAGGCCATTGCCTATGATTCCCTTACAGCAGAAGGCAAATCTGATCAATGGGGCCGGGTACTGGAAGTCTTAATGCGATTCCAGTCCCTGGGGTTTATTGTTGCCATGAGCATCGGGGCCGCGGTTTACGACCCGCATCTGCTTGAAACTCTGGGCCGGTTTTTCGGTGTCACCATAACCCTTTCCCAGGAAACCACCATGCGGTTCCCCTTATACTTGACATTTATCCTGGCCATATTTACCTGTATCACCACGTTAAAAATGAAAGATCCGGAGACTGGATCTCCATCCGATCTTGAAACAAAACAGGCCCGGCAGGCTTTTGGCTTAACCATCAAGGCGGCTGTCTGGATTTTCAAAACCCCCTTTGCCTTGTCGGTTATTCTTTTTGGAATGCTGTTTGACGGCCTCATCCGGATGGTCATTACCCTTTCCAGCCAGTACTACAGGATGATTGAACTGCCGGAATCCACGTTCGGTATCATTGGGTCTTTTGTGGCCATGCTGGGACTTGTGATTCCCAAAATAGCAAAAAAAATAGCAGAAACCCGCTCCCCATCCGCTGCCCTCTGGATCACCGCTTTTTTAACCGTCACGGGTCTTGGCACCATGAGTTTTTTCTGGCCCTATGCCGGATTAATACCGGCCTTGATCACTTTTAGCGCCATGCATTTCACAGGGTTTTTTGTCAGCTTCTATATCAACCGGATCACCGCTTCAGACCAGAGAGCCACGGTCCTTAGTTTTAAAGGCCTGGCCTACAATATTTCCTATGGTGTCTTAGGCATTCTTTATGCCCTTCTTTTAAAAATGAAAAAACAGGGCATTGATTCAGGAAATTTGGAAAATACCGTTTTTATGGACACCTTTTCCTGGTTTCCCATTACCTTTATTGTCTGGCTCTTTGTATTATTGATCCTATATTTTTTCTGGTTGAAAAAATCGTCACCGTCCGGTCAAGGCAAATGACACCGCAGTCCCCATTCGACTTAAGGTGTTTGCTGTTGAAGTTTTTCTAACCGGCAAAGCCGAAAAACCATTTAGCCGGCATTTTTTTTCTTATAGAAGTCACCGGAAATAGGTAAGATATACCAGCCTTACAATGGTCAGGAAGACCACTGTCAAAAAAATGGGGCGGATGAATCCAACCCCTTTTTTTATAGCAAGACTTGAGCCGGCCCGGGCACCGATGACCTGACCGACCGCCATGCAGAAACCCGCAGAATAGAGGACATTGCCGCCGATGATAAATACCGTCAATGCCACGATGTTGCTGGTGAAATTCATAATTCTTGTAATACCCGAAGCCTTTTTCATGTTCAATCCCAGAAGGATCAACAACGCAGCTGTCCAAAATGATCCGGTACCCGGACCAAAGAACCCGTCATAAAAGCCAAGACCGAGGCCGAACACGACATAAAATAGATGGCGGGGCATCCTGGGGTGGCCGAACCCATATCCCAAGTTTTTTGAAAAAAGGGTATAGATAAAAACCAGGAACAAAAGAACAGGAACCAGTTCTGCAATAACGCCGGCTGCCATCCACTGGATCGTCAAAGCACCGAGCATGGCCCCAATGAGGGTGAACAGGATACCGATGAGGCTTTCATCGAATTTCACAACCCCTTTTTTAATGTAATTATACGAGGCCGCGAGTGTACCGAAACTGCCCTGGAGTTTGTTGGTGCCCAGGGCGATCTCCGGTGGCAGCCCCACGGAAAACAATATGGGCAGGGCAATCAACCCACCGCCACCGGCAATGGAATCCACAAAACCGGAACAAAGCCCGGTTAGAAACAAAAGGAGATACGTTTGAATTGTCAGGTCCGGCACCATGGCTCAGATCAACCTTTAAGTTGTATCAAATTGATCTTGCGCACCCTCAATACCGTTGTTCGATTTGAAACACGTTAATCTAGACTTCCGATATAAATGCATCGGACGTCATGACCCGGAACAGGGGATACAAGGGATTTTTTCTATAGGTGTCCAGACATTGGGCATGCATCTGTTCGGAAAAAGCGGCCGAACAGTCCTCTAAAATAACAGCCTTGAAATCATGACACAGGGCATCCATGACAGTGGTCAAAACACAGAAATTAGTGGCAATCCCGGCAACGGCACATAATGTAACCTGCTGATCTCTGAGAATCGTTTCAAGACCCGTATCAAAAAAGGCTGAGAATCTGGGTTTGGGAAGCCAGAGATCTTCCGGTGCCATGTCAAGATCAGCAACGACTTCGGCTCCTTTGGACCCCTTGATGGCATGGGGGTGCATTTTGCCTTTAAAGATAAAATCGGTTTCATTAAAGGCATCGGTGGAAAAAATAACGGGAAAACCTTTTTGCCGAAACGCCTTTATCAGGATATTGATCGGGGGAATAATCTTTCTGGCCAGAGGGGTGATGGGATAATGATTTTCTTCCACAAAATAGTCTTCGACCATATCAATGATCAATAACGCCGGTTTTTCTGCCATGACCGCTCCTTTAGAACTTTTTAATGACTCAACTTTCGAACTTTAGCTTTAATCGACGGGGTCAGGCTTTTTTTATTGTACTTTTTATCACTATTTCATATCCAGAAGGGTAAAAAATGCCATAAAGAAAGCCTGACCCCATGTAAAAATGGCTAACTCCGAAAGTTGAGTTAATGAGAGGAGAAAAACCCCAGGGCAAGGAGGCTGATTAACCCTTGCCCCGGGGAATCGGAGTGATTTTTTTATTTATTTTTCCAGGTCGCTTTTCTTCTTTCCTCGAAAGAGGCGATACCTTCAAGGGTATCTTCTGTTTTCATCAAGGTTTTAAGAAAATAATTACTGACCAGATCCACGCCCTGGGAAAAACTGGTTCCGATATGTCGTTTTACCGCCCGTTTATTGAGCCGGATAATCAAGGGGCTTGCCATAACGATCTGTTTAACAGTATTGTCAATCGCCTCCTGGAAGCCTTCCACTGAAGCCACCTGGGTTACAAATCCAAGATCTTTGGATTGCTGGGCCGTGTAATTCTGACCCGTGGTAACAATTTCAATGGCCTTGGCAACCCCCACAAGCTCGGGAAGCCTTAAAGCAGCATAAGGCGGGAAAAATCCCAGTTTAATTTCCGGTTGTCCAAAGACGGCTTTTTCCGAGGCGATAACGATATCACAGGCAATGGCCAGTTCCATACCGCCGCCCAGACATGCGCCATTTACCGCCGCAATAATGGGGATATCGATCATGTTGATCAGTTCAAAAATTCGGTTGAATGTGGAAACCATACTATCCACATTATCCGGTTTATGGTCACCCACTTCAACGCCTGCGCAAAAACTTCTTCCTTCACCCGTGATCACGACGCATTTGAGCGCATCATCGGCAGCAATGGTTTCCAGCGCTGCATTGAGTTCACTCATCATGGGAATGTCCAGGACATTGTGTTTGGGTCTATCCAGGATAATCCTGACAACCTGATCATCTTTTTCAATTTTTAAAAATTTAGGGTCTGCCATATCGACCTCCTAACTAAAGTATTGAGTTTGATTTTATCCTCTGATAACTCTGGGGGTAATCATATGATGCTGGGGACAAATGGATTTTGGATTCTGATAACAAGCCCCGGCAAAGGCTTTCAGATAATCACGCAACGCACTCATTTTCACCACTTCATCCACCATACCATGTTTTGCACAATAGGCCGGTCTTGAGTTATCATAGTATTCTTTGGCCTGTTGATTCATTTTATCGATAATGGGCTCCAGGGGACGGCCTGCGGCTTTCTCTTTCACAAGTCTTCTGGAATAACTTGCGGCGGCTGCTGTTTCACCGTGCATAACATAAATTTCAGTTGTCGCTATCCCTAAGGTAAAGGCATTATGGCGGTTGGCTGTGGGCCCCCCCATGACATAATGGGCTGCTGCAGTGCCTTTTCTCAAGGTAATCAAGGTCATGGGCACGTCGGTCTGCTGGATTGAGTAGATCAAGGACTGTCCAAGACCCAGGAGCTCTGCTTTTTCAGCGATATCTCCTACGTCAATACCGGAAGTATCCTGGAACCAGATCACAGGGATTCTGTCACGGCCGCAAAACGTAATAAATTCGTTCATTTTGATCAGGCCCTGGCGATAGAGCTTGCCCCCGATGCCGCCGTAATCCGCATACTCAGGATAATCTTCTCCCAGCCAGCCCTGATTGTTACCGATCATGCCCACAAGGAATCCATCCATTTTCACAAGCCCGGTATAAATTTCCGGCCCATATTCCGCTTTATATTCCATGTGTTCACTGCCATCAACCAAGCGGGCAATGATTTCTCTAAGATTATAAATCTGCTTCTGGTTATGGGGAATGAGACGGTAGAGATCTTCTATGGGGAACCTGGGCGCTTTGGGTTCCGCCACCCTGAAAAATTTAGGGTTGTAAGCCGGCATATCTTTCATATACTCTTTGATCCCGTCAAGAACCCCTTTTTCTTCTTCATACACATACCTGAAAAACCCAGTTACGTCATGATGAACCTCGACGGACCCCGGCGGTTTTTCCGTGAATTGCTGTGCTGAAGAAATCAGCTGCTCCGCACCTTCCAGGTCAAAAAAACCTTTGGGAGACATGCCGCTTAAGATCCCACCACCCCCCACGGCCATATTGCAATCCTTATGAGCAAACAGAATGGTGGGGCTGACGCCCTGGTATCCGCCACCGGCCGGGTTCGTACCATAAATACCGGCCAGGATGGGGATTCCTTCCTGCTCAAGTTCTGCATGACGGTAAAAGGTAGTACCGCTTCCCCTTCTGTTGGCATAAAATTTTTCCTGCTCAGTCAACTTTACACCGCTACAGTTTACCAACCAGACCAGGGGAATATTCAATCGTTTTGAAAGATCAGTGACCCTTAAAATATTTTCAGGCTGACCCGGAAGCCAGGCACCGGCCATGACTTTATTATCAAATCCAGCCACAACACACCATTTGCCGGATATTTTTGCCAGGCCGTCAATGACATTGGTGGTGCCTTCAACATTATTTTCAGGGTTGAAAATCGTATGAAGAGGGGTCCACGTACCTGGATCTACCAAGTATTCAAGCCGTTGCCAGACTGTCATTACACCCCTTGCATTAATTTTTTCAGTGGGCAGCCCGGCATTTTTCACTTTCTCGATTTCAGCATCGATCCCGGCTTCCACTTCCCGGACATTTTTCACATTTTCTTCCGAACTTAACAATTGCCCTTTATTAAGTTCTACACCAAATTCCGTCATTTTTTCAAAATATTGTCTCATTCTGTACTCCTGCTGCAATTAATTATTATTTTCAAATCAATACTCCCCTTAAGGGAGAGTCAATCGCTTATCGTAAAATTTGAACCTGATATTCCGCCTTGTTGGAACACCTCCCCCTTGACTTTAAACATTTCTTTAAGTATAGACCCCAATTATCTTGTTTATGAAAAAGTTTTTTTCTGACAAGGATAGAAAAAATATCACACGAACTAAGGAGAAAAAAATGAGTACTGAAATCTTAGCCCCAATGCCCGGAAACGTCTGGAAGGTGCAGGTAAAAGAAGGCGACGCTGTTGTTGAGGGACAGGAACTGATCATCCTTGAAGCAATGAAAATGGAAGTTCCTATTATTACAACATCAGCCGGCACGGTATCAAAAGTCAATGTAAAAGTAGACGACAAAGTCGCCACTAAACAAGTGCTTATGGTCATTGAATAAGCCTCACCACCTTGAATACCAAATTTTGTATCTGCAGAGAGCATTGTTGTTTACGCTCTCTGCAGGATATAAAATTGTTCATTTTCTTCTTTGTACAACGCTTTTTTCATTTGACTTGTCCGCCACACCTAATCAGCTCAGGAAGGCTCTTTCCGTTCTATAATGTCATAAAACAAAACCGCATTTTAATATCGGCTAAAGATTAAATAATTCCCCTTCTTTGTCAAGCTATTTTTTAGCTATATTTTGACTTTTTTCTTGACAAGTGTATCAAATTTTAGTTTATGCTACAACCACAGTACGGAACAATGTTTTGATATATAGAACAATTAAGGCAATGGTATATGATCCAGGAAACAAAAAAACTAACCTCCATTGAAAAAGCACTGGAAATCATGCTCAAGTTCCAGGACATCAAACCGTCCTGGGGCATCCGGGAGTTGAGCACAGAGCTGAAGTTCAGTCCTGCAACAGTGCAGAGAATTCTGCAGGTTCTCAAATCCTATGAATTTATTCGGCAGGACGTTAAAACGCGACAATATTTCATTGGTAACATCTTTTACAAGTTTCTTGAAAACCTGAACAGCTCAAACAATCTTGCCCGCATTGGCCGAAGATTCATGGAAGAAGTAGCTGCCGCATCCCTGGAAACCGTGCACCTGAACATCATCGAAGGGCACCTTCGTATCTGTATCGATACCATTGAATCCCACAAAGTATTGAAGGCCGGCATGACCGCCGGAACCCAGTCTCCCCTCTATGCCGGGGCGTCTGCAAAATGCCTGCTGGCCTATTCCACCGAGGAATTTAGAAACAATTATTTTAAAACCACCCGGATCAAACCCCTCACAGAGAAGACCATCATTGACAAGGACAAGTTATTTAAAGAATTTAACAAAATAAAAAAACAGGGATATGCCATCAGCCTGGGGGAAAGAACACCGGGTCTGGGGTCATTGAGTGCCCCTGTTTTTGATTTTAAAGGGCAGATCCTCGCAGGCCTGAGTCTTGCCATACCTGAAATCAGATTCAAACAGGAGGATCATCTTTCGAATTGTATTAACATACTGACCCGTGCTGCAAAATCTTTTTCAACCGAGATGGGATTGGGCACTGGAAAATTTTAATTATTTAGGAGGAACAATGGATTTTAAATTATCAAAAGAACTTCAAATGCTTCAAAAAGAAATCAGAAATTTTGCAAAAAAACAGATCGAACCGAACGCAGAGGAATGGGATGAAAAACACTATCTTCCCGTTGATGAGGTCATGAGACCCCTTGGCGAACTGGGGTTTTTCGGAACCGTCATCCCAGAAGAATATGGTGGAGAAGACATGGGGTTTATGGCTGCCATGATCGTGACAGAAGAGCTTGCAAAGGTCTCTTCTGCATTAAGGGTCCAGGTCAACATGCAGGTGTTGGGATGTGCCTATACCATTTTCAGGTACGGTACAGAAGAACTTAGAAAAAAATATGTGGAAAAACTGTGTACCGCAGAATATATCGGTGGATTCGGCATTACAGAGTCTGACGCGGGATCTGATGTTATGGCCATGGCCTCAACGGCTGAAGATAAAGGAGATCACTGGCTCCTGAACGGATCTAAAACCTGGATTTCCAATGCCAATGTCGCAGACGTTCTGATCTGCTATGCTTACACAGACAAGGCAGCCGGATCAAAAGGACTTTCCGCCTTTGTTATTGAACCTAAAAACTTTGCCGGTATCAAAACCTCTGGACTGGACAAACTGGGTTCCCATTCCTCCCCCACAGGAGAGGTGTTTCTGGATAATGTAAAGGTTCCCAAGGGAAATATTCTGGGCAAACCCGGAGACGGCGCAAAGATTGTCTTCTCCTCCCTGAACCAGACCCGGTTGTCTGCTGCCGCCGGTGGCGTGGGTCTTGCCCAGGCCTGCCTGGATGAGGCCACCAAATATTGCAATACCAGAAAACAATTTGGCAAAAAAATCGGTGAATTCCAGATGAATCAGGATATGATCGCCCAGATGGCAGCTGAGATCGAAGCGGCCCGTTTGATTGTTTACAAGGCAGCCTGCGCTAAAGATGATGGCAAGCTGAACAATGGCCTTGATGTTGCCATGGCAAAATATCTTGCCGGTGAAGTGGCAACCAAAGCATCCAACTATGCCATGAGAATCCTGGGTGCTTACGGATATTCCACAGAATATCCGGTGGCCCGATACTACAGGGATGCGCCAACCTATTCCATGGTTGAAGGATCAGCAAATATCTGCAAATGGATCATTGCTCTGGATCAGCTGGGTATCAGAAAAGCCAATAGATAATCAAGAGATCACCGGGAACAGCAATTCCTTATCGCCTTATGGGGTGATGTTCCCGGTATTTTTTAAGGAGAACAAGGTGGACCCAAAAGAAATCGCAAAAAAAACAGGTGAAACCGCAAAACTATATTTTTCAACTGTTAAAGAAGAGGACAAGCCCTACAACCTGTGGCGGCATTTTGATAAGGGCCTTGCAAAAGACATGTCCCTCTACATTACAGGCCAGATGTACTCCCGGGAAAAAATCCCTCATCAGACCCGGCAGCTGGTTACCGTGGCTGCGTTAACTGTGCTTGCAAAACCCGAGGAACTCAAACTCCATACCCATGCGGCCCTGAACGTGGGATGCACAAAAGAAGAAATTGCGGAAGTAATTTTTCAAACCAGTATTTACGGTGGTGTGCCGGCTGCAAATACCGCCTTGACCGTTCTTAAAGACGTTTTAGAAGAACGGGGGGAAGAATAAAAAACACATTTAGTGTTTGACTTTTATTAACATTCCTAATATTATTATAAGCGTTGCGTTGATATAGATGATGCGCAAAAAGTTTCCTCTTTAAAGGCGGATATCCCAATAGTTAAAAATGTGGTTACCCTCCAAAATTAGAAACTGGTATTTTTTATTTTTTATTACAGGAGATTGCCAATATGGCCAATGGTACAGTAAAATGGTTTAACGACTCAAAAGGTTTTGGATTTATCGAACAAGAAGACGGCGGAAAAGATGTATTCGTACATCACTCAGGCATCAATTCAACAGGATTTAAATCCCTTAATGAAGGGGACCGTGTCACATTCGATATCGAAGAAGGACAAAAAGGGCCTTCCGCAGCAAATGTAACCGTGGTTTAGTTAACCGTTTTATTTGCTTTTAGAAAAATAGTCATCCCAATGACTTGAAAAATAAAATCCCTGGACGAGCAGCTGTTCAGGGATTTTTTATTATTGCAACCGCCCCGGTGCGACCCCTCAAATTCTCCCGTCGAAAGCAGCAGGGGCGGATATGATGAACGAAAACGTGTCCTGCAGGGGGTTTTTAAGTTATGGATATGGTTTTCCGAGGATGGTATTCCAGATACCGTCCGGGCATCGCCGTTCAACAATGTGGACATTTTTTGCAGACAATGATGCCAGCACTTTTTTGGCTTCGGAATTTAAAAGCCCGGATAGGATAAACCATTTTTTCTCCAGGAGATACGGACTTTCAATCATGACCCGCATCACGTCATAATGGATATTGGCCACCAGCAGATCGCAGGGAATGGCCATAATCTCCTCTCCCTTTGCCTGGAAAGCAAGTATCCGGTCTTCAAATTTATTGAGCCGGATATTGTTCAAGGTTGTTTTAACCGCCAGGCCATTAAAATCACAGGCCATGACTCTCTTGCAGTTCAATGCGGCAGCACCCAGGGATAAAAGCCCGGTTCCCGTACCAATATCCAGTACAGAGCGTATGGTATGCTTTGTACACAATCGATGGATAAGGTAAAGGCAGTCTTCCGTTGTCTGGTGTCTGCCGGTGCCAAACACCACACCCGGATCAAGCATGATTTTCTTAATGGCCGCATCAGTTTCCAGGCAATCCATCCATGGCGGATAAATACACAGATCCTTCACATAATAAGGTTCAATCTTATCACCATGCCATTGTTCCCCGGTCATTTCATATTTGTCAATCAGGGCAATACCCTTGTTCTTTTGAAGAATCGTGTCAACAACATCATCCGAAAGAACAGAAAAAAAAAGAAAAGCGATCTGTTCGTCCACCCATGTTCCAAGAAAGGACGTATTGCACTGAACCGTTGCATCAATTGTTGGAACGCCGTCAAAATAGTAAATATAAAGATTGGTATACGGATTGATCATTTTTTATTGTTTTTAACCCTTTTTTTTGCCATGAATGCGCATCTTGAAAAATTAAATTTGACAATTTTTAATGAATGAAAAATAATCTTTTTTTATTTAAAACACAAGAAAGAGTTAACCCCTATGAAATTCAAAAAAGTCATGGTTCAATTTGACACTGAAAATGTAATGTTAGCAGAAGAACTGATCTGTGACATTTTCTTTTCCTTTAATCTCAAAGGCGTGGTGTGTGATATCCCCTTGGATGAGCCGGATGAAGGGTTTGGTATAAATACGCTGCCCACGCCGGAAATCAATTCAATTACCGGCTTTCTTCCCTTGATGGATTCGTCTGACATCATCCTTGAAAAAATAATAGAAAAGACCTCAAAACTGGCAGCCTTAAAAATCACTGTTGATATCAAAACCGAAATCGTTGATGAACGGGACTGGGCTGACGCGTGGAAGACCTATTTTGAAGTGACACCGATTACCGACAGGATCACCATAAAACCCGAATGGAAAAGCCATACACCACGGGAGGATGAGATGGTTATCCACCTTGACCCCGGCATGGCATTCGGCACGGGGACCCATCCATCAACGGCCATGTGCATAAGGCTCATGGAAAAATTTCTGGTAGACGGTTCAACCGTTCTGGATATTGGAACCGGATCAGGAATTTTAATGATTGCAGCTGCCAAACTGGGAGCCGCACACCTTGTGGGGATTGATACCGACGAGATTGCCATACGGGTGGCCCGGCAAAACCTTGCCAAAAATGATATCGACCCGGAAACGTATGATCTGATGTGCACTACCCTGGATAAAACAGCCCCGGGGCACTACCATTTTATTGCTGCCAATATTATTGCCCAGGTCATCGTTGACATCCTGCCGGACATATCCTTGAGAATGACACAAGACACCACAGCGATCCTTTCAGGAATTATTCAGGAGCGTCAAAAAGATGTCCTGGCAGCACTTGAAGCAAACCACCTGTTTGTCATCCATGAAGACCATATGGATGAATGGGTTACCCTTGCCGTTAAGAAGAGCGGTTGCGCTGGAGTTTAAGTTTTCTCATTCGGGAGGCAAAGGTGGACCGGTTGATGCCCGAGGCCCTGGCCGCCCAGGTAATGTTCCAATTGTTTTTTTCCAACAGCGACAGGACATATTCTTTTTCCAATTGAGGCCAGGTCATGCGGCTCAGATTATTCATCAATGCATTGGCATCCTCATGGAATGACTTTTTTGAATCTTCACCTGGAGATAGGAATGCCGCCTGATTTTTGATATGCCCGGGAATATTCACAGCCCCAATAGCGTCCTCCTCTGTTGTTACCATAAGATAGCGGACAAGGTTTTCAAGTTCTCTTATGTTTCCGGGCCAGGAATAGGACACCAGTAACTGAAGGGCCTCGGATGAAATTGTCTTTTCAATGAGTCCGGCTTTTAAAGATTCCTTTTCCAGAAAATGCCGGATCAGCAAAGGAATGTCCTCCCGTCTTTCCCGGAGTGGCGGCAGATGAACCGGCAGTACGGACAACCGATAAAACAAATCCTGTCGAAAACTGTTTTCAGCAATCATCTGTTTGATCGCTCGGTTGGTCGCGGCAACAATTCTGATGTCAATATGCCGCACGCTTGTTGAGCCCAGGGGTTTGATCTCATTTTTCTGCAGCACCCGGAGCAGGCCTGCCTGAAGACTCAAGGGCATATCCCCGATCTCATCCAGAAAAACAGTTCCGCCGTCTGCTGCCTCAAAAAGCCCCATTTTGTCCTGGGAAGCCCCTGTAAAGGCCCCTTTTTTATATCCAAACAATTCACTTTCCAACAGTGTCTCTGGAATGGCACTGCAATTCTGGACCAGGAAAGGCTTATCCCTTCGAGGACTTGACGTATGAATTTTTTCAGCGACCAATTCTTTTCCCGTACCGCTCTCCCCGGTGATCAGCACATGAAATTCCGTACCAGCATAACTTTTGACAAGGTCCATACAGGTTTGAAAGCTGTCGCTCTGGCCAATGATCGGACTCTGATTTCCGGCATCTTTCAGTGCAGTCCTGAGGTTCAGGATCTTTTTCCTTTCCATGGCATATAAAATAGCGTTGCTCAGGGCGATGGAGCAGATGTCCACCAGATTCTGAAGCTGCTCCAGATACCCTTTATCCAGATTAAGCCTGTTTTTTTCCTGGGTGGTATCAATAATCTGCACAGCGCCATACACCTTTTTATCCCGGAAAAAAAGAGGGAAACACAAAATCAAACTGCTTTTAATGGCGAATTGATCTTCCACTTCCTTGTAATGGCGACGGTCACTTTTTGTTTCGGCCACGGTCATTTTTTTGTTCTCAATCACCCACCCAACGATACTGGGTTGCCGGATATTCAAAGAGACACCCTTAATTTGATCACTCTCAGCACCGGCAGCCTCAACACACTGGTATGTATCTTTTTTCTTAATCCATATGGACCCCCTTTGGACGTTCTGGATTTTTAACAAAGAGTTTAGAAATTTTTTCTGCAACATCTCCGGGTTAAGTTCCTTAAAAAGGTCGAGATTGGGTTGATTCATTAAAATACCTTTTTTGAGTGATTAAATACGATTAATTTAACTAAATAAAAACACCTCATATGAAATAAAACCAATCCTTCTTTTAAGCGTGGCTATGGATTTCACTTTACCATCAATATATCCTATAAATTCAGTATGATCAAATATATTTTAATATAGTTGGCATAAAAAATGAATTAATGATTATTCAACGAGAACCCTTAACCCCGTGATAAAATCGAAAACAGGAGCAGAAAATGGAACAGCAAGCGTTAATCGACAGCCTTGATACAGCCAGGTTTGCCTGTCCAAAGTGCCATCAGGGAAAAATCATACAAATTTCAGAGTACAACATAAAGAAAAAAAAGGTTAACGTAAAAGTTAAATGTCGGTGCGGAAATACCTATGGGGTCATCCTTGAAAAAAAAAGCGTGTCAACACAAAACACCCTGCTGCTGGGTACCTTTACATCAAAAGGCCCTAAAAATTGCAGTGGAAAAGTGATCATCAAACGACTGAACAGTAAAGGCCTTATCATCAAAACCAACATCCAACAGAATATACTGCCGGGATTCAAACTCTTTGTTGAATTTGTTCTGGACGATGCCAAACAGTCCATTGTCAAAAAAGACGTCATTGTCACAGCAAAAAAAGGCAAATATCTGAGTGCTGAGTTCACCTCAAATGAACATTATGACAATTTAGGACCGTATCTATTTTTTAACAAACTTTATTTATAGATCAAGAAGGGGTTCACCTCCTTTGTCCGGACCGGGAAAAAATCTTGAACCCTTTGGGGCCGGGACTACATCAAAGAATAGGGGTCAACATCCACAATCAACCGGATCCCGGACTTGGGCGCTGCCTTGGGATGATCCATCATGGCTTTTATCAAGTGGTTAATCAAGGCGGAAGACGGACTTTTCACAAGGATCTGCCATCTGAACCGTGAAGATATTTTTTGAATACTCGCCTCAATGGGTCCCAGAATCTGAACCAGCGACCGTTGATAGTCCTGGGTGTCCAGCAATGCATTGAGCACCTCGGCAACACTGGCGGCATAGGCTTTTACTTTAGCAACGTCGGTGCCGGACATTTTCAATTGAATCATCCGGGAGAACGGCGGATACATCAATGCTTTTCTAAAAGGGGCCTCGTTGTGAAAAAATTCAAGAAAATCCTGCTTTCTTGCGGCTTCAATAATGAAATGCTCGGGATTATAGGTCTGCATGATCACCCGTCCCGGGGTATCCCCCCTTCCGGCACGACCGGCCACCTGAGCAAGCAGTTGAAAGGTTCGTTCGCCGGCCCTGAAATCCGGCAGGCTCAACGAAAGATCCGCACAAATCACCCCCACCAGGGTAATGGAAGGAAAGTCATGGCCTTTGGCCAGCATCTGGGTTCCCACAATAATATCAACGTTCCGATTTCTGATATTTTTAAGTATTTTAAGGGTGGCCCCTTTTTTGGCGGTGGAATCCTGGTCCATCCTGGCAAGTCTTGCATCCGGGAACAGAACTTTCATCATGGATTCTACTTTTTCAGTGCCAAATCCCAATGGTTTTATTTTTTTTGACCCGCACGAAGGGCATTTAATATTAAGGGGCCGGCTATACCCACACAGATGACATCGATATTCATTGTATCCTTTATGAAAGGTCATGGTGACATCACAATATTGACAGGCAAGACCTTTCCCACAGTCCAGGCAAACCGGAAAAGTTGCAAATCCCCGCCGGTTCAAAAAAATCAATGCCTGGTTTCCGGTATCCAGGCAGATTCGGATCGCTTTTCTAAGTTCCGGCGTGATGATCCGATCCTCCCCTTTACCATCCTTATATTTTTTCAGGTCCACAAGGGTAATCTCCGGCAATGGATACCGGTTGATACGAGTTTTCAGTTTGAGTTCTTCGAACCGCTTCACCACCACATTCTGATAGGATTGTAAAGACGGGGTGGCAGATCCTAAAATCACAGGGCAGGCTTCGAGTTTTCCCCGGACAACGGCCAGGTCTCTTGCATTATACCTTAAACCAGTCTCCTGCTTGTAGGAAGCGTCATGCTCCTCGTCCACAATAATCACCCCGATATTTTCAAAGGGTGAAAAAACAGCAGATCTGGCGCCGATGACAATGTTCACGGTTTTTAAAGCGATCTTCCGCCACTGGTCCAGCAGCTCTCCCTGGGTTAAAGACGAATGGATCACGGCAATCCTCTCTCCAAACCGTGCCCTGAACCGCCTTTCCGTCTGGGAAATCAGGGAAATTTCCGGCACCAGTACAATGGCATTTTTTCCTTTTTTTATCACATCCCAGACCAGCCGCATATACACTTCTGTTTTGCCTGAACCGGTAATACCGGACAAAAGATAGGCATAAAATCCCGGGCCGGATTTCGTTTCTACCTGTTTGACCGCGCATTCTTGTTCCGGGGTGAGTGCTGGAGGGGTATCCGGCTCCACAGGATCACCCAGCGGGTCCCGGAACACCTGACGAAGAATGATTTTAAGATATCCGGCATCTGCCAGCGGTTTTATTAACGCCGGTGCCGTGGGGATATGCACCTTTAACCCGGTCAAGGAAATTTCTTTTTTTTCTTTCACCAACGCAAGCAATTTTTCCCGTTTTTTAGACATGCGAACAGGGGTTTTAACGCCCCGGCCCGGGAGGATAAACTTCTCTTTTTTGATCATTGCCCCGTCTTTTTTTAATACAGCGGAAACCATTATCAACCCCTGTTTTTCCATCTTACGGACCAGGGCATTAAGGGAGATGTTCTTGCTGCTTTTCTTCAATTGTTTCAGGGTACAGGACTCCCGCTGCAAAACAAATTCAAGCACCTGTTTCTCCCCCGGGGTCACCCCGCTGTCATGCAGGCGATCCTGACCCTGTTGTGTAACAAACACACAAGACACATCATGGCGGTCAAAACCGGAAGGCAATGCCGTTTTAATCACATCTCCCAGCGGGTGGATATAATAATCTGAAATCCATTTAAAAAACGATATCTCTGATTCGGGAAACAAGGGGTGATCATCTAAAACATCCAGGATCTTCTTGGCCTCAAACCCGTCACAGCTGTCCTGTCTTTCTAAAATATATCCGGTGACCCGTCTTCTTCCAAAGGGAACCAGCACCCGCATTCCCGGTGAACAAACCGCCTGCAGATGATCTGGAACCCTGTAAGTATAGGTCTTCATTACAGGAAGGGTCACGGCAACTGATATGTAGAAGGCGGGTATCATCGGTCCTATTGTGCACAAAAAAAATAATTTTTCAACACAAGACTGCCCCAAAGACTTATTTGCTTGACTCACTTCCGTGTTTTTAATAGTTTCTAAAGGATATTTTTATCCAGTGAAACACGTTAGACAAAGGAGGCACCACCATGACCGTATTTGTAGAAGATCATCCTCTGATAAAACATAAATTAGGATTAATGCGTCAAAAGGACATCAGCACCAAAGACTTTAGAGACCTTTCATCTGAAGTGGCCAGACTGCTAACCTATGAGGCAACAAAAGACCTTGTAACCGAAAAAGAGGTGATCCAGGGATGGGCTGGAAAAGTTGAAGTTGAAAAAATAAAAGGTAAAAAGATTACCATTGTTCCCATTTTAAGAGCAGGGCTCGGCATGATGGATGGTGTCTTTGACCTGATCCCCTCTGCCAAAGTCAGTGTGGTTGGATTTTACAGGAATGAAGAAACCTTAAAGCCCGTGCAGTATTATGTCAAAACCGCCAGTGCCATGGAAGAAAGGATTGCCCTGATTCTTGACCCAATGCTGGCCACCGGGGGGACCCTGATTGCCACGATTGAACTCTTGAAAAAAGCGGGGTGCAAAACCATCAGAGGACTTTTTCTGGTGGCGGCCCCGGAAGGGATTGCCCAGGTAGAAAAATTACACCCGGATGTGGATATTTATGTGGCCAGCGTTGATGACTGCCTTAATGATATCGGCTATATACTGCCAGGCTTAGGGGATGCTGGTGATAAAATTTTTGGCACAAAATAAACCCATTCATTAAAAACAAAGCAATGAAAACAAAAACCCCCATTCCCGCTTTATCCCAACCGACGGCAATTTTCAGGAAAACCCCCAAAACCATGTGACTTCCAGAAAAGTCTGGAAGCCACATGCGGTCTTATGAAATTAAGTGTACCTTAAGAGACTTCTTTTTTGTCTTTACCGGGAAGCACAAGGTTCAGGATAACGCCTATGATGGCGCCCAGGCCGATCCCCTTGAGATCGGTGACACCAACATTCAAGACCATGCCACCCAGACCGGTGACCATAATGATGGCCACAATGATCATGTTGCGAGACTCCATGAGATCTACCTGGGACCGCACCAGCGTGCCCAGACCAATCACTGTAATGGCCCCAAAGAGCAGCAGCATGATGCCGCCCATGACTGGTACCGGAATCGTGGCAAGCAATCCGCCAAGCTTGCCGACAAATGCCAGCAGGATGGCGGTAATGGCTGCCCACGTCATAATGGCCGGGTTGAAGGCACGGGTAAGCGCCACTGCTCCGGAAACCTCTGAATAGGTTGTGTTTGGGGGTCCACCGACCATACTGGCCAGGGAAGTGGCAATACCGTCACCCAGCATGGTGTTCTGAATACCGGGATCCTTGACATAATCCTTGCCGGTAATGGAGCCGATGGCCAATACATCACCGAAATGTTCAATGGCAGGGGCAATGGCGATGGGTACCACAAAAAGGATGGCATTAAAATCCCAGGTTGGGAAAGTGAAGTTGGGCATGGCCAGCCATGGGCGGTCAGCCAACCCTCCGAAGCTAATCAATACCGTGTCCATCCAGGGTGCTGAAGCCACACCCTGGATCTTACCTTCCACGGCGGTGGCCATGAAGGACGCATGCATGGCGGCAGTAAGACCTGTGATATCGAGCAGCAAAGCGGTGGCATAACCCGCTGCAATACCGCACAAAATGGGAATAAGTTTTAACCAATTTTTGCCAAGCAACGAGACCAGCACGGTGGTGGCCAGTGCCACTCCGGCAATGATCATGGCCGGCGCCTGGGGTTCCAGCCAGATGGAACCATCCCCGGCACGGCCCATTGCCATATGAACGGCCACAGGGGCCAGGATCAGACCAATAAGCATGATCACCGGGCCAGTGACAATGGGAGGCAGCAGGCGGTGCAGGAAACCCGCCCCAAAAAAACGAACCAGCAGGCTAAGGACAATATAGAAAAGGCCCGCAGCGGCTAGACCGCACATGATGCCCGGATAGGTAAATTGTCCCTGCTGAGCTGCGAATAACGGTGGCAGAAAAGCAAAAGAAGACGCAAGGAAAACAGGCACCTTCCCCTTGGTAATGAGCTGAAAGATCAAGGTACCAACGCCAGCCGTAAAAAGGGCCACGTTGGAATCTATGCCCGTCAGGATCGGTACCAGAACCAGGGCGCCAAAGGCCACAAAAAGCATCTGCGCTCCGAGCAGGCCGTCTTTTAGTTGGAATTTATACTCGGTTGAATGGACGTCGCTCATTTTTCCTCTCCTTCTCTGCAAAAATAACCTTTACCAACTGTTTTGGACTGATATTCCGTGCTTGGTGTTTCATCCGCCATTAACTTCCTCCCCTTTTTTATTTTCAAAATTCAACCCCCTTTATCATTACAGACCTTTGATCTTTTTTACAGCCGGTCTTTTCTTAGGATAGGAGGTTGCTTGTTGTCAAGGAAAGTATGAAAAATCATTCCGTCATGAAGGCTTGAAAAAATCTTTTGATATCACATCGACAGCACCGCCCAGCAGACAAAGACATACCTTAAAAATTTTCCAATGCTCACCAGCAGCAGAAATACGATAAAATTTACTTTCAGGATGCCGGCGGCAACGGTCAATGGATCCCCAATCACCGGAACCCATGCAAACAAAAGACTGAAAACCCCGTATTTTTTGAATCGACGTCCAGCCCTGCCCGTTTCCCGGCCGGATCGTCTGAAAAATTTATGAAAAACCATCCGAGTGCCCAAAATCCCCAGACCATAATTGACAACCGAGCCCAGTACATTACCCGAGGTGGCAATAAAAACCATGGCAGAGGGACTGAAATCATGGCGCAACAAAATCCCCAAAACCACTTCAGAACTAAAAGGGAGAACGGTTGCGGCAAGAAATGAGGCCAGAAACAGACCCCAATAACTGTATTCAGCTAAAATCTCCACAGGACTTATTCAAACAGTTTAATCAATGCCTGGGTCCCCTTATTGTCATGCCCCATTTCCGCCATTTTTTGATACAGGGACAGGGCCAGATCAAGCCCCGGGGTTTTAAGTCCCCAGCGGCCAGCAGATGATCGGGCAATCACCATATCCTTTATAAAGTGCTTGATATAAAACCCGGGGTCATCATTACCGGCAATCATTCGGGGGCCAAGATTATTTAATGACCATGATCCTGCAGCCCCGGTTCCGATGCTCTTGAGAACGGTTTGAGGGTCAAGCCCTGCTTTTCCGGCATAGGCAATGGACTCACAGACGGCAACCATTCCGGCTGCAATGGCAATCTGGTTCGCCATTTTGGTATGCTGACCCGATCCTGGCTTTCCCTGGAACACAATATTATCACCCATCACCTGGAACAACGGGAGAACGGCATCAAAGGTCTTTTCATCCCCGCCCACCATAATGGCAAGCCGGGCATTCTGAGCCCCCAGATCTCCCCCTGATACGGGTGCATCAAGGGATTCAACCCCTGACAACTTTGCTTCTTCATAGATCTTAACGGCCAGATCCGGGCTGGAAGTGGTCATATCAATAATGATCGTCCCTTTCTTTGCATGGTTTAAGATACCCGTTTCATCCAAATAAATCGTTTCAACATCCGCGGGAAATCCCACAATGGTAATGATCACATCACAGTGTTGACTCAGCATACTCACGCTCTCTTCCCAGACAGCCCCTTTTGAAAGAATTTTTTCAGCCGTATGCGGTGTACGGGTATAAACATGCAGCGCATATCCGGCAGTTAAAATATGGTTGGCCATGCTTTGGCCCATGACACCCAATCCGATAAATCCCACAATGGTTTTCCCCGGTGCAATGCTCATTTTCATCCCTCCCCAGAATTAATTTTCCACTCCTTTAATGACAGTTTTTTCAGGGTTAATCAATATGTGTGTGCGTCTTCTTACGCCTCACCGAACCGGTGATGGCTATCATGCATCAACGTTGTGCATCTCCGTTGATACCATCAATACACGCAAACAAATTAACACCCGCCTTATGACTTTTTTTTGCATTATTATGCTTTTTCATATAAAAATCAAAACAGGATGATGCCTTTATTGACGATATATCCAAGCCCTGTCAAAATAAAGATTATGGGACTACGATAAATAAACGGATAAAAAATTATTTGAATGGTTGACCTGGCCCAATCAAGAGTATATGAGGATGTCTAAAAGAACCATATCCATAAAATAGGAGATCCAATGGAAGCCAAACCTGACAAATGCTTTCCTGTTTCAGCGGGAGCGCACATCATCCATAAAGCCCAGAGCGTAAAACTTAACCCCAGTGTTTTATACGAAGCTGTAATTGATCTGTCTAGCGAAGGATTGATGACCGCCAACTGCATCAATATGGCTGCCGGTATTCTTCTTGACGACCTGGGGTTGCCCGATTACTTTTTTGAAACCCTTACCAAAGAATCCCTGGAACATATTCTATCGTCCATTGCCAAGAGTATCAAATTTCGGGGCGACAAGGTGGTGCTGAATTCGTGGGTGGCTGACATTGATTTTGACCTGTCCCAGGGCAGCCAGATCCAGCGGGTCAGGATCGCCACCAGAGAAACCCGGGACACCATGGAAAAGGTTTTGGATCCCCAGCTGTCCGGCCGTCGCCGGGAGTACTATTATAATCCGGAAAGTGAATACTATACCTATGTGTTCAGGCCGGAAAGTGTTAAAGATTTCACCGAGACCGACTTTACGGATTCCCGGTTTCTGTTCGGCCTGGACCAGGATTTTACATCCACACCCCGCCTGACCCGGAAGCGATATGAAAAACTCCTGGAAAAGGTATCCACATCTGTCATCCCCTTGATTGAGGTCTTTAACCTCTCGGATATCGGGGAGATCCGCATCATGTTCAATTCGGATTTTGAGCAGCCCCAGCTGCCGGTTTTCAGAAGACTGTTTGCTGATCACGGCCTGGTGATCACCCGGGCCTATTGGGAACCATATTTTACCGAATCAGGCGTCGCCTCATCCATTTGCTCCCTCTATGTCCAGGGAGAAGTGTCCAGGAAGATGGAAACGTTGCTGGTGGATGACCTGCGGGCGTATCTCAGTTTCTCTGTCAGCCGGGTTACACAGCTGTATATCGAGGAAAAGATAACCTTCAATGAAATGCTGTTTGCCGGTAATGCCATTGATTTTACCCATATGTTCATCTTTAAAGAACGGGGAAACCAGACGGACAAAGAGATCATGGACAGCCTTGCCAGTATTGACCATAAGGAAGCTTTTTCAGAACGGATCCACGAGTCCAACAAGTTTACCTATGTTTCCCGGATGATCATGGAGACGGTCTGTGCCCACCCGGATCTGATCACCTTCCTGTTTCGGCTGTTTGATAGAAAATTCAACCCAGCCACCCCCTGTGACCTGACCCCGGAAGAACTGGCGGATAAAGAGAAGGAATTTAACCGGATTACTGCGGTTCGGTTCATGGATTTTTCCATGGGACGGGATATTTTTTCCTTTATGTTTAAATTCATTCCCGCCACCTTGAAAACCAATTTTTATAAACCTGAAAAATGCTCTTTTTCTTTCAGAATGGACAACCGGATTCTGGATCCCCTGGTCTTCAAGCAATTTGTGTTCGGCATTTTCTTTGTCAACGGCCATTATGCCTGTGGGACCCATTTACGGGCCGATGACATTGCCCGGGGCGGGCTGCGCCTGATCCGTGTATCGCCCACCACCCATGCCATGGAACAGGACAATGCCGTTCTGCTCAATTATGCCCTGGGTCCCAAGGCCCAGCGCCTCAAGCACAAGGACATCTGTGAAAGCGGTTCAAAAGGGGTGGTGGTGCCCCATGCCATTTATGCCGGCTACAGCATGAATGCCCTGTACGATTACACCGAAGGGATCATGGACCTCATGCTGCCCGACGATGCAGTGGTGGATTATTATGGCCGCCCGGAAATGGTCTTTTTCGGCCCGGATGAAGGCACGGCTCCCCTGATGGATGCCGTGGCTTTCAGGGCCAAAGAAAGGGGATATCCCTATTGGAGAACCATTACCACGGGAAAAAGCTTTGGCATTCCCCACGATACTTACGGTATCCTGACAAACGGCGATCTATTCGGCCTTACGCCCCATAAGGACAAGAAAACAGAACTCACCATCAACGGAAAATCAGTGGTAGTGGCAGCGGACATGGAAGACATCTGGACGCATATCGGGGGTAAAATCCAGACCAGCGGCATGACCACCACCGGTGTCATGGGCGCTTTCAGAACCCTTATTCACCACTATGACTGCAAAGAAACCGATTTAAACCTCATGATGACCGGCGGTCCTGACGGAGACCTGGGATGCAACGAAATACAGTGTTACAAGGGAAACATCTGCCTGATCCTGGATGGGGGATCTGTCCTCTTTGATCCGGATGGACTGGATAAAAAAGAATTGATAAAAATCGCCTTTATGCGCCACTCTTCCCCCCGGGTGAACTCTTTAGGATATCCCATTGAATGCCTGGGCAAAAACGGGTTCCAGGTAAGGCTCAAAGACAAGAACATTACCCTTCCCGACGGTTCTTTTGTGGAAGACGGGGCCATTTTCCACAGAACGTTTATGACCGACCCTGCCAATCGTCACTATATTGAAAAGGCCAACATCAAGGCCTTTATTCCCTGTGGCGGATTCAAGGATACCATCAATCACGGCAATGTAAGGCAATTTGTCTCCCTGTTCAAAGAGCTGCGGTTTATTGTGGAAGGGGCCAATGTCTTTTTTGATGATGCCTCCCGACGGTATATTGCCACATCCACGGATATCCGCCAGATCAAGGATACCACTGCCAACAAGGGTGGCGTCTTTTCTTCTGCCGTGGCCGAGGTGCTCACCGCTTTTTTATTTGGGAATGACTATGAGAAACGCCTTCTGGAAGACAAGGCAACCCGATGGGCCCTGATCCGGGATATCCTGACCCTGGTCAAGACCTATGCCGTTGCTGAAACCGATATGCTGATCAAAATTCATGAAAAAGATCCCAGTGTTCCCTTGTTCGTCTTGTCTGAAAAAACAAGCGAACAGATCTTTACGTTCCAAAAGATTGTGGCGGACCATCTTGAGACCGTGCTGAAGGATGACACCCTGTTGTGGCATATACTGGAAGCCTATATCCCCGGAATCCTGATAAAAAATCTAGGCCGGGAGGCCATTTTGCAGATCATGAATTCTGAAGAATTGTCTCCCTATCGCAATGCCATTATCACCAAAAAGCTGGCTGCCATGGCATTTTATCAGAATGGCCTGGACTGGGACGCGTATGTGGAAAAGACGGGAACAAATTTTTCAGGCGTCATGAATGCCCTGTTTGACTAACGCCCATGCCCTGGCGGCACAACAAAATATGAATGTTATGAGAAGTGAATACTTATTTATTTCCGAGTCCCTAACTTCTCATGACGTAACCCTCATTAAAATATATAGGTATCGGCAAAGGATTCTTTTGCATCAACAACGAGACGGGCCATCCCTTTGACAATATGATCCCTTACTGTGGTAATATGATAGGTAAGGGCATTGCAGACGCCCTTTTCATCTGCTTGCTCAAGGCGATCAAACACGTCGAAATGTTCCTTCAAGGACGTATCCATGACACTTGAAAAGTAAAGGTTTCTGCTGTACCTTAACAATAGAACATCAAATAATTCCTGAAGCATGTTCAACTGAATTTTACAATCCGCCAACGAAGCCAAACACATGTGATACTCCATATCAGTGATAATACGCTTGTAATAGTTGTCTTCAACCACGGCACTTTTATAGTTTTCCAGGGCAGTTTTCAATTTTTCAATTTTTCCGGGAGTCAGCTTCTTTATCGTATCAGAGACCAGGGATACTTCTATCAGTAGCCGGGTATCATAAACTTCTGCAATTTCTTTGAGACTGACCTCATTAATATAATATCCTTTGTTGGGTTCGTGCCGAACAATATTCCTGAATTCCAGCCATTTGATAGCTTGGATCACAGGGGTCATGCTAACCCCTATAAGGTTGGCAAGGTCTTTATATTTGATTTTTTGCCCTGGCAGGATCTTATTGAGAAAAAGCATCTGGCGAATGGCAGAATACGCTTTATAAGTCAAATCTGATTTTTCAGTCTGCTTGTTTGTTTGTTTTTGAGGCATTATTATCCTTTTCTGATTTTAACATTATATTATAATTTATTAAAAAATTAATTAAATAGCAAGTTGAATTCATCCATCCCATTTTTTAAATCCCCTATCATTTGTTCCAATAAATATTTTTTTATTAACTTGACACAAAACTTTTTTTTTGCAATTAATTATTTAATTAAATAATTAATTAAATCTTGAAAGGAACATCGAAATGATTGGTGCCCAGGCGATTGTCAAAATGTTGGAAAAATATCATGTCGACTATATTTTTGGTGTCCCAGGTGATACCAGCATCAAACTCTATGAAGCGCTTTACGATAACCAATCCTGTATCCGCCACATCATGGCCAGGGACGAACGCTCTGCATCTTTTATGGCAGATGCCTATGCCCGCCTGAGCCATAAGCCCGGCATCTGTGAATGCCCCAGCGGTGCCGGTTCGCTTTATACCGTTCCCGGAGTCGCCGAAGCCAATGCCTCTTCCATCCCTCTCATTGTCATCACATCGGATATCCCCCTTTCGGGTGAGGGCAAACAGACCATAACCGAACTGGATACACAAAAGCTGTATGAGTCCATCACAAAATGGGCTTCCGTGGTTAAAAGTGTTCACAAGATTCCAGAGGTGATGCGGCGGGCTTTCCGGATTGCCACAACCGGTCGGCCCGGGGCGATTCACCTGGCGTTTCCCAAGGAAACGCTGTATGATGAGTTTTCAAAAGAAACAACAGAATTGTACGCTGATGAAAACTGCTGCACCTACCCGGCTTTTCGCACACGGGGGGCCCGGGTTGAGTTGGAAGCCATGGTAGAGCTTATGGCAGGGGCAAAAAAATTGGTCATTATTGTGGGGGGCGGTGCTAACCATTCCCAGGCAGGTGAATCCATTCGGTCCATGGCAGAATGGATGGCAGCACCAGTTGTTTCAACCATTTCAGGCCAGGGGATTATGCCCGATGACCACCCCATGGCATTAGGTGTTATCGGCGATAACGGTTTTCACCCTCATGCCCACCGGGCAATGGAAGAAGCAGATGTCCTCTTGTATATCGGATGCAAAATGGGGTCTGTTTCCACTATCAACTGGTCCATGCCATCTGAGAAGCCGGGTCGGAAAATTCTCCAAATTGATCTGAACCCTGAAATGCTGGGTAATAATTTTCAAAATACATTGAGTGTGGCAGGAGATGCAAAACTTGTAGTGGAAGACCTTGTCACACTTTTAAAAGGCAAGACAACTCAAAAAGAAACATCAGAATGGACAAACAAATTGAACAGCCAGCGACAGACGTTCTGGAAGGAAGCTGAACAAGCGTTTCAGGTTGATTCAACACCCCTGAAACCGCAACGAATTATTGCCGAACTCAACCGTCACTTGAATGAATCCACCATCGTGATCTCTGATGCCGGTACACCGACACCCTATATTACCCGATATCTGAAACTTGCGGCCAAAGATTCCAGATTTATCATTCCCCGGGCTTATGGTGGACTGGGCTATGCCATCCCGGCGGTGGTCGGTGCCCACTTTGCACGGCCTGACGCAAAACTGGTTGGGCTTTTCGGGGACGGATCCCTGGGTATGTCAGCCGGAGAACTTGAAACAATTTCCAGGCTCAATATTCCAGCCGTGCTCATTCATTTCAATAACAGCTCATTTGGCTGGATCAAGGCCTTGCAGAAACTCCATTGCAATGAAAAGTATTTTTCCGTGGATTTTAATGCCAATGACCCGGCAAAGGTGGCACAAGGATTCGGTCTAAAGGCACTGTCCATTGAAACGGCTGAAGAACTGGTTCAAGGCCTGGATATCGCATTCAAATCCAAAGACCCTATTTTCCTGGATGTGAAAAGTGAACCTGAATCAGATGAAATCCCGCCTGTTTATTCCTGGATGCAGCGTCAAAAAAAGCATGACAATAAATAGATGTAGGGTGTAACTATATCAACAATCAAAAAAGGAGAAAGAAAATGAAAAAAGCAATTATCTGTTTGTTAACCCTTTTAATGGCAGCTTTTCTATCATTGCCTGCAGTAACCATGGCCGATGCAAACAAGGTGACAAAATCCACAACCATGACCTGGGTGGCCGGCGGCGTTGGCGGTGGCTGGTATGTCCAGGCCGGCGGTATTGCAAGGATGATCGCAGAAAAAGAGCCCAACCTGATCCTGAAAGTGGTTCCCGGCGGTGGCGTGGTCAATCCGGTCCGGGTCTCCAGACACAAGGACGACCTTGGCTGGGGCATTACGTTTGTGGACAAAATGGCTTTTAAAGGGCTGGCACCTGTCTATAAAAAAGCCAATCCAGATGTCCGTTCCCTGGGGGGAATTTTCGGTATTTATCACATCCATGTCCTGGGGGCAAAAGACAAAGGGATCACCTCCATGGACCAGTTGGCAGAAATGGTCAAGGCAGGCAAGAAAATCCATTTGGCGGCTCCCATGAAAGGCACATCTGACCTGCCGTTAATGAATACCATTCTGGATTTTTACGGCATTTCTCTGGAAGATATAAAAAAAGCCGGTGGTAAGGTTTTCCATGCGGTTTATTCAGACATGGTCAACCTGTACAAAGACAAACATGTTGACTTTGTATTCACCCATCTGGGTCTTCCCGGTGCTGCAATTACCGAGATGACCGTGAGTCGGGATTCTTCCCTTGTGTCTCTGTCTGATGCCTGTATTGATCATCTCAACAAAGCGCTTGGGACGCTGTCCCGGGATTCAGGCAGAAGCATTATTCCCAAAGGGACCTACAAAGGCCAGGAAGCGGATGTCCCCACGGTTGTATCTGCGGGAGAACTGATCATTAACAAGGATGTACCTGATAACATTGCCTATACCATCATTAAAATCATCTGTGAAAATACGGACGAACTGTATACGATCAATCCGGCGAACAAGAATTTCAAGCCTGAAACCGGATGGAAAAATGTGGCCCTTCCCCTCCATCCCGGTGCCGAAAAATATTATAAAGATGCGGGTCACATGAAGTAAAGGCGGCTGCTTGACCCAGGTCTTGCACCTTAACACGGCAGGGCATTTTTTTTAGCCCTGCCTCCAAATCCGGAGGGTTATTCATGAAAAATCTTAATACCTGGCAGAGCAAAGCAATTGGTGTCTGGCTTGTTATCCTTTCCATTTTTCAACTCTATACTGCCACTATGGGAATTTTTCAGCCCCGCATCCAGAGGGGGATCCATCTGTTGTTCCTATTGCCGGCAGCCTTTGTCCTGTTTCCGGCATTCAAAAAGAACAGCCATCGAAACGTGGGGATCGTCAATTGGATTCTTGCCGGCCTTTCCATGTTACCGCCCCTTTATATTATATATTTCTATGAACGGCTCACCGAACGGCTGGAGTTTGTGGATGATGTTCTGACCATTGAACTGGTTTTGGGCACGCTGATGATTGTCTTGCTCCTGGAAGCTGTCCGGCGGGCCGTGGTCCCAGCCATGGCAGCTCTCATTGCCGGTTTTTTTGTCTATCTTTATGCCGCACCATATCTTCCCGGGGTATTTTATGCCAAACCCGTTATTTTTGCCGAAGTTGTTGAAATGCAATATCTTATAACCGATGCCGGTATTTTCGGATCCATTACCGGTGTTTCTGCTACCTTTGTGGCCGTATTTGTCATTTTCGGGGCGTTTATGGAGGTCACCAAAACGGGTCAATTTTTTACCGATCTTGCCTGCAGGATCGCCGGCAAGAGTAATGGTGGGCCAGCAAAGATTGCCGTCATTTCCTCAGGGCTTTTTGGCTCTATTTCTGGTGTGGCAGCCGCCAATGTTTATTCAACAGGTGTCTTCACCATTCCATTAATGAAAAAACTTGGGTACAAGCGCAGATTTGCCGGAGCAGTGGAAGCCGCTGCCTCCACCGGAGGGATGCTCATGCCGCCGGTCATGGGGGCGGGGGCCTTTGTCATGGCAGAGATCACCGGCATATCCTATATCAACATCGTCATTGCTGCCATGCTGGGATCATTGCTGCTTTACATCAGCATGGTGGTACGGGTCCATTATACTGCCCAGAAGCAAAAACTTAGAGGCGTGGAAGAAGCAAATATCGTCTCTTATAAGCAAATTCTCAAAGATTCCTATCTCCTCATTCCCATGGTTTTTCTTGTGGCGATGCTCCTGAAGGGGTATTCACCTTTTATGGCGGCCACCGCTGCCATTGCCATAGTTTTTTTGGTCAGTTTCATAAAAAAAGAGACCCGGATGACACCCGCCAGAATCTTTGAAACCCTCCGCCTCGCCGGTCAGAATATGATCATGATTGCCCTTGCCTGTGCCGGTGCAGGCATGGTGGTTGCCATTGTCACCCATACCGGTCTTGCCCTGGGGATTGCCACGGTCATCACAAACTGGTCTGGGGGCCAGCTATTGCCGGCCATGTTCCTTGTCATGTTCACCTCCCTGGTGATGGGTATGGGACTGCCCTGTACACCCGCTTACATTATTGCCATAACCATCGGCGGACCTGCCCTGCTGGCCATGGGGGTCGATATGCTGCCGGCCCATCTGTTTGTTTATTATTTTGCCGTTCTGGCCGGGGTGACCCCGCCGGTGTGTGTGCCTGCCTTTTGTGCCGCCTCTATTGCCGGGTCCAAGCCACTCCAGACGGGTTTTGAAGCGTTTAAACTCGCTTTGGCAGGATTTGTGATCCCCTATGTTTTTGTATTCAACCCGGCATTGCTGATGCAAGGTACCCCCCTTGAAATTATCACGGTCACCCTCATGATTTTGATAGCGATTATCTTTTTTGCAGGAGCACTGAGCGGCTATTTTTTCAAGCCTCTGAACCTGGTTTTGCAGAGCAGCCTCTTTGTCCTGGCAGGTCTTACCACCTTTTTATGCGCCAAGCCTGATCTGCTCAATTCACCCATGATCCGGATACTGGGTATTCTGGTCATGGCAGGAATTTTGTTACGGCCGTTGTGGTTAAAGTTCAGGGCGCCCCATAAGATAACCCATGAACCAAACGCCTGAAACTGTGCATGAAGCATCAGTAGTAGACGTATTAGAGATAAAGGAAACTATTGTTTGAAACAAAATTCACCACAAATTGTCATCATTGGCGGCGGGGTCATCGGCACTTCCATTGCGTATCACCTTGCTAAGCAGGATGCCTGTGTGACCCTGATCGAAAAAAATGATCTGGCTTCCGGCAGTTCAGGTGCCTGTGACGGCCTGGTTTTCATGCAATCCAAAAAACCGGGTGTCCACCTTTCCCTTGCCATGGAAAGCCTCAATCGGTTCGAGTCTCTGCAACGGGAACTGCCCATTGACATTGAATTCAAAAAAACCGGTGGTATGGTGATCATCGAGACCGATGCCGAGTATCGTGCCATGGAAAAATTCACAAGAGAACAACAGGCCATCGGCCTGGATGTCCGGTTGCTGGATCAGTCCCAGGCCCTTGAAAAAGAACCCTTTTTATCACCCAGCATCATGGGGTCAACTTTTTCGCCCCTGGATGCCCAGGTCAATCCCATCAGCCTGACCCTCGGGCTTGCCCTGGCAGCAAAAAAAAATCATGCCAGGGTCATTACCCATGCTAAGGTGCTGGGCATTCACACAAAAAACAACCGTGTGACAGGGGTTGCCACAACCCAAGGAAATTTTGATGCCGATATGGTTGTGAATGCAGCCGGATCAATGGCAGGGCGGGTGTCTGACATGGTGGAAATGTCCATGCCGGTGCAACCCCGGCGGGGCCAGATCGTGGTAACCCATGCCGGAAAACCCGTGCTCACCCGATGCCTGATTTCCGCCAAATATATTGCCGCCAAATATGATCCTTCGTTGGCAGACAAGTCTGGTCAGGGCATCTCCATGGAACAGGCAGATAATGGGAACCTGCTGTTGGGTTCCACCCGGGAGTTTGTGGGGTTTAACAGGGAAAACACCCTGTCCGGCATAAAGAAAATCATCCGGCAGACCGCTGCCATCCTGCCGGTGCTGGAAAACTTCCAGGTGATCAGAAGTTTTGCAGGACTCAGGCCCTATACCCCGGATGGTTTGCCGATTCTGGGTCCGGTCAGGTCCCTGGACGGTTTTTTCATGGCTGCCGGCCACGAAGGGGATGGCATCGCCTTGTCACCCATCACAGGCGATCTTATGGCCCGCATGCTGTTAGGGCAGAAAATCCATATCCCTTTGGATGCATTTTCCCCGGACCGGTTTGGTAGCAATGGAGGCAAACACCATGATTAAATGTCCATCAACTATCCGTCAGGATTTGAGGATTGCGTCTGTTCAAAGGGGCCAAAGGATAACCCTCATGATCAATGGCAGTCCTGTTAAGGCCTATGAAGGCGAAACCGTCCATGCCGCGCTGACAGCTGCAGGCATCCGAAATTTCCGCGTCTCAAAAGCAGGCAGCCCCCGGGGTATTTTCTGCGGTATGGGCATCTGTTACGAGTGTCTGGTCACCATTAACAATATCCCGGACCAGCGGGCCTGTATGACCATGGTAAAAGATCGAATGGAAATTATCACCGGATCAGCACTCTGTCAAAAGCGGGAAGCAAATAATATGGGAGAAGACAGATGAAGGCCCAATACCATGTTATCATTGTAGGGTCAGGCGTTGCCGGACTTTCAGCAGCCGAGACCCTTGCCAATCAAGGCCTTGATATATTGATCATTGATGAGAATGTCCATACCGGAGGACAGCTGCTTAGGAAGACGCGGCCAACATCCGCTTGTTTTCCAAAATTCGATCCTGATCGCATGAAGTCAAAGGGGTTTAATCTGGTTCGAAAAATAAATAAAATCCAGAGCATCGACTGGCTTTTTCAGGCACAAGTTTTGGGTATTTTCAAAGACAGACGGCTTTGGGTCCATATTGAAAAAGGGGAAAAAGGATCGGCTGAATTTCTTGAGGTCCGGGCCGAGCACCTCATCCTTGCCACGGGGGCCCGGGAAAGATACCTGCCGTTTAAAGGCTGGACCCTGCCGGGTGTCATGTCCCTGGGATCTGCCCAGATCCTGATGAAAAGTCATGGTGTTCTGCCGGCTCGTCATACCCTGATTGCGGGGACAAGTCCCCTTATGATGGTCCTGGCATCAGAAATTCTTGGCAACCAGGGTAAGGTCACAGCGCTCCTGGATGAAAACCCAATGATTAAAAAATTGAGGTTTCTTCCCCTTATCAGCCATCACTGGCCCAAGCTGATGGAAGGTGCCATTTACACCGCCCGGATGGCCCTGAACCGTGTTCCCATGCGTCAAAGCGTCAGGATGATCGAAGCCAGGGGCAGGGATGGATTTGAATCCGCGATTGTTGCAAAAACCACTCCCGAAGGGAAGGTGATCCCGGGCACAGAAACCGATTATCTGGCCGGCGCCTTAACAATTGGGTATGGATTTGTCCCCAATATCGAGTTGCCGGTCCAGGCAGGATGTGATCTTGAGTACCAGAAAGATAGGGGTGGCTGGATGGTAAAGGTGGATGAAACACTTGAATCTTCTTGCCGGTCCGTGTATGCGGCCGGTGAAATTACGGGCATTGCCGGGGCTAAAAAATCCTTTATCCAGGGAAAACTAGCTGCCATGACCATCCTGAAAAGATTGGGTAAAACAACTCCTGGAAATCGGAAAATAAAATTTCAAAAAGACATTCACACCCTCGTTTCTCTTGACCGTCAGCAGAAAGCGTATGCGTCTTTTTTAAATCAACTGTGCCAGGTCCCGTCATCCGCCTATGCCGCCATCCCGGATGACACCATGATCTGTCGGTGTGAAGAGATCACCATGGGAACCATTAAAAAGAGCATTCAACAGGGATTTGCTACAGTGGGTAGTTTGAAAAAGGCGACCCGGTGCGGTATGGGTCGGTGCCAGGGACGGATCTGCGGACCTGTGATTTTTGATATTATTACGGCATTGACACAAAAAAGTCCGGGGCACGTGGGTTGTTCTTTGTCCCGGGTACCGGTGAAAACGGTGGATATCAAGGCCTTTTTAACGTCATAACTCAACTTTCGGGGTTGACCACTTTTACATGGGGTCAGGCTTTCTTTATGGCACTTTTTACCCATCTGGTTATGAAATAGTGATAAAAAGCACAATAAAAAAAGCCTGACCCCGTCGATTAAAGCTAAAGTCCGAAAGTTGAGGTCATAACACATATTGAAAGGGTGTATATATAATGGATTTGCTAAACAACCGACCCACCACCCCGTTTATGGGCATCATCATGCTCGACACCATCTTCCCCCGCATCAAGGGGGATATTGGCAACCCGGCCACATTTCGCTTTCCGGTGCGGTACAAGGTTGTCAACGGGGCATCTCCGGAACGGTTGGTCATCCAGGCAGACAAAACCCTGATCCAGCCATTTATCGAGGCCGGCCGGTCCCTGATCAGGGAGGGTGCTTACGCCCTTGCCACCTCCTGCGGATTTATGGCCCTGTTTCACAAAGAACTGACCCAGGCATTGAATGTTCCCGTTTTTTCATCCAGCCTGCTCCAGGTTCATCTGGCCCAATCCATTATCAAAAAAGATCAGAAGGTCGGCATCATCACGGCCCGAAAAACGTCACTGACGCAACAACACCTTGCCGCCGTCGGGATTGAGCACTACCCTTTGGCGATTATCGGCATGGAAACAGCAGAGGAATTTTCGTCTGTTTTTATCAAAGGCAAGCCGACACTAGACCGTGAAAAGTGCCAACAGGAGATGAGGACGACCGCCCTCAAGCTAATAACTTCACATCCTGATATCGGAGCGATTGTGTTAGAATGCACCAATATGCCGCCCTATGCCAAAATTATTCATGCTGCAACGGGGGGAGTACCGATATTTGATGTGATCACGATGATCAATACGGCACATTCAACATTAATATATACATAACGGTTAAGGGGTTGAAAATGGTGAAACCATAACTCATCGGGAACATTTGATGAGTGATCACACGAGAAAATACATGATAATCATATGAATAAAGGATGAATAAAATGACGTTAGTATTTATGGAAGGCAATGAAGCCGTTGCCAGGGGTGCCATAGCCGCAGGCTGCAATTTTTTTGCAGGCTACCCCATCACACCGGCCACCACCATATTCAACAACATGCTCAAGATGCTGCCCCCAAAGGACGGCATCTGCCTCCAGGGGGAGGATGAAATCGCCTCCATGGGGTATTGCCTGGGCGCATCCATGGCCGGCAAAAAAGCATTAACCGCCACATCCGGACCCGGAATCAGCCTTTACAGCGAGCAGGTGTCCTTTGCCATCGGAAGTGAAATTCCCCTGGTCATTGCAGATGTCCAGCGCCTGGGGCCGTCCACGGGATCTGCCACCCGGGGCGCGGACTCGGATATTCAATTTCTGCGATGGGGCAGCACCAGCGGCGTACCCGTGATTGTCCTGGCGCCCAAGGATGCCCAGGACTGCTATGAACTCACGGTCCATGCCTTCAATTATGCAGAGGAATTCAGGTGCCCGGTCTTTATTGCCTCCAACAAGGAAATCGGAATGACCAAGGAGAGCTTTGATATGGATGACCTTGACCTGCCCCCCCTGGTTGAAAGAAACCTTTACTCGGGCGACAATTATATTCCCTTTGAAGCCGCCCCGGACAAGGCCCCGGACTTTCTGCCCATTGGCGGTAAAACGTTGGTCAGGCAGACCTCCTCCACCCACGGCCCTGACGGATACATCACCATTGACCCGGACGTCATTGCCGCCAACCAACAGCGCCTGAGAACCAAACTCCATGCTGCAAGGGAACGGATCAGCCTCTACGAGGAGAAGATCATTCCCAATACCGATACTCTGGTGATCAGCTACGGTATCACGTCCAGGGCGGTTGAGGACGCGGCAAACATCCTGGGACAGGAAGGGAAACCGGTTTCCCATCTGTCATTAAAAACCCTGTGGCCGGTGTCTGAACAGGTGCTCATTGATAAGGCCAAAAATTTCAAGCGCATTGTGGTCATAGAAATGAACCTGGGCCAGTATGTGAACGAAATCCGCCGGGTCCTTGCCGGCAAACAGATTGATTTTTACGGCCAGATGAATGGCGTGTTGATTTCGCCGGCCAAGATAATGGAGGTTATTGACAATGCCTAGTTTCTTAAATAAAAACCGTCCCCCTGTTTTCTGTCCCGGGTGTACCCATGAACGTATCACCAGCGGCCTTGATAACGCCTTCATGGACATGGGGCTTGCTGCAGATAAAATTGCTATTGTCACTGACATCGGCTGTTCCGGTCTGTTTGACACCTTTTTCAATGTCCATGCCTTCCACGGTGTTCACGGCCGGGCCCTCACCTATGCCACAGGCCTGAAGATGGCCGACCCCTCCTTGAATGTCATTGTCACCATGGGAGATGGCGGGCTTGGCATTGGCGGGGCACACGTTCTGGCGGCCTGCCGCAAGAACCTGGATATCACCCTGGTGATTCTCAACAATTTTAATTTCGGCATGACCGGCGGGCAATTCTCTGCCACCACACCCAGCAATGCTGTTGTGGGATCGGAATTTTTAAACCAGGCAGAGATTCCTATTGATATCTGTTCCGTGGCTAAAAGTGCCGGCGCCACCTATGTATCCAAATGTTCCGGTCTTGACAAGGCCCTGGCCGGGGAACTGGTAAAGGCGATTCAACACAAAGGGTTTTCCGTTGTGGAAACCCTTGGCATGTGCACGGGACGCTATACCAAGCGAAACAAGCTCACCCCCGCGGTCATTGACCAGATGATCGAAAAACAAGGGGTATCCGGTGGTGTCATTGAAGAAAACCAGCGGCCGGAATACGGGGAGTTGTACCGGAAACTGGCCCGGGAAAAGACCCGTTTCCCGGAACCCCTGGTGGTAGAAAAACTGTTTGACCTGCCCCATCCCCAGCGCCAGGAGATCGTGATCCTGGGATCTGCCGGCATGCGCATCGTCACTGCAGGGGAAATGGTCTGCTCTGCCGGCATATCCGCCGGCATGAACGTCTCCATTAAAAATGATTATAATATCACCGTGCTCAGGGGACAGTCCGTATCCGAGATCCTTCTCTCTCCCGAGAAAATCGGCTACCCCGGGATTGAATCCCCCACAGTGGTTTTGGCCTTAAGTGATGAAGGCGTGGCCCGCAGAAAAAAAATATTTGGCACCCTTTCTCCCACAACCTTTGTGCTCAAGGAAAAAAGCGTGGCCATTCCCGAAACCCAGGCCTGGGTAGAGGAGATTGATTTCAAGGCGTTTAAGATCAAAAAACAGGACTGGGCCCTGGCCTCCCTGGGTGTTTTGGCCAAAAAAGAGATTGCCATTAACAAAGAAATGCTGACCTTTGCCCTCAATTCCCGGTTCAATGAAAAAGTTTTCACCCTTGCCATGGAAACCGTCAGCAAGGTCTTACAGTATTAAGGATGTCTTATCGCTTGATTTATAATGTCCTTTTGAAGATCGATAAAAAAGAATTGTCAAAAATAGGAGTTTTGCTATGTATGGATGGATGGGAAAAATACTTCGCGTTGATCTAACAACCGGAGCATGTATTGAGTGCGCCCTGGATCCCTCTGTGGCCAAAGATTATATCGGCGGTCGCGGATTGGGGATCCATTTATTAAACCAGGAGATGGATCCAAATGGGGATGCTTTTTCTCCGGAAAATCCGATGATAATGGCCACCGGTCCCCTCACCGGAACTGGAGCGCCCACTGGGGCCCGTTATATGGTCATGACCAAATCACCGTTGACCGGTGCGGTTACCTGCTCTAATTCCGGGGGAATGTTCCCCACTGAGTTCAAACGAACGGGCTTTGATGCCATTATGTTTAAGGGCGCATCCAAAAGCCCTGTCTATTTGTGGATTGATCAGGGAAAGGCTGAGCTTCGTCCCGCAGACCATTTGTGGGGCAAAGACACCCATCAGACAACTGATTTGCTTTTAACTGAGACCCACTCAAAAGCAAAAGTGGCCTGCATCGGCCCTGCAGGAGAAAAACAGGTATTGTTTGCCTCCATCATGAATGACAAACACCGGGCAGCCGGAAGGTCCGGTGTGGGGGCAGTGATGGGCAGCAAGAACCTGAAGGCGGTTGTTGTCAGAGGCAAAGGCCGGATTCCCCTGGCGGACAGTGACCGGTTCAAGGCGTTCAACAAAAAAATCCTGGATACTTTCAAGGACGACACCAGGGACACTCCCCTGGGCCTGACGGTTAACGGGACTGCCGGTGTGGTCACAGCCACCCAGAACTTTGGCGTATTGCCGACTAAAAACTGGCAGCAGGGAACCTTTGACGGCTGGGAAAAAATTGATGGCGGGCAGTTAACCAAACGGTTTTTGAAGAAAAACTCGGCCTGTTACGGGTGCCCCATCGGCTGCGGCCGCCTGACCAAAGTAGACGATCCCCGCTTTGCCGGAGAGGGCGAAGGACCGGAGTACGAAACCGTTTATGCCATGGGATCCAACTGCATGATCGATGATCTGGCCGCCATTACCAAGGCCAACTACATCTGCAATGAACTGGGAATGGACACCATCACCATGGGCGCCACCATTGCCTGTGCCATGGAATTGGTGGAGCGCGGCTATCTGCCGGAAGACCAGGTGGGCCGTTCGCTCAACTGGGGCGATGCCGAGGCTTTGGTGGAGTTGACAAGAATGACCGGCAACCGGGAAGGGTTTGGTGATCAACTGGCCGAAGGCAGCTATCGGCTCGCCGACCGATACGGTCATCCGGAACTGGCACCGGTTTCCAAAAAACAGGAATTCCCCGGATATGAACCCCGCGGATCCCAGGCCATGGGACTGGCCTATGCCACCTCGCCCATTGGCGGCTCCCACATGCGCGGCGATCCAGCCTATTTTGAGCTGTTCAGCGTGCCCAAGCCCATGGACCCCCACCAGTGGGAAGGAAAGGCAAAGGTCACCAAGGCGTTCCAGGATCTGTCCGCCATCATTGATTCAGCAGGACTGTGCATTTTCTTTGCCGTCCGGAATCTGGCAGCCAAAGACCTTGGGGTGGCGCCAACGGGCATATTAGAGTACCTGAATGCCGCCACCGGAGCCGACTACACGCTGGAAGAACTGATGCAGGCCGGTGAACGGATTATCAATGCCGAACGTCTTTTTCTGACAAAAGCGGGCTTCACACGAAAGGACGACAGCCTGCCCGATCGATTAACACAAACACCTGCACCAACAGGCCCTGCCAAAGGCTGTGTATGCCATCTGGACAATATGCTTGATGACTATTATCAGGTCCGGGGATGGACCCAGAATGGGGTTCCCAGGAACGCTCTGCTTGATCAACTTGGGCTGCTGTAACTATAAAATCCACCATGCATATCAATATAAAATTATATGGGGCTATGAAAAAGTATGCTCCTGGCGATACGACTCAATTCGAGTTGATTATTGAGTCAGGAGCGTCTCTTAAAGATATCCTCAGGTTATTCTCCATACCAGAAAAAGGGTATGTATTTTTAGTCAATGGGCGGCGCATTGACAAAACATCTTGTTTTAATGAGGGAGATACACTGGTATTGTTCCCAGAGATATCCGGAGGGTAAAAAAAGAATGCCGGGTTTAATAGTATTGATTATTTTTAATGATTATTTAGGAGAAACACATGACCACACCTATTGATTCAATTATTATTAAACGGGAAATAGAAAAAATGGGGTTAACGTCCGTTGGCCTTGCCTCCATCCGGGAGCTCAACCGTTTGGTGAACAATATTGAAGCGGCGGCCAATGAAACATACATCCGTATGGAGATGGGGGTGCCGGGGCTGGATCCCCCCCGGATAGCCATTGATGCTGAAATTGATGCATTGAAAAAAGGAGTGGGTTCCAAGTATCCACCCTTTGACGGCATCCCGGAATTAAAGTTTGAGATCTCCAGGTTTGTTAAAAATTTTATTGATGTGGCCATTGGCCCTGAATCCTGTTTCCCCACGGTCGGCTCCATGCAGGGATGCTATATGGCCATGATGTGCACCACCCGCCGTTTAAACGGCAAAAACAAGATCCTCTTTCTGGATCCGGGTTTTCCCGTCAACAAACGCCAAGCCAGTGTCATCGGTGTGCCCTATGATCACTTTGACGTGTATGACTATAGGGGAGACAAGCTCCGTGCAAAGCTTGAATCCTATCTTGAAAAAGGCGATATTGCCTCTGTGATGTATTCCAATCCCAACAATCCGGCCTGGTTCTGCTTTACCGATCAGGAACTTCAGACCATCGGTGAGTTGGCCACAGAATATGACTGCATTGTTATGGAAGATCTCGCGTACTTTGGCATGGATTTCAGGAAAGATTATTCCGTACCGGGGCAGGAACCCTATATCCCTTCTGTTGCCAAATATACCGATAATTACATCCTTCTGATCTCAAGTTCAAAGTCCTTCTCCCTTGCAGGCCAGAGAATCGGCATGACAGCCATACCTGAGCGATTGTTCAACTCGGAAGGAAACAACCTTGAACCCTATTTTGGCAGCAACAAATTTGGTTATGCCTATATCTTCGGTGCCATGTATGCCTTGAGTTCCGGTGTTTCCCATTCCAATCAATGGGGACTGGCCGGTCTTTTAAAAGCCGTCAATGATGGCGGCTATAATTTTGTGGACAGTGTAAAAGTGTATGGAGACCGGGCAAAGGTCATGAAAAAACTGTTTACGGATAATGGCTTTCAGATCGTCTATGACATGGATGAGGATGAAAAAATTGCAGATGGGTTCTATTTCACTATTTCATATCCCGGGTTCAGTGGTGTTGAACTGGTAGAGGAACTTCTCTATTATGGCATCAGCGCCATTTCCCTCACCACCACAGGAAGTGATAAGCACGAAGGCCTGCGGGCCTGTGTATCCCAGACAGGACCAGACAGGTTTGACGATCTTGAAAACCGGCTGAAGACCTTTAAAGAAGACCATCCCAAAGACAGTGAGTTTAAAATCATCCATATGTAAATAACACCAAAGGAAACCAGACGCATAAAATAGGAGATCAACTATGAGCAAACACATGCAGCTGACGGTTATCGTACGCCCTTATTATGAGAAAGACCTGGAAGGGACTTACCCTAAACTGGTGCGATATTTAAGCCATCAGGATTCAAGCTTTGCCGACCAGAACCCCTCGCTCTACGAATTGGTGGGACAATTGGATCTGTTACTGTATCGTTTTGATGGAACGCCCATCAGAGAAGTGCTTCTCCTGCACAAAAAGGCCCTTCAAGACACCTACAAACAGATTCAAGACCATATCGCCAACCGGCATCTCGACCAGGCCGACAAACTTCTGTACAGAATTGAAGATATCTTTGATGAAATAGAGTCGGAACTCGCTTAGCAAAGTCATTTTCAACACCTGAATTTTTTTAATGTCAACCATAAAAATAAAATTTTATGGTTGACATTAAAAAAAAAATTATTGTATACAATAGACAATAGACAATAATTGCATTCCCTGACCCAAGAGAACTTAATAAAAGGGTAAGAAAGATATGAAGGTTGAGTCATTGACGGATATGGCCAAACGGCAATTGGAAAAATGGATATTTACGGATTATTTAAAGCCCGGCCAGCAGATAAAGGAAGATGAGGTGGCCACCCGCCTGGGAATCAGCCGTCCTCCGGTTCGAGAAGCCTTTAAAGCCCTTGAGAGTGAAGGTCTTGCCATAAGAAAGCCGAGGAAGGGCGTTTTTGTGGTAAAAATGGACAAAGCAGATGTCATTGAAGTGTATATGCTCAAAGCCAACCTGTATGCCATGGCCACCGAACTCGCCCTGGAAAACATTACAGAAAATCAGCTGGAAGAACTGGATGGTCTGGTTGAAAAAATGGAAGCGTGCATACATGAAGATATACCGGATATTCTTAACTACCAGAAATTCCATCGCAAATTCCATATCCGCATCATGGATATTGCCGGAAACCGGCGCCTTAAGATCGTGGCTTCCAATCTGCACAAACAAATTCAACGATTCAGTTACCAGACATTACACTATCAGGCCCACCTGACAAAATCTGTGAAATACCACAAAGAAATTGTTGAGCGAATGGATGAAAAGGACAAAGAAAATGCCTGCAACATCATGAAAGAACATGTGCTTGATGCCATGAATTTTTTAATCAGTCTGTCGTCACTGTTTGATCAGGGCGTTACAAGAAAGTAGCCCCATTGAAATAGTGACAGTTTTTTACAAACAATGAAGATAGTGACACATAATAAAAAGGATTTTTCAAATGACGGTTTTAAACGAAGTACAACAACACTACGGCAACTTAAAGTTGTACATTAATGGTGAATGGGTTGAGTCCAAATCAACTCAGATTTATGAGAGTGTGAACCCTGCCACGGGAGAGGTTATTGCAACCTTTCCGTCGGCAACAGATGATGAAGTAAATCTGGCCATAGAGTCTGCCCATGCTGCCATGAAAACATGGGGCGCTGTTCCGGTCAGGGATAAGGTAAAGTATCTGTTTGATTTGAGACAGAAATTTGTGGAAAAGGCGGACTGGCTTGCCAGAGTTCTTGTCCAGGATCATGGCCGCACCATTGGTGAAGCAAGGGGAACCGTTAGCCGATGCATAGAAAATATTGAATCTGCCTGTTCAGCCCTTCTCCTGTTGACCAAGGGAGAATATGTCAATGATCTTGCCCGGGGACTGGACCAGACCCTTTTCTGGGAACCCCGGGGGGCATTTCTCATCATCACTCCCAATAATATCCCCATGCATGCATGGTCGTCCTATGTTCCTTATGCCATTGCCAGCGGGTGCCCTGTAATTGTAAGCCCCAGTAAGGATGATCCCATTGCTGCCCAGGCAATATTTGAAGTCACCCAGGAAGTGGCCGGCTTTCCTCCCGGTCTGGTAAACCTTGTATATGGCGGCCGCAATATCAACGATAAAATTTTAAGTCACCCCCATGTAAAGGGTGTGGGATTCATTGGGTCAACCGGGGTGGGACGGCAATTGTTTGCCCGGGCCGGAGAACTTGGCAAAGAGGCATCCATCAACGGGAATGGTAAAAACCATGTGGTGCTGATGGACGATGTGGACATGAAGGCTGCCGTAAACGGACTTTTGCGAGGGTGTTTCGGTATGGCCGGACAACGATGTCTGGGTGTGGACAACCTGCTGGTGATGGATGGAATTTATGACGAACTCAAACAAGCCCTGGTTACAGCAGCAGCAGCCATGAAAATGGGATATGGCCTTGACGATAGCACTGAGCTCGGCCCTCTGGTGTCTCAAACCGGCCGGCAAAAAGTCCTTGATTTCATCGACAAAGGAATTCAGGAGGGGGCTAAACTCATTCTGGACGGCAGGAATGTGCAGGTTAAAGGCTGTGAAGGCGGTTTTTTTGTCGGTCCCACCATATTTGAGAATGTTGACCCGGATATGTTCATTGCCCGGCAGGAATCATTTGGTCCGATTGCCAACCTCATCAGGGTCAGTGATCTGGATGAAGCCCTGGACCTGATCAACAACAAAGACGACTACGGCCATTCCGCCTGTCTGTTTACCCAGAGTGGCAAGATGGCCCGTAAATTCACAAAAGAGGCGGATGTGGGAAATGTGGGTATCAATGTCCCTGTTCCCCAACCCTATGCCTTCTTTCCCCTGGGATCCAAAAATGAATCTGCCCAGGGAACAGCGAAAACCAGAATTGATTCCATGCGGCTTTTCCTGGATCAAAAAACAGTAACGGCACGATGGGTATAGAGATACGGGTATCTTAAATCAAGGATTGTTGTGTGTGTTCATTCATTATTTAATGGAAAAAAAGGAGAAAAAAGTATGAAAGCCAGAAGTTTAACCAGATTATTTTGTTCGATCATTGTGGGCCTGTTTACATTGACAACCGTTATCGTTTTGTCAGAGGCGCCGGCTTGCGCGGAATTTCCCCAAAAAACCATAACGTTGATCGTTCCCTGGTCGCCGGGTGGTTCCGGAGATATGACCTGCCGTATCCTGGCGGCACAAATGGAAAAAGATCTGGGTGAGTCCGTTGTTGTAAAAAATATGCCCGGTGCCGGATCCATGGTGGGTGCGACAGCGCTTGCCGATGCCAAGCCGGACGGATATACACTTGGGTTTCTCGGTATCAGTGCTGCCATCGCGCAGTATACTTCCGTATCCCCTGTGATGATGAACACCTACAAAGCCGTATCCGGTGTTATCAACCCATCCCTGTTTTTATTGACCAGCACCAAAACGCCATGGAAAACCCTGCAGGAATTTGTTGCATTTGCCAAGGCAAATCCCGGCAAGATAAAAAATGGAAATGCCGGGGCCGGCGTTATTGACCACCTGTATTCCTCTGAATTCGCCAAGGTGGCCAAAGTTCAATTTACCCAGGTCCCTTATAAGGGATGGGGACCGTCACTTGCGGCCCTGGCAGGCGGTCATATTGATTCCATGTTCGTGGCTGTCGGACCGGCCAAATCCATGATCGCTGCCGGCAAAATCCGCCCTGTGGCCATTGCCGCAGAGAAAAGACATCCTTCCTATCCTGACATTCCCACCATGAAGGAAGGCGGTGTGGATATCACCATGCCCTTCTGGGAATCCATTGTGGTGCCGGCTGAAACCCCTGACACCGTCGTGGCTATCCTTGACAGGGCCATTGGAAAGGCCTTTGCTGACCCTGCCACAAAAAAGAAAATCAAGGATTCCGGCCTGGACGTCTCCTATCTGGACACAGCCGGAATTGCATCTCTGAGAAGGTCATCCGATGCCACCGTGAAAAACATTGTTGAATCATTAGGCTTGAAGCAGAATTAAGGATACCATTTCAGCCGGTCTTTTTCTTTAAGCAAGAAGACCGGCCAACTCAAAGGTGATGAAAAAAATGTCTGAACTTAGACGAGATTCATGGACAACCGCTATCTTTTGTCTCCTATTAGGCGGACTCATTGTATTTGATACCCTTCACTACCCCGAAGTCCAGGGGCAGGGATTTGGACAAGGGCCCGGATTTTATCCCCAATTACTGGCCGGGATATTGATCTTCCTCGGTGCATTAATTCTCGCTAAAGAATGGATACCCAGAGGGACTGACTTATTGGACCAGGGCCTGGCAAAACCCAGTGTAAGATACCTGCCCGTGGTTCTTTTGAATATCCTGTCGATTGTATTGATCTTCCTGATGAAGTACCTCGGATTTTTTGTGAGCGGTTTTCTTTTAACTATCCTGACCGTTTTTTTGATCAGGCGACCGGCAAATATGAAGCTCATGGGGCAGGATCTGATGTTCAGTATAGGTATGATTGTTTTGATCTACCTGGTGTTTGAACTCTTTGTCGGTATTGAGCTGCCAAACTCAATTTTTTTGAATTAAGGTATCTTCATTATGGAAATTTTCAGTCTTCTAACAGCCGGTCTACCCACATTTGGAAACCCTTATTCGGTCTTTCTCGTTGTGGCAGGGTCGGTCCTGGGTATTATCTTCGGGGCCATTCCGGGCCTCACCGCTACAATGGGGATGGCCATTTTCCTGCCCATGACCTTTAGCATGAGCGATATAAACGGCATGTTGTTTCTGGTAGGCATTTATGTGGGGGCCTGCTATGCCGGGTCACTGTCTTCCATCCTGGTCAACATTCCCGGAACACCCTCTTCCATTGCCACGGGGTTTGACGGGTATCCCATGACCCAGAAAGGTGAGGCCGGCCGGGCCATTGGATATTCAACTGTCGCATCTGCATTGGGTGGCATATTCGGGGTGTTTGTTCTCATGTTTGCAGCACCGATCCTGGCCGGGCTGGCATTGGAATTCAGTGCCCAGGAATATACAGGGGTAGCCCTTCTCGGGATCAGCATTGTCAGTTACATCTCTTTCGGCTCCACCATAAAAGGCCTTATCGGTGCCATTATCGGCCTCCTCCTGGCCACCGTCGGTCAGGATGTGATCAGCGCCTATCCCAGGTTTGTTTTCGGATCAAAAGATTTGCAGGCGGGCCTGCAGATGATTCCAGTGATGGTGGGGTTTTTTGGCGTAACCGAAGTGTTGGTCAAACTCGAACAAGTGGTGGCAATAAAAATAGAGGTTCCCAAGATACGAAATGTTATGCCCAGGCTGTCTAAGCTTGTTCGGATGTCACCGATGATGGCGCTCTCCTCCCTCATCGGGACCTTCGTGGGGGCCGTACCTGCAGCTGGCGGGGCCATCGCCTCCATGGTGGCCTATGGGATTCAAAAACGTTTTTCAAAACGATCCAAAGAGTACGGTACCGGTATTTCCGAGGGGGTTGTTGCGGCGGAAGCGTCTAACAACGCTGCAGTGGGCGGTGCTCTGGTGCCAATGCTGTCCCTGGGTATTCCCGGTGATCCCCAGACGGCGATTCTGATCGGGGCATTAATGATCAACGGTCTGGCACCCGGTCCCATGTTGTTTGCAACCCGTCCTGATCTCATCTCCACCATCTACCTGGGGAACATTCTGGCGATAATCGTCTTTACCATTGTGGGGCTGCTGGGCGCCAGGTACTTCGCTCTGCTCATCAAGATGCCAAAACACTATATCCTGCCCGCCATCATGCTTTTCTGCATTGTCGGGTCCTTTGCGATTCGAAATACCGTCTTTGACATCTGGGTGCTTCTGGCCTGCGGTGCCCTGGGCTATCTGCTTCAAAAAGTCGGTATCATGCCGGCACCGATTATATTGGGCTTTGTTTTAGGTCCCATACTGGAGGACAATTTCCGGCGGTCCCTGATCATGTCCAATGGGGATTGGATGACATTTTTGCTCCGGCCCGTCAGCCTTGCCCTGCTGCTGATCAATCTTTTCATTCTTGTCGGACCGTTTTTGTTTAAATTTTTTAAACAAAAGGCCCGGGGTTCATTGTGATGGCACGTTACTTTCTTCAGGCAATTAAGGTAGAAATTTTTAATGACATATGACCAAAAATTGAGTTAAACAAGATCAGCTGTGTCTGTGTCTTGAACATGGCAATAGTAAGGTGTAATAATGGTAAGGTGTAAAGTAGTTAACGTTTAACAAAAGTAAGGAGTTGAAAAATGTCCAATGCAGTTAAAACAATCAAATTTGCTTTTATTGTTATGGCGGTAGTGCTTTTTTACAGCCTGTTTTTTGCCCCCCAATCCTTTGCGGAAGGGGAAAAAATTAATATTCGCTTCAGTACCTGGCATCCCCCTGCAGGAGCCGATGTGAAAAAGCTATGGATCCCCATGCTGGAAGAGATGAAGAAAAGAAGCAACGGTCGCATTACCTACAATATGTATGCGGGTGGCGCCCTTGGTAAGGGCCCGGAGCATTATGATATTGTAAAAACCGGTCTTTCGGATATGGGCTATGCCACATTGAGCTGGACCCCCGGCAGATTCCCCCTTACCGATGTCCTGTCTTCCCCCATTGCCTGTCCTGCCAAATGGAAAGGGGCAGAGGCGGGAATGGCCATGCACGATCAGTTATTAAACACCGAGTTCACAGATATTAAAGTCCTCCATATCAACAATTGTGTCATGGCCCATTTGTGGACCACAAAAAAGGTTAAAACCATTGAAGACTTGAAGGGGATGAAAATCAGAAGCCCGGGTGGACTTCAGACAAAGGCCATCGAAGCCCTGGGTGCAACCCCCGTATTCATGCCCCTGGGCGATGTCTACCTTTCCATGGAAACCGGTGTTATTGAGGGTGTTGTCACCTGCCCTGCACTGGTTAAAGCATTTAAACTTTACGAAGTGGCAAAATTTGGTGTTCCCACCTCCTTTGGGTGTGTTTCCGAAGGTCTTTTTGTGAATCAACGATTCTGGAAAAAGGTGCCCGATGACCTCAAACCCATTATTGAAGACGTCGGCAGAAATGCATATAAAATTGCCGGTATGTTCGATGAACACTGGTATGAACAAACCATGACCGGGTTTAAAGACACCATAGACATTGAAAATCTGTCTGCTGAAGAGCAGGCGCGCTGGGATAAACGGTTCAATGAGATGCTGGTCAAATGGGCAGAGGACCTTGAAGCAAAAGGCCTGATGGCCAAAAAAGCCCTGTCCCTGTTCAAACAGGAACTGGATAAAGTGGGGGTCAGCTTTAATGCCTGCCCTGTTAATTAATACCCCAACTTTCGGACTTTAACCTTAATCGACGGGGTCAGGCTTTTTTATGGTACTTTTTATCACTATTTCATAACCATACGGGTAAAAAAAGCCATAAGGAACGCCTGACCCCATGTAAAAATGGACCCAAGGATACGTTTATTATGAGCAGTTCCCAGAATTTTTTCTTCAAATGCAAAAAAGGAACCGAACGTCTCGTGAACCTTTCTCTGGCCGTTGGTATGGGCTGGGTCATGGTCATGATGCTTCTCACCACCTTTGATGTGGCAGGACGATATTTTTTATCCAAACCCATACCCGGGGCCATTGAAATGAGTGAATTCACGTTGGCCATTTTTGGAATGCTCGGCATGGCCTATACCCATAAAGCCGGGGCCAATATCAAAGTAACAATGTTAACCGATGCCCTTCCACCAGCGATGGAAAGACTTTTGGAAGTCATCACCTCCCTCCTCAGTTTCCAGATTGTGGCCATGCTGGCATGGTATGGGGTTATCTCGGGGATTGAAGAGTTCCATGCCGGTACCACCACCGATACCTTGGGAATCCCCCTTTACCCCCTTTATTTTCTTCTTTGTATCGGGGCAGGACTATTATGCCTGGAAATGCTCATGAATATCATTGAAACCATTCAAGGATTCTTTGGCACCCAGGTTGTGGAACCGGATCAGGCATCATGAAAACACGGCTGAAACGGTTTTTACAGGAAAAAAGTAACGATTATAAATCGCTAAAATACAGTTATGTTGATATTTAAAGGACTTTGATATGGATCCGCAGACCATTGGAATTGTTGCCATCGGAATATTATTTTTACTTTTGATCATTGGCATGCCCATTGGGTTTTCCCTTGCCTTTGTAGGATTTTGGGGAATCAGCTTTATCACGGATATCTCCGTTGCCCTGCCCACGTTGCTGAGATCGTTTTACGGCACCTTTACCACCTATTCGTTTACGGTCATTCCTTTGTTTGTGATCATGGGGGAACTGGCGTCGGTGTCCGGATTGAGCCAGGGGATTTATACGGTGGCCGACAAATGGCTTCGAAGACTTCCCGGTGGTCTGGGTATTGCCACCATCGGCGCCTGTGCCGGTTTTGCAGCCATCTGCGGTTCATCTGTGGCAACGGCTGCCACCCTGGGAAGGGTGGCGTTACCGGAAATGGAAAAATATGACTATGATGTCCGCCTTTCCACGGGAAGTGTCGCAGCAGGCGGCACCCTGGGATTTTTAATTCCCCCCAGCATTGGGTTTGTGGTATATGGCATACTCACTGAACAATCCATTGGCAAATTATTGATGTCCGGGTTCCTACCGGGGTTTTTACTGGCGTTTGCCTATGTCCTGATCATTGTTGCCTGGGTGATGATCCGTCCCCAGTCCGCCCCTTCAAATCCGGAAGCGGTTCCTTTTTTGGAAAAGGTTCTGTCTCTTAAATCCGTGTGGGAACTGATTGTTGTTTTTTTACTGGTCATGGGCGGGATATATCTTGGATTTTTCACTCCCACGGAAGCCGGGGCAGTGGGTGCTTTTTTCCTGTTTGTTGTCACCATAATGAGGAAAAAACTGACCTGGCCATCTTTACTGGAAGCCATGACAAGCACCACCCGGATTTCGGTGATGATCTTCATGATACTGGCCGGTGCCTATGTCTTCACCTATTTCATGGCATTAACCATGATCCCCATGAACCTTTCCGTGTACATTTCCGGGCTGGCGTTCTCCAAGTATGCCATATTAGCGATCATCCTTATCGGCTACCTTATCCTTGGCTGTTTTCTGGACGCGACATCCATGATGGTATTAACCCTTCCCGTTATCTTTCCAACAATTTTATCACTTGGATTTAATCCCATATGGTTTGGCGTTATTTCTGTCTTAATGATGGAGGCAGGCTTGATTACGCCACCCCTTGGGTTGAATATATTTGTTATTTCCGGTGTGGCAGAGGTTCCCATGGGAACCGTTTTCAAAGGGGCCATCTTTTTTCTGTTTGCCATCTTTGTCGTGGTGGTTCTGGTGATTATTTTTCCCCAGATCGCACTGTTTTTACCGGGAATAATGGGATGAAATATTTTATCGTCTTATAGCTTAACAGCAGTTATCATTTATTTTAACCATAAAGGAGTTACATAAAATGACTGACACCAAACCGCAAATTCGAACCATTTATACCATCGTTGAAGAAACCTGCATTGATGGGGTAAAAACATTGGAAAAACCGACCCGGAAAGCCGCCTGCGCCGTTGTTTTTAAAAATCCCTATGCCGGTCAGTACCAGGAAGATTTGTCATTGCTGTATGACTGGAGTGGCGAACTGGGCGATCTATTGACAAAAAAGGCGGTGGCCGCCCTGGGTATTGCACCGGAAGCGGTCCAGAGCTATGGCAAAGCCGCTATTTCAGGCATGGCAGGTGAACGGGAGCATTGTGCCGCCCTCATGCATCCGGCACTGGGCAAACCCATCCGGGCCAATGTCGGCGGTGGAAAAGCACTCCTGCCCTCGGCAAAAAAACTGGGGGCCCCCGGGACTGCCATTGATCTTCCCCTGGGCCATAAAGATGCCGCCTTTGTCCGGTCTCATTTTGATGCCATGGAAGTAAGGATCCCCGATGCTCCCATGGACGATGAGCTGGTCCTCATTGTGGGCGTTACGGATTCCGGCCGCCCGGCACCACGGGTGGGGGGACTGACTGTGGATGAAATCAAGGGCGAAGATGGATTGAGATAATGAATATCCACAGGGTTCACATGACATTTGAGATAAACGGGCAGGAACATACCCTGGACATCCCTGCTGATATAACAGCCCTTGAGGTGATCCGGTCCCTGCTGGGATTAACGGGAACCAAGGAAGGGTGTGGTATCGGCGAGTGTGGGGCATGTACCATTGTTGTTGACGGCAAGTCTGTTAATTCCTGTCTCATGCTGGGTGCCCAATTGGACGGCACAAAGGTATTGACCGTGGAAGGGCTTGCCACCGAGGCGAGCCTGGCTCCCCTTCAGGAGCAATTTATGAAAAACCATGGGGTTCAATGCGGCTTTTGCACCCCCGGCATACTGATGAGTACCCATGCTCTGCTGGAGGAAAATCCTGATCCTGACACTGAAGAAATTTCCAAAGCCCTTGCCGGTAATCTTTGCAGGTGCACAGGATACCAGCAGATTTTTGCTTCAGTAAAGGCTGCTGCAACGGCTTCACGGGACGACAGGATAACAGGGGGAAAAAATGGCTGATTTTAAATACATACGACCCGATAATCTGCCAGAGGCCCTCGATTTTTTATGGGACAATGGACAAGACACAGCGATCATTGCCGGGGGGACTGACGTCATGATTGATGTAAAATCCGGGAAACTGGATAAAAAATATCTGCTCGATATCAGTCGGCTGGATGAATTAAAGGGGATTGAACTCAATGGTCGAGACCTTTGTGTGGGTTCCGGCGTTACCCTTTCTGAAATATATACCTCAGCCCTCCTGGCATCAAATGCCCTGGCACTTCAAAAATCCGCTGTAAACTTTGCCGCCAGGCAGATTCGAAATATCGCAACCATTGGCGGCAACGTGGCCCATTCTTCCCCCTGCGGCGATACTGTCCCTTCGTTGCTTCTCCATGACGCCATTGCGCTTGTGGCAGATAAAAAAGGGATCCAACATATCCCAATGGAACAGATGGCCACAAGCGCTTATATGTCTTCTCTAACGCCCCAACAGATCATCGTTAAATTCATTCTTACCCCCTATCAGGACGGGTATGCTGATTTTCAGAAAATCGGCAGAAGAAAGGAACTGGCCATCTCCAGGATGAGTATGGCCGCGTTTGTAAAAAAAGACAGCACCGGCAGGATATCCTTTCTTAAACTGGCCCTGGGTGCCTGCACACCGGTTCCCTGCAGTATGGGAGCGGTGGAAGCCTTTTTGACAGGGAAAGTCCCGACCCGGGAACTGTTATGGGAAGCCGGCGGACTTCTGGCTGAACGGATGATTGAAATTACAGGAAACCGGTCTTCAACGATCTATAAAAAGCCTGCCGTGCAAGGCCTTTTCATGCGAATCTTATTTCCGATGGTGGGATCATGAAATCAGAATACAACTCAATAGGTAAAAATATTCAACGCCGGGATATCGTGGAAAAACTAACGGGGCAGGCTAACTTCTGTGCCGATATCGCCCTGAAAGATGCCTTAAGCCTCAAAGTGTTGAGAAGCAGCCGTCACCACGCCGTGATCGATAAGATAGATGTCTCGGATGCGCTGAAAATCCCGGGTGTGGTTAATGTTTTTACTGCCGCTGATATCCCGGGTAAAAATCTGATGGGCATCATTAACAAGGATCAACCCCTGCTGGCCCATGACAAAGTCCGTTCGTTGGCAGACCCCGTGGCCCTTGTGGCGGCACAGACCGATGAGATAGCACGGCAAGCAATAAAGGTGATCAATGTCACCTACACGGATCTTGAACCAATCTTTGACATTGAGGCGGCCCTGGCCCCGGGGGCGCCAAAAATACATAAAAAAGGCAACACGCTTTTTACGCGCAGGATAAAGAAAGGGGATGCCGGGACAGCATTTGAGACGTGTCATACCATCATTGAAAAAAAATATATGACCCATGCGGTTGAGCACAATTATATCGAGCCGGATGCCGGAGCCGGATATGTGGATGAAGATGGAACCCTGGTGATCTATGCCTCCACCCAGAATCCCCACTATGACCACAAGGAGGTCCAGGGATTCCTGGGCCTGAAAGATGATCAGGTCAGGATTATCCAGGCCGCCACCGGCGGTGGATTCGGCTCCAAACTGGATCTGAATGTCCAGGGCTTTATCGGCCTTGCCCTTTATCACCTGAAACAGCCGGTCCGCTATGTTTACACCCGGGAAGAATCCTATCTGGCCACGGCCAAACGTCATCCGTTTACCATTCATATGAAAACCGGAGCGGATAAAAACGGGAAACTCAAGGCCATTCACATACGGGCATATTGTAATACAGGCGCTTATGGATCCTACGGCATTGCCGTGGCCAGCCGGTCAGCTGTCCACGGTACGGGGCCCTACGAAATTGACCATGTGGATATTGAATGCGCCTGTATTTACACCAATCAACCCTTCTGTGGGGCAATGAGGGGGTTTGGTGCGCCCCAGATGGCCTTTGCCCATGAAAGCCAAATGGATCTCCTGGCGAAAAAACTGGGAATGGATCCCATGGAGATCCGAATGCTCAATGGGTTTAAAAAAGGATCAATCAACGGTACCGGCCAGCAGCTGATAGACAGCGTGGGCTACCCAGAGTGCCTGGAAAAAATAATGCCCTATTATGAAGAGGCATTAACGAACTGGGTAACTGAAAAAACAACCCCCTTTACAAAACGGGGCATTGGAATTGGCGGCATGTGGTACGGTATTGGTAATACAGGGGTTCAAAATCCATCCACCGCCCGGATTGAACTGGATCAAAACGGCAGGGTGATCCTGTATACCGGGTGTGCCGACATCGGTCAGGGGTCTTCCACTATCTTGACCCAGGTGGCCGGGGAAGTACTGGGGATTGCCCCGGAAGCCATTCAACTGGTGGTGGGCGACACTAAATTCACCACCAATGCCGGTGCCACGTCCGCCAGCCGCCAGACCTATATTTCCGGAAACGCGGTGAAGGATGCCGCAGAACAGCTGGCCCGGGTTCTTTTGACGGAAGGGGCCAACAAGCTTAAAGTGTCCAAAACGGCTTTGTCGTTTGGAGATCACAGTCTGCAGATTGCCGGCCACCCTGAACGATCCGTGGCCTTTGACTGGCTTGCCAAAAGGATACACGAAAAAGGGGTCTCCCTGTCCTGGCAGGGATACTTTGATCCTGAAACCATACCATTGGATCTTGAAACCGGCCAGGGATCACCCTATGCCACCTATGCCTTTGCCTGTCACCTGGCCCTGGTGGAAGTGGATGTCCTTACAGGGCAGGTGAGTGTCAAAAAGATCGTGGCAGCCCACGATGTGGGCCGGGCCATTCATCCTGAAAATGTGATCGGTCAGATTTGCGGGGGGGTTGCCATGGGGGTCGGGTTTGCCCTGATGGAAGCGTTTGAATTCGGCAAAACCCTTTCCATGAAAGATTATCATATCCCCACCTGTGCAGATATGCCGGAAGTGATTCCCATTATCGTCGAATCTGTTGAACCCACAGGGCCTTTTGGCGCCAAAGGAGTGGGGGAACCCGCATTGATCCCCACGGCACCCGCCATCCTGAATGCAGTGAGCCATGCCCTGGGCAAGCGGCTATACAGCCTGCCGGCAGACCTGGAAAGTGTGTTACAGGCAAGCATCGACTCGGGTCATTTTGGTCCAGAGGAAAAAATGTAACGTATTCCGTTGACCTTAACCGTAAAAAAAGGAGATTTGGTTATGAAACACATCATTTTAATTATCGCAGCAGTGTTTTTTGGCGGAGGATTTCTGGCCTTTCACGCAACCCCATCCGTTGCCGGTGAAACCACAGGGGTTATTGTGGTGGATATGCAGGGTGATTTTACCACATGGAAAAACGGCTCCCTGGCCGTTAATGGGTCTGATAAGGCCTTTGTGGATAAAGTAAAGGCAGCAACCCGGGCCCTCAGCGAAAAAGGATACCTCATCTTTGCTACCCAGGACTGGCATCCGGCAGATCATATGTCATTTTTTTCCAACCATCCGGGCAAAAAACCCTTTGAAGTCATCCAGGTCGATGGAAGAACCCAGGTCTTGTGGCCGCCCCATTGTGTGCAGGGAACGGAAAATGCCAGGGTACTGGTGGACAACAACCGCTTCATGGCTGTCGTAAAAAAGGGAAAAGATCCTAAATATGACAGCTACTCGGGTTTCCAAGATGACGGCGGGGCAAAAACAGAGATGGATTCAATCCTGAAAAGAAATGGGGTGCAAAAGCTCATTGTTTACGGTATCGCCACAGACTATTGCGTGAAGGCAACGGCGATAGATGCTGTCCAGGCCGGATACGATGTTACCGTCATAGAAGAATTGTGTAAGGGGGTCGCCCCGGACACATCCGTAAAAGCATTACAGGAAATGAAGGATAAAGGGATCACCCTGGTAAAGGCACTGCCGTTGTAAGGCACCTGCCGGGATGTAAGGGGTTTCAGACGGTTTAAGGGGAAAAGCCATCTCCATGCTTGTCCTGGGGCCCCTGTAAACAAGGAATAAGGAGAAAAACGATCATGTCTAGCGTTCTGATTAATAATATTGGTACCATTGTGAGTGGTGATATTCAGCATCCGATTCTTGAAGGGAATGCCATCCTGATTCAAGACGGGAAAATAGCAAAGGTAGGGAAATTAGAGGATTTTGGGCAGGTGACTGCCGAAACAACCATTGACTGCAATGGCACCACTGTCACCCCGGGTCTGATTGATTCCCACTGTCACACGATCCTGGGGGATTATACCTCCCGCCAGAATCAGTCCGGATTCATCGAAAGTGAGCTTCATGGCGGTGTCACCACCATGATTTCCGCAGGAGAAGTCCATCTGAAGGGACGTCCCAAAGACCCTGCCGGTGTGAAAGCCCTGGCAATCCTTGCGTCTAAATCCTTTGCCAATTTCAGACCCGGGGGTGCCAAAGTTGAAGGCGGTGCCGTTATCTTGGAAAAAGGGCTGGTCCGGGAAGATTTTATGGAAATGGCCAAAGAAGGGGTTCACATTGTCGGTGAAATAGGACTGGGATCGGTTAAAACCCCGGAAGATGCATCACCCATGGTCAAATGGGCCAGGGAATGCAACATGACCATCATGATGCATACCGGCGGAACCTCTATCCCGGGCAGCAGCACCGTCACGGCTGAAATGGTGATGCAGACGAATCCGGATATTGCCTCCCATGTCAATGGGGGCCCCACGGCTGTTTCCTTTGAAGAAATCGAAAAACTGGTGGAAAACAGTGATATGGCACTGGAAATTGTCCATTGCGGCAATCCCCTCATCGCCGTTAAAGCCGGAAAACTCTTTGCGGAAAAAGATGTCCTGGACCGGGTGATCATTGGAAATGATGCACCTTCGGGCACCGGGGTCGTTCCCCTGGGTGTTCTCCGGGTGATTAACCACCTGGCAAGCTTGACGTCCATTACGCCGGAACAGGCCATTTGCATGGCCACCGGTAACACCGCCCGGATCCATAAGCTCCACCGGGGGGTGATTGAAGCGGGCAAAGAAGCCGATCTTGTGATCATGGACAGCCCCATGGGATCCGTGGGGAAAGACGCTTTGTCAGCCATTAAGGCGGGTGATGTACCGGGTGTGGCCATGGTCCTGGTCGATGGTAAAATTGTGGTGAACACCAGCCGGAACACGCCCCCGGCGACCCGTAAACCCATTATCCTATAGCATTGGCCATGATACTCATGGACCTTCAGGAGAAGTGTTGTGCAAATCAACCCGGAATTATGTAGCGGATGCGGTTTCTGCGTGAGGGACTGCCCGGTTGAAGCCGTAACCATTGTCAAGAAAAAAGCAAAAATTGATACGGTAAGGTGTACCCATTGTAATGTCTGTTTCCGGGTATGTCCTGAAAATGCCGTCATTGCCACCGATGATGCCCCCCAGGGAAGTATTGCCTGTGATGCCTGCCCCATCAAATGCCGGGTGCCTGCCGATGCTCTGGGGGCGTGCCAGCGATATATCAATGAAAACGGGGTGCTGGTAAGGACAACACCGGTTCACACCTTTGATGATGTCAAAGACCAAGTGGGACCGGAACCTTTAGAAGCCATACGGCACCCGGTTATCACGGCTATTGGATCGGGCACCACCTACCCCTGCTGCAAACCGGCACCCTATATTGTGAGTGAACGACGAAATGACGTTGATGTGGTCACCGTTGTCACCGAGGTCCCGTTGAGTTACAGCTCTGTCCTGGTTAAAGTGGATACAGACGTGAACATCGGTGCAGAAGGTGCTGCTATTCTTGTGGGAAAAAGAGTTGTGGGAATGGTTGAAACCGAACAATACGGGTCCAAGATGCTCCACATCGGGGGGGTAAACCGGCTCACCGGGGAAAATGGATTTGTGGTGGCCAGAACCATCACGGATATTGCCAACAAAAAAGAAGTGAAACTGAAAATTGAAAACGGGAGCCGGCTCAAACTCCAGGTGGGAAAACCGCCAATGATCAATGGCAAATCCGCCGGGAAAATGAGGGTGGGATGCGGCAGCGCCATGCTGGGAATTTTTACCCCGTTGCTCAGCAGTGTGGCAGATGAGGTTATTGTCCTGGATTCCCATGTCACAGGGCTTATGAGTGAACATGTGGCAGGCAGTTATGCCGGTGTCAAGCCTTCCGGTATCTCGATTAAATTTCAGAAAAGTACGCCGGGTCGATATTTTGGAGATCATGGTACCGGATGGGGATCCACCTCTATCCAACATCCCGAGGATATTGTCAAATCCATTGATCTTTCCATTGCCAGGGAAGGGTTGACCCTGCTCATTACAGAAACAACCGGCCAGAACATGGCCATGTTCAAGGTCGACCACCAGGGCGGACTTGATAGCATTCCCCTGACGGACAAGGCCAAATTTGCCCTTAAAACCATTGGAGATTCTTGTGAACCCTCCCTGGTGTCGGCCATGTACACGGCCGGGACCGGTGGCAGTGCCAGGGCCGGTGTAACGAAATTTCCCATTAAACTGACCCGGGCAGTGCAGGATTGCCGGGCCAACCTCACCATCGGGGGCGCCCAGACGTTTGTCATGCCCGGCGGCGGTATCTCTTTTATCGTGGATGTGAACCGGGTAAAATCAGGCGCGTTCTATTGGACACCGACACCTGCGACCATATGTCCGGTGGAATATACCATGACGACAACGGACTATGAGGCCATTGGCGGACATATTGAGGCCATGAAACCCTTTACGGCACAAGAACCGGACAACCTGTCTTCCCCATGACAGATCAACTCATTGTAACGCTGGAAGACCAAACGGGTGTGATGGCTGAAAACGGTCCCATGCGGATCATTATTCAGGCATGGGATCACAAACAACCCCAGGCCCGTCTGGCGTTCAAGGCAGCTGAATTTGCTTTTGCCTGCCTGGAACAGGTGGCAGCCCACCATGACATTCTCAAGCAGGTTCACTGTCACCTGCCGGATGAGTTACCACCCATCCCCCGGGTTATGGTGGAAAGTGTCATGGCCACAGGAGAAAAAGACCTGACCCCCATGGCCGCCGTTGCCGGCAGCATCTCCGATGCAGTGGCTGACTGGCTGTTTAACCGGGGAATGAGCCGTGTTATTGTGAATAATGGAGGGGATATTGCCATACGACTGGCAGAAAACGAAACAGCCAGGGTCGGTATCAGGACCCATATTCAACAATCGTCTATCTCCCATATTGTGGAATTGTCATCCCGGCACCCTTCCTGGGGAGTGAATACCAGTGGGTTGGGGGGCAGAAGCCTGACCCGGGGAATTGCCTCTGCTGTCACAGCGTTTGCGAAAACCTCGGCCCTGTCCGATGCCACGGCAACCGCCATTGCCAATGCCTGTTTTGCCAGGGATGAGGCCATTGTCCAGGCCATGGCCCAAACCATTGACCCCTATACCGACATCTCAGGGATTCCGGTTACAGTGAAAGTGGGTCATTTAAAAACAAGCACTATCACCCAGGCCATGACCACGGCATTAACCAAAGCCGAACACTATATAAAAATGGGACTCATAAAAGGCGCCCTCATATCCGTGGGCAAAACCCTTGTGCTAACCCATGACTTCAATATCCGGATTGCCCCGTTGATATCTGCATAACGCAACTTTCGGTCCTCAGCAGGTATTGAAATCATGGCCAAATCATGGTAACTCTATAAACCTTAACCGAATTTATAGAAAGTTGAACCAAGAATGAAACCCATTGATTTAAGAAGCGATACCGTGACCCAGCCTTCGGCTGCCATGCGGGACATCATGCTGGCGGCACCTGTGGGAGACGATGTTTATGGAGAAGATCCCACCGTCAATGAACTGGAAACCCTTGCCGCAAAATTGCTGGGAACGCAACGATCCATTTTCTGCACCAGCGGTACCCAGAGCAATCTCCTGGCCCTGCTGACCCATTGTGAAAGGGGAGATGAGTATATTGTGGGCCAGCACGCCCATACCTATTGCTATGAAGGCGGTGGTGCGGCAGTCCTCGGCAGTATTCAGCCCCAGCCCCTGAATTTTGAGGCAGACGGCACCCTGGACCTTGAAACAGTATCCAAATTTATTAAACCCGATAATTTCCATTTTGCCCGGACCAGACTTTTCTGCCTTGAAAATACCCATGATGGCAAAGTATTGCCCCTGGACTACCTGAAAGCGGCCCGACGATTTGCCGATGACCATGGCCTGATGCTGCATCTTGATGGGGCAAGGGTCTTTAATGCTGCCGTAAAACTCAAGGTTGATGTCAAAGAGATCACCCAATATTTCGACACGATTTCCTGCTGCCTGTCAAAAGGTCTGGGGGCGCCGGTGGGGTCTGTCCTCTGTGGTTCAAAGGACCAGGTTAATAAGGCCAGACGATGGCGCAAGGTTCTGGGGGGCGGCATGCGCCAGGCCGGCATCCTTGCTGCTGCGGGCATTTATGCCCTTTCAAACAATATTCAACGTCTGGAACAAGACCATGACACTGCCCGAGCCCTGGCCAAAGGGCTGGCAGACATTGACGATATCCATATCGATGTTGACAGTGTTCAGACCAATATCCTTTTTGCCGATATCACAGCAGATATGGCATCCCTCGGTCAGTTTTTAAATGAAAAGGGAATCCGTATCGATAACAGCAATCATCTAAGACTGGTCACCCACCTGGATATTTCAAGGCAGGATATAGAAGAGACCATTGAGGCCTTTAGAGCGTTTTTTTGATAAGTGAATCTGTGGAAGGGCCCTGTTCTTTTAGCGCACCAAAGATCAAGCCAAAAAAACTGCTGTCTGGAGAAATATATTTCCAGCCCAACTGGAAATAGCAGTTTTGGCACAACTGAATCTGCCATGCATATCCTTTGAACCATGAATATCCATGGGAAATCTGCTCCACACCGATACACCCCGGCGCTTCCAGGAAACACCCCAGTCGGACCGGATACCCCAGGTTACCAAAAGTATAATCGTGACTGCCCCAGATTTCAATTCTTTGAGACACGGTTGTGACAGGGTGACCGCAGTCGGCACACACCAGCTCTATTTTCGATAATTTTGTGGCATCTTTCTCGTTAAAGGCCTCCCCTCGAATTTCCAGATATGTCAGATGATCCGATTTTCCCCATTCCATTTGATCAGAAGTCATGGTTTGTCCTTAAATATGGGTTGGTTATTCAATGAATCTTAAGTGTTCATATCACAAAAACAGGCCCAGCGGAATAGTCGAAAAAACTTACCGTTAACAAACCCTGCACACTCATTTTTTATATAACCCACATGTCGGCCTGCCGACACAACGAATAACGAAAATGGTATTATGCCGCCCCCGACGGCACAACAAAACATGAAAGTTATGAGAGGTGAGGGATGAGTATTGAGGGTGGCATAACTTCTCACTGCTCAAAACTCATAACGCACGACTTTCATATAAATGGCCGGGCAAACAATTGGGGGAAATCTGTAATAATACCGTCAACCCCCAGGTCGACAAATCGCAAAAAATCCTTTGGGTCGTTGACGGTAAACAGGTTGATCTTTTTACCCCTGGCTTTCAGTTCACGAATCTGATCCGGATCTATCAGGCCGGCATGGACATTATAAGTTGAAAACTCCCAAGCGCCAAAATCAAGGGAGTCCATCCTATTTTTTCCCACAAGTGCCTGGACTTCGATCTTTGGTTCTTTATCCATAATTCTGAAAAGCCAGTCATGGTGGAAAGAGGAAATAATCACCTGATCCAGTGGAATGTCGGTGCGGTAGATAGTGTCAAGTGTCCGGTCAGGCAAAGCGGTATCAAAGGGTTCGGAAAAAAACTGCTTCAGCTCAAGATTGACACGCCACTTGTTTTCCCGTGTAAACAACACCCCCTGCTCAAGGGTGGGAACGGTCTCATTTTTAAAGGCGGCCAGTGTGTCCCGGGGAATCTTCCCCTGTGCGACCTGCAAAAAAGGGTCCGTGTTCATAAAATAAGACCCGGCATCCAGGGACTGGATATCTGCCAGGCAAAAATCCCGGACACGATAAGACGATCTTGACGGGAATCTTGACGCCGCATTGGTGCACCTTAACAGCGTTTCATCATGGAAAAGAACCAGTTGATTATCCCGCGTGACGCTGACATCTGTTTCCCAGAGATCCGCACCGGATTCATATGCCGTTTTCGCAGCCGTCAAGGTGTTTTCCGGGGCAATACTTCTGGCCCCCCGGTGGGCGATCACCTGTACCATGGTTCCCTGTCCTAAGCCCGATTATCAATGGGAATATAATCCCGTTCCAGACTGCCCTCATAGATCTGACGGGGCCGGGATATTTTCATCTCCGGATCAGACACATCCTCTTTCCACTGGGCAATCCATCCCGGCAACCTGCCGATGGCAAACATCACAGTAAACATCTTGGTGGGAATCCCCATGGCCCGCAATACAATGCCGGAATAAAAATCTACATTGGGATACAGATTTTTTTCTTTAAAGTAAGGATCCTTTAATGCGGCTTCCTCTAATCTCTGGGCAATTTCCAGCAGCGGATCTGTTCTTTTCAGCTTTGAGAGGAGGATATCCCCCATCTTTTTCATGATCTTGGCCCTTGGATCATAGGTCTTGTAAACCCGGTGCCCGAATCCCATGAGCCGGAAAGGATCAGTCCTGTCTTTAGCCTTTAAAAGACACTCATTGATCGTCAACCCGTTCCGATGAATGACTTCCAGCATTTGGATCACGGCCTGGTTTGCCCCCCCGTGTAACGGCCCCCAAAGGGCTGAAATTCCCGCTGAAATCGTCGAGTAAATATTGACTTTACCACTTCCCACCACCCTGACAGCCGTAGTGGAGCAGTTTTGTTCATGATCGGCATGAAGAATCCAGAACACATTCAAGGCCCGGATCAGATCGTCATCTAATTGATATGGCACAACGACATTGTCAAACATCATGTTTAAAAAATTGGCACAATAACACAGGTCCGGCCGGGGATATACCACCCGTTCCCCCAATGAAATCCGATAGGCCATTGCCGCCATTGTCCTTATTTTTGAAATCAGGCGGAGATAGGTTTTATTCATCTCCTCTTCAATATCAAGAAGTTCAGGGTAAAAACTTCTCATTGCATTGATCATGGCAGAAAGAATGCCCATGGGGTGTGCCTTTGACGGATAATTCTGGTAAAACGCCTTCATGTTCTCATGCAGAGGAGAAAAATCATTCAAATACACGCTGGTCCGGGTCAATTCCTCCAGGGTGGGAAGTTGCCCTGTAATCAATAGATATGCCGTTTCTACAAACGTGGAATGTTCCGCCAGCTGCTCAATGGGGTACCCCCGGTGTCTTAAAATCCCCTTTTCTCCATCCATATAGGTAATGGCACTTCTACAGGTTCCCGTATTTCCAAATCCAGGATCAAACGTAATGTATCCGGTTTCCTGCCGCAGGCTTCTGATATCAATGCCCTTCTCACCTTCTGTCCCTATAATTACCGGAAGTATCACCTCTTTTCCGTCAATCACAAGTTTGACAACTTCTCTCATCAACCCTCCTTTACCTTAAGCAGATAAGGTACATCCAATTGAAAACATACCCCTAATACGATATACCCCTATCCTGCACTGGCTATCTTGTCTCACCCGGAACCGTATAGGTCTTGCAGGATCCAGTGGAACATTCTCGTTCCTGGGTTTGAACCCCGGTGGTGTGTCCGGCAGATGAACTTCCCATGGCAAAATTGGTTTTGGAAAGAATTCTTTCAAATTCAGTGGACTGACATTTGGGACACGCCACCGTATCATCATCATTTGAACCCATTACAATGACTTCAAAAAATTCTTCACATTTGGAACATTTAAATTCATATATTGGCATAATCGCTCCTTTTTCGAGATTTTCAATAATTCTATAATTTAACCAGATGTGGCTATTTGTCAAGATGATGCCTGTTCAAGAAGTTCCCTTGCATGGGTCAGGGTGGCATCTGTAATGTTTGTTCCGCCGATCATCCTGGCGATTTCTTCGATTCTTGCCATTCCCCTGGCCAGGGGGACAATGGTGGTAAAGGTACGGCCATCCACTACATTCTTGGTAATCCTGAACTGGCTTTGGGCATATTTGGCAATCTGGGCCAGGTGGGTAATGCAGATGACCTGATGCTTTTTTGACAATTGGGTTAATTTAAGGCCGACTTTTTCAGATATGGCCCCGCCGATGCCGGCATCCACTTCGTCAAAGATCAATGTCTCCAGAGACTGGGTCTTGGATAGAACCGCTTTTAATGCCAGCACAATTCTTGACAGCTCACCGCCTGAAGCAATCCTGACCAATGGCTTTAATGCTTCACCCGGATTCGGACTGAGAAGAAAACGGACTTTATCCATCCCGTCCGGCCCTATTTTTTCCCGGTCAGCAGTGGCAATGTCGTCGGGGCCCGTTGCCATGGCGTGGTCAAAGGACACCTCAAACTTTGCTTTTCCCATTTCAAGGGCAGCCAGTTCCAGTCCGGCAAGCCGGGACAATTTTTTAGCGGCTGTTTTTCTCAACGCCGATAGCTCCCTGGCTTTTCGGCTGATCTGTATCACAATCGTTTGACTCTCCTTTTCAAGCGATTGTATTCGGGCTTCCATATCAGTGGCTTGAGAAAGCTGCTGCTGAAGGACATCATAGGTTTCAAACAGCGCGTCAAGACTGGGGCCATATTTTCTTTTCAACCTGGAAATCAGATCCAGTCTTTGATCCGTCATTTCAAGGGAGGCAGGATCAAGGTCAATAGTAGACGAAAACTGTCTTAATTCATCGGCGATATCCTGTAAATCAAAAACAGTACTGGATAATTGCTCTAGTATTTTTTCAAGGGAGTCATCCGCTGCGCTTACTTTTTCCATGGCATTTCTTAAAAAAGACAATCTCTCGATGAAAGATCCTTCCCGGTCATGGATTTCATGAATAGAGCGATTGACCGCTTCAAATACTTTTGATGCATTTAAAAGGGTCTCCCGTTTTTTTTCAAGGTCATCATCTTCGTTGGGAAGAATGTGGGCATCTTGAATCTCATTGATCTGGAACTCTAAAAAGTCCTGTTCCTTTCTTTTTGCCGCCAGACGCTGGGTCAGTTCCCTGATCTCTCGCTTCAGCGGAAGAAGGGATTGATGAAGGGATCTGACTTCCTTTTTCAAGTGGATGGTCCCGGCAAATTCATCCAGGATATCCAGGTGGTTCTCTTCTTTTAACAACCCCTGATGGGCATGCTGGCTGGAGATGCCGGCAAGGTCCCGGGTAACCTGTTTTAAGAGATCCAGGGTGGACTGTCTTGAGTTGATAAAGACACGGCTTTTGCCGGAAGATGAAATTACCCGGCGAACAATCAAGCCGTCCGAGCCATCCATCCCCTGCTCTTTTAAAATAATGGCCGCCGTTGACCCTGCATCAATGTCAAAGAACGCTTCCAGTTCTGCACTGTCACAGCCGGCTCTCACCAGTTCCGCTGATGCCCGGGAGCCCAGCAGCAGGTTGACCGCCTCAATGATAATGGACTTTCCAGCACCGGTTTCCCCGGTCAATACGGAGAATCCCTCCTCAAATGAAATCTGGACATCATCAATGATCGCAAAGTTTTTTATGGTCAGCGCGCTTAACATAAAGCCTCCTTGCAGATAAAAAAAGTGAATACAGCCAGGTGGCAATGATGGCAGCAGCCAATCGGGGGATCCATAACCAGACGGCCGGCAGCCCCAAGGGCAGGAACAGGGCTGGATCTTCAATCATGGCATGGTTGATTCCAATGGAAAGATGGAGCCGGGTAAGGTCCTCGCGTTCAAAATCATTGGATTGTGTCTCTTCGACAATAACAGCAGACCCATAAGCCAACCCGAAAACGGATGCCGTCAGCCACAGCATCCCTGTTGAACGGTTCAGCCCCATAACACAGAGAACCGGAGATACCATTCTGGTGATAAAATTGATAATATGAAATGCTTTCGCCAGTTCGAGAATCACCATCAGCGGCATGATAATGCAAAAAATCTGGCCGACCAGTTTAAAGGTTCCCCAGCCCCATTGTTCGAGCATCACCATAAAGGATGTTGGTTCTCCCCCATAGGTTCCCGGGACAATGGCCCCGCCTGTTTCCGGCGTGACCCCCAACACCCGGGCACAAAAAAAGGTCACGACAAAGGCCATCAACACCCTGAAAAAAGCCGCAAAGAAAGGATTAAACCCGGAATTTCCCTGGACCATACTTTCCTGGATCAGATTATGGGATATCAACGTAAAAACGGCGATCAGGGTCATATGTGCCATGGCAAAGGGCATGACGGACAGGGCGGCCACGGTCCCGTAAATACCGGTAAAAAGACCAATGACCAAAACCAGGGCAGCCGAGGCCGGCAAAGACAGCCAGGTCATTACCGGCGTCATCAAAAAATCGAGTTTGTAGATAATGCCGTAATGCACCAATAATGCGGTTGCAAAAGAGATGGGGAGGATGATCTTCAGCAGCCAGACAAGCCCTTTCCACCCTTTTATCAGGCCCCGTCGTGTTCCGGATTTTATTTTTGGCAAGATATCTTTAGTCTTGTTTGTCATTGGAAGGGGCTGGCTTGATCACATTTTTCTTAACCGTTTCATCCACAGTGGTATAAATATCTTTAAACGATTCATGGATATTTGACGGAGAAAGTCGCCCCATCTCAATGAATTTAACGATAATCTCTTTTGTTGTTCTTAATATCTGTTCATCTATTGATTTCATACTATTCTAAATATCAAACCTCGTGATCAAGGTCAAGAATTTGGATGATTTTGTATTGCTATGAAAAATATAATGGTTATAATACGGGTCTATTTTAATTGCGTTGAAAGGTTAAATAAAATTCATGGAAACATCCCTGGACCCACCGGATAAATTGAAACAACAAGACAGAATGGTATCCCATATCTCCTGCAACGGTAAAACCATCATTTTAATCGGCACCGCCCATGTATCACGACAGAGTGCCCGGCTTGTGGAAGACACCATCCATGAGCAACTGCCGGATACGGTCTGCGTTGAACTCTGTCAGACACGGCTTGCCTCTCTCAAGGATGCGGACCGATGGCGAAACATGGACATTGTAAAGGTGATTAAACAAAAAAAAGCCCTGCTGTTGTTCATCAACCTCCTTTTGGCCTCTTTCCAGAAAAAGATGGCCGACAAATTCAATATCAAGCCCGGTCAAGAAATGATCAATGCCATCACAGCAGCAGAAAAAACCAATGCCTTAGTCGTTCCGGCGGACCGTGAAATCCAGATTACCCTTTCAAGGGTATGGCGGGGAATGGGGATGTGGGAAAAGATGAAACTCATGGTTTCTCTAATATTCTCTTTTGGGGCTTCGGAAGATATCAAGGAAGAAGATATCGAACAAATGAAACAGGAAGATATCCTGCAAACACTTTTGGCGGATGTCAAAAAAGCGCACCCCATCATTGAAAGATCCCTGATCGATGAAAGGGACCAGTTCCTGGCAGAAAAAATCAGGTCTGCGCCGGGCGAAAAAATTGTGGCTGTTGTTGGTGCGGCCCATGCACCCGGAATCAAACGATATCTGGCAGGCAGCGAACGGATCGACCTTGATGCCCTCAATACCGTTCCCCCGGCGGGCAATACCGGGAAAATTTTAAAATGGGCGATTCCGGCGGCCATTTTATTCCTGTTTGCCGCCGGTTTTTTGATGGAAGGAAAAAACGCAGGCGCCGACATGATCTGGATCTGGATCGCGGCCAACGGCATTTTTGCCGGCATTGGCGCCATGATAGCACTGGCGCATCCCCTGACCATTATTTCATCAATTATTGCCGCCCCGTTAACCTCTTTAAACCCCATGATTGCTGCCGGCTGGGTGGCAGGACTGGTGGAAGCGTTTTCAAGAAAGCCCAAGGTAAAAGATCTTGAAGACATTCCAAAAGATATTGTGTCGATAAAAGGCTTCTGGCACAATAATGTGACCCGGATTTTGCTGGTGGTTATTTTCACCAACCTGGGATCCGCCATCGGCACCTGGACAGCTGTACCCTTGATGCTGAAACTGATTCACTAATCAAACAGGCTCAAAAGATTTCCGATCAAATTCAACACTGGCATCATCCGCCGGTTATTCGACGGGATACCCGGCCTTTTCCCAGGCCATCCAACCACCGTTCATGTTGGTTGCATTTTTATACCCCATCCGGCAAAGGGTGCAGGTGGCCAGGCATCCCCTCCCCCCTTTCTTGCAGTACATAACAATGTCAGTGTTTTTGTCGGGAATTTTTCCACTCACCTTGAACTCCAGCAATCCCCTTGGGATATTCATTGCCCCGGGAATATGACCCATTTTAAATTCCTTGCTGGTCCGGCAGTCTACAAACAGGGGGCCTCCCTGATCAAATAACGTCTTTGCTTCGGATACAGATACCTCACAAATCGTCTTTTTTGCCTCGGCCACCATATCCTGGGATGTCAAGTCAGCGGCCATGCTGGCCTGAGCGGTCAAAATCATGGCTGAGAAAAAGGCCATCACAATTGCATACAACTTACATTTTTTCATACCATTTCCTCCTTTTGATGAAGCGGTTTAACTGCCGGCAGATACTCATACCGGCAGCCATAAGCATTACGGGTAGTGGCGGTATCCTCCGCCTATTTATTACGTCTCGTTCTGGGGATTCGATCCATTGGAACGATGACGGGATTGTTGGCCCTTACATATTTTTCTTCAACATCCGTGTTCTGGAGAAACAATGCTGTATTTCCATGACAGGCATTACAGGTTTTGTTCTGAGGCGTTTGCCGCCTGATATTGTGCGGGGTTGCAAACTTCCAGGTGGGGAGCCGATCAAAATTTTTAAGGCCATTGTCCACATAAAATTTAAAAGAATCCATATCCACTGGAACGTGCCGAACCGTCACAAAGGTTTCAGGCCTTTCTTTGGATTTCAAGGGGTTCAGACCGATCTTAAACTGCATGTCGGATTTTGTGGTCTTATAGAACTTAAAGCCCTGCTTATCTTTTCCAAAATGGCAGCCATAACAGGTTTTATACGCCTGGGAATGACAGACCTGACAACTCACCTGGTCTTTATGAATCCAGTGATTTTTAACATTTTCAGATGATGCATCATAGATCTTTGTATGGCAATCCAGACACTTGGGTCCATTTTCCACTTCATAGCGGTTCCCAGGCACCTTGCTGGTCCCGTGCATCTCTTCGCCGGTATGGCACTTGTTACATTTAAAGTATTTTTCTTTATGGATGTCTGGTTTGAGCCCCTTATTTTTACCGAGATACTCTTTTCCAATTCGACTCCCGTGACAGGCCGTACAGACCTGCTGCATGGGGGGTCTTTTTTGAAACAGGTGCCCTTCCAGCAATCCCCCGCCCACGGATTCCGGACGACTGATATGGCATTGCCCACAACTGCTGTGGCAGGAATTGCAATGGCCTTCCCTGGCGGCATCTACTTTTTGATGCACGGCCGGTTCCGAATCCGCCCGGATGTCGATGGCGGTTTTCATCGGCATCAGGCTCACGTGAAGGCTGGTGGTATAATTCTCTGCAACCGCCTCATGACATACGCCGCAGGCACTGGAAGGATCAGGATAAGACGGATCTTTAACCACACCAATATGGGCCTTTTGCCAATCCGGTTCACCCGGGTCGCCGCCATGACATTCCTCACAACCAAGTTCACCATGATTTTCATCCTCGGCAATCTCACCATCAATAAAAATTTTTTCATGCGCAGCCAACGGCTCCACTTCGCCGCCTCAGCCCTCACCGGATGTTTCAATGGAACCACCGGGTTTCCCTTTGTTTATCCGGGAAATCTCCCGTGTGATTTTTATCAACTTTCGTGCATTTGTATGGCAGGTAAAACAAAAATTTTGTGTGTCTGAGGCGTGGACCCCGGGACTGTTATACGGCAAAAAAAGAACCCCAGCCAAAATTACGCCCAAACACGTTTTAATTTTAATGGCGCTCATGAGAACCCTCCAAAATGTTGTAAATCCATTTTTCTTTGCATGAAGATCATCCGTTTCAGCTCTTTATCACAGCCACGCATTCCATTGATGATGATTCGTAACCGCAGATTAAAATAAAAAGACCTGCTTAACCATACAATCAGCAATAGTCGTACCAAAACGACATTTAACGCCAACTAAAATATAACCGACTGAAATAATATCAAATAATCTTAATTAAAGATCGATTTAAGCCAGACAGTTAAGAAACATTCTGCACCCATTTACGAAAAATAAAGGGAACAATATGTTCCCTTTATCACACAAACGCGCCGATCCCGGATGCAATAATTCACAAAATCCCCAGGATAAATTGACATTCCCCCCCGATTATTGGTAAAAAACATACGTATGACAGATCTTTTTCCTTATACCGAGTAAGGAGATATTTATATGCCGTTAGTAAAAGAACAACTTCAGGAACATTATCAGATTATTTTAGACAGCATTGCAGACGGGGTCTTTACGGTTAACCTGGATTTGTGCATTACCTCGTTCAACAAGGGATCGGAAAAGATCACCGGAATCCCGAGGGAAGCAGCCATCGGAAGACCCTGCTTTGAAATTTTAAAAGCCAGTATGTGTGAAACAAAATGCCTCATCCGGCAGACCATCCGGGAAAAAAGACCCATCGTCAACATGCCGGTCTATATCCTTCGCCCGGACAACAAGCGGATTCCCATCAGTGTCACAACCGCGCTGCTGAAAGATGCAAAAGGCAACATTATCGGCGGCGTGGAAACCTTCAGGGACCTGACCGTCGTCGATAACCTCAGGAAAGCGCTTCGCAGGCAGCACTCTTTTGATGATATCGTGAGCAAGAGCGGGAAGATGCTGGATCTTTTTTCAATGCTGCCGCAAATCGCTGAAAGCAACAGCACGGTCTTGATTACCGGGGCAAGTGGTACGGGAAAAGAACTTTTTGCCCGGGCCATCCATAATAACAGCCTGAAAAAAAAAGGTCCGTTTATCGCCATCAATTGCGGCGCCTTACCCGACACCCTTTGTGAAGCAGAATTGTTCGGATACAAGGCCGGTGCCTTTACCGATGCTAAAAAAGACAAATCCGGTCGATTTGCCCTGGCCCAGAACGGCACCATTTTCCTGGATGAAATCGGAGATATCTCAAAAGCCGTACAGATTAGACTTCTCCGTGTTCTGGAGAACAAGGCCTATGAACCCCTGGGGTCCACCAAAACGATCAAAACAAATGCCAGGGTAATTGCGGCAACGCATCAAAACCTTGAAACACTGGTTGAACAGGGCAACTTCAGGGAAGACCTGTACTTTCGCATTAATATCATTAAATTATCCCTGCCCTCCCTGGTGGACAGGAAAGAAGATATTCCGATTCTGGTGGACCACTTTATCGACCGGTTTAACCATTTAAACGGAAGAGAAATCATGGGGCTGTCCCAAAAGGCCCTGGCCGCATTGATGCTGTATGAGTGGCCGGGAAATGTTCGCGAACTTGAAAATGCCATAGAACACGCTTTTGTCATGTGCCGGGAGGACATCATCCACCTGCACAACCTGCCCGACCGCATTGTACCCAAAACAGATGCCATACTGGTCTCAACAGGATTGACCCTCCGGGAAATAGAAAAACACTCCATTCAGCGGGCGCTTCAACGGAATCAATGGAAGAAAATGGTAACGGCCCGGGAACTTGGCATTGACAAGAACACCCTGCGCCGCAAGATCACCCGGCTTGGCATTCCAGTGCCCGACTAGCAAGACGCGGTGAGCAACAGCACCGATCGTTTTTATCCGACAGGATCAGGCCAGTGCCGTCAGCCTGTCCGGGCTGATGTATTGTTGATACAATCTATCGGTATCATCCATAAACAAATCAAACAGCTCAGGATCAAAAGATTTTCCCCGCTCCTCATGCATGATACCAATGGCTTTTTCAAGGGGCATGGCCTTCCGGTAAGGCCGGTCCGAGGTGATGGCATCCCAGAAATCTGCAATAGTGGCAATCCTGGCTTCGATGGGGATGCCGGTTTTGCTGAGACCTTCCGGGTAGCCCGTGCCATTCCATTTCTCCTGGTGGGAATATGCGATGTTCACTGCAACCGGAGCGATCTCCAGTTTAGCCAGAAGATTTCTACCGATAACCGGATGCTCCTTTATATGCTCGAATTCTTCATCCGTGAGTTTGCCGGGTTTGTTGAGGACTTCGTCCCTGACGCCGATTTTGCCCACATCATGCACAATGGTCCCCAGGTAAATATCAGTTACACGGCCCTCAGGCAGCCCGGCCTTCAGGGCAAGGTCCCTGGCATATCCGGCAACCCGTTCAACATGACCCCCGGTATATTTGTCCTTTGATTCAATGACAGAGGCCAGCACCATGAGAAACACCTCGAGTTGGTCAGACCTTGCCTTTTCCCTTTCCAGCCGGTGAACACTGAGAACATTTTTAACCCTTGCCTGGAGTTCAAGGTGATGAAAGGGTTTGGTCAGAAAATCATCCGCACCGAGTTGAAGGGCTTTAATCCGGTCATTCTGTTCTGTAAGGGACGTGATGATAATAACCGGAAGGGTTGTGGTCTGTTCATTGGACCTGATTTTTTCAAGCAGGGAATATCCATCCATGATCGGCATCATGATGTCTGATATGACCAGGCCGGGCATGGTCTCCTGAATGGTCTGCCATGCGGCTTGGCCATTACCGGCAATGTACAGGGTATATCCCTTTAGGGCGGTGCTTAAAAAATCCTGGATTGCGCTGTTGTCCTCGGCAATGACAATGACACCCCTGGAGTTCTGGGGGTCAATCTTTTTGACGACTGTTTTGCCGGCCAAGGGATTTTCAGACGCCATAATTCTCACAATATCCGCAGTGTCAATTTTGGCAAGATCGTTTAACCGCCGGTCTTTCTGCCGCCTGTCGCCGGGCATGAGTTTCCGGGTACTTGCCCGGCGATCTTTCATCCGCCTTTCCATGACCGCATGCGGTTCATTGACTTCAAGGCCAAGGGGCAGTGAAATGGCAAAAACGGTTCCCTGGCCCGGGACACTTTCAACACTGACCTTACCGGACATCATCTCCACAGAATCTTTGACAATGGCAAGTCCAAGACCCGTGCCCTCGTAATTCCGGGTTCTGGAACCGTCTCCCTGCTGGAAGCGTTGAAATATTTTTTTTTGGACATCCGGGGGCATGCCGATACCCGTGTCCTTGACCTTTAAGATCATCCGGTCTTCCTTCTTTGACAGGATGACCTTTATTTCACCGGTCTCCGTGAATTTATAAGCATTCCGGATCAGGTTGTTCAAGATATCCTTTAATTTTTCCCTGTCAATAAAAATATGGCCGATATCCGGGCTGCCGAAAAAGTTCAGGTCAACGCCGCTTTGGTCCGTCAGTCCTTTGAAACTGGTGACGATTTGATCCACGTAGGCATTGATATCCTCTTTTGTCAAAACCAGTTTTGACATTCCCGCATCAAATTTGGATACTTTCAGCAGTTCGTTAATTTTTTCCGTGAGGCTCAGGGTCTGTATCCCGACTTTGTTGATGATTTCCATCAGATTTTTCGGTATTTCCCCGGATTCCCCGTTCAGCATAAAATCAGTCCATCCCCGGATCAGGGTCAGCGGGGTTCGCAATTCATGGGTCACATTGGCAATAAAATCCTTTTTGGTTTTATCCAGTTCTTTTAGATCCGCGTTGGCCTTTTCAATCTGGATTCTCAGCATAAATTCCTGACGGTGGGTCTTTCTTTTTTCAACATTGGCAAAGGCCATAAAGAAAAAACTCCACATCATGAAAAAAAATGGGGCCGCTGCAGCCATTAAATTCACCGAAGGTGGATACCCTATCATTAAATTGAGAGTAAAGTATGTTGCAATGGAAAAAAAACCGAATATTAGGCTGGAAATAAGATCCCATGGAAGAAAAAGTCCAGGGATAAAAATTAATAATACAATCCCGATATAATAATGACTAAAAAAACCATCTAAATAAATCGTCATAATGACGACACCCAAAACAGAGACATAGCTGCACCATAATGAAATCGGAAGTACTATTTTCTCTCCTATGGGAAGTTTGATCAATAACGCACCAATGAAAAAGTTAGCTCCGACCGCAAGACGAATATAAAGGAAAAAGAGTGCCTCATCCGGAATGGTTAACCAGTCAAGACCCCAAAAGCTTGGATAAAGAATCGTAGCTACCATAAACAAATAATACGTTCTGTAAATCAAAAGGCCTCTGTTTTCCTTCTCAAAACGAACTTTTAAGAGGGGAGATAACTCAGCTTTATTGATTTCTTTCTGTATCATAGTTTTTCTGCGCGAATAATGACTGCCGAAGGAGGATGGCCAAGAGATTCAATGGAATGAATTTTTAAAAACCCTGCTTTTTTAATTAAGTTAATTAATTCATCAGCTGAAAAGAAATGAAACCTGCCCTCGTCTTCCAGTTCGACCAACCTGGATAGAAATGCGGCAAATTCCCTTAGACTTTCCAGGAGTCGTTCACGCTCTTTTACATTTAAATCCTCACGCTTTGCAATCGCTTCTGCTTCATCGAAATAAAATTTCGAATTTTCGGCATTTGGCTTTAAACTTGAAAGAACCAATATGCCCTGCTTGTCCAGAATACGGTAAAATTCTTTAATGACGGATTCAGGCTCAAATAGATAAGGGATAACAAGAGAAGCGCCGATTCTGTCAAAGGAGTCGGAAGGGCAGTCGATTTGAGCCTTACGGGTGGCTTTGCCAAAGGTCAAATACCTGAAACAAAGATCTGCAGCAGTATTGCAATGTCCGCTGGATATCAAATCCCCAGGCAGTGTTTTGTCTTTAAGAAATCGGCTGGCCATTGACAATTCCAAAATTTCTTCTGCTTCACTTTCGTCCATTTCTGGAGACAATTCCATCACTTTTTTAACACTTACTTTTTCCCCATGAATGACATCATGAATTTTTTCATTGTAAGTATTCGCAAGTTTCCTTAATGTAGAGGCATTTAAACCTTCGATTCGGCCGTTTAATGCCTTAATGCCGTACTCTTTTCCTTCTAAAAATTCTTTCAGGCATAGAAGTCTGGCCGTTTCAAGATCCAGGGTTCGATAATTAATTTTAACAGTTTCAAAATTAATGATTGGAGAATTTTCAATGATCTTTTCCAGTTTCTTCTGTGTTTTTTCAACCGCGGCCGGAATCAGATCGTGGCATGACAATTCAAATTTTTTACCGGGATTGGAGAGCTTTTTGAGTATGACTGCTGAAAGATTGCCGGTTCCACATCCAACATCTGCAACCCTTAAGTCCGGTTTAATGTCGAGGAGTTCAACCTGTTTCTCTATAAATTCATTATAGTCAGGGGCATACAAAAGAACATCATACCCTTCTTTTTCACTGGAGGTTCCAAACAGATGATCCTCCCAGAATTTTTTCATATCACGGGTTTTATTTTTCCTGGTTCTTGCCCATTCTGCTTGATTTTGTCTTTCATACCTGACCAGGTCCGGTTCAATGGCCTGCACGGAAATGTTGAATAAATATTTTGATATGGATTCATAAATCAATTTGAAAAGCTCTATGGCTTCGGCGCCTGTTCTTGGATTGTGACCTGTAGCCAGTTCAATTATCTCTCGCTCTCCACCTCCGGGAGCGTTCATGATCTCTTTAACTCGACCTCGGGTGACCATATAATCATATGTTCCGATAATCCAGGTGATCGGGATTTTAATTTTTGACAGGTCATTCCGGGCATCTTCTAAAAATCCCATTTTATTTTTAATCGCATCAGGAATAGACTCACTCGGATCAAACAACCGACCATAAGCGAGAAAGGGCTCTATTTTCTCTCCACGAAGATAGGCGGCATAAAGATCAACACCAGCCAGAAGATTCTGTAACATATCCTGACCATCCGAACATCCAAAGGGGGCTACCCAGTAATCCACCGTGGGCGTATTCTGGTCTGCAATCACCCTGCGGGCTGGTATGGCGGAAAGAGAATATGAAATCATCACTCGCTTATCAGGGGTAAATCTTTTTTCCAAAAAAGAAAGCGTTCCCGACATGTCTGAAACCAAATTTGAATAATTCCATTTTAGATATGGATGTCCTTTGGCCGCCATCTCCGGGTCCACTTCACTTTCCCCAAGACAATGGGTCAGGTCAAATCTCAGGACAACTGCTGTTTTTCCATAGTGACGGAAATTATTCACCAGAGTCCGGGCAAGAAGGCCAAAGACCTCCTTACGTACGGGGAATGGAGGAGCGATCACCACGGCAACATCCACTGAAGGTGTATCCGCATGGAGATCAAAAGTGGCGTCTAATAAAGCAGCCACAGTTTCTCCTCTGGTATTTTTATACTGAACCACATAGGGGCGGTCCTGATGAAGGATTTTCCTACCAGCCACAGCCCCTTTCATTTTTTGAAATGCCAGAGAGGAAAATCTTTTCACAGAAGTGAAAACATTGGAGCGTAAGGATTTTTTGCTCACCAGATCAAAGGTATCCCGATTCCGTATTTTATCAAAATAATGAAGGCCCAGCAGCCAGTGTTTAGAATCAATATCCATTATTCTGCTGATGGTTGCCCCCTCAAAATGATCGGAACTGTCTGCTCTTTTTAGTTCAAAGTCGGGAAAGCGCATCCCCACTGTGTAGAGGCAATTTTTAGGAGCGAGAATAGAACACCCCCCCTCACTTTTTTCCACCACGGAAAATTTGAGTTGGGGACAAGCCAAATGAGGGGCGTCCAGCACCAGCTGTTCCTGTTCAGACAGAACCCGTCGACTCCACCGTCGATCATTCAGATATATTCGTTCCGGATAAAATAATTTCGGGCAATGCCCGGGGTCATGAATCAACCCTTCAAAAATGGCATGAAGGGGGCCATCAATGATGATGACATAAATCACCCTTGTCTTTGGATGAAGTTTTTTTTCCAAATCATTCAGAACAATTCCCTGCTCTGAAAAATCGATCTTCCCAGAAAACGGCTTTCCATTTTTTGAATCAAGAATCAGGCAATTTAATTTCTTTGTACGCGCTGTATCCAATCGCTCTTGAATGACCACCGGATCTGTTACCGGCAGCATATTGCCGGTCAAACTATTTTTTAAATTATTTTGGATGGATACAACCGTATCATCCAATTCTGCAAACCCGACATAATTTCTTATCCGGGAACGATCCCGGTAATGAAGTTCATTAAATTCAATTCCAAAGCCTGAACCTTGCGTCCGGGTAACGCGGCCGCCTATTTTTGCAGCGTTGCGTTTTCCGGAAGGCAAAAAAATTTTCAAATTGACAATGGAACCTATCGGAGGTACTTTCCCGTTCTTGATAAAGGCCCCGTCAAGGCTCAGATCAAATGCGTATGATTCTGTGTCGGGTAAAAATTTTGAACCCTCTGGAAAATGATCTAAAAATGAAACAGGTGCAATGGTTTTTCTTCGATAGGATTTCCGGAGTTCTTTTTCCTTACCAATCCAAGTCCCGGCCAGTAGTTTATTGTCATTTCGCATTCAGTAACACCTTCAGGTTTATAATCGTTGTACCATCCCTTTGACACCTGGTAAATTTTTACCCATTTATGCCGTCAACACCCTTCTTGTATTCAACTCTATTTAGGAAGTCAAGAAGTTGAGATAGATAATTGTCGTAAGATGTGATTTTTAAAGCAAAAGACGATATTGAGCAAATCCTGCACACCTTGATCTGGAAAGCGGATATTGTGGTACTGGCATCATGAGAATCACCCATAACCAACGGTTTTGAACGATTCCTCGGACGCGCCGCACACCGGGCATTTGACTCCTCGAACGTAAAAGGCAACTTGGTATTTCTGCACCGCCACCGGGCCAATTGGGATTGGTGAATTACCTTTGGTAGACGGTATAGAATGTCTAATCCTGATCGTGTCCCCTTCAAGTTCTTCTGCATATAACCGGTTTAAAGGTTCTGAAGCTGCCAGGGTGAATAAAAGGCATACAGACAACAAAATCAATTTTGTAAAATGCGGTTGGAATCTCATGTGGGCCCCCTTGGGCTATTTGCATGATAATATCAAATAAAAAGTCCCCTTTTGTTGATCAATTAGAGTCAATCCGTCTTTCTAACGGAATGGAGGGTCTTGCGGTGTGTAATCCGGAAAAAAACATCGCATACCCAGTTCAGGTCATGATGCCACTTCAACAAAAATCTGCCCAGGGTCAGGTCATGTGGGGTGAGCAACTTTTTTCGGGTTCGTTACCGATTCCCCCATTAATCAGGTGTGATTTTAGCTGCCGTGTTTTCTACTGTTTATTGTAGTCCGTTAAGTAGATATGTAAGCCAACAAACATATATATCAATGGAGAAACCACAACTTTTTCAGCATATTGAAAATCGATTGGCATAGATTGTCTGTTCAAAAAACCGAAAAAAATTAAATAGTGCCGGACTGTTTTTTCAAGGCTTGCGTGATATCGCCCTGGACAATTCAAAAGGGATAATCCGTCATAGCTGCGATCAAGCTCTCAATTTTTTACATTATCAGGATGACCGTCAGATTGATGGATGGAATTCCAACCAACCGCAAGATGCGGTATCAGGTTGCTGTTTAAAAAACCTCGGACTTTTAATAATAGTCCGCCCATTTATATACAGCCTCCCGAGATAAAAGGCAGAGACAAAGTCCTCAGTATTCAATGTTAAATGTTTTGATAAAAATCAAAGTTGTTTCACGTTTGAAGCATTAATATTCGAGTTATTTTTTTTGATTTTTTGGTCAGCTGTCAATCGGTATTCGTACTTGAAAATAATTCGTGGCCGCTGAGTAGTAATATAAATTTTCTGACATTTTGAGACTTTCTTCTTTTTGTTTATTAAAACAGTTAAAATTTTATGTTTTAAAATTATAACGCATATTGTAAGCAGGGAATGGAAAAATCTGTAATTAGCCAAGGAAATAACTGGTAATAGCAGACAAGTATGATATGACTAAATTTTGTTATATGATCAATAAACATGTTTGGGTTATCTGGTAAATTTGGAGTATTTGAATGAATAAGGATTTGATCACTGATATAGCTGCAATTCGTGTATGTGTTGGGTATTTAGGTGAAAAAGAAAATCATACATGGTGGCAAAGTTCATTTTTTTCAAATAGCAGTGAAGCATTTTTAAAACCGGTATTTAATAAAACTTTATTCTCTGCTCAATATTATGGTGTCAAGTCTGCAGCGACTATTGTCCATGACGATCATATTGGGGTTGGAAAGGATGTCTTTCATTTATTTCGATTACCTGAATGGTACGAGGTGGAAATACACAGTTTGTTGGGAGATCAGTACGCATTAAGCTTCTTAAGAGACCTGACATGCCATGAAGATGCCGCTCAGAGTTTCCTTTTAGAATATAACAACAAGAAAGTTATAGAAGATTTCGGACCAATTCGATTGGGGGGAGTGAAAGATATTCATGAAAAAACTGCGTGGAGAGCAATAGCAAGTCACTATTTTGAAGGATTTAAAAGTGGAAATAAGGCATTCCCTTATTTTTCAAAATTACAATGAAAGAAAAACGATTATATACAACACAATTGGCTGCTGGGTCTGCGGTTATTGATGAAACACGAATGCTCCTTGATTTGTGGCAGCCCGGGATGAAGACAGCAGACTTGTTACAAAAAGCATTAGATTCTGGGACCATAACCAATGTTACAGCAAGACGCTTAAGAAATCTTATAATGGAGTGCTATGCTCCAAGATATCTTGTAAATAAAGATTTCCCGGCGATTGTATTGAAACAATTGGTTCATAGTATTCCTTCAAATGTATTTAACCAGATGCTTTTTCTTTTCACAGCAAGAGCAAATCTAATCCTTTCCGATTTTGTGAAAATGGTCTATTGGCCCAAATATTGCGCCGGTCATGACACTCTCAGCAATGATGATGCGAATAATTTTATTACGCGCGCAAATCAGGAAGGTAGAACAGTTACGCAGTGGTCAGAAAGTACTATCAGCCGAAATTCAGGATATCTTACATCATGTTGTGCGGATTTCGGTTTATTGGAAACCGGTCGGAAACAGAAGAGACAGATTAAATCGTTTAGAATAGAAAAAATGGTGATTCTTTTTTTGATCTATGATCTTCACCTTTCCGGCTTGGGTGATAATGCCGTTATTTCCCATCCAGACTGGGAGCTATTTGGAATTGAGAAAGAAGATCTGCGTGAAGAAATGAAACGTCTTTCCTTAAAAGGTTTTTTTATGATTCAAACAGCAGGAGATGTTACGCGCATTGAATGGAAGTATCAATCATGGGAGGAATTGATAAATGTCATCCCTGAGTGCTGATTTTAAAGAGCTGATTGAACGGATAAAACATGGCCGTGAACTGGGCCACGCAAGCTTTGAACCCATTTTTTATTTGATCTTTCATCCGTCAAAAATTCTTGAGGTGAAGCGCCAAATGCCTGCCTGGACAGCAAGACTCGAAAATAGTGGGTGGGAAGTACACACTTTTTCAATTGCAGAGAATATTATAGATATTTTAGGAAAGGTGCCGTTAAGGAAAATTTGGTTAACAGCGGATGCTAAAGACCCAACAAATTGGGAGAAAACCAATCAGTCTCTTGCAAACGCTCTGAGCAATGGATCGTTACAAAATAGATTAGATCAAACACTGAGTGACCTGGAAAGTCATAATAATGCTATCTTACTGGTGACTGATTTAGAAGCGCTTCACCCATACATGAGAATCGGGGCAATTGAACGGAATCTTCAGGGAAAATTCAATTCTCCTACAGTTTTTTTCTATCCGGGAGAACGCACGGGGAAAACACGCCTCAAATTTCTTGGGTTTTATCCAGATGATGGTAATTATAGATCAGTCCATGTTGGTGGATAAATGATAAACGTAAATTAGGTATGAGAATGAATAAAATAGCACAACTATTTGATCCGGCCAAAGATATCCATCGGACTATTGAAAAAGTCATAACCTATGATAGATCTCAGGAGCAGAGGCTCAAAGCCGAAATATCAGAATACGTAGCAACTGATAGTATTGAAGACCAATTTGAAAGATTACTTTCCAGAATGCAAACCGCTATGGAACATGGCGGTGAAAATGAGGTGGGGGTATGGGTCTCCGGGTTTTATGGATCAGGGAAAAGTTCATTTACAAAATATTTGGGACTTTCTTTTGATGACCATGTGCAGATTGAAGGCATCCCATTTAAGAATCATTTACAGGATCGGTTTCATAAAGCTCAGACAAAAGCGCTTCTTTCAACGATAACAAAAAGGTATCCCGCAGCAGTCGTTTTACTGGATTTAGCAAGTGAAATGCTTGCTGGCGCAACAATGGAAGATGTTTCCACAGTCCTTTTTTATAAAGTGCTCCAGTTTGCCGGTTATTCACGCAATTTGAAAGTTGCAGCCCTTGAGCGGAAACTCCAAAAAGAGGGGCGGTATGACGAGTTTAAAGAAAAAATCAAAGAAAATTTAGGCACTGAGTGGTCTGAAATTCAAAATGATCCGCTGGTTGTGGATAGTATAATACCGGAGATTGCCCATCAGATATATCCGGATATATTTAGAACACCTAATTCATTCAGTACCTCTACAAGCGATTTTATCCCCTTTGAGAATGAACGCGTCAAAGAAATGTTACAAATCGTCCGAGATGCCACTGGAAAAGAGTATGTGATTTTTATTATTGATGAGGTGGGGCAATATATCGGATCTCGATCAAATCTTATTCTCAATCTTGATGGACTGGCAAAGAACTTAAAACAGATTGGTGATGGTAAAGTATGGATTATCAGTACAGCGCAGCAAACCCTTACGGAAGATGATCCGCGAGCGGCTCTAAATTCACCGCTGCTTTATAAATTAAAAGATCGTTTTCCAATCCAAATAGACTTGGAATCGAGAGATATAAAAGAAATCTGCTATAAAAGGTTATTGGGAAAATCCATAGACGGGATCAGCCAGTTGAAGTTGCTTTTTGAACAGAACGGTCAAAAACTTCGATATAATACAAAATTGCAGGATGCAAAGTTCTATGATTCTGATTTTAATCAAGAGACATTTATAAATTTATATCCGTTTTTACCAGCTCATTTTGATATTCTTCTTCATTTGTTGGGCGCACTCGCCAAATCAACGGGTGGGATAGGGCTTCGGTCCGCAATAAAAGTTGTCCAGGATATTCTTATCGAAAAAATGAATAACCAGTCGCCTGTTTCCGACCAGGAGATAGGGGCGTTAGTAACAACGGTTACGCTATATGACGCATTGGAAAAAGACATCAGAAGGGCATTTCCTTCAATTTATCAGTCCCTTGAAAAAACCTTGATACAATTTCATGAATTGAGTATGCATCAGAACGTTGGTAAGACAGTTGCTGTACTCCAGATTTTAGGGAATTTACCCGTATCCGTTCAAAACGTTGCTGGGCTCATGCACCCGAAAATCACTTCAGCATCTCTAAAAGAAGAGGTCGAGAAGACCGTAAATGAGATGATTAACAATTCTCTGGCTCCATTTGGAGAACAAGAGGGGAATCTATGTTTTTTTAGTGAAAAATTGAACGATATTGAGCAGGAACGCGCTCAGATTCCATTGAGGACTGTTGAAATTCGCCGGATCTACAATGAAGTCTTAAAAGAAACGTTTAATCCATTACCCTCTGCGCATTTACCTGGGAACCTGACTGTCAGGACCGGCATGAAATCAAGGCATGGTAATTTTATTACCAACCTTTCCGGAGAACGGGAGACAATTCAAACCATTGTCGAGCTATGTGAACCAAAAGATTTTGAGACAACCAAAACAAATGATGTGAGCGAATCAAGACTTCCTACCTATCGCTATACAATTTTTTTAATTGGGAAAAAAGAACCAGAAATAGAAGAGAAAATTGCAGAAATTTATCGATGTAAGGAAATTTGCAATAGATACAGAAATGAACCGGATCAAGAAGTAAAAGAGTATTGCTCAGCTCAAATGGATAGATCCGTAAAATTGAATAGTGAGTTGGCGCATACGATCAAGCGATGTCTTTCAAAAGGGGTTTTGATTTTTAAAGGTCAAGCCACTGCAGTAGACAATCTTGATAAAAATGTGGTGGATGCCTGCAAAAAAAATCTTTCAGATGTGGCAGGCCAGGTTTTTGATAGATATACAGAGGCGCCTTACAGGGCAGAAACCACACTCGCAGAAAAATTTTTAAAAACTGAAAATTTGACTGCCATAACCGCTAAAATAGATCCTTTGGGGCTGGTGCAGACACAGGGGGGAAAAGTATCCATCCAGACAGAACACAAAGCATTATTAAGCATCCGTGATTATATAGACCGGAATGGTACTATAGATGGAAAGCGTTTAGGTGAATATTTTACAGGTGCGCCTTTCGGATGGTCTCCTGATACGCTGCGGTATCTAATTGCCGCTTATTTAGTGGCGGGAGAAATAAAATTAAAAGTTTCCGGTAGAGAAGTAAAAGCCAATGGCCCCTTAGCGATTGATGCTCTGAAAAGTAATAATGCATTCAGGGCCGTGGGGGTATCGTTAAGAGAAAGCAGACCGTCAAATGAAATTTTAGTTAGAGCGGCAGATCGGTTGACAGACCTTATTGGAGAAGCGGTTTTCCCTCTTGAGCAAAAAATCAGTCAAACAGCAGCTAAACACCTTCCAAGGCTCCAGACAAAAGTTGCTCCATTGGGCGAAAAACTATATTCTTTGGGATTACCCGGCGTAGAACGAATGCGTTCTTTAAGAAAAGAAATTGCAGATGTAATGTTTACGGATGCTTCAGACGCACCGGAACGCTTGGGTGCAGAAGAATCAAACCTTTACGCGAGCTTGAAATGGGCCGGTAAAGTGGCTCAAATATTCAAGCAAGGCCTGGAAAAAACCATCAAAGAACTCCAGGTTTACCGTAAAGAGATCAAGGAAATGCCGGAATCAGGTGTCCCAGGTCAGCTTCAAGAGGATCTGATCGATGAGCTCTCTTTATTGGACAGCTTGTTTTCTGATGAAAGTTTCCATACCCGGGTTACTGAATTTAATTCGATTTTGACCGAGATTAAATCAAAGGTAAAACTTGCTGTTGAAAGAATGCAAGATGGTCAGAAAAAAATGATTCAAGAGACAAAAGAAGAATTCAGTCATATTCCGGAATGGTCTGAATTGTCCAGTGAAGAGCAATCAGGCGTCATCTCCAAGTTAGAAAATTTGGATTTTGAAGCAGATAAAACGATTTTAGGACTCAAACAGCTGATATCCCACGAATTTGATATCTATACAACCATACAGGAGTTGAGAAAAAGAATTGTTTTCATGGGCAAAGAGCGGGCTCAAAAAAGAGAGGAAAAACGCAGGGAACAAGCCAAGGGAGAAAATAAATTTTTAAAAACCCTTTCCATCCCGAACCGCATAGAATCCCTACAGGATTTGAATAACTTGTTAAAGAGATTAGAACAGATAAGAGCCGATTCGATAAAACACGATAAATTTGAAATAAATATAATTTTTGAACCGCCATCCAACGGATAAAAAGGTGAAGCAAATGATAAATTCCGTTTCTATAAAAAAATTTACAGCTTTTCAGGATATACAATTATCCTTTTCAAAAGGGATAAATGTTTTCGTCGGGGCAAACAGCACAGGCAAATCACATCTTCTCAAGCTTTTATACGCGGTTACAGCAGCGAATAAACTGATGGAGCAAAGCTTTAGTGGAGATCCAACTCGACGCATTACTGATAAATTGAATGGCGTATTTAAACCGGAAAACAAGGTTGGAAGACTTTGCAGGAATGATGCAGACAAGTCAACTATCAGGGTTGATTTGGAACCGGAGAGAGGGATTGAGTTTGCTATTGCCAGTGATATGGATCAAATTGTTGTAACAGACAATTTGTCCTATGAGAAGTATAGTTTGGCGCCGGTGTTCATTCCGCCTAAAGAAGTCTTAAGTATATTTGAAGGATTTTCAAGTCTTTACTTAAAAAGGGAAATCACTATTGATGAGACCTATTTCGACCTGAATCAGGCCCTTGAAACGCCTCTTCTAAAAGATCTTCCGGGGGAGAATATCCAACGAATCCTATCCATGATCAAAAGGACATGCGATGGTGAATTCTTACTCCAGAAAAATAAGAAGTTCTATTACAAACAGAATAAAGGGCGTCTTCTTGAAGTGGAATTGGCGGCAGAAGGGTTTAGAAAAATAGGTGTGTTACAGCGATTGTTACAGAATGGGCATGTGCTGCCCGGGGTGTCGGGACCGCTCTTATGGGATGAACCTGAGTCCAATTTGAACCCCTCAATTATGAAACAATTGGTAAAAATTTTGCTGGATCTTTCAAGAAACGGCCAGCAGATATTTTTAGCCACACACGATTACATTATTCTAAAATGGTTGGATCTGCTGGCAAATGAAAATGACGCTGTTCTCTTTCACTCATTGTTTAAAGATCAAACTGGAGAAATTAAGGTTAACTCTACTTCGGACTATCAAAGTATCCAACCCAATGCCATTGACGATACGTATGCAGACCTGATCGATAAAGATATTGAAAACTCCATGGGAGACCTTGGCAAATGAAAATGACGGTTGACGGATTTGATTTTGAATTTGAAGATGCCATTGATGTCTTTGTCTTTGATGAAAAAGATAAAAATCTACCCAATTACCACGGTCTCTCCCATGCCATGAAAGCCGTCGATCTGATCGTAGAACTTGAAAACGATTATCTGTTCATTGAGGTGAAAGACTTTAATGAACCAGATGATTATTTTGACGGAAATTATTTCAATCATTTAAGAGAGGTATTAAAGCAAAAATACAGGGATACTTTTTTATACCGATGGGCTGAAAACAAAATCAACAAACCGATTCGGTATCTTTGTCTGTTAACCCTGGATAATGCATTGACATCTCGTATGAACAAAGAAATTAAAAAACAGCTTCCGGTGGGCAGACCCATTTCCAGATGGGAGAAGGCGATAGCCCAAAGCAGTGTTGTTGTGAATATTGATCGGTGGAACCACAATTTCCCAAAATGGCCCGTCAACCGGTCATAAACTTTCTTTAGTTTGAGGCAGAACAGATTATGGCATTTGACCAGACAACACGAAACAGGCTCCAGAATTTTGTCACCGATGCACGAACACTGCTGGTAATTGAATTTACCCGGCAGTTACAGAACGATTACGGCATGGACCCGAATACCGGAACGATCAGTTCCATAGAGGAATTGACCCATCTGAACGATACCCAGATCCAGACCGCACGATTGTTAAGGGACACAAAAGAACACTATCAGGCTGCGAATCCCTCCTCAGATGGAAAACAAATTCTGGATCGCATTGTCAGGGAACAGGCATTTACCATCCTCAACCGGTTGTGTGCGCTTCGGATGGCTGAAACCCGTGGAATTCTGGTGGAATCCATAGGCAAAGCCCATAATTCTGAAGGATTTCAGCTTTATAAACACATAGCAGGCATATCATTGGGCGATATCGGGGATACCTATCAAACATATCTGTTCAGCCTTTTTGATGAGTTTGCTTATGATTTAGCGGTTTTGTTTGACCGATATTCGAACATGGGAAGATTATTTCCCAAAGGAACGGTTCTTTTAAATCTTCTGGACAAGATTAATGCACAGGACCTTGAACCTCTGTGGGCTGAAGATGAAACCATCGGGTGGATTTATCAGTATTTCAATTCCATCGAAGAAAGACGTCAGATGCGGGCGGAATCCCAGGCACCCAGAAACAGCCGGGAATTGGCTGTCAGAAACCAGTTTTTTACCCCCCGGTATGTGGTTGAATTTTTAACAGACAATACCCTGGGACGGATCTGGTATGAAATGACAAAGGGCAACACACAACTCAAAACCCAATGCCGGTATCTTGTACAACACCCCCATGAAATAATCCTGAAAAACGGAGAAACAGCACCGGAACCAGAAACGTCAGCCACAGACCTCAGTCAGGAAGAGCTGCTCAACCAGGTCGTTTATATCGAACATCGCCCCATTAAAGACCCCAGAGAAATCCTCATGCTTGATCCTGCCTGCGGGTCCATGCATTTTGGTTTATACGCATTTGATCTATTTGAAAATATTTACCAGGAAACCTGGGACCTTCAGTCATCAGATCAGTGGGAGGGATCAACGGATAAAAACGGAGAGTTGTTGATAGATCTTTATCCTTCAAAAGAAGAGTTGCTGCGGGACATCCCAAAGCTGATCATTGAAAACAATATCCACGGTATTGATATAGACCCCAGGGCCGTGCAAATAGCTGGTTTGTCTTTGTGGCTCAGGGCACAAAGGTCATGGAAAGAGCAGTCGATTAAACCGGAAGAACGATCACGGATTGTAAAATCCAATGTTGTCTGTGCCGAGCCCATGCCCGGGGATAAAGCGTTATTAAAATCCTTTTCAAAAGGTTTAAAACCTGCTGTTTTAGGACAACTGCTTGAAATTATTTTTGAGAAAATGGAATTGGCAGGGGAAGCCGGATCATTACTCAAGATTGAACGAGAGATTGAAACAACCCTTGAAGAAGCCAGGGAAGCATTTAATAAGGAACTTTTACTGCGGAATACAGAAACCGGTCATCTTCCTGGAATGGAGCCCAAAGAAAAACAACCTTCTTTATTTGATTTTGCCGATTTGCCCAGCAAAACCCAGTTTTGGGAGACTGCCGAAGATAGAATTCTGACAGCTCTTTACGAATATGCGGAACATGCAGAAGAGTCAGATGGAGGAAAACTTAGACTTTTTGCCCAGGATGCGGCCAAAGGTTTTGCATTTATAGATATTTGTAGAAAACAGTATGACGTGGTGTTGATGAATCCGCCGTTTGGATTAGGTTCTAAAAAGGCTGCAAAATATTTAGATATCCACTATAAAAACTCAGGCTCATCAGAAGTCTGCGCAAGTTTTTATTCAAGGGCCATTGAGGCTCTAAATGAAAACGGTTTTTTTGGAGCAATTTCGTCACGAACATTTTACTATTTACACTCTCTCAGCAATTGGAGATGTGTAGAGGGATTTGGGAAGTCAACCCTTTGTTACTGGATAGATCTTGGACAAGGTATTCTTGATGGCGCGATGAACGAAACAGCAGCATATATAGTTAAAAAAGGAAGAATAGAAAAGCATTTGTCTCGATTTGGCTTGTACCATAGAATCGTAAATAAAGAGACTGCAATTAAAGAATTTGTGGGTTGTGGAGATAACGTTTTTTTTCGGTTTCTTAGTGATTTTGAAATACTTTCAGATAAACCACTTTGCTATTGGGTAAGTAATTCGTTTGTTCAAAATTTAAAAAAAATGGTGCCATTTGGAGATGAAATTGCAGATGTGCAAATGGGGCTTGCTCCAAGAGATGAGTTTCGTTTTTCAAGACTATGGTGGGAAATAAATTTGGTTGATGTTGGCCAAAATTTAAAATGGGTTCCCTACGCAAAAGGAGGAGAACTTTCACCATACTATTCAGATATAGAACTATTGCTAAACTCAAAAGATGATATGGTTGAGATAAAGGCCGCATTAAATCATAAATATAAATATTTAAAAGGGAATCTGAGTTGGATTTTACATCCTGAAAATAGCTATTTTGAACAAGGATTAACGTTTGGTCAGCGAACTAGTTTCTTAAGAGCTTGTTCACTTCCCGCCGGAGGTTTTTTCAGCGTAGCGGGGAAAGCTATATTTGGTAAAATTATAAGTAATGAAGCCCTTTTACAGGCAATAAATACCCCTACAGTACAATATTTAACGTATTTAAGACGTGAACGAATGGATCTTGATCCACAATTTCAAGAGGGTGATGTTGCAAGGATGCCTTGGCCAACTATTCCAGAAGATGGAATAAAGTTATTTGAGGAATTAAGTTTAGAATCCACAAATGGAGTCCAATCAATTTCCTCATATGATGAGGCTGATCATCTGTTTGTTACCTATTCAGATGAGAAACAAGTTGTTATTGTAAAAGAAAACACAGAACAGCGAATTAAAAAAAATGAAAGAATTGCTGATAAATATTTATCGAAATTGCTAAGTTTAGATAAGGTGGATCAGGATTTTATAAAGAATGAAATATTACCTAACCCATCTTTTCGAAAAAATAGCCAGAAACTGCTATTTTTACTCATATTTTATGGCACCACAAAAAAATATTATAATAAAATCAGCAGATTACAAGTCAGACTTTCATTGCTGGTCAATGTAGTG
>NZ_JAQYWD010000088.1 GCF_030145145.1 Desulfobacula sp. | reverse complement strand
AAATCCATAAATCCTATGTTGTCCCTCAGGATATTAAGAGCCAATGGATGGTGGGATGAATTTTGGGATCATCGAACTGAGCAGATAATGGCTGCTTGATTACTACAACAGGGACGATTTACACCCAACGAGGCCTATGCATTTGCCAGCCGGGAAAATGTGGACATCACCCTGGGGAAAAAAATGTTCAACACCGGGATCTGCACCCTTTTTTCTCCTTCGAACCGATTCCGGCCCATGGACCTGTATGATCCCCTGGACCCCAAACAATTTGGACTCTGGCAGGCCAGGGTGGATTACTACCCAGAAGGTGGTACCTTGGGAGGGGATACCATCACCGCTGCCATTTTACCGGTTTACACGGCCAATAAAGTGCCCCCCTTAGGATCAAGATGGTGGGGAGCATTTGCAAACAATCCCATTGTCGGACATATCCTAGAAGACTATCCCGATATCTCTCTGGAAAATATCGATTACTTTGCCCGGTATAAAACCACAAGAAATGGCTGGGATTTCTTCCTGAGTGCCAACACAGGCCTGAGCCCCTATTCTGTGATAAAGCGTGAGGGGGCAACCTATGTAGAAGAGATCATCAGAATCTATACCCTTGCCGGCGGTTTCTCAACCACCATGGACGGCTTTGAAATTCATGGGGAAACCCTTTACAACATGAGTGACGGTGACAAGGACCAGGACTATTTAAGTTCTGTATTGGGGTTTACCTATACCTTTGGCGAAAATGTCCGCCATGTTTTCATGGAGGAGATCGTTTTTACCCTTGAATATTCAAGAGAACTTATCCTGGACCAGCAGCGTGCAGATAATTATATCATCAATTCCCAGGAAGGGCGCGCCGGTACAAATGATTTGCTGTCAAGGATCCAGTTTAAATATGACCAGAACCTTACCTTTGAAAATCTGTTTCACTATGACATTTCAGACCAGGCATGGATGAACCGGGTTGAGATCACCTACCGCCTGGGCGCCGGATGGACAACCAACGGTGCCTTTGAAATTTTTGGAAGCCAAAATGATTTTGTGCCTGTCTCTGGTTGGTTAAATTTTGATAATATCAGCTACGTACAATGGAAAAATAACGACAGGGTAGTGGTCTATGTTACCTATAAATTTTAAAAAATATTTAAATTGTTATGGCAAAAAAGAAAAATTTATCGCCGAAATATCAAATTTGGATAGATGCAAGAAAAAAGTTTGGGCTTTCACATGCACATACTTTGTTGTGCCCACCAGGGCATGGGGGTTAGTAACGCAAGCCGCCGAGAATACTTCCGGCGTATCGGCAAATCCCGCGGTTTGAAATATTGTTTCCAGAGGAGGTAAAAGAGGCTGCTGCCCGTCAGGCAAGACAGGTGATACTGTCCTGGAAACCGGATCTTGTTATTGTATCCGAAGATAATGCGGCAAAATGCCTGGTCGCCCCTTATTTTAAAGATGCAGACCTGCCCTTTGTTTTTTGCGGATTGAACTGGGATGCCTCGGTCTATGGGTTTCCTTTTAAAAATGTTACCGGAATGATCGAGGTCCAACTGATCACTCAAATCATCGACCACCTAAAGCCATTTGCCTCTGGTTCCCGAATTGGCGCCCTCAGAGGCAACCTTCAGCCATGGTATGTGTGAAGAGTGTTCAGATGAACTTTACAGCAATGAAGACTGGTACATTGAAATGAAAGAAGAAAAAAAAATAGATCCGCTTGACGATTTTACTATATTATATAACTCTGGGACTGGTACATGGGATTTAATATTTTTTTCAGGAGATACCACACAATCTGGATCCAAAAATCAATTTAAAAAATTTTATTTTGAGCATTACCGCTTTTGAAAAATAAACCTGGAAAATCGGAGATAACTGATGGATACATTTTGCCCTGTAACAGGATGCAGAGTTTTTTCCCTTGATGAATGGCAGTTTTGATCCTCGCAATTCCTCATTTTCTCCGGTGGAACTGATGTCTGATGATGCCTGGAACATAAAAACATTTGAATTTTCAAATCAAGCAGTTGTCATTGATAAAAAAATTTTACATTCAACCCCTATGGGATTTTTAAGGTCAAAGCATGTGCCGCTCATCGATAAAATGCGCTTCCAGTGTCAGTCAGATCTGCCGGGCAATTCCGCATTGAATTATATCATCATAAATGGCGGAAGATTAAAGGGGACCAGCCGATCCGCCAGATTCAAACTCATGCAGTCTTTAAAAGACTGGGCTTAAAATGGGGTCGGACCAAAAAAATTACAGCAACCCATTGTTAACAAGAGAAATATTTTTTTAAAACCCTCAAAAAAGCTCTTAGGACCACAAATTTTATAAATTGAACATAATAGCTTGCCTTTTGGCCCATCTACTGCGTTGCATCAAAGGCTAAATAGGCCTGCTATTAAACCTTTAATGCGCCTTGTAGATGAACCAAAATT
>NZ_JAQYWD010000018.1 GCF_030145145.1 Desulfobacula sp. | reverse complement strand
AGCCCGGCATAGAGCCTGTCAACATAGCCCATCCAGCGAAGGAAAGGTAATCTGGTCTGAACGGGTATGGGATATTCATAAAAAGTTACATGCGATTGCCCTGCGGCTTCCAGAGAAAAACAGTCCATTTCCTTTGCTGGGGATTAAATGACTTAATAATTTACTTTTTATTATTAAATATTATACACTCAACTTTTGGCGTTGGCCATTTTTACATGGGGCCAGGCTTTTTTATGCTGGGATGAAACATTTAAAGGAAAAACCGCTTGAAATTAAAAAAGATGGCCGAAATCTCCCCGGGTGACGGTATTGGGTCGATAAGAGAATTTCTTTTTGAAAGTGTTATTGCCCTTTTTTGTATTCTCGGTCTCCTGGCAGTTATAATGGGAGGAGTGGAAGCTTTTTTACAAGGAAAATGGAAAATCGTTTTCATATATATCATCGCATATCTTCCGCTTTTGACCTGTTTTGTCTGCCAAAGAAAAATAGCGTATCACTATCGCGTCATCATTGTTTTACTGGATGTGTATATTCTGTCGGTTGTGGTTTTGGCCGGCATTGGGTTAAGCGGAGCTGGTATTCCGCTGCTGATTACCTTCAGTGTGTTGACCACCACTTTTCTGGGCATACGGATGGGAATCGCCTCGGTCCTGATGAGTGTCGCTTCCATCTTGATGATTGGTTCAGGCATGAGTACCGGTATCCTCCCCGTGGATATGGCGTTAATGGCAAATTCTACACGAATTGAATCCTGGGCCATGGCTGCATTCTTGTATCTGCTCATTGGTGGGATCATGGTGGCCTGCCCGGGTATCCTTCAGAATGGATTGCAGCGGACCATTGATATTATCCAGGAGAAAACAGTATCGCTACAGGAATCAAACAACCGACTCAAAAAGGCATTGAAAGACAGGCAGGAAATGGAAGCAAAGCTGATTCGTGCCGAAAAACTGGAGGCGATGGGGCTTCTGGCTGCGGGGGTGGCCCATGATTTGAATAATATTTTGACAGGGGTCACCACTTACCCTGAGCTCCTCCTGTTGAATATGTCAAAGGAAAATGCCTTGTATGGTCCCATGAACGCCATTAAATCTTCCGGTGACAAAGCAGTTACCATTGTGCGGGATCTATTGACGCTGTCAAGAAGGGGCGTGAATGAAAAAGAAATTCTGGATGTAACGGCAATTGTACAGGCCTGTTTACAAAGCCCCGAGTATGAAGCCCTGCTTGAGTTGCACCCGGATATTTCTGTGGACATCCATCTTGACGAAAATATGGCCCATATTGCCGGATCCGTGGTCCATCTTTACAATGTTATCATGAATTTGATTGCCAATGCCGCAGAAGCCATGGCCCAGGGGGGTAAAATTCATATCACGGCTCAGAACAGGGTGTTGGAAAACGATGTGACGGGGTATGAAACCATCCCCAAAGGCGAGTATGTGACCCTGAGGGTGGCAGATACAGGTTCCGGGATTGCAGCGGATGATCTTGATAAAATATTTGAACCATTTTTTACCCGGAAAAAAATGGGAAGAAGCGGCACAGGGTTGGGCATGTCCATTGTACTGGGATCTGTAAAAGACCATCATGGCTATATTGATATAGAAACGTCGGAAAACAAGGGAACACATTTTATATTGTACTTTCCCGCCACAAAGGAAGCCCTTCCTGCCAAGCCGGAGTCCTCGGAACTGGATACCCTCAAGGGGAGAGGTCAACTCATCCTTTTAGTCGATGATGTCAAAGTGCAGCGAACGATCGGTGAAACCGTATTAAGAAATCTTGGATACACCCCCATATGCATGGATAGCGGCGAGAAAGCCATTGAGTTCTGCCAGGCGGAAAAGCCGGACCTGATGATTGTGGACATGATTATGGATCCGGGAATTGACGGATATGAGACGCTCAAGGCGATCCGGGACATCCATCCGGATCTTTATGCCATCATTGTCAGTGGCTATTCAGAAACAGATCGGGTTAAGGCTGCCTTGGAATTGGGATCAAGCAATTTTATAAAAAAACCCTATGCCATTGAGGACTTTGCCATGGCCCTGCACATGTGCCTTAACCGTTATCCATACCAGTCGAGTGCTTTGGATAAAAAGGGACGTTGAATGCAACCCAGAGGATATTTAACCTTTGTCGTAAAAAAATGGAACCTGATCACTGAATTGTTTGAAATAAGCAAGGAGGGTCCCATTGACCAATCAACGCTGGTGCAGACCCTTCGTTTGTATCATCCGGAAACAGATGCTTCAGCCCTTATTGAGACCTTTTTGTCTTATAATATCCTGTCACAGCTGTTTGTCCATCAAACCCTTTATACCTTAGGGGACCTGATCGAACAAATCGTTGAGCACTTGTTAAACGAACAGCAGTTAGGCCTGTCAGAAAGCATTATGATCCATATGGATCAATTTGATAAGTTGAGTTTCAGCTTATTGTCTGCCGTGGAGAACAGAGATTCCGATTCAGTGTTCAGGGTGATCAAAAAGATTAATCGTCAAACCCAGACCATTAACCGTCAAACCCTTCATAATTATAAAGCCATTCAAAACATTGTGGCAGACTCCAAGAAACGGGACACGGTTATCCCAATTAAACAGCGATATGCTGACATCCTGGATGCCTGGGATCACTACATGACCCCCATGGGAGAAATGATCGACCCGTGGGGATCTTTTGACCCAAATACGGACAAAGTGGTTACCCGGCTTGAACGGGCGGTGGACATCCTGGAAAAGTCAGGGGCGTTAATCACGGAGCCGGAGAATATTCATATTGCCAAACAGATGATCATTGATATGCGGGTGAATATCATTGAACGGTTCAAGATGTCCCGGGAAATATTACAGCCCTTGTACGAGATTGCCCGGTTGAATTCCCGACTTTCCGGTTATGAATACCAATTGTTCGCCATTAAAAAAGAATTGATCCTCCTGGATTTTCTCATGGATGATGAAACCGGTGGTCCCAGGAAAACCGTCAGAACCCTGGACCAGCTTGAACGGCACCTGGGATTAACGGATGTCTGGCTGAAGCGGCTCAAGCCCAAACAGATGCAGGATGCATTAATTGGAAAGGAGATCACCATCAATGGGACTGAACGCTTTTCCATTGGTGTTTTCAGACTCAAAAGCATGACGGATAAGAATTATCGCTTGTTTATAAATGTTTTTAAGAACCTGCTCCATATGAATGATTTTAATATGGAAGATGTTAAAATGTTTTGAATCAATTCTCTGCTGCCGAGCTGGGAGTCCGTTTCCTATGATTTTATGAGTGAATACAGAAATTTTAATCAATCCCTGGAAACGGAAAGAAAGAAAATCGAGACGGCCAGAGACATCACAAAAGACGTGCAGTTGCTCGTGACATTAAAGGCTGCCTGGGACGAGGGATTTCCTTTTTTATCCTCGGCATTTAAACATATTGAGGCCCGGTACGAAAAAGACCGGGAACAAAAAAAGCAGGCACTTGAAAAAATAAAGTCCGAGTATGGCAACATTGAAAACCGGATTAATCAGGTTAAAATCGACAATGACCGTCAACAGCACGCATACGGTAAATGCTTCAGCCGGCTGGAAGATGTGAAAAAAAAGTTGAAGGAACTGGAGCAAAAGGCGTCGCATTATAAACTTTTCCCTTCTGTTGAAGCCTGTGGTCAACAAATTGTCTTATTGGAGGCCAAAAGAGACAGGATGGTTCTGGAGCTTGGTAAATCAACAGTGGATACTGTTGAGAGAATAGAACAAAAAATCAAATCTGTTCAACGAGAGATCGCAGGATTTGAATCACAACTGAAAAACATCACATCAAACCTGCTGTTTGTTCTCAAAAAGCATTTTAGCGCAGCAGATATCCAAACCCTTATGAAGATGATCAACAAAGATATTTTCATCTCTTTTTCCGTGGACACCCCTGATCTTCATATCCAGGATGAAGCCGGCCTTATTCAGCAATTAAACCTCCTTTTGCTGCGATGTGAGAACGGGGTTTACACGGATGGGAACATACGGGTTGACCTGAACCGCATTGCGCCGGTTGATATAGCGGATTATTTCAACCATGACCAGATAAAGACGAATTTAGATCACGCTAAAAAAGATGAAACAGAATTGCTTCAAACGTTAAATGTTGCCCGGAACTACCAGCAAAAAGAACGAGAAAAGAGTGCCCTGGATCAAACCATCAGGGAACAGACCAATGACCTTGAAGGCTATAAATCCTTTTTAACGGACAAAGACCGAAAACCGGAATTTGAAAGGCAATTCTCCGACACCGCGGATGCGCTAAACCGTGTTATGGAAAAAAAGAAAAGCAATGACGCCCAGATAGATGCGCTGAACAAAAGGATTATTGGAGACAAATTTGAAATAGAACAACAGCAGGCCGCCCTTCAACAGATGGAAGCGGATCGGCAACGGGTTACGATTGTCAAAGACCTTGAAGGGAATACCGCCTTTGCCGGGGCTGATTGCCAGGACACAGATGACATTAAAATAGACAGGTTAATCCGTGACTATGTCCTTAAAAGTCAAGACCTATCAGACATTAAAAGCCGCATATATCAGTGCTTTTCAAATATAGAACTCCGGGGGGGCAATCGATTTTCCTCGGGAAAGGATATCCCCGCCAGGATAAAAGAATTTGAAGACAGTACCAGTGAAGAAACCATTGAAAATTATGAAAGGGTGCTTCGACGAAATGAAACGGCTGCCACCCGCCAACTGGGGGCAATGCTGAAAAATCTCAGGGATCAATTTTATTCATTTGAGTATGAAATCAAGCGGTTCAACCGGGAAATGAACAAACATCAGATCTCGAATATCCGGAAGATTGAATTTATCGTTGATGAAAACAATCATATTTTAAGCATCATCAAAACCCTGATAAATGAAGATTCTATTTTTGGCGGCGATAAAGATATTTTCCGGGTGGTGGAAAGATTTAATGAATTGATAGATAAAAAAGGGGTTAAAATCTCTTTGCCCAATCTTTTTAATCTCGGGATAGCGGTCCAGCTTGAAAACGGCAAAGAAATTAAAAGTTTTGGAAATACAAGCATCCAGTCTACGGGAACAGACCTTACGGTGAAAGTGGTTGTCAATGTCATGCTGTTAAGCCGGATATTACATGTCAAACACAACCAGATCCTCAACATCCCGGCCTATATTGATGAGGCGGGACAAATAGATCCGGTTAACCAGCAGACCCTCATCGATCAATGTGCCAAAGCCGGATTTGTTCACTGGGAAAGATCCGGCCGAGGCGGCATCTATACCCTTAAACACCCTGAAGCCGTTAAGACCTTGCTGGCAGCCACCGGATACCACGGGTCCACGGAAAGCCTCACCTCAAAAGCCAGGGCCGTGGCACGCCATAAGGATGCCCATAAAGGCCGGGACGATACCCTTTTGATCCTGTTATCTGCCACAAAAGAGGTGATGTGGCAGAACAATGGCAGATCCATCAATATCCATCAGATTGTCCAGGATTGTGGCATTGCCGCTATTCTTGTAAAGCCCGGGGACAACTGGGTGACCCAGGATCCCATTGCCCTGGTGGAAAATATGGATTTGCTGGTGTATGCTGTCCGATATTTTGAAACAATTCATTTCCAGGGAAGTATCCTGTATTATAGCGGCTGGGTATCCCGGCGGACCCTTGCCTGGTTGAACAAGCAAAAGAATACACCCCTGGTCATCTTTCCGGATTATGACCTGGTGGGTCTTAAAAATTATCTGCTGCTTAAAGAAACGCTTCCACACATCAAGATTTACGTGCCGGAAAACCTGCCGGACCTGCTGAAAAGATATGGCAAGGCAGACAAATTAACGTCTTCAACAGACCGGAAAATTATTGAACAGACTCAGGATGCCGATGCCCTGAAACTCTATCGCCTGCTGTTGAAATATGGGGTCGGTCTTGACCAGGAAAGCTTGATGCTCATGGATTAAGAGGATAGCCATTATCAGATCACGCTTGGACGGTAGGATTTTTTATAGGGTTTGTTTTATCCCAGCAGTAACAATCCCTGCGCCAACTAATGCACTTCCGCCGCACCGATTGAACCACACCCGAATTTTTCTTTTCTTCATATGTTCGTTTAGTTGACCCGCAAATATGGCGTATAGTGCTGCGTTGATGCCCCCTAAAAACAGGAAAGTCCCTCCCAGTAAGGCGAATTGAGAAGCAACAGCCTGGGTAGGGTCAAGAAATTGTGGCAGAAAGGCAACAAAGAAAGCGATGCTTTTGGGGTTAAGCGCCGTCACAACAAACGAATTTTTTAATAGTGACTTGGCTGAAGCCTCTTTTACCGTATTCTGAATGGCATTGGTTTCCGGGCTTGATGTCCATAGTTTGATTCCAAGATACATCAGGTAAAGTGCCCCAAACCATTTGAAAATTCCAAAAATGACGGCAGAAGTTGATAATACCGCTCCAAGGCCTAAAAAAGAAAGTGTCATTGCCGTGAAATCTCCCATCACCACCCCCGTTACAAGGGGCAGGACGGACCAGCGCCCATGGGACACCGCCTGGCTGATGACCAGAATGATGGTTGGTCCCGGTATAATCAGTATCAGGGTTGATGCCAGGATAAACGGTATCCAGAGTTCTATGTTCATCATTGTCTCCCAAATTAACATGCATCTTTCCATGTGGTTGTGCTTTAAATATTCCATCAAATAGACGCGCTCGAAAGAGATGACCGGTCTGTCTGATTTTTATTCGATGACGGACCCCCTTATTAACATTTGATTGAAGTTCTTGTAAATTGATTTTTTTTCAATCTCTCTTAATCCCCCAGTTGACTTTTTTTAGTGGCTACTGCTAAGGTAACCTGGACCCAGGATGGGGAATTTGCAGTCTATAAAAATATTTAATGACAGGGGTTACAGGCGCACAACCGTATCATTGAAGAACTGGAATTGATGCTTGTTTTGGATCATTCAAATGAACATGAATGAGGAGGGGGGAATGGTGTCAAATGATCAGGCAATGGAAAGAAAAAAACAATGGCACTATGGCTGGGTTATCGTTTTTACCGGCATGGCCGTTCTTTTTTCGTGTTTAGGCCTGGGCCGCTTTTCTTTAGGCATGCTTCTGCCCTCCATGGGTATTTCCCTGAACTTAAATTATTCCCAGATGGGGTTCCTGGGCACGGGTAATTTCGTGGGGTATATGATCTCGGTGGTCCTGGCCGGTATGGTTGCCAGAGCCATCGGTGCCCGGTGGACGATTACCCTGGGCCTTATTCTGGTTGGGGGTTCCATGGTTCTTATCAGCCAGGCCGCTGGATTCATGGGTGTCATAGCCCTTTACGTGGCAACGGGCATTGGATCAGGCCTGGCCAATGTACCGATGATGGGACTGGTCTCTCACTGGTTCCTTAAAAGTAACCGGGGCCGGGCAGCCGGAGCGATGTTGTCTGGAAATGGCATTGCCATAGTGTTTTCAGGGCTGTTCATTCCCTGGGTGAATGCTTCCGTCGGGGCCCAGGGATGGCGGACCAGCTGGATGACCATTGGGGCAATCTCACTTGCCATCGCCGCAGTCGCTGCCTTTTTCCTGCGCAATGAGCCCGGAGAAAAAGGACTCACCCCTTTGGGTGACACCGAGACCGTACCAATACCTTCCGGAGCAAATCCCAAAAGAAAATCCACTGCCAATAAATGGACCATGGTGCATCTGGGCTGTATTTATGCCCTTTTCGGAGCCACATATGTGGTTTATGCCACATTTATTGTCACCGCCATGGTCAATGAGCGGGGGTTTGGTGAGAACACGGCAGGCAGTTTTTGGGCTGTTGTCGGTGGACTTTCAATTTTTTCCGGTCCCTTGTTCGGATGGCTGTCTGATCGGGTGGGGCGAAAAATGGGCATGATGCTGGTTTACACGTTATTCACCATTTCTTATGTCCTGGTGGCGGCAGACCTTCCGAATCTGTTTTTATATGCCTCCATTGGTATCTTTGGCCTGGCGGTGTGGAGTATTCCGACCATCATGTCAGCCGCTGTCGGGGATTACGCCGGACCTGTTCGGGCTGTCAAAGCGTTTGGTTTTATTACATTGTTTTTTGGGGCTGGCCAGATCACCGGACCGGTTGTGGCTGGTTTTCTGGCCGATGTCACCGGAACGTTCAGCATGGCATTCTGGCTGTGCGGAATTTTAACCGGCAGTGCGGTTGTGCTTACATATTTTCTGAAACCGCCTTCCGGGTCTTAAGGGGGCAGTCCATAAGACGCTTAACCCTTTTTAAAAAAAATTTAGTCCAGGTCCAATTTGCTGTTACACTGATTACATTTTACAACGCCACGGAACACTTTATTGCCGCAATACAGCCCACAAGGAGAAATAAAATCCGGATTTATTTTCATAAAGCGACATCCTTTTGAATTTAGATGGTGTTCTATCCTGCTGTAATGATACTGATCCATCCATCTGTTTCCTATTATCGCCTTAAAATTTAAACGTCAAACTAAAATTAAAAAAATGGCAGGTCCAGGGTCAGGAGAGTCATGACCGGGTTAAACAGGTTTTATGGAAGATCTCGCGATTTTGGCCTCGTCAAAGGATGCCATCTGGGTCATGACCTTGCAGGCCGCAACTGCCATGTCAATGGCCATGGCGGCACCGGTGCCTTCCCCCAGCCGCAGGTTCAAATCCACCAGGGGCACAAGGTTCATGTGGGTCAGCGCAGCATCCTGGGCGCGTTCCACGGATTTGTGTCCGGAGATGAGATAGCCCTGAATATCCGGGTTGATCGTATAGGCCACCAGTCCGGCTGCTGTTGAAATGACCCCGTCAAGAACAATGGCTGTCTTCGTTGACGCAGCTGCCAGAACAGCACCGGCAATACCGGCGATTTCAAATCCCCCGATTTTTTGAAGGATCTCAAACCCGTTGGACGGATCAAGGGTATGAAATGCCAGGACCCGTTCAATCACCTCGGTTTTGTGTGCCAGCCCTTTGTCATCCACGCCGGTCCCCCTTCCCGTGGCCTGGGCCGGTGTGATACCGGTAATGGCGGAAATAATGGCAGCGGCAGAGGTGGTATTGCCGATGCCCATTTCTCCGACGCCTAGTATGTCAACAGGCTTGCTGGCATATGTGTCCAAAAAGGTGGTCATTCCGTTTTCCAGGGCCAGGATCATCTGCTGATGTGTCATGGCATCCTCAATGGCAAAATTCCGGGTGCCATAGGCCACCTTTTTGATGATCAGTTCCGGATGGGGGAGAAATTTTTGCTTCACCCCCATGTCCACAATTTTCATGTCAATGTCATGGTGGCGGCACAGGACATTGATGGCCGCCCCCCCATTTAAAAAGTTATCCACCATCTGGGCGGTCACCTCTGACGGATATGCAGATACGCCTTCCTCGGTAATCCCGTGATCACCGGCAAACACAAACAGGTTTTTCTGCCGGATTTCCGGATGGAGGGTGTTCTGGATCAGGCTCATGCGGACAGCCAGATCTTCGATGCGGCCCAGGGCACCCAGGGGTTTTGTTTTTTCATCGATTTTAGCAGTGGCCCCGGCCAGCAGGTGGTCTGACAGAGGGGCGACCGCCTCAATCACTTGTTTGCAAAGACCTTGGGGTAAAAGATCTTGACGGCTGATCCCAGGGGGGGGGGGCGGTTGACGTTCTTTCGTCAGCAGTGTTGTGTCAGCGGCAAGATCAAAATCAAGAATATATTTCAGGTGATTTCCCCCCAGCACATTTGCCATGAGCGCCGGTGCTTTTGCCGGGGTCACAATCTCCTCGATTAACAGCGTCAGCTCCCGTTCATGGGCTTGCATGAAGGGAATCGCTTTTTCCATGTGATCCCGTGTCATGCCGTAGACGCCGGACACCACGGCTTCTTTGTAGTGTATAAGGTTGAGCAGGTTGGTTTCAATGTGTTCGTTCTTTGAAATTCCGCTGAAAAAAGAAACCTGGCCGCCTTTGCCAACCTTGGTAAGGCACTGGCAAAAGGCAATATAATCCGCACAGGTATTGATGACCAGTTCAAATTCACTCGCATGGGTGTCTTTGGAGCAGGCAATATGGGTTGCCCCAAGGAAGGGCGCAATATGGGTTATCTTAGTTTCATTCTTTTCAATGACCTGGGGGACAAGCCCAAGGCTCCGGGCATAAAGGGCTGTGACCAACCCCATGGTGCCGGACCCGTAAATGAGTATCCGGTCATTGGGTTTGACGGAAAATTTTTCAAAGGCATTGATGACACACCCCACTGGTTCTGCAAAGCAGGCCACATGGGAAAGAAGATCGTCGGGGAGGGGAATCAGGCTGTCATCGGGCAGGACGGCCTGGTCTGAAAATCCGCCGTCAGTATGAAACCCGGTGATTTTCATGTGCTCACAGAGATTTTCCCGGCCGGTGTTGCAAAACCGGCAGACACCACAGCTTTTTCCGGGCCAGACAATGCATCGCTGGCCTGTCTGGTTCCTGACCACCATTTCATGGCCCAGCACCCTTGGGAGGACAAGATCCCGGTGGCCCTGTTCCCACATTTTGGCATCGGTCCGGCAGATAGCGCAGCAAAGGACGCGGGTTTTTGTATATCCTTTTTCCATGGGTTCCGGTGTGTCATGGGTGGGGGCGATTTCAAGCTTTCCAAGACCGGTTAATATCATTTTCATGTGGATAATTCCTCTTCCGTCAGAACGAGTTTTTTGATACAGACATCGGGGAACCCGTTTTTTTTAAGGCTGGATGCCTGGGTTTGTACCTTTTCCAACTGGTCCAGGGGGAACACGCTGGCTTTTTCAAGCCCCACAAACAGGGGGCCGTCATCTTTGAACCGGAGATAGTCCCGGCCGGATTTGATAATCAAAAGTTCCATTTTATGATACCTGTTCTATTGCACCGGGTTATTGAACCAGGCGGTGAAGTTTTTCCAGCCCTTTTTCAGGGTCTGTATTCTGGGCGTTTACCCATTTTTCAAGGGTTTCAAAGGCTGTGCCGGTTTCCAGCAGCCTGGCGGCCTGTTCTATTCCGTCTTCAAGGCTCTTTGCTTTTCCTGCGGCCAGAAAAATCAGTCCGGCATTGAGCAGTGCCGCATCTTTTCTTGCACTGTTTTCACGGTTGTTGAGAAGGGCGGCAAACCGTTTTGATTCGGTTTTGATATCGTTTTCAGGGGCCAGATCTCCAGGGTTTTTTACGGCAATCCCCAGTTTTTTCGGGTCAATGGTAAACGGATGGATTTCCTCATTTTCCAAGATCTGTGCGCAATGGGTGATTCCGCAGACCGATGCTTCATCCATGCCCTTGTCAGAGTCGTCAATGGACCCGTGAAGGACAATGGCACTGGTATAGCCGATTTCCTGCATGACATCTGCAACGGGGCGGATCATTTCTTTTGAATAGACCCCTCTTACCCCGATGGAAGGCAGGGCCGGGTTGGCAAGGGATGCCGCAATATTAAGGGTTGATCCGAAATAAATCTGGGACAGGATGCGGCCCAGGGCCATGGGATGAATATGGGGACTCATGCCGTTGAACAGCCCAATACCAACGGATTCAATGCTTTTGGCCACCCTTTCCGCTGTGCATTCCACATCAACGCCCAGGGCTTCTGCCATGTCCACGGTTCCGCAGATGGAGGTGATGGCCCGGGCACCATGGCGGGCCATGGGGATACCGCCGGCCGCCGCAATGATGGACGCGGCCGTACTGATATTAAAGGTTTTAAAGGTGTCCATGCCTGTGCCGCTGTTGTCTACGGGTCTGATTTCCAGGTTCAGGTCCACCTTGGTGGTATCGAGATCATAAATGGCTTCCCAGGAGCCGGCCACTTCTTCTTTTGTTTCTCCCTTGGCGGTGAGCGCTGCCAGGAATGCGCCCTGCTGCATGTCGGTGACACTATTGTTCAACACAGAGACAAAGGCCTGTCTGGCTTCATTTCGGCTAAGATTTTCTTTTTGGATAAGACGAGTGATAATGGTTCCGAAGTCACGATTTTTTGTCTGGGACATACCCATACCTCCTGAATAATAATACAGTCTATTCAAAAGGATCTTGTTCCAGCAAAGCATCCTGAAATTTTGTATGAAGGCAGGCTTTCCGACTTACGGATCATCCTAATCACTGCGTCTTCCCCTTGTAAAAAGAGTGACATCCTGCAGTTTTCGTCCCCGATCACGGCAACGGCTGGCATGTGACGGACTTTAACCGTCTTTCCTTTTAACCCGGGAGTTGAATCATCATACATCCCCGGCACCTTTATACCTTGAGAGAACTTATACTTTCCGGGACTGTCTTTGTCAATCAATAATTCAAGGGTAACGCGATGGATGCCATCAGCTGAAAATGGTCAGACAGGCCCCGATCAGCGCCAGGAGAATGGCAATGCTTTTGTTCACGGTGATTTTTTCTTTGAGAAAAACGGCTGCCAGGATAAAAATAAAGATGGTGGACATCTGGTTTAAGATAGCGGCCCGGGAGGCGGTGGTATATTTCATGCCCCCGACCCAGCACAGCAATGCCAGATAATTTCCCGACACGGACGCGGGAAAGGCAGTGAACCAGGCCTTTGAGAATTTAAGTTCCTGGAGATACTGTCGCCGTTTGGGGTGGCACAGGACAATGACAAAAAGGGAAACAGTGCCGGCCATCACCCGGACAAGGGTTGCCCAGAAAACATCGGTTTGCTCCAGCAGTTCCTTGATCATGACAATGCCAATGGCCACAAAACCCATTGAAAGACAGCCAATAAGGATAGCGGACAGTGAACTTTTATTGTCCGGGGTGTCATTGAGGGTCTTTTTTGTCATTGAGCCCACAAAAACAGCTGTCAGTATCAGGAAACTCCCGACAATGGCACCGATACTCAAGGTTTCGTCCAGCAGGATAAAAGAAAAAAAGATGACACAGGGAAGATAGAAGCATTCCACAATGCCCAGAATGCTTGCCCCCAGACGGTTTAAGGCCATGAAAAAGAACAGATCGGCCAATGTGATTCCCAGAAAGCCTGAGACAGATAGCAACAGCCAGTCATTTAAGGGTTTGTCCGGGAAAAAAGGGATATTTAACATCAACATGGTCAGGGATACCAGGATCAATGCCACAAAACTCTTGTAAATATTGAGCGAGACAGGAGAAAAAACGTCACCGCTTTTTTTAAACAATATCACTGCACTGGCCCAGAAAAAAGCCGAGCACAGGGACAACACAGAACCCAGCATAGTGCGTACCCTTAATTTTTATACAGGAGCCTTCCCTTTATATGGGGCAGTCCTTTTTGTTTGTCCCGGAGTTCAAAATTGACAATGGGCAGACCGCTTTGGGTGTCCTCCTGACGGTCATACCCCAGCAGGGTGGTGGCAGGCATGAAAATCGGCAGCTTAAAGGCGGCTTCAATGGCGGCCGCATCGGGAATGCCAAACGCTCTGTCAAGGCTGGCAACGACCCTTGCAAGACTCCACATGCCGTGGGCAATGGCCCGTTTGAATCCAAACAGTTTTGCCAGTACCGTATACAGATGATGGGGATTATAATCCCCTGATACGGCGGCATAGCGTCTGCCGGTTCCGGACGGCACAACGATGGTCTCTTTTTTCCCTGAAAACGGTTCGTCTTTTTTCTTTGACGGTTTTTTCTTTTTTACAGGGCTTCGGGTAAAAAAAATTGAGACCCCCTGCCAGACGATTTGGCTTTTTGACATGACCTCAAGGGTAAAATGGGTTTCAATGCCGCTGTTTGTTTTTTTAATACCGTCCAGTGTGCAGGCCAGATCAAGAACTTCATGGGTTTTAACGGGTCTTAGGCGTTCAAAAGACTGAAAGATCTGGATCAGTCCCAAGGGATTGATGGGAAAAAAAGACGCCGTGATAAATTTGCCCAGAAGGCCGATGAAGAGTGTCTGCAGATAGGATATGGGGATAATGTCAGGCCGGTCATGGGAAAAGCCGCACACGCGTCGATACTTTATAATTTCTGCTTTATCCGGTATATACTGGTTTAAAACAATCCGGTTTCTTTTGATGATGGCATGGTCTTCAATCGTATTGCGACGAAAAGGGGAAATCAACACCGCCTTGAGGAAAATCCATCCCATGGAAGGGCGGGTTTTTATTTCCAGGATGGTTTCAGGCCCGGTCAAAGGGATTTGCAGGGTATGTTGATGATTTTCCATAGTGCGGTTACTTTATCCTTGATTGGCATTGAAGTCAATCAGGGGCGAATGAAGATAAATTTATTTTTTTTAAAGACAACCTGCGCTTGACCAACGATATCCCATGGCATGCAGCCATGAATGACATGATGATACAGACGGTTAAGGATGCAAATAAAATAGTGTCATTGGCGGATGAAAAGTGCTATTTTATCTGGTATATTAAAAGGGCTCTTGCCCAAAAAAAATCAACCCAGCACTTATGTTAACAGGAGATAGAAAATGGGTACAATAATGGATATTATCACTGCAAGAGATCCGTTCGAAAAAGAGTTCCATCAGGCTGTCACAGAAGTGGTTGAGTCGGTAAAGCCGGTTCTGGATAACACGCCTGAATACCGGCATGCCGGGATTATGGAAAGAATTGTGGAGCCGGAACGGTTGGTTCAGTTCAGGGTTCCCTGGGTGGATGATCAGGGGATTGTCCGGGTCAACAGGGGGTACAGAATACAGATGAACAGTGCCATCGGGCCTTACAAAGGAGGTCTTCGGTTCCATCCGTCGGTAAACCTTTCTATTTTAAAATTTCTTGCCTTTGAACAGGTATTTAAAAATGCATTGACCACGCTTCCCATCGGTGGGGGCAAAGGCGGCTCCGACTTTGATCCCAAAGGCAAATCCGACAATGAAGTCATGCGGTTCTGCCAGAGCTTCATGAGCGAACTTTTCCGTCATATCGGCCCATTTACCGATGTTCCTGCAGGGGACATCGGTGTGGGGGGAAGGGAGATCGGCTACCTTTTCGGGATGTATAAAAAATTGAACAATGAATTTTCAGGTGTCCTGACCGGGAAAAGCCTTAACTGGGGGGGAAGTCTGATCCGGCCGGAAGCCACTGGGTATGGGTCGGTCTTTTTTGCCGATGAAATGCTGGCAACCAAGAAACAGAGCCTTAATGGCAAAACCTGCCTGGTTTCAGGTTCCGGGAATGTGGCCCAGTATACCACTGAAAAGTTGAATCATCTGGGCGCAAAGGTTGTCACACTTTCTGATTCTTCCGGATACATTTATGATGAAAAAGGGATAGATCCGGTCAAACTTCAGCATATCATGTACCTGAAAAACGTTAAACGCAGCAGGATCAAAGCCTATGCTGAAAAGTATCCGGAAGCGGTGTATACGCCGGTGGATGCGGGAATTGATCACAATCCGCTTTGGGATCATACGGCCGACTGTGCGTTTCCCAGTGCCACCCAGAATGAAATCAATGCCAAGGATGCTCAAAATCTTTTAGATAACGGTGTTTATGTGGTCTGTGAAGGGGCGAATATGCCAACCATGCCGGAAGGGGTTGACCTGTTTCTGGATCACAAAATTCTTTATGCACCGAGCAAAGCCGCAAATGCCGGAGGCGTTGCTGTATCCGGGCTTGAAATGTCCCAGAATTCAATGCGGATCAAATGGTCCCGGGAAGAAGTAGAAGCCAAACTCAAAAGTATCATGCAAAGCATTCATGGGGCATGCCTGTCAGCCTCGGAAGAATACGCAACGCCCGGCAACTATGTGAATGGTGCCAATATTGCCGGGTTTGTTAAAGTGGCGGATGCAATGATGGATCAGGGCATTGTATAATTTTTTTTGACAGGGTATCCCGATCGAATGAAAAAGGCCGGTTGGGTTTTTCTAACCGGCCTTTTTTTTACATATCGGAAAGATAGGGTTCGATCATTGCCAGTTCATTGGGTCGGATGGCCCGCCAGGAGATGGCATAAATCGGGTCCGGGGCCGATTTCTGGACGGGGTTCAAACTGGCCACCCGGATCTTATCATCCACTTCAACCCAAAGGGTTTTGTCAATATCCAGATCATACGCTTTTGATAACTTCTGGGCAAAATTATGGATATAGTTTTTTAACGAGGTATTCATCAGGATCGGCTGGGTCCTGGCATTTTTAAGAATGACGGCAAAGGGAACAAGGTAGCTGATCTTGTCCTGGTTTGTTCCCATTTTGATAATTTTTACGTGGTATGACCCTGGCCACCATGAAACGGGCTTCTCCCCGGCAATACTTTTCCCATCCCATTCATAAATAAAATCATGCAGAACCATTTTAGTTTCCTTATTTAAACTGTTTGATTGCCATGCGGCAGGTATGGGCGAAATCCTCGGGATAGCATCCGCTGATCCATCTCAACTGGGCTTCGGAAAAGGTGTCCGGTGCATAGGGAAGCCTTGGAATAAAGGAATATAGCAGGTGCTGGTCACTATTTGTTGAATCAAAGCGTTTTGAGAATTCTATGGCGGTGACTAAATCTGCGCCAAGTGATTCAAGGGTTTTTACAGCCATCAAAATGGCGTTGTCCAGGGAATTACGAAGGTTCTGATCTGCTTCAATAATATTACCGCAGGCAGTTTTGGCCATGATCTGCAGTTCCCACTCAGATATTTGAGCCTTGGGTACAAACAATATGATATGGTCATCTTCCACCAGAACCAGGGAGGATTCACCTTTTGTGCTGCCGTCTGTCCGGGTATTGTTTTGAATGGCTGCCAGATAGGTTGAAAAAAATTTTTTTCCGGTAACCGTCCTGTATTGCCGTGTGAAATCACCGACAAGATCTCCACAGGAAAAGGACGGTATGTTTTGCCCTGAACGGGTTTTAACATGCTTCGGAACCATGGCATTCTGCTGGTGGATCATCTGGTGAGAGGCATGAAGCCTGTGACCGGACTGGGCATAGCCGTATCCAAAGTTCCACCCCCACAGGGTATTGTCAAATTTCAGGGCCGGGCCGGGGGTCTGTTTTAATTTTGTCTGCAGGGTTTCCCGGAGAGTTTCAAGTGCGATTGGGGTGAAACACGCGCGTTTGTCCGGCAGGGAAACGCCGAGTTCTGAAGCAAGCCTGACAAAGGCCCGCTGGTAGTAGAGATGACGGATGCCTTTCATGTCATCAAGACTAAGATCATGGGTGCTGTATCGGATGGCATCATTTGCCATGTTGGATGCAAAATGTCCCCAGGGGATATAGGAATTTCGTCTCAGATATTCAAAGACATGGGTGTTCCCGTCTTCAGACCGATATTCCCCGGTAATTTCATTGCTTCCCTGAACACCCGGTTTCAGCACCATGGTATTTTTATAGTCATCGGGAAGATACCGGTTGTTCACCAGCACTTCAAACAGTTCATGGTCATGGATGTCCGGACTGATCCGGTTGTGTCGATCTTTTTTGTATCCAATTCCGACAGGGGTAAGGGTCTCAGGATCAAACAGGATGCGGCAGGATTTTTTTGATAGAAGCATCAGTTCTTCGGGGTCTGTGGAGGCCTGGGCAAGGGCAATGCACAGGGGATGCGGCAGCATATCCAGAAGGGCTCTTTTGTCTTTGATGCCAATGCTGCCGGCCCCGCCTGATTGTTCAAAGTTCTGAAGCAGTGAGCAGGGTTTGGGTTTTGAAATACGGATGTCGTCAGGACAAGCCGCTTTGATATCTGCCCAGGCAGAATTAATATAAGTGGTTCCCCTGAAGGGAAATGGATTGGCAATTTCATAGATGATGTCGGCACCGGCTTCATGAAGATCCTCTTCGGGAAAATTGACACGGTTGTCAATTACGGTACCGTCTTCAAGCTGCCCAAGAGACGCAAAATAGTCCTGGTTTCTCAAGTTTTTAACGTCAAAGCAGGGCTTGTGAACCCCTACAATAAATTGGGCATCTTTCCCCACACAGGACCTTAACGACATCATAATTCAGGCGCTCCCGATGGTATCAGGCAGACAAAGGTAAAGGTCTTGTCAGATGTGTTCCTGAACTGGTGCTCAATACCGGCGGGAAGAAATATGGCAGATCCCTTTGACAGCGGATGCCATTTGTCCGCTATGAATACCTCTCCTGAGCCTGAGTGGACAAACACTTCATGCTCCCAGTCGTGGGTATGTTTGGGGGTATATCCGTCCTTGCCCATTTCAAACACTCGCATGCAAAAGTTTTTGGCCCCGTCTTCATTTCCTATCATCACCCTGCCGGCCACGTTTTTAACCATCTCATTGTCCATGACAACCGGCAATACATCTTTATAATTAACAATTTTCATTTATGACTCCCTTTGCCCAGTGGTGTAAATTCAGTGGTTTTTTAAACAAATAACAATAAATAAAAATATGCTATCAATTATTGAATTGTCAATTATAGAATCGTTAATGGGAAAGGATTTCAGGTAAAACACATGCGGGTGATAGGCCAATATCAATTTTTTTATTCACCCCGAACCCGAGGGAAAGAAACCGTGGTGTCCGGCCGGGGGTATGGTAAGGCCGGACACACTGAAATTAAAATTTGATACGGCTATCCAGGCTGAACTGTTCCTGGATAAGGACGGCTGTTTTGTGTTTATCCCCTTGCGCAAAGCAGGCCGATACAAGGGTGAGCAGGGGGGCTGCCATGTCAGGCATTTTGAGTTGGACCTTTTTTCGGCGGGTAAACATATCCAGATATAAAAAGATGTTGGCAACAACGTGGGATGTTCTCACGTCTCTGGAAAGATCCGGGTTTTGCGTGAAGCCAATGGTGTCTGCCAGGTGAAGCTGTTCAAGATGTTCTGCATTCAGTTCTGCCCGGATAAGGGATCTGCGAAGCATCTCGGTTTTTTCTCTTGGAAAGGTTTTGTAGGAAGGTTTGAGCTTCCAGCGCGCCTTCCATATGGGGCGGACAATCTCTTCCTGCCAGCCGGCAACAGCCTGGATGGCCGTCGCCATTTGTTCGGGGGCAAGGCGCCCCCCACCTGCCGTTCCCACCCAGCAGCAGAAAAACAAGAGGTTAACATCCAGTTCGCAGCGGGTTTGAAGCTCAAGACATGCGTCATGGACCCCCTGCTTCTGGTGAACCATTATTGAAAAGTCCCAAAATGGATGGTCTGAAAATTCCATATTTTCCTTGATATCAGACATTGCCCCTATATGCGGTCCCTTATCACTGTTTCCGGTTTTCCAGATTGCTGATCCAATTGTCTGGCGGGGGACCTGTCATCGGCGGGATACCTGACCGTTTTTCAATGCTCATCATAGGCCACAAGCCTCACACAGAGCTTTTTCTCCAGTTCACGTATTTTAGTCAGCACGTTGTCATCCAGATTGGCGGCTTTCGGGGGGGTGTAGTAAGCCAGAATACGTTTCCCTGTCTTTTTCTCCAGTTCCGTTATGGCCGCAATGTCTTCATCCTTCAGATAATCTGCATACGAGTGATCAAAATCCATTGTTATCTCCTTTTGTTGTGTGTTGGTGAACGGTTATGCACCGAAACCGGATGAAACAGGCCCTGGCGAAAGAGAGATTTTCAAATCAGTGAATTCAGTGATCCGTCGGATGGAAGACCGGTTCCTGCAATCCCACATAAAAAATTATTTCTCTGACGATAGCAAAATTATGGTATTCATACAAGTCTTGGGTGTTTTTAATTTTACTCAACGTCATAATAAACGCCTTGGGTTTTGGATATCTTATGGGTGCAAACAATCAGGCTATACCCTGTCTATTTCTTTCATGAGTTTTAAAATGGCCAGTTCCTTGGCTTTTGCTTCAACTTCAACGGTGACATCCATGGAAAGCCAGGACCCGGGGACATCATTTATGTCAATATAATCATGGTGCTTTCGGACGTCGGATGAGTCCCAACCGTTTTTAGGGGAAGAAATATGGAACAATGGTTCCCGGTCCCATGTTTCAGCACTTCTATCGGTTGCTTCGTCGATTGAAAAACGGTCGTTTAAACATCGATGATGGTGAATATCGTAAACCAGTGGAATCTTCATGTCAGAACAAATGGGAAGAAGATCTTCAGGGGAATAGCTTTTGTCATCATTTTCAAGGGTCAGACGTTTCCTGACCGGATCAGGAAGTGTTTCAATCGTTCGTTCAAGGCGCTTGAGCGCGGCTGTTTTATCTCCGTAAACACCCCCTGCATGAATATTGATCACATCCGCATTGACCCATTGTGCCACCTGGGTCTGATAGGCAAGGTCAGCCATGGCGCGTTCCACCACAGAAGGATTCGGTGAAGACAAAATAATAAACTGATCCGGATGAAAGGAGGTCCGGATATTATATTTCCGACTGAATATGCCACACGCCTTGAATCTCTTTATTATTTGGTCTGAATTGGGTAAATTTGAAATGTCGTAGCCAACATCCGGGTGTGTTTTTAACGGCAGAATCTGGCTGTTAATACGGAAGCAACCTATATTGTTTTGGTGACAAAATTCCAGGGCCTTCATCAAAGCGTGAGCATTGGCCAGACAAATTTCAGACAATCGGTTTTTCTGGTCCTGGCGGGAAAATTGTGAAAGAAATTTAGCGGTTGTTCTTCTGAATTTGATGGGTTGTTCTTTGAATATGCAGCACAGACCGAACCGGATCATATGGTTTTCCTAAACTTTGCCGGCATGCAGCGGTTGCGTATTTAAGGTCACCAGTAAATTCAGGAAAATAGAACCATTGGACCCCGGCATGGTATCATCGGCAAAAACAAGTTTGGTTCTTGATAATGTCACTTATAACTCCCGTGTTTTACAGGTGATGATTCCCAGATACCCATCCACGATGACGTGGTCGCCCGGTTCGATCAATCGCATGATATCCGTTGCACCGGTTATACAGGGCAATCCATACTCTCTTGCAATGATGGCACCGTGAATCAACATGCCACCCCGTTCTTCCACCACGGCGGCGGCCAAGGGAATCACAAAGGTCATATTGGGGTCCACTCCCGGACAGATGAGGACGTCCCCCTGTTTGAAATCCATCAAATCCTGGGGGGTGTTTATGAGTCGGGCGGTTCCTGATGCAATACCCGGGCCTGCCGGGTGTCCGACAACCTGGCGGGCTTTCAGCCAAAGTGTTGACGCCTTTTCCAATACAGAGGGTTCAACCGATACCGGTATAGTGTCAGATACCAGGGAAAGTGCTGGAAGCGCTGCCAGCATTGCCAGCCCATCCGGATTTGCATCTGGATCTGCCAGGCGGGACTGGCCTTCTTGAACCGCCTCAACAAGACGGGTTTCAATCCGGCCCAGATGGATGTTATCATCATCCCTGAGGCGATAGCTTTCCCGTCCCAGGTGAAGCACATCCAAAGCAAACGCGTATTTTTCCTCGGGGAAACTTTTCAGAAAACAGTCCTGAAGTGTTTGAATATCCGGCCCGCTGGCTTGTCTTTTTCTGGGAGGCGATTTGGCAAATTCCAGCAAGAGCCTAATGATACCCGTATCGCCATATTGACATTCGTTGCCGTAACCGGTTGAACAGGAAAGATCACCAAATTCTAAAATGAAATTGTCTAACAACACCTTGAATGGATGGTCCAAATCAGGGATAATGACAGATTCCAGGCTGTCTTTCAGGTCTGTATCGTTTCGGATCATATCTGCCAGGGCTTCAAGGCGGTTGTTTCGCTGAACGCTCTTCAGTCCGGTGTTTTCAAGAAGAGCCATAAATTCGTAAGGGTCTTGAGGTTTAACCGCATCATTGTAAATCTGTCCAAACAACCGAATGCCGTGGGCAAAAGGGATAAAATCCGCCCAGTAAACCTTTACCCAGTGATCATAGATAGCCTGTCTTTTGGTTATTTCCTGGTGGAGCTGGGGGTTGCTCAACCCTTGAAGATGGACCTGCCCCATAAGTTTTGTCTGGGAAATCATTTCCGGAATCAAGTGGGTTTCAATTTTATCATAGAGCCCTTTTAAGTTTTCATAGCTTCTGTGAAGACTTAAATACCAGGTTCGCTTATCATCTGCTTCTTTAAACCCCGAACTGGTTATCGGCCGTGTCTGAAGCATGATAAACCGGTCTTTGTAAAACGTCCATTCCATATCCTGGGGGCGATTGAAGAGGGCTTCCACTTTATTGCCCATTTTCCAGATCTGGTGGACTTCCTGATCATTCAAAGGCGGTTTTTGACGTGATGCTTGGGGTAACGGTGCGAAGGCAACCCCTTTTTTGTCTGGAATGGTATAGTGGTTTCGCACCGGTTCAATATGGCTTAAAATTTTGCCTGAGGATCGTTGCAGGATCCATCGATCCGGTTCAATATCACCGTCAACAAGGCCCTGGTTCAATCCATACACCGATTCTAAAACCGACTCGGTTGCATCGGATGGATTGATGCCAAAAAACACACCGGATCTGTCGGAGGGAATCAGCTCTTGCAGGACCACGGCCATTTTGCTGGTATGGATATCAAGCCCCAGCTCTTTTCGATATAACAGTGCCGCATCTGAATACAGGGAGGCCCACACCAGCTTGACATGTTTAAGGATTTCATCTGCGCCGATGACATTTAAATAGGAGGCATGCAGCCCGGCAAAGGATGTACTCTCATCGTCTTCGCCCGGGGCGGAAGATCTTATGGCAACGGACCGTTCATTGAAATGTCTTTGGAGCAATTCTGCAAGTGTTTTTCGGGTGATATGTGGAATGGGGGTGGTTAAAAACAAATTCCGGATCCGCAGTGAAATATCCCAGATTTCTTCCCATCGCATCTGTTTAAATGGTTTCCGATTCATTTCAAGACGAATTTTATCTTCAAGACAGGTCTCGGCAATATAGGATTCATAGACCCGGCAGGGGATACAGAAGGTTTCCGGAACATCAACGCCCTGATCATGAATCCTTGCAAGGCAAAAGGCCTTCCCCCCGACCTGGTTTTTACCGGTCTCAATGAACGAATCAATTCCCAGGATCGGTGTCATGACGTCACCTGGACTTCAATGACATTTTGAAACCGGCTGACCATAAAATACCGGTCCACGGTTACACGGATCAACGCTGTGGAGGGGGCGGTTGAAAATACTTGTAAATGGGGATGTTTTTTTAAATAGAGTTCCAGGAGCGTCTGTTTTTCCAGGCCGTCAACCGTTGCAGCAATCCCTGTCGCGGTGACAGCGACAGCCGTGTAAATATCTGCCGCCTGATTCAAACTGTTGTTGATCAGGAGGGCAACTTTGGCATTGTTCGTCAGGTTATCATATTTGCGAGTGGTATTGGGTGTCAGAAAAAGGATCTGTTCAAGGTTAGCGGTTGCTGCAAAGGCGACAAGGCTGGCATAGGGTTGATCGTTTTTCTGGGTGGACAATACCCCAAGGGATTGAGAGTCCAATAATGTCTTGATTTGATCGAATGCCTGTTTCTCTTTATTGTTCATGGCCTTCCCTTCACGTTTAAACGTGTTCTGTCGGCTTATTGATCCGGCAGTGAGCACGTTTTTGTTATTTTGGGGGTGAATCTTTCCGGGAGTGTCGCTAATGTCAATCCTGCCGATTTTACGATACCTTTGAGCATGTGGGCAAATACATATTGATGAAATGGATATAGTACATACCAATAAAGGAGACCGTTCAACCCTTTGGGTAAAAATCGGGACAACAGCACCAGTTCGCATTGATCATTTCCTAAGGGGGTTACCGTTATCTCCAGCAACGCTTCGCCCGGTGTTTTCATTTCTGCCAGCAAGAGCAGTTTGGAGGGTTTTTCCACCTCCAGGACTCGCCAGAAGTCAAGGGCATCCCCTACCTGGAGGGTTTCTTTTGACCGTCTGCCGCGGTTTAACCCCACCCCTCCGGCAAATACATCTATAACCCCGCGGAGTTTCCATAAAAGATTTGCAGCATAATACCCGGTTTCTCCACCCAACCTGACAATGGCGGGCCACAGGTTCCGGCCTGTTCCTTCAACGGTTGCCCGGTAACCACATTTGAGAATGGTACCCCCTGAATACGCTGAATCTCCGAAATGGGCCCATTCGGGATATTTGATGGCCCCGGCATCAGTCCAGCAGGTATCGACCTGCTCTTGCTGAATACGGTCCAAGGCCCGGTGGATGGCTTCCCGGCAATTGATCAGGTTTTGTGGAATAAGTTGAGTGATGGTTGATTCCGTACAAACCGTCGGCAGGCTCAATCCCTCGGTCAAGGGTTGGGCAATCGCTGCCGGAACCGGTGTCACCAGATGAATCCACAGGGATGACAGCCGCGGTGTTAATACGGGAACCGGAATCATCAGGGGCGTCGGCAATCCGGCTTCTTTGGTAAAAATACGGAACAGATCACGATACGTTACAACCTCCGGTCCCCCAATATCAAATGTTTTCCCCCGGGTTTCCGGGTGTTCCATGCAGCCTTTCAGGTATCCCAATACATTTGTAATGGCAATGGGTTGTGTGGACATGCGCACCCATTTGGGCGTGACCATGACAGGCAGCCGTTCAGCCAGGTATCTTAAAATTTCAAAGCTGGCACTGCCGGATCCTAAAATCATGGCCGCCCTCAGAACAGTGGCTGGAACCGGTCCGTCCAAAAGGATCTGTCCCACTTCATTTCTGGAAACCAGGTGCTTACTGACGTTTTTATGATGAATATCGCCAAGACCCCCCAAATAGATCAGGTGATCAGCATGTGCCTCCGCTGCTGCCTGAACCATGTTTTTTGCCCCGATCCGATCGGCATGACGGTATTGCCCTTTTTGTGACATCATTGAATGAACAAGGTAGTAAATGGTCCCGCACCCATCTGCCGCTTTGCGCAAAGAGGCAACATCCATAATATCCCCTGTGACGCATTTGACGTTTGGGTCATGACCCCAGGGTCGTCCCATTATTTTTGTCATGGACCGTCCCATGGCTCTCACCGAATAGCCGGATGCCAGAAGCAATGGAATCAGACGGCCGGCAACATAACCTGTGGCACCGGTTACCAGAACGGGTTTTTGATGTTCAGTCTGCATCTCCACTCCTTTTTAAAAATACATCAGAAAAAAATACAAATCGTATTATGATACCGCTTAAAACGGGGGTGTATAAAGATTGGTTCACTTAAAAAAGCGTGTTTCACATACACTGAATCTATAGCCTTGGGGAAACGATGTCAATGTCCTTTTGTGTTCTGACGCGAATTAACCGAAAACTGAATGCCAATGGACGGCTGGATTTTAGGGTACTGGAATCAGTTGGAAAATTATTTGACAACCCGCACCGACATCTCTTTTTCCCACGGAATATGCCCCAATGTCTGGAAAAGGTAAAACAGGATCTTGAAAAACTATAACGGCACATCGCCCCCGTTCGGAAATCCTTATCCAATTTTTGACGTCAGGGTTTCCAGCGCTTCCTCTGCGGCATCCATCAGGTCCTCATGGTTGAGCTGGATTCTTTTGCGTTTAATCCATTCCATTGTTTCCCGGTCACCCGCCTCCCCTAAAGCGTAGAGAATATCGCCTTGTATGGGGATATCTTTTCCGGGAAACCGGTGTATCAGGAGGGGACAAATCCGGGCAGCAAGTTCCGGGTCGGTTTCGGCAAGCGCTTCTACAACCACCATGGCGCCCAGCCTGACAGACCATGTCTTATGGATCAAAAGGGTGATAAACGCGTCAAATATTTGATTCTTTTCAATCATTTGGCGGGTGATCCAGTCGGCGTCTCCCTGTTCTAGAACGGTTTTCAGGGTGTCGGCGCTCAAGTGTGCCGGATCGCGACTGGTGATCATTTTTACAATTTCATCTGCCGTCACACCTCCGGTCCATCGGAAATCATCTTCAAGGATCAGGCAGGGCGCAGACATGACTGCATCTTTTTGTGCGGTTTCAGGAAACAGGCTGCCGTCAATGATGTGGAGATGGATATTGCTGCAATACAGCGCCAGGGGGATGACCGTTCTGACCACAGCCGGGCAATGGGGGCACTGCAGGGCAATATACAGGGTTAAACGGACCGGGATATCCAGTCTATCCAGGGTTTGCCTCAGGGGGTCGGAAAGGGCGGATTCAGCAGCGGCTGAAGGGCTGCCATTTATCTGTGACAGAAACTCAAGAAAGGGGTCAAGTTCTTTTTCCAGGGGCAGTGCCGAATAGAAGATATTTTTTTTTAGAAGAAATCCCGGCAGGTCTTTTTCTTGTTTTTCAGATTCAATGATCAGGTGTGACGTTGTGTCTCGTATCTGATCGGTAAAATTTATAAATTGATTGTTTTCAGTATGATCTGTGTCGATCCGTTTTATCTTGATGGGGGTTTCCATGGTTTGATCCCAGTTGAGGATCACGGTTTTGGATGTTGCGTCAAATATCGGCATAGTGAATTCCTGTCGGTTGAGTGAATGATACCTCTTCTTTAGCAGAATCCTGCTTTTAAATTAAGGGGAAATCGTGTAAATTAATAACTCAACTTTCGGTCTTCAGCGTTAATGGCCGGGGTCAGGCTTTTTTTATGGTGCTTTTTATTAATATTTCATGACCAGACGGGTAAACAGTGCCATAAAGAAAGCCTGACCCCAAGCATAAATGGCCAACCCGGAAAGTTGAGTTATTAACCCTGTAACCAAATTTTAACCACTAAGCCGGGTAAAAAATGAAATTTATTGCTGACCTTCATATTCACTCCAAGTATTCCAGGGCCACGGCAAAGAATCTTGATTTTGAGAATCTTTATTATATGGCACAAATTAAAGGCATCCGGGTTGTTGGAACAGGGGATTTTACCTATCCTGCCTGGATCGACGCTATTACGTCCAAGCTTGAAGAGATCGAGCCGGGACTGTTTTCTTTAAAAAAAGACATTGCAGCCGACATTGACAAAACCATCCCTGAAACGTGCCGGAACCCTGTCCGGTTTATCCTGCAGACAGAGATCAGCAATATTTACAAACGGGATGACCGGGTGAGAAAAAATCATAACCTGATTTATTTTCCGAGTATTGCCAGTGTGAAGACGTTTAATGCCAGACTGGATGCCATCGGAAATATAAAATCCGACGGACGGCCCATCCTGGGGATGGATGCAGCGGATCTGCTTTCCCTTATGCTGGATGTGGATGATAAAGGATTTTTTGTGCCGGCTCACATCTGGACCCCCTGGTTTTCCATGTTTGGGTCAAAATCAGGATTCGATTCCATTGAAGCGTGTTTTGGTCCTTTGAAATCGCATATTTTTGCCGTTGAAACCGGGTTGTCCTCTGATCCGCCCATGAACTGGCGGGTTGAAGATCTTGACAATGTCCGCCTGATCTCTAATTCCGACGTCCATTCACCCGGTTACCTGGGAAGGAATGCCTCTGTGTTTGATACGGACCTCAGTTTTTATCATCTGCGGAAGGCCCTTGAAACCAATGACCTTGAGGCCTTTAAGGGAACCCTGGATATGTTTCCCCACCAGGGTAAATATCATTATGATGGTCACAGGAAATGTCATGTCTGTTTGAATCCTGCCACCACGGCTCAAATTGACGGCATCTGTCCCGAGTGCGGGCGAAAGGTGACCTATGGGGTGTTAAACAGGGTTCAGGAACTGGCCACGAGACCGGAAGGCTATGTGCCCGGGAACCGCCAGGGATATACGAGCATTATCCCCCTGGCCGACATCCTTTCTGAAATTTTTGAGGTGGGTCCTAAAACAAAAAAAGTGGCTGCTTACTACAATAAAGCCATTGAAACGCTTGGGCCGGAGCTGGGCATCCTTCTGGACAAATCATTTGAAGAAATAGAAACGGCTCATGTCCCACTGCTGGCAGAGGCCATAAGGAAAATGCGGACAGGAGATGTCCAAATTGATCCCGGGTATGATGGTGAATATGGGCGAGTGACTCTTTTTTCAAGGCAGGAAAGGGAACAGTTAAAAGGAGAAAAACCCCTCTTGTTTAATCTTCCCATCAAAAAGAAAATCATCAGGGAAAAAGTCCTTATTACGTCTCTGGAGATCAAGAAAAGGAATAAAAAAAAGATTCCGCAAACAAGACCCAACCGTCAGAATCCGGATCTTTTAGCCGGGTTGAATCCTCAGCAGCAACAGGCGGTTGAGTCTTCTGCCAGGGCCATGGTGATCCAGGCCGGACCCGGAACAGGCAAAACCAGAACCTTAACGGCGAAAATTGCCTATCTGATATCAAAGAAAGCGGTTGATCCTTCGTCCATTCTTGCCCTGACATTTACCAACAAGGCTGCAAGACAGCTTGAACAGCGGGTGGAGAAATATATGACCCAGACAAACACGCCGGTGCTGGCGGCAACCTTCCATTCCTTCTGCCTCAAGCTTTTAAAAGAGCATAATGGGTTTAATGCGGTTATTGCGGATGATCCGGTAAGACTTTCATTGATCCGGGAAGCCATGGAAGAAGGGCATAAAAAAGGGCAGGCAAAGAAAACAGATCATTGGATTTCTCTATGCAAGCAACATTTACTGGGCCCGGATGATGATCTTGAAAAAGTTATTCCCCAGGAGGCATTGGGTCCGTTTAAATTGATTTATAGAACCTACCAGGCCCTTTGCAAAGCGCAGAATGTGGCAGATTTTGAAGACTTGATCTTCATGACCGTCAATTTGTTTGACAGCGATGAAGCGATTCTGTCCAGGATCCGAAAAAAGTACCCGTATATTTTTATCGATGAATACCAGGACTTGAATTATGGTCAGTATGCGCTGGTCAAACGGCTGTCCCGGCAGAATCATATTGTTGTGATTGGTGATCCGGATCAGTCCATATACGGGTTCAGGGGATCTGACAATAAATATTTCAAAGCGTTTGCCCGTGATTTTCCCGGGTGTGAGAAGATCCGGCTGACAAAAAATTACCGGTCCACGCAAACCATTCTTGATGCGTCTTTTCAAATGATCAGCCGGTCATTGGACAACCCGGAAACACTCAGGATTTTTTCAGATAAGGACAGTCAAAAAAAATTGATCATCAAAGAAACGGCCACTGAACAGGCCGAGGCCGTGGCCATCGGCAAGATGATCGAACGGCTCGTTGGCGGCACCTCCTTTTTTTCAATGGACACGGGAAAAGCAGATGGGGACAACCCCAAAGAGTATTCTTTTGCAGACTTTGCCGTTCTTTACCGTACCGGAAGGCAGTGCGAGACCTTTATCAAGGTGTTTGAAAAAGAGGGCATCCCTTTTCAGACCGCAGATAAAAAGAATCTGGTTGAGATCGATGGTATCCGACAATTGATCAGTCTTTGCAGGATCATGGCACAAGGGGAATGCTTTCTGGATTTTGAGATTGTTTTTGACCATTTCGGTGCCGGGCTGGGTAAAAAAGGAAAGGCCGCTTGTCATAAGGCCTATATAGCGGCGTGTGAAATGGATCAGGATATTTTAGACACATTTGTGCAAGGGGATATCCCCGGGGTTAACACCGCAGTAAGAAAAAAGGTTGTCACCATTGCAGAGCAGCTCACGGCGCTCAGGGATGAGATGAACCAATGCATCCCTGAAACCGGGCTAATGCGGTTGTGTCAAAGCGCAGCGTTAAAACAGATCATTGAAAAAAAGGATACGACAAAACAGGCCTTTGAAACGGTATTATCCATGAGCCGGCTTCACGATGATTTAACGGGATTCCTGGATGCCCTTGCCTTGAACCAGGATGCGGATACCCTGGCGGTTCACACCCAGAACGTATCTTTGATGACCCTGCATGCGGCCAAGGGGCTTGAATTCCCCGTTGTATTTGTTGCCGGATGTGAACAGGGGCTTGTCCCCTTTGCAAGGGACGGTGAAATCATTGATGATCTTGAGGAAGAGCGTCGCCTGTTCTATGTGGGCATGACAAGGGCCATGGATATTCTTTGTTTGACTTATGCGAAAAAAAGAAGCATATTTGGCACCAGTAAACAAAGACAACGATCTTTTTTTATTGAGGATATTGAAAAGCGGCTGACACAGGTTGAGAAACGTTCTGTCCGCCTGGAAAAGCAAACGCAGCCGGAACAATTGGAATTGTTTTAAGAGGGGTTAACCGGTTAAACAAACAAATGCAGGATAAAATTAAGCCCATGACAGTTGAGAAACGGATAGTAAAGGAAATTGAACTTGAGAATAACCAGATCCTTATCATCTCGGATCTGTCCAGAAAGATCAGTGCAGATGCCTATGTTGTTATCATGACGGCGAATATGGAGATAAATATCCAAAAAGAGCTGTTTTTTGACGACCCCCTGTCTGATTTTAAATTTGAAGATATCCTGGCCACGCTAGGAGACTCCGTCATCTATGAATTTAAAGGTGAGCGTAATTTTATCATGGACCATGAAAAGGATGACGTGTTTGAGGCAATTGTTAAAACCTTTCTGGATAACCTGGGACCCTATGTGGCAAGCCCCAGGTTCCCGGGAAAATTTGTTTTGAAGACATATAAAGACCGGATAAAATAATACAAAGAAAATGGGAATAAAAACAGGCGTTATCTTATGGGTTATGTTCAGCATGGTCTGCCTGAATACGGCTGTTGCCGATATTTACAAATACATTGACAGCAGCGGCATTGTCCATTTTACAAATACCCCCACCTCAACGGATTATAAAATCTACATCAAAGAAAATTCTAAAAAAAACAGCCGCTTGCACTACACTAAAAAATATGATGAGATTATTAGAAAGGCCCAAAAAAAATTTGGAGTTGAGTTTTCTTTGATCAAAGCGGTGATTCAAACCGAATCAGACTTTGATCCAATGGCGGTATCAAAAAAAGGTGCCAAAGGGCTTATGCAGATTATGCCGGCCAATTTTAAATCCCTTTTTGTCGAAGACCCGTTTAATCCTTCCCAGAATATCATGGGAGGGGTCCTTTATCTTCAACGGCTTTTAAGGCGGTATGCGTATAAATTACCCCTGGTTCTTGCGGCTTATAATGCCGGACCCCAGGCGGTTGATAAGTATCAGCGGATTCCGCCGTACAAAGAAACGCAAAACTATGTCAGAAAAGTGATGAAAACCTATAGCCAGTATAAAAATTTTTAAAAGCCGCTAAAAGTCTTTTTCAATTTCCCGGATAAAGTTTATCAGCCGGTTCTTCATATCGGGCCGTTCAAGGGCAAAGGCGAGGTTGGCCATCTGGAATCCGACCTTGTCTCCGCAATCAAAGCGTTTTCCCTGAAATTTATATCCGTAGATGGGTTGTTCCTTGAGCAGGCTTTTCATGGCATCCGTGAGCTGGATTTCTCCCCCGGCCCCTTTTTTGTTTTTCCCCAGGTATTCAAAAATTTTGGGGGTCAAAATATACCGGCCGATAATGGCCAGATTGGATGGGGCATCTTCGGGGTTTGGCTTTTCCACCATATCGTTGATCCGGAAAATATCTTCTTCCACTTGTTGGGCATCCAGAATACCGTATTTATCTGTCTGGTCTCGTTCAACTTCCATGACTGCGGCCATAGAGGCTCTTAATCGATCGAATTTTTTTACCATCTCGGAGAGAACGGGTTTGTCGGTCTGGATCAGGTCATCGGCCAGCAGAACGGCAAAGGGTTCATCGCCGACAATATCTTTTGCACACCAGATGGCATGACCCAGTCCCAACGGCTCATGCTGACGGGTATAAATAATGTTTCCGGTAGTTGGAACCAGTTCCTGGATTATTTTTAAAAGATCGTCTTTCCCTTTTTCCTTAAGGGCATGTTCGATTTCAAAGGACCTGTCAAAATGATCTTCCAATGCTTTTTTTCCCCGACCCGTAACAAAAATAATTTGCTCGATACCGGCTTCAAACGCTTCTTCAACTGCATACTGGATGATGGGCTTATCAACAACCGTGAGCATTTCTTTTGCCATGGCTTTGGTGGCCGGAATAAATCTTGTACCAAGTCCGGCCACAGGAAAAACAGCCTTTCTAATTTTCATGAAAACTCCTTTGGATGATTCAGTCAATTATGATAAATAAGTATGGTAATTAAAATTGTATTGTTTTGTTATTTATTTTGAAAAAAATCATATGTCAAATTTATTTTCATTAAACCCGTATGACCTTTGTTATCACGAAGGGTTGTGAAGTTTGTAATCATTTGACATTATTGATTTTTTTAAGTACAATGCACAACTTTAAGCGACCGTGACAACTTTAGATAAGGAAGTTTTAATGATAGATACAACTCAAAAAACGTCTGAAATACCGCCGGAACAGCTCAGTTTGAAAAGCAAATTTAAGTTTGAATGCCATAAAGGCGTCAAATGTTTTACCGACTGCTGCCGGGGAATTGATATTATGTTGACTCCCTACGATATTTTAACCATGCGCAAAAAACTCGATTTGACCTCCGAGGAATTCCTTGCCGTCTTTACCACACCCCAGATCCTTGAACGAGCAGATCTGCCTGTGGTAACCCTGAAACTACTGGATGATGAACGAAAATCCTGTCCCTTTGTGGAAGACCAGGAAGGGTGTGCCATATACGAGGATCGACCCACTACCTGCCGATACTACCCGTTAGGGGTCGGCTCTTTAAGCTATGCTGGAGAGCAAGATGAGAAAGATGAATTCTTTTTTACGGTGAAAGAAGCCCATTGTCTGGGGTTTGATGAAGATAAAGAATGGACCGTGGCCGAATGGAGAGAGGATCAGGGCGTTGACCTCCGGGATAAAGTCAATGAGGGATGGATGGACTTGATCGTCAGAAAAAAATCATTGCCGCCCAATATGAAACTGTCAGAAGAAAGCAAAAAAATGTTTTTCCTGGCGTGTTATAATATTGACAAGTTCAGGGCATTTGTTTTTAACAGCACCTTCCTTGAAAGATACGATTTTCCAAAGGAAAAAATTCAAGAAATTAAAACAGATGATATCTTACTGCTTCAGTTTGGATTTGAATGGCTTAAGGTCAGTTTTTTTCAAACAGGACAGGAAAAGTTTAAAATAAAAGAAAAACAATAAACCACTCTGTTTGTCTTTAACGCAATTTTCGGACGTTAGCGTTAATGGCCAACCCCGAAAGTTGCGTCTTTAAACCGGCCGTGCCATGAACAGGCAGGGCCGGTTTTACCCTGGTTAATAGGTATACCAGAGACCTTCCTGAAACTTAGGCGTGTTCAGCCGTTCTTCAATGTCTACATTAAAAAATGATGCAATCGGTTCAAAGATTTCCGGGTTATGGGCCTGGACGCTTTTTGTGGCATCCAAAAGAAGCTGAAACCCCTTTTGGGTCATTCGCCCCAATGGTTTCCGGCAGGGGCCTGACGGCATTCCCAATAACTGCATCAAGGTTTTTAAGGGAAGTGGATTCCTTGCCCTGCAATAGACAGGTCCGAATTCTGAGTCTTCCTGGGTGATCACCACCACAAGGTCAAGCAACGGTTTCAGGGCCTGCTGGAGTTTCATGGCCCCATCGGTATCGTCCTGGTTGAGAAGGGAGACCATCTGACTCAGGAATTTCGGGGCAATGTTGGACATCACTGAAATCCCTCCGCACGCCTTGATTTGAGGATCTGTCATGACATCATAAATCAGGGCATCATCCCCGGAGAATATTTGAAAGTCCTTTCCGCAGTATTTCCGGGTGAGTTTCATGTTTTCAAGATTGCCGGTGGCCTCTTTTACACAGGACACATTGGGAAAATTTTTTGCCAGGATGGCAAGGTCCTGGGGCAGCATCTGGGCGCCGGTTCTGCCCGGAATGATATACGGAATAATATTGATATCCGGGAATGCTGTGGCCACAACCTCATAATATTCCCTCCGGATTTCAAGGGAGCTGGGGCCATTGTAATACGGGTCCACCATCAGGACGGCATCAACGCCTTCTTTGGCAGCATGACCGATCGCTTCCAGTGCCTCGCTGGTATTGTTGCTGCCGGTTCCGGCGATTCTAAGGCATTTGTCTTTTGCAAGCCTGGCTACCTGGGCAATCACATGATCGTGTTCTTTCCATTTGAAGGTAGGGCTTTCACCGGTTGTCCCTGTTGCCAGTATCCCGGTGATACCATTTTCAATCTGAAAGCTGATCAGTTGTTCAAGTCCCTCCTGATCAAGTTCTCCTGCCGTGTTAAAGGGGGTGATTAATGCAGTATAGCACCCTGGCTTCATAGTTTACTCCTGCCCTGTAAATAAATTATTTCCAAATGGATTTTCTTCTATCACCGTGCTATCACAAGTCTTGATTTGGTTCAAGCCAAAATTAAAGGTGATGATTATTTTTAATGGGTCTTGACACAAAGTTGTATCAGAAATATGATATACAGTTTTAAATAACGATTTGAAACTGTATATAAAATATCAAAAAGGATGATCATCATAATGACCAATGCAGATAAAGGAAAGAACCTGATAAAAGATGTGGATGAGCATATTGCAGCATTAAAAAGTCAGCTGACACGGAATGAAGACTGCGGCACGACCCACTATAACCTGGCGGTGGCCCTTTTGGGAAAGCAGGAGTATATTGAAGCGGAGAAAGAACTTCATGATGCCATTGACTGCAGTCCGACACTGGCTGAGGCCTATGTTCTCCTGGGGGGCATCTGTCTTCAGCAAAAGGATCTTGAAGGGTGTTACCGATTTAACCAGCGGGCGACAAAGGCCAGGGCCGGGTTTGCTGAAGGATATGCCAATATGGCATTTGTCCTTCTTCAGCTGGTAGATGGCAAAGATGCCAAAGAAGATGAAGAAAAAGTGGACAAAGCTATTAAAAATCTTAAAAAAGCCATTATCCATAATAAAAATTTTGTTCAGGCCTATGCCACCCTGGGAACGGCGTATTTCATGAAAGGGCTTGTTCCGGAAGGGATCAAGGCAAATCTGGAGGCCATTCGAGTACAGCCGGAATTTCCCGTGGCCCATAATAATCTGGCGGTGGCATACCTTGAAATCGGTGACTTTGATCGAGCCATTGACCATTGTGATCAGGCTGAGGCATTGGGATTTCCAGTCGCCCAGGCGCTGAAAGACGAGCTTGCGCCCCACAGAAACGCATAATGGCATCCCCTCTGATTTGTTTTTTCCTGTCTGGTGAAGAAAAGCAGGTATTGCCGGGCTCCCGGTTATGGAAACTGCCATTGTCAGGGAAAGGCATGGATTCTTCCAGCGATATCCCCTGTGACCCCATCCCCCGGGAACCGGTGATAACCATTGGGGATTATTTTTCTGCTGCAGGTCGCTTTTTATCAGAAAATGATTTTTCAATCCTAAAAACAGGCATTGAAGCTTTGGTGAAACAGCCTGTCCTGACGGATCAAATTGACAGGATTTCCGTGTTTCTAGAAAAACATGGTGCGTTTTATCATCCGTTGAAAATTCAGGTGGCTGTTCATGGGAGCTCCCCCTGCTCGTTTGTCCTGAACGGTGCAATATCAATTCCGGGCCTGGCATTGATAGAAAAAGAGTATCACCTGATATCCGGTCTGAATATAACCTATGCCAACCGCTATCTTCCCCTTGTCTTTGGGGTTGATGTCATCAAAACAGAGAAAGGAAAGATCGGCTTTTTTTTAGGAGAATGGTTTGACGGCTACAAAGAATTCCATGCCACGGTAGATCAGGGTACCCGGCAAATTGTGATATGGGAATCTGACGGCACCGGCCACACGATTTCTGAAACAAATGCGCTCCCCATTTATCAGGAAATCTCCCGGATATTAACCTATTATTATGATCTTGAAACCTTTGAACAGATTTTTCCCTGGCATCATGCTGCCGGAGATTTCATTGTCCGGCAGAAAGCGGACACCATGAGTGTCCGGATGATTACAGTGAGGGGATATGCACCCTTAACAGAATTCAGTGCAGCAGACAGTGATAAAAAAGCCAACATTTTACCGTCCCTGATGTTTTTTTGTCTGAACCTGACACTTCGCATGCGTCTGGATCGCTTGAACGGTACCGGGCAGGACGTGATGCTGGGCGACAAAACAATACCCGCAGTCGTTCATGGTTTTTTGCAGGCCCTGGATGAAAAATCAATGGTCTATGACTATGGCGAGTTACGGGTGAGTTTTCTGGCGTTTGTCCGGCAATTCAGCCTGGAACAAATGATGGGTCTTATGGCGGCCATTTTAGACTCCCATCATCCAGTGCCCGCGGAAATGAGATTGATAGAAAAAATGCTTGTGTCACACTGCACAATTTTGCATGCTGTATTCAAAAGCCTTTAAAAAAAACCTTTTTTATTGACATGTTGAAACAGAAATTTTATATCTGCAATGTTATTTTGCTCAGGGTGTTTCTAAGAAAAAGGTGATGGTTTTGTAACCCTTTGGAATAACAATAGATTAAACTATTGAATGAGAAGTTTGGAAAATCTTTTCATTATTGAATGTAAATTAACAATTAATGGAGGTAAGTAAATGGCAAAACATGAGACTCCTTTACTGGATCAGCTCGAATCCGGCCCATGGCCTAGCTTTGTCTCTGACCTGAAACAGCAGGCTGAAGTCAGAGCTAAGAATACAGAAGGTGTTGAATTCCAGATCCCCCAGGATTGTGTAGACGATCTTCTGGGTGTTGTTGAGCTGTCTTACAAGCATGGCAGAACTCACTGGAAACATGGCGGTATTGTAGGCGTTTTCGGTTATGGTGGTGGTGTTATCGGCAGATATTGTGATCAGCCGAAAATGTTTCCCGGCGTTGAGCATTTCCATACAATGCGTGTGGCCCAGCCTGCAGGTAAATATTATACAACGGAATACCTGAGAGCATTGACCAAACTCTGGGACCTCAGGGGGTCCGGTGTGACCAATATGCATGGCGCCACCGGTGATATTATTCTTCTGGGTACTACCACTCCCCAGTTGGAAGAAGTGTTCTGGACACTGACCCATGACATGGATCAGGATCTTGGCGGATCAGGCTCCAACCTGAGAACCCCGGCAGATTGTCTTGGCCAGTCCAGATGTGAATATGCCTGTTATGATACCCAGGCACTGTGTCATTTTCTGACCAATGAATACCAGGATGAACTTCATCGCCCGGCATTTCCTTACAAATTCAAATTCAAATTTGATGCCTGTCCTAACTGCTGTGTAGCATCCATTGCCCGTTCTGACATGTCTTTTATCGGTACTTGGAAAGATAAGATCCGGATTGATCAGGATGCAGTGAATAAGTATGTTGAAAATGATGCTGCCTATCCTGCCAATGCAGGCGCCTACAAAGGCAGCAAAGACTGGGGTCCCTTTGACATTGAAAAAGAAGTGACCGGTCTTTGCCCCACAAAATGCATGAAATTTGAGAATAAAAAATTATTCATTGATGATGCCAATTGTACGCGCTGCATGCATTGTATTAATGTAATGCCAAGAGCCCTTAAAATCGGTAAAGATACCGGTTGTTCCATCCTGGTGGGTGCAAAGGCGCCTATTCTGGATGGTGCTCAGATGGGGTCACTGCTTGTTCCCTTTGTTGAAGTGAATGCTGACAATGATTACGAAGCCATTACGGAAGTCATTGAAAATGTATGGGATTGGTGGATGGAAGAAGGTAAAAACCGTGAAAGACTTGGTGAGCTGATTATGCGTCAGGGATTCCAGAAACTTCTTGAAGTCACTGGTATTGATGCCGTTCCGCAGCATGTTGAATACCCCAGAACCAACCCGTATATCTTCTGGAAAGAAGATGAGGTAACAGGCGGCTGGGAACGTGATGTTGAAGAATTCAGAAAAGACCATCTTAGATAAAAAGGGAGAATTATAATGGCATTTATTTCTACTGGTTATAATCCAGATAAACCGATGGAAAATAGAATTTCAGACATCGGTCCGAAAGACTACAATCAATTTTATCCCGATGTGATTGCAAAGAATAAAGGCAAATGGTCTCATCATGAGATCCTTGAGCCGGGTGTCCTTGTGCATGTGGGTGATTCAGGAGATGAAGTATATACCGTAAGAGTGGGTGGCTGCCGGTTGATGTCCACCACGCATATCAATGAGATCTGTGATATTGCTGACAAACATTGTGACGGTCATGTTCGGTTCACCACCCGTAACAATATTGAATTCATGGTGGATTCAAAAGATAAATTAGAGCCCCTGAAAAACGATCTGGCTTCCAGAAAATTTCCTGGTGGATCCAATAAATTCCCCATTGGTGGAACCGGTGCCGGCGTCACCAACATCGTCCATACCCAGGGCTGGATTCATTGCCATACCCCGGCAACAGATGCTTCTGGTACGGTAAAAGCCACCATGGATGAATTGTTTTCAGATTTCCAGGACATGAGACTACCCGCCCAGTTGAGAGTTTCCATGGCCTGCTGCCTGAACATGTGTGGTGCGGTTCATTGTTCTGATATTGCTATCCTGGGATATCACAGAAAACCGCCAATGCTGGATCATGAGTACCTTGATAAAATCTGTGAAATTCCTTTGGCTGTTGCTGCCTGCCCGACGGCTGCCATCAAACCTTCCAAGGTTAAACTGGCAAATGGTACAGAAGTCAAATCTGTAGAGGTTAAAAACGAACGCTGCATGTATTGTGGTAACTGCTACACCATGTGTCCTTCCATGCCCCTGGCTGATACAGAAGGCGATGGTATTGTTCTCATGGCGGGTGGTAAGGTGTCCAACAGAATTTCCGCTCCGAAATTTTCTAAAGTGGTTGTGGGATTTATCCCCAATGAAATGCCCAGATGGCCGACCATGACAAAGACCATTAATCGGATGGTGAATGCCTATTCAAATGGTGCCAACAAGTATGAACGACTGGGCGACTGGGCAGAAAGAATCGGATGGGAAAAATTCTTTGAAGCATGTGAGATTGATTTCACCCATCATCTGATTGATGATTTCCGTCAGCAGGCCTACATGAGCTGGCGTCAGACAACTCAGTTTAAATTTTAAGAAGATTTTGTAACGTTATCTTTTTATCGAGTATTTTATAGTTGACGTATCAGCCGGAGTGGGGTTTTCACTCCGGCTGATACCGTTCATTTCAAAGGAGTATGACAATGAGTGATCTTCTTGACAATAAAGAGGCCGCAACCAAGGCAGTCGTAGATTTTATGACAAAAAAGGCCAAAACCAAAACAAAATTTTATTTCAAAGATTTTTATAAAATTTTTCCGGATGATAAACCCCGAGTAATAAAAAAAGTTATCAATTTAATGGTTCAAGACGAAGTGCTTGAATACTGGTCTTCCGGAAGTACCACCATGTATGGACTCAAAGGGTCTGGTATCCAGCACTCATCTGAAGGCGAAGAGTAAGCATTAAGATAACCCTCACATCTATCCATGCAAAAGCACACTAAAAAAGTACCGGGGATTATCATTGCCGGGCTTCGCGGTGGATCAGGCAAGACCATTATCTCCCTGGGGATTACAGCTGCATGGAAGGAAAAACACTATACGGTCTCACCGTTTAAAAAGGGACCTGATTATATCGACGCCGGCTGGCTTTCCAAGGCAGCCGGGCGTCCTTGTTATAACCTGGACACCTTTCTGTGTACCCCGGCTGTTGTCAAACACTCCTATCAGGAACACTCCCTTCATTGTGATATCGCTGTTGTTGAAGGCAATCGTGGCCTTTATGACGGTATTGATATTGAGGGGTCCACGTCCACTTCAGAGCTTGCCAAACTGTTAAACCTGCCTGTCCTGCTGGTTCTGGACTGTACCAAGAGTACCCGTACCATGGCCGCTTTGCTGATGGGGTGCATGATGTTTGATCCTGACATCCATATTTGCGGTGTGATCCTCAATCGGGTGGCGGGTAAACGGCATGAAGGAAAAGTCCGGGCAAACATAGAACGATTCTGTCAGATCCCCGTGTTTGGTGCCGTGCCGAAATTAAAGGCAGCGGACTTTCCTGAAAGACACATGGGACTGCTTACCTCGGAAGAACATTCATTTTCTGATCAGGCCATCCAGGCCGCCACCAAAGTTGCCAATGATACCATTGATCTGGACAATCTCTATCAAACGATAACGGCTGAAAAATATATGGTTGACCTTGAATCGCAATCACAAGCAGGTTTTCCAGAAAGAGAGCCGGTTGAGCCTGAATCTGTCACCATTGGCGTTATAAGGGATTCGGCCTTTCAATTTTATTATCCCGACAATATTGATGCATTACAAAAACTGGGTGCCAGGATTGTTTTCATAAGCCCTTTAAATGAAAATTCCATCCCCCCGGTTCATGCCATCTACATGGGCGGCGGATTTCCTGAAACCCATGCAGCCCAGCTGGCACACAATGTGGCGTTTAAGGATAATTTGAAAAAATTGTCTGAAAACGGGCTTCCCATTTATGCGGAATGCGGGGGGCTCATTTTTTTGGGAGAAAGCATTCTCTTAAAGGGTCAGGAATATCCCATGTCCGGCATCCTTCCGATTACATTCGGACTTTCCCAGCGCCCCCAAGGTCATGGCTATACCCAGGTTCGGGTTGTGAATGACAATCCGTTTTACACAACAGGTCAAATTTTAAAGGGCCATGAGTTCAGGTATTCCAGTGTCCTGACCATTGACTACCAGGACGCTGAAATGGCTTTTGAAATGGAACGGGGCAAAGGGATTCTCGATAAAAAGGATGGGTTTTTTAAGCACAATACCTTTGGCACCTATACCCACATTCACGCCCTGGGTACCCCTTCCTGGGCACCCTCTCTGATTAAAAAAGCAATGACGTTCAAGGCGGATCACCCCTCCTGAATTCTTTTCTATCTATTTGGATGCCATCAAGGGCCACCGACCCCATCAGCTAAGGACCGCAGATGAGCGGTCCTAAGAATAAGATTCAATAAAAAAGAGGTTTTCCGTTTGCCGGAAAACCTCTTTTAACATCGAAAAATAGGGCTATGATAATCGGCGATTATTTCTTTTTTAAAGAGATATGACACTTGCTGCAGGAAGCAGGAGCTGGTCCCTTCATTCCTTTGGGATCCCCTGCTTTTTTGTTCACCTCTTTGTGACAGGTGCGACAATTCCCATGCATGGCATTCTCAAGGGCCATGATGTCTTTTTTGTTCTTTTTGTCTTTTGCAAGTTTTGTGTGACAGGACACGCATTTTTCAACCTGATCACCGACATTTAGATTTAAGGGCTTATTGTCCTTGTCATGATGGCAGTCCCCACAGGAAATTTTGTAATCCACATTGTGTTTCTGGTGGCTGAATTCCACGAATTTAGATTTGGGGGGTTTTTTTGTTCGTTTGGTGTATTGGTTGTAATCCATTGTAATGGTTTCCGGGACATCTGTCCCGGCATATACACCTGTCGCAACAAAAATAACAGCGATCCCTGTAGCCAAGAGCAAAGTCAACATTTTTTTGGTCATAACCTTTTTACTCCTTTAATAGTTAACAATTTATTTTGCCGTTATACCGGTGTTAATTCATCATCACCGATGGGTTTCTTATGATTTTTCTAAAACTTTTTACACCCAGGCCGGTTGAAAAGTCAATACCAAAACGATCGGGGTGATGCCTTATCCTTTATGATTCCCTGTGTCCTCTGGCGATGGGTTCTCCGGTCGTTCAGGGTCATCGGTGTCAATGTCTGATGTCTGCTTTTTGCCAAATACTCTGGCGCCGATGATGCTGATTTCATACAACACCATTAACGGCAGGGCCATCATAATCTGGGTGACCACATCCGGTGGTGTGATAAGCGCCGCCCCCACAAAGAACAGTAATAACGCGTATTTTCGATTTTTTTTTAAAAATGGTACAGTGACAAGTCCCATCCGGGCCATAAATGTTAAAACCAATGGCAGCTCAAACACAAACCCAAAGGCCAGCAACATCTTTGAGGCAAAAGAGAGGTATTCTTTCATGGATGGCATGGCATAGATGGTGTCTGTGGCAAATCCTAAAAAGAATTTAAAGCCATAGGGAAACACAATAAAATATCCAAAAGAAGACCCAATGGCAAAGAAGAAAACAGAAAGAAAGACAATGGGCAAAAAATATTTCTTTTCAGTCCTGTAAAGGCCGGGTGAGACAAACATCCAAAATTCATAGAAAAGTACCGGCGTTGACAGGACGATGCCCGTGAGCAAGGATACTTTAAGGTAGGTAAAAAAAGCTTCCGGCAGACCTGTGAAAATCATCCGGGTATTTTCATTGTCCCCCATGGCAGTGATGAGGGGGGCCGTCAGAATTTCAAACAGCTTTTCCTTAAAAAAATAAGCCGCCACAAAACCAATGCCCACCGCAATAAAGGAACGGACCAGTCTATCTCTCAACTCGCCCAAATGCTCTGTAAAAGGACTTTTTTCTTCAGTCAGCATATGCTAATCGCTTTTTTTGTTATCTGAAGAAGGATCGGTTCCGGCCGATGGTGTATCGCCCGGTATGTCATCTGTCATCGCGTCAGAAGATTCTGTTCCGGGATCCTGTGAATCGGCTGTTGAAGGGTCTTTTTTTGTATGGGTGCTTTTCAGAATATCTTTAAGATCTGTTTCAGGACCGTCTAAATCGTTCAGATCCTTAACCGTGGTTTCTACATCAATGCTGCGTTTAAAATCCTGGGCAGATCGTTTGAATTCTCCCATGGCACGCCCTAAGGTTTTGGCAAGTTCCGGCAGCTTTTTGGGTCCGATGACAATAAGGGCTATGGCCAGAATCAATAGAATTTCAGGCATTCCAAGACCAAACATTTTTTATGTAAACTCCTTTTAATAAAAATTGCCGATGACAGCCCTGTAGTTCTACACCCAATGATGGTTGAGTGTCAAGATCAAGGATATGTGATCAGCAATTCTCATTATGGTTTAAATTATTGAACAGGGTCAGACTTGTGTTATTGTGCTTTTGACAGCCAGACTGAATATACAGGATGAAAAACCGACAAAAGCGTCAATAATGCAAGCCTGACCCTTCTCCTGGGAAGTTGAGTTTCATAATGAGAATTGTTGATATGTCGTCAGGAAAAGGCAATTATTTTTTTTACCGGCGTTTGTCATATGTCCTGGCCGCCGGGTGTTTTCTATCAGGCCGCCGCCCTCCTTTAAATGGTTTCCTGTTTTTTATTTTAGGCTTGGCAATGTATTTTTTCCGGGGTGGGGGAAGGGGTTTGTCCAGTGCCTCAGATGGATACTCACACTCGATTTTATTTCCCAGCACTTCTTCTATCTGGGGGATAAAAAAGGAGCTGTCTTCATCTGCGAAACTGATGGATATACCGCTTGCTCCAGCCCTGCCGGTTCTTCCGATGCGATGAATATAGTGCTCAGGCTCATGGGGCAGATCATAGTTGATCACATGGCTGATGTTTTCAATATGCAATCCCCGGGCAGCCACATCTGTTGCCACTAAAATATTGATTCTGCCATTTTTAAATGCCTCCAGGACTTTAAATCGTTTGTCCTGGGCGACATCCCCTGAAAGTACGCTGCATTTCTGGCCATATCTGTCCAGTTTTTCGGACAGGATTCTCGCTGTCGCTTTACGGTTTACAAACAAAATAACGCGTTTTAATTGTTCATTGTTGATCAGGTTGTACACATGTTTGAATTTGTCGGATTCAGTGGTGATATACACAATCTGATGGATGCTGTCGGCAGCTGTCTGCTCGGGATCGATTTCTATTTGAATCGTGTCCTGGTTTGTCCAGCTTTCTGCCAGTCTCAGAACATCTGATGTTAACGTCGCAGAAAAGAAAAGGGTTTGCCGCTTCTTTTTGTGGGGGGTTTTTAATATAATTCTGCGGACATCGGGAATAAACCCCATATCCAGCATGCGATCCGCCTCATCAATGACAACAATTTCAACCTTGGAAGGGTCGATCAATCTTTTCCCCATAAAATCAATGAGACGACCGGGAGTTGCCACAATGACATCCACAGGCTTTTCACGAAGCTGTGTTTGTTGTTTGTTGTATCCGGTGCCACCGTAGATCGATAGAATCCTTAAATTCGTATATTTGGCCAGATCCTGGAAATCCTTTTCAATCTGGTAAACCAGTTCCCTTGTGGGGGCAAGGATCAATGCCCGGGGGGCGCCGTTTTCGTTTTTAAAGGGGTTTTTTATGAAGGTCGTTAACATACTGATAATGAAGCTGGCAGTTTTGCCCGTGCCGGTCTGGGCCTTGGCAGTGGCATCCTTTCCTTCCAGGGTATGGGCCAATAGTTTTGCCTGGATAGGGGTGCAATAGTTGAATTTTAAATCTGCAATGGCATGCAGGATACTCAAGGGCAGATCCAGATCATGAAATCTGGTTTCCCCTTCCCGGGGTTCCACTGGAAAGTCGTTGACAGACCATTTTTTTTTCTTGGGTTTCCCAGGGAAGGCATTCCCGGGGCCTTTTTCCTTTTCAGGTTCAGGCGGACTCACAGTTTGTGGATCGGTTCGTGGTTTTGAAATTTCTGCTTTGGGACTGGCAGGTGGCGGGGCAGAAGGTGATTGTTTATTTTGCTTTTTGCTGAAAAGCGATTTTAAAAATAAAAAAAATTGTTTCAATAGTTACTTTCGTTTATGGGTTATAATGTTAACTGTCTGTCTGATACCCATGGTTTTTAACAGACAGACAGTTGTTTGTGAAGTTAAATTTATTAACAACGTGTTTTACCCTCCGGCAACCAGTGGCAGCAACTGAATCTCAGCGTTGTTCTCAATGGGGGTTTTATCAAAATTCGGACTTGAAACAAGTTTGCCGTTCAAGCGGACAACCGCACACAAATCAACACTGTCAAGTGTTTTCAAAACAGATGACAGGGTCATGTTTTCGGACCAGGGCAGTTGTTTGTCATCCACTTTTATCATGTGTTATGTTGCCCCATTTTTTTTCAATAATTCCACGACGTCCGGAAAATCAATGCCGAGGCGCTGGATGGTTTCCAGGGTCGGGATACCGTTGTTATTCCATCCTCGCCGTTCATAAACCGCATCTTTGAGCAGTTCATATTGTTCTTCTCTTTTTTGCCTTAAGACCGCCACTTTTTCTTTGGCGCTCATGTCAGTGATCTGAAGGCCATATTTTTCCTTGAGCTGCTTATCATACCGTTCCTGGCGGGATTCGTATTCTTCCACGGTCACAGGACCCATAGCCCTGTATGGTAGGGTATCATATTCCCGGGTACCAAATCCCATTTTCAGGTTGAAAACTCTTTGAAAGTTATAAACAGATTCGCTCATGGAAATAAGGTCATCAGGTCCTGTTTTCCTGCCGGTAACGGCGGAAAAGAAATCTGCATACCAGCCCACATGTTTGGCGACCTTTGCCGGTTCGGGCATGGTTTTATTGTCTTCAGGAACAATGTCGTTCCAGGGCAGTTTGCAAAGACCGCAAAGACCGAACCAGGTTCTGAACATCGGGAACCAGTGAAGGGCTTCTGCCTTGTTCTCAAAGGTTGGCATGAAATTGTGAACCATATCAAGAAAGATGAGCCAGGCCTCATCATGTTGCGGGCCTTTCAGGGCAAGCCCGTACCCCCCTTGCTGGGCAAGGGATTCTTTGGTGATGTATTCGGAAAATTCCAGTCCCTTGGATTCCATGCCAATGTCCTGCATAAAGGCCATATCAGCACCAAATTCCTGGGCAAAGATCGCTTTCATCCGTCTAACACCTTTGCCGATAATGGCACCGAATCCCTCGCCTGTTGCCATCTGGTGGATAAGGGTCAATGCGTTAAAGCGGTTGCCAAAATTCAAGGCCATGCCGCCGGTATGTTTGGTGGTAATCAGGTTATTTTCAAAACATTCCATGACAAACCCCAGGGACGTTCCCACAGAAATGGTGTCCAGGCCATATGCATCACAATAAAAATTAATTTCAAGAATGGTATGGGCATCAAAAATACCCAGGTTGGCACCGCAGCCGGCAATGGTTTCATACTCAGGTCCGTCTACAAATACGGTTTGCCCTCTATAAGGGCCTGTAACCGGTGAAAAGTCTTTTACGCCGTGGGAACAGGCAACAGTACAGCCTTTCCAGCATCCGTCAAAGCCTTTGTCAAAGAGATGTTCATAGGTCTCTTCGCCGATAACCCGGCTTTCCGGATGGGAACCGAATTTGAAGTTATGGACGGGCAGACAATCATGATCATTCATGATCGGAACAAGGTGGGTGGTTCCCACCAGGGACATCCTGTTCTGCTTGGGATCAAGGTCATGAATTTCTTTTGCATGGGTTTTGGTGACGCGTTTAAGGCCCTCAAAATCTGCAGGGTTGTTGGTTTTCATGGAAATTGTCCCACATCGGGCGACAATGGCCTTGATTTTTTTATCGGCAAAAACAGTCCCGATGCCTCCCCGGCCGGCCTGTTTGTAACGAACCCTTTTCCGTCCGGCATCCCACCAGGAAAAGTTCAGGCATCCGAAAAAGGTGTTTGCTGCACCCGGGCCGGTTGTAACAACTGAAACATTGATGGGTTTATCCTTATCAAAATGCCGGGTTAAAATATCTGAAAGTTCATAGGCATCTGTGGGAAGATTTTCTGATTCAAACAGTGTGATCGTGTTTTCAATCCCATCAATAAAAATAATGGTGTCTTTTTTAGCTTTTCCGTCAACCTGTATCACATCAAAACCGGAAAATTTTTTATAGGGGCCAAAATAGCCGCCCACATTTGAATCAATGGGGGCACCGGTTAACGGAGAAATTGAGGTCACAATACTTTTTCCACCACCGGGATATCCCGGGGTCCCCCCCAGGGGGCCGGAAGAAATACAAATGGCATTTTCAGGGTCATTCCATTTGGTGCTGCCGGAAACAGCATTCCACATCATCCAGAGATCATATCCCTTCCCGCCAATAAAGGTCTTTTTTACCTTTTCTTCAATGGGGGTGATGATGATATCGGTTGCATCAAGGTTAATTCGAAGGGATTGATCCGTATAGCCTTTTTTCACGTCTGCGTGTTCATAAGAGATGGATTTGATTTCTTTCAGATGAAGTCGACCCATTTTACAGCTCCTTAAACTAAAAAATCATTTTTGAAAAAAACTATGATCCTAATCGCATAAATCCTATTTGTATATATGTTTGTATCGTATTCATCTATATCATATTTCAGGAATTAAGTATAGGAACACCCGATAATTGATATGATTTAAATTGGTTAACCCTTTTGATTATTACATTTATTATCGGGATGTCAACCAGAAAATATGAAGATTTAAGGCGGCTAAGCGGTTAAAAAAACTTGACTTTTCGTACGGTTTAGCGTTAATCAGGATAGTGAAAGTTACGGACTCATTGAAAAAAAAGGGAACAAATGATCATATTAGCCAATTTTTTTGAAGCCATAGCCGTTGTTCTGGACTATGCCTTGACGTTTTACATGTGGATCGTTTTAGCAGGGGCTGTTCTGTCATGGGTGAACCCTGACCCTTACAACCCAATTGTACGATTTATCAATACGGCAACCGAGCCGGTTTTTTATCAAATCAGAAAGAGACTGCCCGTTAATTTTGGCGGTCTGGATATATCTCCTGTTATCGTAATTTTAGCTATCCTTTTTCTTCAGACATTTGTTGTGAACAGCCTTCACGGGTTGGCACGAACAATCGCTTAACAAAAAGAAAGGGTTTTTTATGGGCATAACACCACTGGTTGTAAAACAAAAAGAGTTTGCGACAAAATTCAGAGGATTTGATGTTCAGGAAGTGGATTATTTTCTTGAAGAGGTAGCCAGAGAGCTGGATCACCTGAATCAGACCATTCAACGGAAGCATGAGGAAAATCATCGGTTGACCCTGGAGAATCAAGGGTATAGAAAAAGAGAAAACGCGATGAGAAATGCCATGATCAAGGCCCAGACAGTTTTGGATCAAATGAAGGAAAATGCCAAGAAATCTTCCCAGGTGATCATTGCCAATGCTGAAGTTGAAGCCGAAAAAATTTTGAGTAGAGCGCATAACCGGCTTTCACAACTCCATAGTGATATTATTGAGTTGAAACGTCAGCGAATTCAACTTGAAATGCAAATCAGCGCTGTCATCGAATCCCACTCAAGACTGCTTGAGATGACAAAAGAAGAAAACCAAGCGGCTGACGAAACCGATTCTACTTTAAAATTTATGAAACAAGCATAACGTTGTGATCGTAATGATTCACGAAAAGGGTATGGGAAATGGCTGAAATTGATGCGTTTTTTAAGCTGATGCATGACCAGGGAGCGTCTGACCTCCACCTGGCTTCGGGACAGCAGCCGGCTTTACGGCTTCATGGCGATATTGAACGGATAAAATATGAAACCCTGACCAGTGATAAACTCAGGGGTCTTTTATATGAAATAACTTCCCAGGAGAAGATCAAGGTTTTTGAAGAGACCGGAGATGTGGATTTTGGTTATGAAATCCCAGGGCTGGCCAGGTACAGGGCCAACTATTTTATGCAAAAAAATGGGATTTCTGCTGTTTTCCGTGAGATCCCGTCTGAAATACTGACGGCAGAACAGCTGGGGCTTCCGCCAGTTATTTCAAAACTGGCCGATCTGCCCCGGGGACTTGTCCTGGTGACAGGGCCAACCGGTTCGGGTAAATCAACCACTTTGGCCGCTATTATCGATCAGGCCAACAGAAACAGAAAAGACCATATTATCACCGTGGAAGATCCCATTGAGTTCGTGCATAGAAGCCAGAACTGTATTGTGAATCATCGGGAGGTGGGATTACACACACAGACGTTTTCATCGGCATTAAGGGGGGCGTTGCGTGAAGATCCGGATATTATTCTCGTGGGCGAGTTAAGGGATCTTGAAACGATTTCTCTGGCCATAGAAGCCGCCTCCACTGGGCATCTGGTGTTTGGTACCCTGCATACCTCCAGTGCCGCTAAAACCGTTGACAGAATAATCGAAGTGTTCCCTTCCACTGAACAGGCCCAGATCCGGTCCACATTGTCGGATGGTCTTCGCGCGGTCGTGGCCCAGACATTGTTCAAACGAATTGATAAAAAAGGGCGGTGTGCGGCCATGGAAATTCTGGTGGCAACCCCTGCGGTGCGTAATCTTATACGGGAAGCCAAAACGCACCAGGTACCCTCCATGATTCAAACGGGGAAGCAATATGGGATGCAACTGCTGGATGATGCCATCATGCAATTGTATAAAAAAGGATGGATCAGTCCTGATGAAGCATATGGCAAGGCCAATAATAAATCCTTGTTCAGGCCCTTCCTGAAGACCCCGCCAGCGGATTTTACAGAAGCCTAAAACAGCTTTTAGATCAAAACCAAGAGAAAGACGTCATGACAAAACAACAGATTGACCATATCCTTTCCAAAATGCTCAATTCCCATGACATGGTTTCAGACTTGAATTTTACACCGGGTAAACCGCTGCAGGTTGAGAGTTCCGGTGAATTGGTTCCGGTAAGCATAGACCCGGATTTTAAAGTGCTGACAGCCTTTCAAACTGAAATCATTGCATTGAATTTGATTAATAACAATCGGAAATTAACGGAGACGCTTATCCGGGAAGGATCTTGTGATCTTTCCTATCAGTTGGGGGATAAGGCGCGTTTCAGGGTGAATATCTTTTCAAGATCAAGCAAATATTCCATTATTCTCAGGAAACTTGAAACAAAAATTCCCACCATTGAAGAGCTGAAGCTGCCCAAAGCATTCCGTACCATGGCAGAAGAGAAAAACGGTATTGTGTTTGTTACCGGTGCCACAGGTTCCGGGAAATCAACCTCCCTTGCAGCATTGCTGGATAAAATTAATGAAACAAAGTCTGTTCATGTGATCACGTTAGAAGATCCCATTGAATATCAACATCCCCAGAAAAAATCTACCTTTAACCAGCGGGAACTCGGCGCGGATTTTGATACCTTTGCAAATGGGTTGAGAGCCGCGTTGCGGCAGGCACCTAAAGTCATCCTGGTGGGGGAGATGCGAGACAGGGAAACCGTTGAAATAGGGCTTTCTGCTGCTGAAACAGGTCACCTTGTTCTGTCAACATTACACACGGTAGATGCCGGCCAAACCATTAATCGCGTTTTGGGGATGTTTTCCTCGGAAGAAGAAAAACAGATCAGAATCCGACTGGCAGATACCATCCGGTGGGTTGTGGCCCAGCGACTATTGCCACAAATCGGTGGTGGTCGGGTGGCGGCCTTTGAAATTATGGGCACAAATTTACGGGTAAAAGATTCCATCCTTAATGGAGAATCCGAGGGCAAGACATTCAATCAGATCATTACATCCGGCAAGTCTCAGGATATGGTAACGTTTGATGACTATATCATTTCTCTTTATGAAACCGGAAAAATAAGTGAGGATATTGCATCGTCCTATGCGTCAAGAAAGGACATTGTCGGCAGAGGCCTTGACGCCATTAAAAGCGCCCGGGGCGAGACCACGACAAAGATAGATTCATTGGAAATTGATCGTGGATATAAAGGGAGAGGTTAACCCATGAACATCATCTGTCATAATTGTCATGCAAAGTTTACGATTCCGGATCACAAAGTTCCCAGGGATAAAGCCTCGCTTCTTAAATGCCCCCAATGCAAAGAAAAGATACCCATTCCAGCTGTGCAGCAGCAACCATCTGTCGGGGAAAAAGCAATCCAACCGTTTCCGCTTTCCTTTAAAGAGCGTCTGAATGCCCTTGTCTGTATCGATGGCAGGGATGTGAAAAATAAAGCCGTCTCGATTATTGGTCAGATGGGATTGAATGTGGAAACAGCGTCCGATTCCAACCGCGCATTAGATAAAATGGAATACCACATTTATCATCTGGTGATTATGGATGCGGCTTTTGATCAGAACAAAGGGGTGCCGAGAATCGTTGACAGGATGAATACCATTGATATGTCCTTAAGACGGAAGATTTGCCTTGTTTTAATCACCAGCAAATTCAATACAAATGATGACATGGCCGCCCTGCATTTCAGTGTGAACTATATCCTTCATCCGGATGATATCCTTCATCTGGAACCATTCTTGTCCAAGGTCTTAGCGAAACATAAAAATTTTTATACGGTCTATAATGATTCCCTGAAATTGACCGGAAAAGCTTAACGGAAAGGTTGCTACAAGATTTTTTATGATCCGGCAATGGTATGAACCGCTAATATTTTCTGAGTGGATGAGACGGGCCTTTTCTTTTCTGAACATTGCCGTTTTTATGTTGACGGCAACGGTTGTTTTTTCTGAATTCAGGTTTGACTGGTTTGAAACGCTTGTGGGTGGTTATCTGGAGTCAACAAACGATTCTCGTCCAGAAACAGGGGCTATCTGGGAAGCAGGAAAGCAAACCGCCAATGCCCAGGAATACCTGAATCAAATTATCAATAAACGAGAGGATACCCGGCAAATCGCTCATCAGGCAGCCTCTTTTATTGACCTTTCCTCAAGTCTGTTGCCGGGCGAGTGGGTTACATTGGAAAAACAGCAGTTTAAAACACTCTATATGGCCCTTGAAAAATCAATGGCGGTAAAGATTATGGATCCCGTCCAACTGGTATGGTTGTTGAATGGCAGTACCCTTGACAGGATCTTTTGTGAAGGGAGTCTGGAGGGTATCAAGGTCTATTTTATCGATTCTGAAAACAGGGTAATTCAACAGGTGGATCTTAAAAAAGAAGACCTTGTTGAGATTGAAAACGGTGAAAAACCGCTCGCCGGAAAGCTCGTGGATATGGATGGATTCCAGGGACGTATTTATTCCCCCCAGAATTTTTTTAACGCGTTGTTTGAGCTGCCCGGGGATATTATACCGGATTTGATTGCCAATCCAAAAGCGTTGCTCCGACAGGAGGGAAAGATTACCGGCGTTGGTATCTGGAATGAGGCGAAGAATGGTTATATTAAACTTGGATTTGAATTTGAACAAGCCGGTGTCAAACAGATCGTTTTTGTAAAAGGTCGTGAATGGGCGGTGTGGCAACTGAGCCTGAACATCAGGAGAAATAAGGATTGAACTTCTTTTTCCGCAGCATGAAAATGGTCCGGTTCTGCCTGTTTTTAAGCCTTTTCCTTGTTTCCCTGGGAAGTCTTACCGGGATGTTTCTGGTGTTTTATGTAACAAAAGATCTCCCCAAACTGCCCTCACCGTTAAGCCGGATTATTGAAACGCCACAAACGCAAATTTTTGCGGCAAACGGACAGGTATTGATCACCCTTGGAGAAAGAAAACCCATCCATTTAAACCGGGTGTCCAAAGCGTTTATCAATGCGATTATTGCCACGGAAGATCATCGGTTTTTTGAGCATCACGGGCTCAATAAGTTAAGAATCTTAAAAGGGCTTTATGTGACGTTTTTTCATTCCGGAAAAGTACAGGGCGCATCTACTATTACCCAGCAGCTGGCTAAAAATCTTTTTTTCAGTTTTGAAAAAACCTATGACCGCAAATTCAAAGAGTTGCTTGTGGCGCTTCAGATTGAGGCTAGCAATACCAAGCAAGAAATTTTACAGGCCTATATCAACCAGATTCATTTTGGTGCCGGTGCCCAGGGTATTGAAAAGGCTGCCAGAGTGTTTTTCGGCAAATCAGCACTTGACTTAAACTTGGCCGAGGCAACGCTTCTGGCTGGACTACCCAAATCTCCCACACGTTATAATCCCTACCGGCATTATGACCGGGCATTAAAACGTCGGGAGGTTGTTTTGAAAAGAATGGCGCAGGTCGGATTTATATCCGATCTTGAAGTCCGGCAGACCCTGTTGACCAGACCTGAATTGTATCATGAACAATCGGATTCAAGAACCGGCAGCTATTTTCTGGACGTATTGATCAAGGAATTGATCCAAAAGTATGGAGAAGATGTGGTGTACCATGGGGGTATCAAGGTGTCAGCTACTCTGGATACAAGACTTCAGGCGTATGCCCGGCAGTCCATGGTAACCGGCCTTGAAAGGTTGGATGCCATGATGGGTATCACCAAAGAGCAGACTGATCATCCCCAGGGAGCACTGGTGGCAATCGATACGGGATCCGGGGCCGTGAAAGCCATGGTCGGTGGAAGGGACTATTACACGAGCGAATTTAACCGGGCCATAAAAAGCAGGCGACAACCGGGGAGTGGGTTTAAGCCCTTCTTGTATTATGCTGCATTTAAAGATCTGGGATTTCATCCGGCCACCATCCTGACAGACAAACCTGTCAGGATTCCGGTAAGGGGGGCGGCAGACTGGAAACCGCAGAATTTTGAAAAGCGATTTTCAGGCGACATGGTTTTAAAAAAGGCGCTAACTTACTCTGTGAATACGATTGCCGCTCAACTAGTGGAAAAAACCGGTCCTGATGCGGTGATCAGAATTGCCAACGCCTGTGGTATTAGAAGTCCATTACAGGCTGTTTATTCTGTTGCTCTGGGGACGTCCAGTGTGACGCCTTTTGAAATGGCTTCCGCGTATTCGGTTTTTGCCACCCTTGGGGTCATGCATGATCCCTTTTTTTTCTGGCGAGTGGAGGATGCGTTTGGCAGGATAATTTTTGAACATATTGTTCAGGAAAAAAGGGTGCTGGATGCGTCGACCACTTACCAGGTAGTGGATATGATGAAATCCGTCATTGAAAGGGGGTCCGGGCAATCCATCCGGCAACAAGGATTCAGCCGGCCTGCTGCAGGGAAAACCGGCACCACGGACGCTTACAATGATGCCTGGTTCACAGGGTTTACACCGACACTCTGCACATCAGTCTGGACCGGTTTCGACACCCAAAAAAAAATGGTTGACAGCAACCGGGTGGGGATTACAGGGGGTAATATTGCTGCCCCGATCTGGGGTGATTTTATGATGAATGCACTAAACGCTGATCCTGAAAGGGATTTCCCCATTCCAGACACGATCCGGTTTGAAATGGTGGATACCACAACAGGGTGTCAGCTGTCAGGGGAAAATGAGCGTCAAGACGGTTTAGTCGTTGCCTTAAAAAAGGAACAACGCGTGTGCAAAGATGGGGAGCAATGATCTGTATTTTACGACATATCAGTGTTCATCTGTGGGTCTCAGCACTGGTGGCCATACCGCTTTGTTTTTATCTGCTACCGGGCCTTGCCGGTTTTTTTGCAGGGATCAATCCTTTGATCACCGGGATTATCATCTGCGGTGGTGTGATGGTGTTCATCGGGGTGTTAACGGACCGGATGGCAAAAAGAGTCCTCAGCCGCCTGATCAAGGAAGGCCAGGTCTGGGAACGGTCAGGGATCAATAATAAAGCTGAAAAAAATTATATTAATGCGTTAAGAATTTATGATACCTTTCTGCTGTGGCCCTTTTTTTGGAAAAAAATGGCGCATAACATATCCGGGACCATTGCACGGTTTCAATTGAACACTGCCAGTGAAAATCAAAATTTTAAATTGGCCACAGCGGTTTATTTGAAAATGAATCCACAGGATGTTGATATTGCAGAATTGTGGCTGAAACAAATTCAAAAATCAGCCCGGGTGAGCGCTTTAGACCAGGAAGTGTTGTCTCTTCTGGCTGAAAAGCAGTTTGCCAACCCCGTGTTGTCCGCCTTGATGGCGGATATTTTTCTTGGATTGGAAAGAAAGGATTTTACAGCAAAAAAACTCTACCACCATTTACAAAAAGAGCCTGTATTTGAAAAACAATATTCACAGAAAATTGAAGACAGCATTGGCAAGCCTGATCTCCCCTTTAAAAAGGATGTCTCCTTTTCCCAGCCGATCCCCCCTCCCCGAAAAAAGAGTGTAAATGGAAAAAAGATACCCGATATTACCAAAAAAACCGTTTCTTCGCTGAAACAATTAATTGCCCTAATGGGATCTGTTTTAAGCCTTTTTATCGGATTGGTGGTCAAGGGGGTTGCCTATATAAAAGCGCATGAAAAGGGACCATTTTATTTGAAAATCTGTTTTTCCGGCATTGTTTCTGTGGGGCTTTTGTGTTTCATGATCACGACCCTGTCTCATTTGTTTAAAGCCAGACCAGTGGAAACAGCACCCGTAAACATTCAGATTCAAGTCCCCAAACCCTTTACGATACAGGTATCCGCTTATTTGAATCAGAAACATGCCGACAGGTATGTTGACAGCTTGAAAAAAAAGGGGATTGATGCCATCATCAAAAAAGTGGCTGGTGGTGGAAAGACCTGGTTTGTGGTCCGTGTTTCCGAATTTACAGATAAAAAGAGTGCAGAAGATTACGGACGAAAACTAAAGCAAGACCATATTATTGACGACTTTTTTGTCAACAACAAGTAAGGGTCACGCTAAAAAAGCCCGGATGTTGAATGGGCTAACCGTCAAACAGGCCGAAGGTGTACCATTTTTTATCCGATTACAACTGGATGACTTTATCGGCTAACTGCATTGATGTCACGACGTCCAGCATATTGGTTGTTTCTCCAATGACCTTATGGTCCATTAATTCAAGGTGTGTCAGGCATGCCCCGCATACAAGGATGCTTATCCCGGACGCTTCAAGGTCTTTGAGGTCTTCAAAGATGGTGGAGTCTCTGGTGGAAAATTTTACCCCGTGATTTAAAAGAACCAGGCGCCAGAGATCATTGCCCATCTCTTTCAGCGTTTTGACAAAATTGATCATCAACTTTTGACCCAGGTCGTCATCGCCTTTGCCAATCTGCTGTGAGGAAAGGATGACTAAAATTTTTTGACGGTCGGGGTCCTCTTTTTTCTTATCCGCCTTTGGGTCTGTTTCGTCCGGCGGTTTGGCTGTCTCAGCGTCTCTTCGACCGGATACGGTGGACGTGATGCCGTCAGACGTCACAGAGACGTCAAATCCCTGGAAATTTAAGAACCGGCTCACATTTTCTGCGGCCGCATCATTATCCACAAGGATCTCAAGGGCATTCACGTCTTTTTGTTCCAGAAATTTTTTTGTTTTCAGCACAGGTGCCGGACAATCCAATGTTCTGCAGTCAATTGTTTTTATCATTTTTCCTGTTTTTTCCTTTCAAGTTATACACCCCCTAATTTTAATAAGGCTTTCATCCTGAGTCAAATCGCAATATTCAATACGCATTCAAATTGTCATTGGAAATGATGATATTGCATCTGTTCCGGTTTGTGTGTTTGCATCCTGGCGTTAAAAAGATTTGACAGCCACGGCCTTATATGACCATACTTTTACTTTATTCACTCAACTTTCGGAGTTGGTCATTTTTACATGGGGTCAGGCTTTCCTTATGGCACTTTTTACCCGTCTGGTTATGTAATAGTGATAAAAAGTACAATAAAAAAAGCCTGACCCCGTCGATTAAAGCTAAAGTCCGAAAGTTGAGGGATTAACGTCAATAAAAATATTAACAAAAAGGAGACAACCATGGTCATTATTTCCAATGTCACTTATCCCCCTGAAAGTACAAAAGAAATTGCAAAACGATATCTGAAGGCCCCTGTTTTGCCGGAATTCCTGATTAAAAAAGGCCCCTATGTTTCTGCCAGCAAAACCGGGGGCATGAACTCCATCACGTTTTATGAGTTGGATAACGACAGGCTGGCTGAAGGGTTAAAGGTCATTGGTGAAAGCCTGGCCATTTATTTTGGCGTGCCGGGGTATAAGTATGACCTCAAGCCTTACTTTGAGCTTGAAGAGGGGTTACAGATACTGGGGTTGTAGTCATCGATTCTTTTTTAATTCTTTTTTTGCCCAGGCACAAATTTTTTGAAAGTCCTTGAATTTCCAGACAAATGGAAATTCAAGGCATTGCTCGGGCTTTACGTCATTGATGCGGCACCCCTGGGGCGTTAGAAAAATACACTCCCCATTCTTTTTTTCTATCAAGGAAAGGGCTTGCCTGTCTTTCGTCAGGATCGTAAAGGTTTCAATAAACAGATAAATATCCATATTCAAGAATGCGGCAATGATGTCCGGCTCATTTTTTTTCAGTCTGACATATCCGTCCTGGCGGCAACAGGCACCACATCCAAGACATTTAAATTGTGACAGGTCAGGACGGTTCATGGGGTTAAGCGAATAAATTGAGATTGGGTCTTGAAAGGATTTCAGGATCGGATTCAAAAATTGAATCAAGGTTGTTTCTGATTTCCGCCATGGTGTGGGCCTGGACCAGTTGTTTTAAAATCTGATGCCCGAATTTAAAATTTGCACAAAAGTAAGGGGAAAATTTTTTAAACAACTTGACGGCAAACGGATCATCATAATGATCCTGGAGGATGTGTGTCAGTCGCAGGGCCGCGGTCAAAAAGATATCATTGCCCGGGGTAAATCCTTTTGTCCACTGAGCAAACAGCCAGGGCCTTGCAACGGCCATCCGGCCGACAGACAATCCCTGACAAGATGTTTGCCGGATCATTTTGACCCCATCGTCTGGGTGGAAAAGGTTTCCATTGCCAAATACGGGGATGGAAACCGCCTGCCGGACGAGCTTGATCGTATCCCATTGGGGCGGCCGGCTCCTTCTGTCAGGCGCAACCCTTGGATGAAAGGTGAGGGCATCTGCTCCGGCATCCTCAAACCGTCTGGCCATATCAACGGCCAATTGCGGGGTGTTTTCCCATCCGGTTCTGAATTTGACAAAAACGGGTATAGAGACGGCCTTACTCACCGCTTTTACAATTCTGGATGAAAGATCAGGGTTTTTTAAAAGAGCAGCCCCGCATCCTTTTTTGCAGATAACCGCTACTGAGCATCCGAAATTCAGATCCACCCCGAAAAATCCTTCTTTTTCGATTCGCTGTGATGCCCGGGCCATGCTGTCCGGTTCAGATCCAAAGATCTGGCAGACAAGGGTGTCCAGCTCTTCTTGCCGCCATTTAAACACCAGGGAGGTCTGGGGATTTTCATGGGGAACGGCCTTTGCACTGCACATTCCGGTAAACAGCAGACCGAATCCCCCAAATTCCGAGATAAGCTGCCTCAGGGCAATATGACCAAGACCTGCCATGGGTGCCAGTACCATCCGGTTATGAATGGTCTTGTTTTTGATGATCAATTCTTTGGTCAGGTATTGGTCAAGCGGTTGGTTCTTCATTGTTTATTCGATAAACGTGTTGGTTTAAAATGGACTTAAGTACCTAAAGGCAAATAGTTTTGTCAATGGTTTATTTTTTTTGATGTAGGGGAATCGTATGAAAAACCTGTAAGAGAGCATTGGGGAATCGAGAATAAAGTTCAATATTTCATGCGATTGCCCTAGGTTAAGGCTGCCATTTGCTTGACATAAACCTGCAGCTATAATATCTTAGAGCGTTATTTTAAAAGGGATAAAAGCAATGACCGATACGCATGAACAAGAAAAAAAACAATTTAAAAGATTGTTTCAACAACAGGGGGTTGAGCAGTTTAACCTCACGTTTCAGGTTTTGGAAGCATTTTTAAAACTTGAGAAACATGTCACCATCAAAGATATCCTGGCCCAGCTTAAAGCGGATGATGTCAAGCTGGATGAAGGATTTGTATTGAATGGTATGGAGCTGTTGTGTCGGTTCGGATTTGCAAACAAAATAGAGTTTGATGACAAAGAAACCCAATATGAGCACAGACACATTGGATTGCATCATGACCACATGGTCTGTACAAAATGCGGCAGCATCCTGGAATTTAAGGACGAGGCCATCGAAAAGTTACAGCATAAAGTGGCAGATGCTTATGGGTTTCACATGCTTCAGCATAAAATGGAAATTTACGGTATTTGTTCAAATTGTATGGCACATCGCGATGAACGGGTTCAACTCCACAAGGCCAAAAAAGGGGAGAAACTGATTATCAAAGCGGTTGATGCGGGCAAAAATATGCAGATGCGAATGTCTTCAATGGGGCTTAAAATTGGAGATTTGATCGAAATCGTTTCCAGCGGGTTTGGGGGGCAGGTGGTAATTGCTGCAGGTGAAAACCGGTTGGTTTTAGGAAAGGGCATGGCCGAAAAAATAACGGTTCAATTGTTTGATCAAGGAAAAGCGCTTGACTCTCATGAAGATACACCCCCCAGGGAGATCTCTTTGCCCCCTCTATTGCTCAGTCAATTGAAAACCGGTCAGGAAGGCATTATCCGAAAGGTTTCAGGAGAAAGCATTTTAAGACGTCGATTACTTGAAATGGGAATTAACAGGGGATCCACCATATATGTTGAAAAATACGCCCCCCTGAAAGACCCCATTGAACTTGTTATCAAAGGATACCATATATCACTTCGAGTTGAAGAGGCGGCTAATATACTGGTTGAAAATGTAAAATACAGAAAAAGGTAATATGAGTAAAAAAGTGACCATTGCCCTTGCAGGGAACCCCAATTGCGGCAAGACAACCATATTTAACAACCTCACTGGTTCCCGGCAGAAAGTGGGCAACTGGCCGGGCGTAACCGTAGAGAAAAAAGAGGGAATGTTACGGCACAAAGACTATGACGTGAAAGTGGTTGATCTTCCCGGAACTTACAGTTTAACGCCCTTTTCAATTGAAGAAATTACCGCCAGGGATTTTATTTTAAATGAGAGCCCGGATATTGTCGTGGCGATTATTGATGCTTCAAATCTTGAAAGAAGCCTTTTCCTGGCCATTCAGATCCTGGAACTGGGTCGGCCCGCCATCTTTGTATTGAATATGGCGGATGTGGCAGAAGCAAAAGGGATTAAAATTGATGAAAAAAAATTATCCCTTTTGCTGGGACTGCCTGTTGTCTTTACCATTGGAAATAAAAACAAGGGGATTGATAAACTGGTTGATGCCGCGGTTGGGGAGATACATCGGTTTGATGAAGGCAAGGAAAGTCGGGATATCCGGTATAGCAACGAGATTGAGGCCTGCATTTCAAAGGTTGAAACTGAAATCAGCCAGAGCAAAGTTAATATCGAAAGTGTCCTTAGATGGACGGCCATCAAAATCCTTGAGGATGATAAGATTGTTAAAGCCAAATTTCAGGAACTGTCATCATCTGCATCAACAAAAGTTTTTCAGACAGCAAAAGCCTGTCGTAAAAGAATTGTAGACTTGTTTGAAGACGATTTTGAGATTGTATTGACCGATGACCGGTACGGGGTTATTGCCGGCATTGTAAAAGAGACAGTGAGCAATTCAGCCATTAAGCGGATTGATATGTCTCGAAATATTGATCTGGTGCTGACGGACAAATTTTTTGGAATTCCCGTGTTTGTTTTTTTTATCTGGGCCATGTTCCAACTGACGTTTTCTCTTGGGGCATATCCCATGGAATGGTTAGGTATGGCAGTTTCGCTGCTGTCTGAGAGTCTTGATAAAATTTTAACGCCCTCTATGTTCAAAGACCTGCTGTTAGACGGTGTCGTCGCCGGTATCGGCAGTGTTGTTATTTTCCTTCCCAATATTCTCATTTTGTTTTTCTGCATTGCGCTGTTTGAAGATACCGGATATATGGCACGGGCGGCTTTTTTGATGGACAGGGTAATGCATACTTCCGGGCTTCATGGGAAATCTTTTATTCCCATGTTAATGGGGTTTGGATGTAATGTGCCTGCGATTATGGCCACGCGAACACTGGAGAGTGAAAAAGACCGGATTTTAACCATCCTGATGACACCATTCATGTCTTGTTCGGCAAGGCTTCCCGTGTATATTGTCCTGGCGGGCAGTTTTTTTGCCGAAAAGGCAGGGACCATTATCTTCAGCCTGTATTTTACGGGTATTGTCGTTGCTATTGTCTCCGGAAGGGTTTTAAAGGCTGTTTTGTTTAAAGGGGAAGAAGCCCCCTTTATTATGGAGTTGCCGCCCTATCGAATGCCGATGCTGAAAAGCCTTTTGATCCATATGTGGGAGAGAAGCAAAATGTTCCTTAAGAAAATGGGCGGGGTTATTCTGATCGGTTCAATCATTATATGGGCACTTTCAAGTTTTCCAAAAACAATTTCTTATTCTGTGGATTATGATGAAGCCATCACTGCCTTAACATCAAATTATTCACAGCAAATGATGTTGGCAGGGGATCCCGAGACAGCAGAATTAAACCGGCAATTCATCTTGAAAGTAAAAGAGATAAAAAATAAGAAAGAGCAGGAAAGGGTCTCTAAATCCTATATCGGCAGGATTGGCAAAGCATTGGAACCCTTTTTTGAGCCCATTGGCATAGGGTGGCAGGCCAGTGTTGCACTGGTTACAGGGTTTGTTGCCAAAGAGGTTGTTGTCAGTACCATGGGTGTGTTATATGGTGTTGGCAGTGACGAGGGGGACGCACTGGAAAAAGCGCTTAAAAATTCGGGTATGACAGCGCTTTCCGCCCTCTCAATGATGGTGTTTGTTTTGTTATATGTGCCTTGTTTTGCCACTATTGTAATGATTTACAAGGAAACATCAGCAAAGTGGGCTGGGTTTAATTTGATATATACAACCATGGTTGCATGGGTCATGTCTTTTTTGGTATACAAAATGGGAATACTGTTCGGCTTTGGATAGGAGAAAGAATACGGAGGCTTTTCATGAAGCGGTGGAATAGGCGTGGCATCATTCATATGATGACCGTCATTGTGGCAGGGGTATTGATGGTAACGGGTTCAGCCTTTTCACAGGAACGGTATGCTGTTAAAAGCAGTATCGCCAATCTGCGGTCAGGTCCTGGAACGAAATACGATGTGTTATGGCAGGTAGAGCAATATCATCCTGTTATCATTATTGAAAAGAAAGAAGATTGGTATAAAATAAAAGACTTTGAAAATGACGTGGCCTGGATTCATGAATCTCTTTTAGCAAAGATGACAAGTGTGATTACCATAAAAAATAAATGCAATGTCCGCTCTAAACCGGATAAAAACAGCCGTATTTTATTTACGGTGGAAACAGGTGTTCCCTTCAGGGTTCTTGAACGAAATGGAGACTGGATCAAGATTGAACATGCTGATGGGGATATTGGCTGGATTTACAAAACACTGGTGTGGTAATTTTTAACGATTAAACTATTTTGATGGTGGGATGGAAGAATGGCAGATCAAAACGTATCAAATGAACGAAAAAAGGAGCTGGGACAATTAGACCCTTTTCAGGAAAAGCTCTTAAAAACACTGGCCTATGCAAAAGAATATAAAAAGCAATTGATCTTGATTGCGGGCGCTGTTCTTTTGGTGGCACTGGTTTTTTCAGGGATTATGTACAGCTTTCAAAAAGCTGAGAATACTGCAGCCATCCTTGTGACCCAGGCATTGACCCAATATGCAGATGCCAATGATCCGGATAAAGGGTATGCAGACACCAAAACTGATTTTCAAACTATTTTTACAGATTATGCCAATACAACTGCCGCGCGCCAGGCCAGGGTCAAATTTGCAAAAATCTGTTATGACGCTTCGCAATTTGATCAAAGCTATCACTATTATAAAGAGGCCCTTGAGGACTTCAACAATGAAGCCCGGATGGAAAATTTTCTTTTGGCATCGTTGGGGCAGGTTTGTATTGTCAGAAAAGAGTTTGAAGACGCTAAAAAATATTTTCTTCAAATCGAGCAGGGGAATGCAACTCTTTTAAAGGATGAAGCAAGATATATGCTGGCCATGTTGTACGGCACTGCTAATAATACGGTGGAGAGCAAAAAGATGTATGAAAAAATTATAACAGACTATGAAAGTTCCATGTACACACCAATGGCCAAAAGTAAACTTGAGCAAATCAAGTGATATAAACTCAACTTTCGGACATTCGCTTTAATCGACGGGGTCAGGCTTTTTTTATGGTACTTTTTATCACTATTTCATAACCAGACGGGTAAAAGGTGCCATAAAGAAAGCCTGACCCCATATAAAAATGACCAACTCCGAAAGTTGAGATATAAACTTAAAAAGGCTGCTTAACGTTTCCGCAGCAGCCTTTTTAAGAAAAGGAAAAAAAGATGAAAAAACTAACAATGTGTTAGTAAGAAAGTAATAATGCAATTTTCCTGCCATAATGCTCAAAAAAAGTTCTTCTTTCCAAATTTTTTTAACCATCCGAAATTATGATCTTTTATTGACGGACTGAAGTTACTGTATTTCTTTTGTCGCGGTCAAATTGAAATCTTCCCCCAATAAAGTTCAAAATTTTGAACTTTATTGGGGGAAGATTGAATATTATTTGTGTTTAACTAATTGAAAGTATAATTAAAAATGATAAATTTCAGGAGGGTTTATATTTTTGAACCAAAGGGGTTTCGTTCATAAAATTATTTGTCCAGATTGAATTTTTTTAGTTTCTGGTTCAAGCCGCTTTTTCCTATTCCCAGAAGTTGAGCGGCTTTTGTCTGTACATTGCCCGACACTCGCATGGCCCTTTGGATCATCCGTTTCTCGACGGCTGTCAGCGTCTCTGCCAGGCCCACCCCTTCTGGAATCCCATCCAAATCCAGGGTGGACGTCATATTCTGTCTAACCTGTAATGGCAGGTCGGACGGGGTAATGCTAGTGCCGCTGCAGAAAATAACAGCCCGTTCTATTATGTTTTCAAGTTCCCTTACATTGCCTTTCCATTGATAGTCGTACAGGATCTTGATAGCTTCCGGGTTGATTCCGGATACGGTGCTGACAGAGTGCGGGTCCTTTGTATATTTGTCAATAAAATGTTTGACCAGCAGGGGGATGTCCTCGGATCGTTCTCGAAGCGGGGGGATAATTGTTTTGACAACATTGAGTCTGTAAAAGAGATCTTCTCTGAACCTTCCTTTTTTCACTTCATCTTCAAGATTTTTGTTAGTGGCGGCGATCAGACGAAAATCAACCGGGATGGTCGTTGTTCCACCAACCCGTTCAACCGTTTTTTCCTGAAGAACCCTTAATAATTTAACCTGGAGTGAAATAGGCAATTCACCAATTTCATCAAGGAAAAGGCTCCCTTTGTCTGCGATTTCAAATCGCCCTTTTTTCATGGCGGCGGCCCCTGTAAAAGCGCCTTTTTCATGACCAAACAACTCACTTTCCAAAAGTGTTTCAGCAAAGGCAGAGCAGTTTACGGCAACCAGGGGATTGCTTTTTCTCGGGCTGTTATAATGGATTGATTTTGCCACCAGTTCTTTTCCGGTACCACTTTCACCCTCAATCAGAACGCTGGCATTTGAAGGGGCTACTTTTTTTATGATTTCATAAATCTCCTGCATGGGTTTGCTTTTTCCGATAATATTATCAAAGCTGTACCGTGAGCGAACGGCTTCCCGGAGGAGGCTGTTTTCCTGGACAATCCTGTAGACGGATATGGCCTTGGCAATATGGGCAATCAACGCCTGGTTCTCAAAGGGTTTAAGGATAAACGTGTAAGCCCCCATATGCATGGCTTCAACGGCTTTTTCAACACTGCCATAGGCCGTCATAATGATCACGGGGATATCCGGCTTGATCTCTTTAATTTTTTGGAGCAATTGGATGCCACTCATCCCCGGCATTTTAACATCGGTCAACACCAGGTCAATCAGTTCAGTGTTCAATATATCCAATGCTTCCATGCCACTGGAAGCGGTCAAGGAGGTATAGCCCTCTTCTTGAAGGAGTTCTCCGATGATCATGGGATAGTTTTTTTCATCATCAACAATCAGAATGTTTTCCATTCAGCCAAGTCTCCTAACTGGAAGTGTAATCTCCACGTTTGCACCCCGGGGTTCCATGTTGGTTATGGTAATGGTGCCATTGTGGGCTTCAATCATATTTTTTACAATACCCAGACCCAAGCCTGTTCCTGTATCTTTTGTTGTGAAAAACGGTGTCCATATTTTTTTTAAAACCGCTTCAGGAATACCGTCTCCATCGTCTATAAAATTAATACGGACACTGCCGGAATCATATGTGATGCGTATGGTCAACCATCCATTCGGCTTCATGGACTGAAAGGCATTGATTAAAATATTTAAGAATGCCTGATACATCATTGCACTGTCCGCCGGTATTTCCGGTAAATGGTTGGATATCTCCTTGATAATGTGAAAACTATTATCTTCTATCTGGGGGAGAAGATAAGCAATGTTTTTCTCGATCAGTGCTTCAATCCGGCAGGGGTGAAGATCAGGGCGTTTGGGTTTTGCAAAATCCAGGAAATCGGTAATAATGTTATCTAAGCGGATGGATTCTTCGACGATGATATCCGGGATATGGCTGTCGGCATCCAACCGGGCCATTTTTTTCTTTAACAACTGGGCACTGCTTTTGATAATTCCCAATGGATTTCTGATTTCATGGGAGACCCCGGCCGTCATTTCACCAATGGCGGACAAGTGTTCTGCCTGATGCAGTTTTTCTTCCAGCTTGAGTCGTTCATCCGCTCTTCGTTCAATTATTTTTTCTCCATGGCGAACAACAAACAAAAGCACCAGAAAAAGGAGTCCCATGACAATAAAACAGGACCCAACAATGAGCCCTTGAAGTTCAAATATTTTTTTATAATCATCGGAAACATCCCGGACAATTTCAACAACACCCAGTACCGGTCCGGCTAAAGCCGGGGAAATCTGTTTTTCAGCCCTCAAGGGGGCAAACGTGATGATTTTTGTTTCCTGGGGAAACCAGAACAGCAGTTCCAGAAAGCTTCCATGCTGTAATAATCTGGATGTTGCTTCTTTTTTCATGGCTTTTTCATAATGCACACCGCCGGCATTTTCCTGACCTATTTTAGTATTATCAAAGCTATAGGAGATGATGTTCCGTTCATCATAAATCGTTACCATCTCAACATTAAAGCTATGCAGGGTAGAGCGGACAACCTTGTCCATCAGAAGAAATTGTTCTTTTTTTCTTAAGCTGATCTCTCCGTATTGTACTAAAATCGGCAGCATAAATCTGGAAATGATTTGATGGTTCAGATTTTCAACTAGAAGTGACGCATATTCCTGACTTTTCTCCAGAAGGATATTCCTTACCCAGTGAGCATTCAGGGCTGAAATGACAATGGTTGCCGTGAACATAATGATAAGGGAGGAGAAGGTGAAAAACTTGACCAGTCTGAACGGTTTGATGCTGTAAGGTTTTTCTTGTTTTTGTAACATTTATTTCATAATTTTTTAGTTTTTGAGTTTGACAACCTATTCTATTTTTTGCTATTCAGTAAGTAAAAATGTATGATAGTGCTTGACTTTACAGCAATATCATATGAAAGTATAGGGCATATTGATGCTACAGATCAATCGAAAAGTTGTTTATGTGTCTTATGACATATGGATGTTACCTTAAGGTATTGTGGAACGGTATGATATTTGGGAAAAAAGATCATCTTGTCGGTCTGGATATTGGTTCTTCATCCATTAAAGTTGCTGAACTCAAAGTAACTGGTAAAGGGCGAGTATTAACTAAATTTGGGATGAGCCCAATCGCACCGGGTATCATTGTTGAAGGCAGGATCATGGATACGGAAAAGCTTGCCCATGATATTAAAACGCTTTTCAAATCCCAGAAAATCCGTCAGAAAAATGTGGCTATTTCGACAGGGGGGCATTCTGTTGTCATAAAAACAATCAATATATCCAGTCGCCCGGATAAGGATCTGCATGATACGATATTTTCTGAAGCTGAACAATATATTCCCTATGACATTGATGATGTAAATATCGATTATCAAGTGCTGGGCGAAAGTGAGTTTTCTTTAGATCAGATGAACGTGCTGCTGGTTGCGGTTAAAAGAGATCTTGTGGCAGAGTATATTGACTTGATTCATTTGGCCGGGCTGAATCCTAAAATAATTGATGTGGATACATTTGCGCTCCAAAATACCTATGAAATTCTTCCCTATGAAAGCCGGGAAAAGATAACACTGCTCATTGATGTCGGGGCATCAAAAACATCTTTGAATATATTGAAGGCCAATTCATCATTAATGATGAGGGATACCGTATCGGGCACCAATCAGATTCTGGAAGAGATCGCAAGTCGATTTGAATTAACGCTCGATGAGGCAGAAAAGGCAGTGAATGGTGAACTAAAGGATATTGTCGGGCAGGACAGCATACGGGAAATCAGCTTGAAAACGGCTCAGTCATGGTGTTCTGAGATATGTGAAGTGGTGAACACCTATCAATCCGGAACCAATGATGAGCGGGTTGAAAAAATAGTTCTCAGTGGGGGAGGGGTCTTTATCGATGGATTTAAAGATTGTCTTTTGTCAGAACTTGAGGCCGATGTTTCCATCATTAATCCATTTGAAGCGTTGATTGTTAATGAAAAACAATTTCCAGATTCTTTTATCGCCAAGGCTGCTCCCCTGGCACCGATAGCCATAGGGCTAGCATTACGACGAGTGGATGATAAATGATAAAAATTAATCTTTTACCCTTTAGAGTGGCCAGAAAAAAAGAGAATATCAGAAGACAGATTTCTGTGTTTTTATTATTGATTGTATTAACGATCGTGGCACTTTTCTGGTATACGCTGACCATTAACAAACAAATCTTAACGGTAAAAGAACGCACAAAACAGGTCAATTCCCAAATTTTAAAATATAAAGAAAAAGCCGATCGGGTTGCCCAGATCAAGAAAGATCTGAAGGCGCTTAAGGAAAAACTTGAAATTGTATCGGTGTTGAAAAAGCAGAGAGACAAACAATTAATATTGTTTGATGGTATGACGGAGCTTATGGTTCCCGGACGAATGTGGCTGGAAAGTTTTAAAACCAATAAGGATAACGTCACGATCAAAGGGATTGCATTTGACAACCCCACCATTGCAGATTTCATGGAAAAAATAGAAAAATCTCCTTTGTTTAGCAAAGTTGATTTAAAGACCGCAAAGATGAGAAAGTTCAAAGATAATGTCATGTTAAAATCATTTGAATTGCTTTGTAAAAAAGAAAAACCCAAGGAAGATGAGAAAGAGGATTCAAAACAAGGCAAAAAACGAGCAGGGGAAAAATAAAATCGATGATTTAAAACAAAAGTTAAGCGGTATTTTTGAAAAAGTCGGCGCACTGACAAGGCTTCAGCGCATGCTGATTTGTCTGGTGGTATTTGTGTCCATTGGCGGGGCGTATTATTATTTTATTTTTATGCCAAAGCATGGTGAATTAAAGACCGTTCAAAAAGAATATGCGAGTCAGTTAAAGACACTTTCAACCTTTAAAAAACGAGCGGCAGAAATTTCAAAATATGAAAAAATGATGGCCCAGGCCCAGGAGGCCTTTAACCTGGCAATGAAAGCACTTCCAGATAAAAGAGAACTGCCCGCTTTACTGACAGGTATCTCCAAAGCAGGTAGTGATGCAGGCCTGGCCTTCCATTTGTTTCAACCAATCAAGGAAATAAACAAGGAATTCTATAAAGAAATTCCTGTTTCCATTAAGGTAGAGGGGCGATATCATCAGATTACGGATTTTTTCTATCAAATCACAAGACTCAACCGGATTGTGAACATCAATGATGTGGATGTGAAAAGCAAGAAAGACGGTCAAATATTGGAGATGAGCTGTAAGGCCGTTACCTATATGTTTGTTGAAAAAGCAACGTCAGATAAGAAAAAAAAATCTAAAAGAAAAAAGAAATAGGGATGTATTAAAAATTTCATGATGATGGTTAAGTCAAAAATTATGGTATTAACAGTTGCCTGGGGCCTTGCTTTTTTGTTCTTTGCGTGTGATGAGGCACCCCACGTGAAAAATACACCAACACCGGAGATCGTTTCAGGGAAAATATCCCTACCCATTGTTAAAGACCAACCCGAAAAAGGGGATAAAAAGACAGACACAGATCCCAAAAACAATTCCCTTCCCGAATTGAAGTCTGCCTTAAAACCGACTCATCAGGCAGTAGATCAAAAAGTGGACAAGGAAAAGGACGCGCATTATCTTTCCCAGGGTAAAATAGATCCGTTCCGGCCGCTAATCCAGGAAAAACCTGAAAAACACACCCCCATTGTTGATAATAGACCCAAAAGAATTCTGACCCCCCTTGAAAAAATCGAGTTAAGCCAAATTCGTCTGGTTGCGGTTATTACCATGAAGGACCGGCAGATTGCAATGGTGGAGGAGGCCAATGGGAAGGGCTATGAGGTCGGCATTGGCACCTATATTGGAAAAAATCAGGGAAGGATATCTGAAATTAAAAACAATAGTATTGTGATCAAGGCACTAATTAAGGATTATGCGGGAAGACTCAAAGAGCAAGTTCAGGAAATAAAACTTCATAAAAACGATAATGAGGAGTAAAATGCCTTTTTTTCAACTGCAAAGATTCAGCCGTACATTAAAAATAGCAGGCCTTTTGTTAGCGGTATGGATGGTTACCGGGTGTGTTGCCCAAAAGACGGAAACGGTTAAAACCGCCGAACAGATGCAGCCCGGAACATCAGACACCCCGGTTGCTGTTTCAGGTGTCAGGCAGATTACGGCTGTCGATGTTGAACTACAGGACCAAAGCATCGAGGTCAGCATTAAAGGAAATCAAAAATTAGTCTACACCTCCATAAAGCAATCCTTTCCTTTTGGCATTGCCATCTATTTCCCCGAAACCACCATTGCGGATCATTTGTCCATCAATGTGCCCCCAGACAATCGTATTGGTGATCTGACGGTAACGTATGCAGATGAAGAGAAAACCACTGCGAAGCTTGAGATCTTGTTAAAAAAGGATCTCGATTATGATGTGACTGAAAATGATACCCTGTTGAAACTGGCACTTTTCGGAGGTGTTGAAAAACTTCCTGGCAGCGTTGCTGAAATCGCAAGCCCGTTACCATCTGTTGAAGCGAAAACGTTACAGCAAAGCAATACGTCTCAAGAAAAGATAATGATCCCTGATACGGTGGCAACACTGACCGATATCAGGTTTAACTCACTGGAGAACGGCAGATCCGATATCGTTGTTCAAACAAGTCACCCGGTAAAGTATGACATCACCCAGGACCGCAAGGATAAATTGTCTTTGAATCTGTATCGTACCATTATCCCCGAGTATCACAAACGGCCGCTTTTAACCCAGTATTTTACATCGGCCGTTGAAAATTTAATGCCGATACAGGTTCCCGGAAATGAGCGGACAGCTAAAATTGAGATGAAGATACGGGATCAGGTTCCCTATCGGGTTGTTCAGGATCAAACGATGCTCTCGGTGTTTTTTGAACCCTCCACGGTCAAACCGCCTGTCTTCACTAAAGCAAGGAAACGCGTGATCAGTGGTGAGCAATCCCTTGCTGGACAGGTTCAAGCAGAACCCACAGGCTTGTCTGAAAATACGCTTGCTGATTCAGAAAAAAAGAAAACCGTGGAACAAGATATTTTTGGGTCTCAAAAAAAGTATACCGGCGAAAAAATCAAACTTGATTTTTATGAAACCGATATTAAAAATGTTTTCAGGATTCTAAGAAGTGTTGGTGGCCTGAATTTTGCCATTGATAAGGATGTTAAGGGGAAAGTGACCTTAACGCTTGAAGATCCTGTGCCCTGGGATCAGGTGTTGGACCTTGTATTGAAAATGAATAACCTTGGCCAGAAAACAGAAGGAAATGTTATTCGGATTGCCACCATTGATACCCTGAAAAAGGATGAAAAATTATTACAGGACGCCATTGCTGAAAGAAAAAAAGCGCTGGACCAGAAGAAAAGCTTTGAACCCTTGGTAACAGAGTATATCTCCATAAACTATTCAGATGCTGATGCTGATATTAAGCCCCATATCGGTCAAATCCTGACAAAAGACAGGGGGATTATCAGTGTGGATAAACGAACGAATACAGTCATTATCACTGATACCCAGAAAAAAATTGATCAGGCCCGGGAAATTGTTTACCGGCTGGATAAAGTGACCCCGCAAATCATGATTGAAGCAAAGGTCGTTGAGGTGACAAAGAATTTTTCACGGGAACTCGGGCTTGGTCTGAGCATTTCAAAAACTCAAACGGCCCATGTCGGAAGAGACCGGGATTTCAACGTGGCATTGAATCATCCCATTTCATCAGCCATCAATGCAGGCTCTTTTAATTTTTATCGGATCTTAGGGTCTAATTTTTTGAATTTAAATGCACAAATAGCGGCATCTGAAACAAAGGGAGATGTTAAAGTTGTCTCTTCCCCCAGAATCCTCACCTTGGACAATAAAAAAGCAAAAATAAAACAGGGGCTTGAATATCCTTACCTTGAGCGGGATGATACCGGGGGCTCATCCGTTAAATTTAAAAATATTGATTTGTTGCTGGAAGTCACCCCCCATGTGACACCGGATAAAAGAATTTCCATGAATGTCTTTTTGACAAAAAATGATATTGACTCTATTACCAATGGGGTACCGTCCCTTTCAACCAATGAGGCAGAGACCGAGTTATTAGTGAACGATAACGATACCATCGTTATTGGTGGCATCGTTAAGACAACCGATAATAAAAGCAGTTCCGGAACCCCCATTCTTTCAGGGATTCCAATTTTGGGCAGACTGTTTAGAACCGATATTGATACAGACAAAAGGAATGAACTGTTAATCTTCTTGACGCCCTCCATTGTGCAGCTGGAACAGAAAAGAAGTTTTGTTAAAAACCAATAGGTTAATCCAGTTCAAAGAGGTTTTTTTGTGCTTCTTTTGCCAGAAAAGAGGTGTTAGGAACAAGTTTAAGGACCACATTCCAGGATTTCTTGGCATTATCAAAATCCTTTAATGCCGTATAGGTTTTTGCCAGATCAGAATGAAGAATAGCAGCTCCCGGGTTTTTTGCCAGTTCATGGCGAAGAAAGTCCAGGGACTGTGCATAGTCACCGGTTTCAATATAAATGGATGCAAGTCCGTGTAGGGCAATTAAAAAATCAGGCCTGATGTCAAGGGATTCAATAAAATACTGTTTGGCTTTTTTGAACATGTTTTGATGGAAATAGGCCCATCCCAGATTTGATAGAGGGACTTCCGGTGTTGCATATAAAAGGTTCCCGGAAATATCTTCAAAGCATTGAATGGCCAGTGCCCATTTTTCCTGTCTCAGATATGTCGCCCCAAGGTTGTTTTTTGCGAGAATGTAGTCTGGTTTAAGGGTTAGGGCCGTTTTAAAATGATGTTCCGCAAGATCATATCGTTGCCTGGCCAAATAGACCAACCCCAGACTGTCATGGAGATAGGGATCATTGGGGAGGGCTTTTTGGGCGTCAAGCAGATTCTTTAATGCGGCTGTATAGTTACCGGCATTATAGTATTCCTCGCCCAGTCTCTGGGTTGCAAAGGCAATTTCCCGTTGATGCGCTGAATTCAAGGTTTTAGAGGCGCATGATATCAGCAACAGGACGCATAAAAGCAGGTAACATGGATGTTTCATATAGCGTGGTCATCTCCTTTATTGTACAGGGGGCTTTTCTTTTGTGGATAGGATGTTGATCCCTTCTTTTTTCAGGTACTGAATGGCGCCAGGGCGCAAGGGTTCCATTGGGATAAAAATTTTTTCCTGGGCTTTGGCGGCATACAGACCCTTCATATTTTCAACGGTGTCATTGGTTAAAAAAGAAGGATTATCCCATGTTGAATATCCCAGATGTGAAAACAATGTCCGGACAAGTTCAAGGGCGGTAACTTTAGGGGGGATGGAAATAATTTCAAATTCTTTTTTTTCCAGAACCTCCAGGACCGATCCATAGACATTTCCAAAATTGATCAAAAGGTCAGCGGCCTCTTTTCTGATGACTCTGCCAAAGGATGCTTCAAGAGGAATATGATTTATCGAAAACGGTATCTTTGCATTTGGGACATAGTCATGGTCTGTTTGCGAAAGAAGTATTTGAATCAGCTGTTTATATTCCGCGGTAACACTTCTTTTTTTAAGCCGGGACATGCCGGCAGCCGTTGATTGTGTGTCCATGATGTCCGACATCAATTGGATTTTTAAATTTTTCCAATATGCCTTTACATTTTTTAATATCGCCGCATTCATGGTCTCGTCTGATAGAATGAGTATTTTGGACCCCTTGTTTGTTTCTATAATTGGCATGATCGTTAAATCCAGCGCCTGATGGGAAGGATTCTTACCGGGAAAATAGATTTTCCCCTGGCTTAAAAGGGTTCCACCAATGAGGGACGCATATTTTTGCAATTGGATCAGTTGGTGTTCATCTATTTTGACCGGTTTAAAGCGGGTCTGGTTTTTTCCTGTTTCCTGCTGCCGTGTTTTTCCGGATAAAAAAGGCTGGAACCACGATTGTGATGTGATTGACGGATCAGGCAAATAAATATCAGCGCCCTCATTTACCAGATGAATGTTTTTGATGTCAGGATTCGCTAATTCAAAGGCCTTTAAACCGTCTTCCGACAGGGTTCCCCCCTTTTCTAAAAATGCTTTATCGATCAGGGTTGAAATGGTTTCCCCTTTTTTCATCGTATGTTTCTTTGTAAATTCCTTTAAATAGTCATTATCCGGCCGGACTGAAAATTCAACGACAGGGACATCTACTTTTCCGCTTATGTTTTGGTCATAGTCTTCTTTTTTTATGCTTTTTAACGGAATCAGGATAGGGTTCCCCGGTTCAATGTCATCAATGTTGCTGATTTGTGGATTTATTTGTTTAAAGATGATTAAGAAGCGGGGAAAATCTTTTTCGGAAATTTCCCCTTTTTTCCTGAAAATTTTATATAGCCAGTCATCCTTCTTGACAACATAAGATTCACATAAAATGTCTTCATCTCGATATTTAAAAATCGAATACCGTTTATAAGACGTCTTGATCCCCTTGGCTTCAGCCTTATACAAAAAAGAGGCTGTGCCGGCAGATCCATAAAAGCATAAAATAATGAAAATAAATATTTTAAAAAAAAACAGGTTTCTCATAAATTATAAAGGTTCTTTTAAATCCAACCTTTCGGCAATTTTATCAGAAATATCTTTTACAAATTCCTGGAAATCTTTTTCTCCAAGTCTTTTGGTTTGTGATGGAATTAAATTCGGGTTATCGGGCAGTATTAAAGATGGCAGGTTAATGTTGTCAGCATTGGAAGTGATTTTATAGTCTTCCGGTATTTCCGACCTGAAATACAGGTCTTGGAATTCTGAAAATTTAATGGCATGGGCTGTTGCATCAAGAATGGCCGTTTCTTCGCTGGAAACAATATCTTTTTGGAAAGCGGCCACAAGTCCGGCAAGACATTCGCCTCCCTGGGTGCAGGTAATATGGCCGTTTCTATTGGCCCTAAGCTGCCAATCCATGATTGATTGCTCTGTCACTTGAACAAAGAACACCTGCTGATGACCGGCAAGGGCATTGTAGGTCTTTACAATTTGAACGACCCGGGGCATGGACACCGGATTCCCAATCATTGCGGCCTGGGCTACACTGGGTTTTGTGTCCACCGGCACAAATTTTCTTTTGGCCTCGTCGGGTTCAAGGTAATATTGGAAGACAGGGTCTGCGTGTTCTGACTGAACACCAATAATTTTTGGCAGGCAATCAATAATATTGGCCTCATAAAATTTAATAAATCCATTCATCACGGCTGAAATATTGCCGGCGTTTCCAATGGGGACAACCACTGTTTTGTTCTTCATGTCCCATTCGAAATCCTGGGCAATTTCATAGGAATAGGATTCCTGACCCAGGATGCGCCAGGCATTTTTTGAATTTAAAAGCACCACAGAATACTGGGTTGACAAGTGTTCCACTATTTTCATACAGTCGTCAAAAACACCCGGGATTTCAAATACCTGGGCACCGCTTCCCAGGGGCTGAGACAATTGTTGAGAGGTCACCTTTTTATGGGGTAAAAGAACAGCAGATTTGATTAATGGATCCAGGTAAGCGGCATACAGTGCAGCAGCAGCAGAGGTGTCACCCGTGGAGGCACAGACCGCGATGACATTAGAAATCAGTCGTTTATCGATGAGATATTTGATACTGGATACTGCACTGGCCATGCCCCGATCTTTAAAAGAAGCACTGGGGTTTTGGCCGTCATTTTTATAGAAAAATGAAAGGCCCACCCTTTCTTTTAGATGTTGATTGGCTTCAATAACCGGGGTATGACCTTCCCCAAGATAAACAATGGATTCCAAAGGAATGCAGGGGCCAATAAATTCGTGATATCGGTAAATACCCTTGAGCGCTGGTATTTTCAGCAGTTTCCTAAAATCAAATATTTTCTGCCACAGGGGGCCTGGAATTTTTTTTAATGACAGGGCATTCCGGTCCTGGATAAGCAGGACTTGATTGCACCCGGGGCAAACATATAACAATTTTTCAATGGGATACTCAGCTGAACACCCCAGGCATTTATAATACAGATCTTCTCGAACCGTTGGGAGGATATGCGGTTTTACATCCTCTGGAAAATAATCAAGCGTCATGATCAATCACCTTTAGTCCTCCCATATAGGGGATCAATACATCGGGGATCATAACCGATCCATCTGCTTGCTGGTAGTTCTCCAATATGGCTGCAAATGTCCTTCCCACGGCCAGTCCGGATCCATTTAAGGTATGAACATATTCCGGTTTTTTTTGGCCCTTTCTTCTAAACCGTATGCCTGCCCGTCTGGCCTGAAAATCAAGGCAATTGCTGCAGGAGGAGATTTCCCTGTATTTGCCCTGATCGTCCTGGCCAGGCATCCAAACTTCGATATCATAGGTTTTGGTTGCTGAAAACCCTAGATCTCCTGTGCAAAGAGTGACCACCTGATAGGGTAGTTCAAGAAGTTGAAGAATTTTTTCAGCATTAGCAAGCAAAGATTCCAGTTCAATAAATGAGGTTTCCGGCGTTGTTAATTTAACCAGCTCCACTTTATTAAACTGGTGCTGCCGGATTAATCCTTTTGTGTCCCTGCCGTAGGAGCCGGCCTCTGACCTGAAACAGGGCGTATATGCTGTAAATTTACACGGCAGCATGGATTCATCAATGATTTCATTGGCATAAATATTGGTCATGGGGACTTCAGAGGTTGGAATCAGGTAGTAATCCGATCCTTCGAGTTTAAACAGATCTTCTTCAAACTTGGGCAACTGACCGGTTCCGGTCATGGTGGCGCTGTTCACAATAAAGGGTGGCAGGGTTTCTGTGTAGCCATGTTGCGACGTATGGGTATCCAGCATAAAATTGATGAGCGCTCTTTCAAGCCTTGCCCCTTTCCCAAAATAGAGAGGAAATCTTGCGCCGGTAAGTTTGGCGGCCCTTACAAAATCAAGAATCCCTAAATCTTCACCAATTTCCCAATGGGGTTTTACCGTAAAATCAAATTTTTTTGGTGTTCCAAACGTCCGTTCAAGCCGGTTTTCAGTATCATCTTTACCCATGGGGACATCTTCATGGGGAATATTGGGAACAGAGATAAGAAAGCCATGAATGCGCTCTTCTATGGTTGACCGCTCTTTGTCCAGTCGTTTGATGGTTTCAGACACTTCTTTCATTTGTTCAATAAGAGATCCGGCATCCTGACCGGATTTTTTTATTTTGGCAATGTCGTCTGACACTACATTCCTTTTATGTCTTAGCGCTTCTATTTCTAAAAGCAGTGCTTTCCTTTTGTCATCATTATTTAGAAGCGAGGAAAAGTCTATGTTCGCCCGTCTTTTTCCCATTCCATTTTGAACGAGTTCCAGATTTGTTTTTATATATTTTAAATCCAGCATTTTTTTTAATATTTTACCTCGTATATATCCGCTAAGTTCTTATTTTAAAAGATTGTTCAACAATTGTAACCTGATACCACGAGGGGTGTAAACAGTCAATGATTATTGCAGGTTGACAATTGTCCAGAGGTGTATAATATTTGCTAAAAACTTTTTTTGTAAAATAAGGAACAAACGAGATGGATGAAATAAAGAATGGGAAGCACAATAATTTAGCAGTTGTGGCAGAACGGCTGGCGAATCTTACAAAAGAAGAACTTTCGGATAAATATCAAAAAATTGAGGATAAGCTGTTTGAGTTTGCGAACTTTATGGAAGCTCACCTGGCGTTTTTATATACGCCGGTAAGTAGTGAACTGCCCACGGAACGCATTATTAAAAAAGCCCTTCAAATAGAGAAAGGACTGGTATTGCCGGTCTTTACGGATGCAAAAAATTCGATTAACCTTTATAAGATAAGTGATTATGATAAGGATCTTGTAAAAAGTGCCAATGATATTCTTGAACCGAATATCGAAAAATGCAAAAAAATATCATTGGAGGCGATTGATATTGCCATTATCCCCGGGCTTGCTTTTGATGACAAGGGGGGTAGAATTGGGTTCGGTAATAATTTTTACAGCAAGTTGATAACAAAACTTCCCGAAACCTGCAGGAAAGTATCCCTTGCCTATGAGGAGCAGATTGTTGATCAGATCCAGATGGAATCCAGAAAGTTTACCGTTGACATTATCATCACAGATAAACGGGTGATTTATAAAATATAATCCAAATGAATGTGACCTTGACATAACAATAAAATCAGCAGTTCTCATGGGAATAATGGGGGGTTATTCCTGTTCAGGGTTGATGGCTTTGGCAAAACTTCTCAAATCAGGCATTTTCCCCATAACAATGACCGTGTCCAGGGGTTCAATCAAGGTTTCAAAATGGGGATTAAACAGCATCTCTCCGGATGATTTTTTTATGGAGATGATGATGAGATTAAAATCCTGCCGGATTCCGGAATCTTTCAGTGCAACATGGGTATACCGGGAGCTTTTTGGGACAAAAATTTCTTCAATCTGAATGGCCTCTACTTTCCTGGACAATGCAATATCAAGAAAATTGCTGACACTGGGCCTTAACAGCTTTAACCCCATGGACACGGCGCCTGTATCATAGGGTGATTCAACCATATTGGCCCCGGCAGCCATGAGTTTGCCTCTCACGTCCGGACTGCTGGCCCGGGCCATAATGTAAATATCAGCATTGAGCTGTCTTGCCGTTAAGACAAGGAAAACATTGGCGATATCCGTTCCAAGGGCAGTGACTAAAAAGGATGCAGTTTGAATGCCTGCCTTTACTAAAAGCTCTTCATCCGAGGCATCTCCGTGAAGGTAATCCATTTTATCTTTTTCTAAAACACCCACAAGGGCATCATCATTTTCTATGACCACCAAATCATTGGTTTCTTCTTTGATCAAATGACACAATACTCTCCCGATGCGGCCATATCCGCAGACGATATAATGGTTTTTTAATTTATTGATTTTTTTGTCCAACCGTCTCCTCCCCAATAAGGTTTGTAATTCTCCCTCAACAATGGATTGTATGATAACACCGGCAATATAAAGAAAATATCCTGCACCGGCGAAGATCATGAAAATGGTAAATATCCTTCCGGTGGGACTGATTTCATGGACTTCCATCAAACCGACGGTCGTCAGTGTGATTGCCGTCATGTAGGCAGAATCCAGAAAATTCCATTTTTCAATGACCATGTATCCGGTCACACCGATCAGAAAGATAACAATGGAAATGATAATCGCTCTGATGATTTGTTTCATCCTATTCATGGCAGTATAAATACCGGCCTTGAGGATAAAAATCAAGATAAGATTGCCCTAGCCAAAGACCTGTATCTTCTTGACGGACCTATTGGTTGCTGGTATGAAGAAAGCATGAAAGATGAATCTAAAAAATTTGCTCGCTGGCGCTGGGAAATGGTTGAAAAACAGATCGTTTCCCGGGGGATCACCGATCCATTGGTGCTTGAGGCCATGAGAACCGTGCCCCGGCATTTGTTTGTCAGTGAGGCCCTCGTAGACAGCGCCCACGGCGATTTTCCGCTGCCTATTGGAGAGGGCCAGACGATTTCCCAACCCTACATTATTGCAGAGATGACCCAGAATCTTGAATTAAAAGGCCACGAAAGAGTCCTTGAAATCGGCACGGGGTCAGGGTATCAGGCGGCTGTCCTGGCGCATATTGTCTATAAGGTATATACCATTGAACGAAATAACGCCTTGTTTTTACAGACCAGAAAACGGTTCGATACATTAAAATACTATAATATTGTCACCCGATATTCCGACGGGACCCAGGGCTGGAAACAGGAAAGTCCCTTTGATGCCATCATCGTTACCGCGGGGGGGCATCAAATTCCGGCACCGCTGATTGATCAGCTTTCCATGGGGGGACGGCTCATCATGCCGGTGGGCGGTACTTTTTCCCAGGAATTGATTCGACTTGAAAAGACCGAGGACGGCCTAAAAACAACAAACCTCGGTGGTTGCAGATTTGTGAAATTGATTGGTCAGCATGGGTGGGATGAATAGGGTGCAAAACAGATGAAAAAAATGACGGGACAGCCGTCATTGGTCAAAGAGCTGCTGATGGGATTCTGTCTGGGAACGGCCAACATTATCCCCGGGGTATCCGGCGGTACATTCCTTTTAATTTTTAAAATTTATGAGCGTGTTTTTTCCATTTTAAATCAGATCAATAGCACCAATCTGATGGTTGCGCTACATTTGATACGAATCATTATTTTTAAGGCGGATAAAATGCCGTCGTTGATAGCGTTTATGGCATTTTTAAAAGACAACGATTTTATTTTTCTTTTTAAATTGATGGTGGGGGGTGTGATTGCCATTATCTGTCTTTCGAGCGTGATGAAATATTTGATCGTTTATCAATTTCCCGTTACCTATGCATTGTTTTTCGGGTTGATCCTGGTTTCCATCATTATTCCTGTGAAAATGCTGACAGATCGAAAAGCGTATCTGGTGCTGTTTGTCTTTTTCGGGGCCATCTTGACCATTTATGTCGCCCAGGCCGTTAACCCGTATGATAAAGTAAAAATGAAATCAGACATTTATGCGGGTCAGTACGTGAAAGACCAGACGGTTAATCAAACGGCAAAAGCAACCGGGGCATTTTCTTTTACCGGAAAATATACGATTGATGAATATGTGTATGCTTCTGTTTGCGGGGCGATTGCGGTGTCCGCAATGATCCTTCCAGGCATAAGCGGATCACTGGTGCTTATCCTGATGGGCGAGTATTTTGCGGTTGTTTCCGCCATTTCCGGGTTACAAACGTTGAGTTTGGATCATATGGCCTTTTTAGGGTGTTTTGCAGTGGGCATCCTTCTGGGGGGGCTTTTATTTGCAAGACTTGTCAGTTCTGTTTTGAAAAGATATTATAATGCCACAATGGCATTTCTTATCGGATTGATGGCCGGTTCTCTATACGCGTTGTGGCCGTTTAAAAAAAGCATTGTCATGGCGCATAACTATATCAAAAAGGATGGCGTGATCCATATTGTTCAAAATGTGAGGGTCTATACGAATATCAATGAATGTCCCCAGGTCGGAACTGAATTTTATTTTTGTCTTGTTTCATTTATGATCGGATGCTGTATGATGTTCTTTTTTATTAGAAAAGAATTGAATCCGTGATCAACGGTTAAAGGGTTTCGGGTGTAAAGGCGATGACATCATCAATGCAGGGGGCATCGCAAAAAATCATGACAAGCCTGTCAACGCCAAGTGCAATGCCGGCGGCATCGGGCATGGTGTGAAGATCTTTCAGAAATTTATCCGGGAGTGGGAGGGGGGATTTGTTGTGCGACATCCGGATGAGATTTTCTTGTTTAAACCGGTGTTGCTGTTCAGCAGGATCTGTCAATTCCGTAAACCCATTGGCAAGTTCAATCCCGGCGATATACAGTTCAAATCTCTGGGCATATGCCCGATTATCCGGTAAAAGCCTTGCCAACGATGCAAGGCTTGCCGGATAATCATACAAAAAGCAAGGGGTTATATTGCCCAGTCTGGGTTCTATCTGGAAACTGATGATGTCATCAAAGCGGTTCTCTGCCAGCGCGGTATGGAGGGGTTTATCAGCATATCGGCCAAAGGCCTGCTCAACCGTCAACCGTTCCCATGGGCGGTTTAATCGGATGTGTTTGTTCTGATAGGTGATCTGATTTTCAAGGGCCAGTCGGGCGGCAATAAATTGGATCAAGCCTTGACATTGCGTCATCAAATCAAGATAGGTGGTATCTTTTGCATACCATTCCAGCAGGGTGAGTTCCGGCAGGTGATGGAGCCCTCTTTCGTTTTTCCTGAAACACTTGCAGATTTGAAAGATGTTATCAAATCCTTTTGACAACAGCCGCTTCATGCACAGTTCAGGAGATGCTTGCAGGTAATGGCCCTCTGAGGTCACAGGATCAATCTGGGCCTCGGGAATAATAGAAGGGCACCGAATCGGCGTTTCTACCTCAAGATAATGGCTGTTGGTAAAAAAATCCCTTATGCCTTGAATCACAAGAGATCTTATTTTAAGGTGCCGGTAGTGTCTTTTTTGATCCAAGGTCACTTTATGGTATAGCTATCGTTGGGCCGGTCCTGTAAAAAAACGCGATCAAATTTGGTTTTATCCGCCTGGTCAAAAAATTTGTATCCAGCTTCAATACAGTCTTTACAGGCATTTATAGGGATATGTACAGCCAGCATATGGCATCCCGGTGTTGCATTGGAATCGATTTCAATGCACCCGCCACAGTCCCGGCATACACGGACTTTTTCTTTTTGCCGTTCAAAAATATTGTCGGTATCATAAAAGATTTCCCTGTGTCTGACCTGGAGATCTCCCGGTGTTCCCGCTTTTTGCCGTAATTCATCTTTTTGAAGCCAATAGGAATTAACAAGATCCGTGGTTTTTTTTATCTTATCCGTTGTACTAACCGATTGTTTCAGCTGTTCAGCATTAAAATCCGGTTCTACAACGCCGGAATAATCAAGACCTGCCAAGGCAAGGATAATGCCCAGGTTCACATAGGGAAGTGCCCCTTCAATGGAATATCCCCCTTCAAGCACGGCAATATCCGGTTTAAGAAGGGTGGTCAGTTCTGCATACCCCTGGGCTGAAAAATTCATATTGGTCAATGGGTCGGTATAATGATTGTCCTGACCGGCAGAGTTGACAATCAGGTCTGGTTTAAATTCTTCTAAAACAGGTAATACACAATTTCTGATGACATACAGGTATCCTTCTGTGGAGGTTCCCGGTGGCAGGGGGATGTTCAGATTAGATCCTTTGGCATTGGGGCCGCCCAATTCACCGGGAAAGCCTGTGCCCGGATACATGGTCCTGCCATCCTGATGCAGGGAGATGAACAACACATCAGGATCATGCCAGAAAATGTCATTGGTTCCATCCCCATGATGGCAGTCTGTATCAACGATGGCGATTCGTTTAATACCGAACTGGGATCTGATATACTCCACCATGATGGCTTCGATATTGATGTGGCAAAATCCCCTGCCGCCATGGGAAACCCGCATGGAATGATGCCCCGGTGGACGAACCAGCGCAAAACCGTTTTTTACCTGTTTGTTTAAAACAGCATCTGCAATGGCTTTGGCCCCTCCCGCACTGATCAGATGGGACTGGGTGGTAATGGTTTGTTCATCCGGTACACAAAAGTGCACCCGTCTGATATCATGATGTGTAACAATGTCAGGTTTATATTCAATAATCCCGTCGATATCAAAGATGCCTTCCTCTGTGACCTGATCCTGAGTATATAGCAGCCGTTCTTCTCTTTCAGGATGGGTTGGATCAATGGCCCAATCAAATGCAGGGAAGAATACAAGACCTGTTTTCTGGTGTGCCTTTAACATTATTACCTCTTTGAATTAATGCAAAACCTTTTCAAATCCTTTGATCAAACCGGGTTTGAGCTGCATTTTGGTTCTGAGAATTTTACCTCTGGGTGAAAAATTCCGTACGATATTGAATTTTTGAAATTCCACCACTTCCACTTCATCCAGATTGTCTGGATCTGCCCCGGAATTCACTGCTTTTTCTTTTAAAAGTGTGTATGCTGTTTCAATCAAGTCATCGTCAGAGTATGTTTTTGAAATGGGCTCTGCAAAATTTTCTTCGTGGGCAGTCACAATCCCCTGTTCTGTGTCTGCATTTACCGAAACTTCACAGGTCGTTCTGGCAAGGGCTGCACCAATGGCATTCGCCACCGAATACTCGGGCACGGCAACTGCTTTTATTTGATAGAGCGCTTCGATTTTTTTCGCAAAATAGGGGGCCGGTCCCCCGAGCAGGAGTATTATTCTCGGGCTGATTTTATACCCTTCAAGAAATTCATGAACCGTATATACGGGTTGAGAATTGAGTTTATCAATCATTTCAAAGGTTTTTTTCAGTATGACGGTACAGCATTTTTTAAAGATCTGATCCGCTGCCTCAAGATCGGTGAGGCCCAGTTCAAGGGCAATCCTGTGAATCCCTTTTCGGGCATTTTCCTGATGGCCTTCCGGCATCAGTCCCAACACAACCAGCGCATCTGTCGGTGTGGGTTCAGGCCCGCCAAAGGCCATGGCCGGTCCCTGGCGATCAGGACCGATCATCAATTCCTTGTCTTTTACCCTGACGGTGCTGTCACCACCGATGCCTTTTGAATCGGTGCGAAGCGATCTGATCAGGCTCTTGTACCGTCCTCTCTGGATTCCCATAGGTTCCAGTAACGGCGTTTTGTCCACCAGGAAAGAAATATCCGTTGTGGTCCCGCCGATATCCAACACAATGGCATCCTTTTTTTTGGGTGCATAGGGAATCGCCCCCATGATACTGGCCGCAGGTCCGGACAGCACTGTCTGGCCTGGAAAAACCATGGAAGATGCCAGGGACATGGTGCCGCCATCGGCCTTTAGAATTTGAATGGGAATGGTAAGGCCCATTTCAGAAAGAGATTGTTGAACCGCCTCAAAGAAGGACTTGTGAAGCGAAAAGACCGCCGCATTTAAATGGGTTGTTACAATTCGTCGCGGGAAATTGAGATTTCCTGAGACATGGTGGCCCATAAACACTTTTTTAACATACTTGTTTAAAATTCTTTTGATAAGAATTTCATGGTTGGGGTTTCGAACACAGAATTTGCTGACAACCCCCACATATTCGATGCCGGCCTGTTTCAATTCTTTGGCAATATCTTCGATCTCCATTTTGTTGACCGATGCTTTTTCTATTCCCCTGTGATTGATTGATCCGGATACACAATAATAATGCTTTCCAGTTCTAAATTCTTTCGGATCGATCCCTGGACCGGCTGAAACAATCATGCCAACCGGGTCCATATTTTTTTGAACAATTGCATTGGTTGTCAGAGTGGTCGAGATCACCACCCGCTGGATTTTTTTGGGATCAATATTATCCAGAAGCTGGGTAAAACTTGAAAGAATCGTATGGAAAAGATCTGCAGAGTCTGTGGATACTTTTATTTTTTTTTCAATACCGTTGCTGCTTAAAAGAACAGCATCCGTGTGTGTGCCGCCAACATCTATTCCAATAATCATGGCGTATTCCTGGTCCTTAATAGATTTCAGCCCAAAAGTTAGTCTTTATGCCGCTGGAAAGCTTGTCAGAAAAACCCTAGCTTGTCAATCAGATTTTGTTTTGATCGTTATCCGGTATCTGCACTCAAGAAATAAAGTTTTATGCTTGAATTATGAAGGTATTTGATTTATTAACAAATAACAATGTTTACTTTGAAGAATAGAACTTGGTCTGCAAGGAGTGATTTATGGCAATCATTAAATGGGAAAAAAAAGCGTCTGTGGCAATCATCCATATGTGTAACGGGGCAAATAGACAGAATCTTGAGTTCGCAGTGCAGATGAATCACTGTTTTGATGACATATTGGAGGACAAGGATATTTTTTCCATTGTTTTAACCTCTTCAGATGAAAAAAATTTTTCCCAGGGAATTGACGTTGAGTGGCTGGGGCAGAAAATGAATGACCAGGATTTTGACAGCATAAAATTATTTATGCATGGAATGAATACTGTTTTTAAACGGCTTTTACTCATGCCCGTTCCGGTGATTGCTGCACTGAACGGTCATACCTTCGGCAATGGTGCCATGCTGGCCTGCACCTGTGATTTTCGATTCATGAAAAAAGACAAGGGGTTTTTTTGTTTTCCGGAAGTGGATATCAGCATCCCCTTTCTTCCGGGTATGATTGCGTTTGTCAGAAAGGCCATGCCTGAATATAAATTCAATGAGATGATTCTTTCAGGAAAGCGAGTGGGTGCCCAGGAATTGGAAGACAGCCATGTGATTGTAAAAGCATGCGACAACCAGGCGGAACTCCTCCAGGATGCCCTTGCATTTGCCAGGACCTTTACAAAAAAAAGAGGAATTTTTGGCGAGTTGAAAAAAAGAATGCACAAAGATATTGTGCGGGTTATGGAAACCGAAGATACACAGATTATTGAGGCATTGAATCTCTTTATACAGGAATAGGAAATTTGCCTGTTTTAACCCCATGCGCCAATCGCCGGTGCTGGCCACAGATCCAGATTCCATAATCGGGTCATGTGCCGTAAAAAAATGTGATGGCAACGGGGTCATTATTAAAGGGAGCGTTTTGCAAAGTCAATGAATTTTTTGCAAATGGGAGACAGGGTCCTTTTTTTTGACAGGGTCAGGTAAAAAAAACGGGTAAGGTCAAGGCCTCTTACGGATAAGGCTTTCAGGCGCCCTTTGTCAATATCATCCTGAACCGCCACAGTGGACAGGATGGAGATGCCCACATGATTTAAGATGCCCTGGATGACCGAGACCGTGTTTCCCATGGTGACAGTGGTTTTAATATTTTTTGATTTTAGTCCGGCATCCTCCATGCTCTTAATGATGGATTGCCATGTCCCCGATCCTTTTTCCCTGGCAATAAAGCTTTCTTCAAAAAGGATTGAGCCGTCAACAAAGCCCTTGTCTGCCCATTTGTGGGTTGAGGGGACAATGAGCTTCATTTCATCTGTCATCAGTCGTTCCTGTATGATCTGGGGGTCATCAATTTTTGCACCCACAATACCGATTTCGATGTTGCCCTTTTTAATTTCTTGAACAATCTGCAGGGTATCTCCAGTTGCCAATTCAATGAAAATATCCGGGTAAAGCTTTGAAAAAGGTCCGATGAGCCTTGGAATGATATAACCGGAAGGAATGGTACTGCCGCCGATAAAGAGATCCCCTTTTGTTCTTCCCAGAAAATCGTGAAGGGCAGATTCAGCCTGGTCTCGAAGGGTTAAGAGCTTTTTTGAATAGTGATAAAGGATCTCCCCGGCTTTTGTGGGCTCGGTTATTTTCCCCAGTCGGTCTAAGAGTCGGCATTGGAAATACTCTTCAAGCTCTTTGATATGGCTGCTCACCGTGGGTTGAGACAGGTTGATGGCCCCGGATGCCTTTGAAAAACTTTTATTTTCAACCACGGATACAAAGATTTGAAGCTGCCACAGATCCATTTTTATTCCTCTGATTTGGTTTTCTGGGGGAATTTTTCCATCAGTTTCAGATTAACGGGTTCCGGGACCATGTCACTGATGTCTCCCCCAAATTGTACGGCTTCCTTGATGATGGATGAACTGGTAAAAATCCATCTTAATCCGGTCATTAAAAAAACAGATTGCACCTCTTTATTGAGTTTTCTGTTCATCAATGCCATCTGGAACTCATTTTCAAAATCAGAGATGGCGCGCATTCCCCTGATAATGGCGGTGGCATTTTTCATTTTTGCATAATCCACAAGCAGGCCGCCAAAAGCATCCACCATAACACATTTTTCACCATTAAAGCTTTGCTTGATCATCTCCACCCGTTCTTCCATGGTAAACAATGCTGTTTTCGAAGGATTGTGCAATATTGCCACAATTACCTGGTCAAAAATATCCAGGGCCCGTTCAATAATGTCAATGTGTCCGTTTGTTAATGGATCAAATGACCCGGGATAGATGGCAATTTTTTTTTTGTCCGTCATTGATGTGCATCCTTATTTTGTCAGGTTAGTTATAAAGGAAATCATTGTTTTTGAGTATTTTTTCTGTCTGTAAATGCCAAGGGGGGGACAGCTGATGTTGAGACTTTCTTTGCAGGCCTGTTCGGCAATAATGATACCATTTTCATTTATCAGGTCCGCAAAGGATGCTTGTTCAAGGGTTTGTTCTATATATCCTTTTCCATAAGGCGGATCAATAAACACAAGGTCAAACCGCTGTCCTTTCAGCCGCCCGGGAAGAAAGTCGGTTAAAATATTACAACAGATGACAGTGGATTTGTCTTCAAGACGGCAGCGCTTAAGATTCTGATGGATAATCCCACAGGCCAGATCAATAAACGTGGTATGATCCGCCCCCCGGCTTAGGGCTTCTAACCCCATCGCCCCGGTCCCGGCAAAAAGATCCAGCACCTTTGCCTGTTTAACCTTTTGTCCCAGGATGTTAAAAACAGCTTCCCTGGTGCGATCCGATGTGGGTCGGATCTGCCTGCCTGTGAGGGTCACAAGCTTTCTGCCTTTGCAATGGCCACTGATGATTCTCATAGGGATTATAACAGGTTTTTTTTAATGTGTTTTATACTGGTTCCAATTTTTTTGGCCACAGAGGTTAAATCCCCGCCTTCCCGGGCAAGTTTTTGGCGGATAAATTCTTTTTCAAACCGTTTTTTGGCCAGGGCCAGATCATCTTCATAAAGGGAAAAATCTTTGTCCACCAATTCCATTGACCGGATTTTCGGATTATAGGGTTCAGGGATGTCGGCCACATCAATATGATCTGATGCAACCATTATTGAAAGCCGTTCCACAAGATTTTTCAATTCCCGGACATTGCCCTGCCATTCACAGTCCATAAGAAGCTTAAGGGCCTTTTCCGTAAGGGTTTTCTTTTTTCCTGAAGATTGTTTGGAAAATTTTTCAAGAAAGGTGTCCACCAGCAAGGGGATGTCCTGTTTTCTATCCTTTAACCGCGGCACATGAATGGGGATGACATTCAGTCTGAAATATAGATCTTTTCGAAAATTACCGGTCTCAATCGCTCGTTCAAGATCTTTGTTTGATGAAGCGATAAGGCGGACATCCATGTGAAGGGTCCTGCCACCGCCAATTCTTTGAAAGGTCTTTGATTCAAGGGCTCTTAAAATTTTAGCCTGGGTATTGATATTCATATCCCCGATTTCATCAAGGAACAGGGTCCCCGTTGATGCCAGTTCAAATTTCCCTTTATTTTTTGAGGTGGCTTCTTCAAAGGCCCCTTTTTCATGACCAAACAGTTCACTATCAAGATTTTCTTCAGGAATGGCGGCACAATTGATAATGATAAAGGGTTGTTCCGGCCTCAAGCTGAACTGATGGAGGGTTCTGGCCACCATTTCTTTGCCGGTGCCATTTTCACCGGTAATCAGGATAGCCGCGTCTGACGGCGCTGCACTCATGATTTCCTTGTATAGTTTTTGAACAGCAGGACTGGTTCCGGTAATGGAATTTTTTTCGATGCTTTTTTTCCGCAAGTATCTATTTTCTTCTTCAAGCTTTCTAAAGTTCAGCGCATTGTTGATGGTGACCATGACCTTGTCGATGGACAAAGGCTTTTCAAGAAAGTCATAGGCACCTGATTTGGTGGCATCAACAGCAGATTCAATGGTCCCGTGACCGGTAATCATCACCACCGGAAGATTGGGCGCTATTTTTTTAATTTCCTTTAATGTTTCAATCCCATCCATTCCCGGCATCCAGATATCCAGCAGAACAATGTCAGGGGATTCTGATTCGATTTTTTTTAATGCCTCATACCCGTTAAAGGCGTGGATGACCTCAAATCCATCGTCTGACAGAATGCCATCCAGGGATTCTATGATCGTGGTTTCATCATCAACAATTAATACGGCAGGATACATTGTTTCTCCTGTTTTTATTATCGTTCATCAAGCCGGCAGCTCAATAATGAATTTAGCCCCTTTGGGCTTGTTGTCCTGAACCCTTATTACACCATTATGATCGGAAATAATAGAGTTGACAATGGCAAGGCCCAGTCCCATGCCTGATTTTTTGGTTGAAAAATAAGGTTCAAACAATTTGGTTTTTTCTTTATCGGAAATGCCTTTGCCGGTATCGGCAATTTCAATCCTTACAATTTTTAAAATGTCATCGTAGGAGACATCAATCAGGATTGTCCCCCTTTTTTTTACCGCATAGATGGCATTGTCAAACAGATTGATAAAGGCCTGCTTCATGTGCTGATGATCCAGTTTTAATACAGGGATATTGGGGGCAAACTGGTATTGGATATCCACATTTTCAAGGCCTTCCTTGTAAAGCGCAATGGTTTCAAGGACAATGTTTTCTATTCTGCACTGGGCAACGTTGGCATCTGGAAATTTGGCAAATGCAGCAAACTGGTTGACAAGATTTCTGATCAGATCCACATGTTCGACAATGGTATTGGTACAATTGGTAAAAATTTCGTCATTAATCTGCTGGCCATATTTACGCTTCAGCCGTTGGGCGGATAATTTTATCGGGGTTAAGGGATTTTTTACCTCATGGGCAATTCTCCGGGCGACTTCTCTCCAGGCAGCAATTCGCTGGGCTTTTTCAAGTTCAGTGACATCATCAAACACCAGTACGGCACCCACATTTTGATCCAGGTCATCTTTTAACGTATTGACGTTTAAAGAAAAATGTTTGGGAATACCTGAAATGCTTGCAGAAAGAGGGATTTCAAGGGTTTCCTGGCCCTGCTCGACCTGGTCATGAATTTTATTGGCAATGTGTAAGTAGTCGTCTTTTAAGACGGTTTTGAAATTTTTGTTTAAAATATCATGACTGTTGATATCCAGCATGGATTCGGCAGCCTTGTTCATGGTCGTAATGGTTCCCTTGTTATCAATGGAAACCACCCCGGCAGAAATGTTTTTTAATACAATTTCAATGTATTGGCGGCTCTTTACAAGCTCGGCATTCTGTTGTTTGAGCATCTTTCCGGAAAGTGCGATCTGTTCTCTCCCCAGGGCCAGTTCTTTTGTCATGGAATTGAAAGATTTGATAAGGGTCCCGATTTCATCGTCTGTTTCAAAATCGATCTGGTAATTGAGATCTCCTTCGGCAATGCGTTGCGTTCCTTCTGCAAATTTCATGATGGGGATGGTAATGGATTTTGCCAATTGAAATCCAAACCAGACCGCACAGAAAATAACCAGTAGCGCCACAATTGAAAGTGCGATATAATATGAAATCTGGGCCGGTTTCTTGGCCAGCTTCAGTTGATGATATTCTTCGATCCCCTTTAAAATGGCTTGCAGGTTTTGAGACAGTTCCGGTGATACCAGGGAGGTGATAACAATGAATGCCTGGGCTTTTTTGGGATCGGAACCAAAAGGAATGGCCGAGATGGTTCTTAAAAACTCTCCTTCTTTGATCGTTTGTGAAATCGTTCGACTGAATTGCCCTTCCGGGATATCGGTCAAATCATTACTGGTCAGAAGGCCGAAATGAAGACTTTCCAGTTCATTGGCCAATGACAGGCTGACCCGAATGGCATCCGGCGTATATATCTCAACCGCATGTCGGTTAAACGCCCGTTGAATGACCTGGGAATACCGGGCCAGTTTTTTGTCGTTTGCTTTGTCCAGAAGTTGCCGGGAGTCGATTTGAAAGGCGGCTCGCTTGGCAAAAAATTCATTTTTTTCTTCAATATATTCATATAGTTTCTGCCCGACAGCCAAAGAGCTGTCCAGGGTCTGTTCAACGGGTGCATTAAACCAGAAGGCAATACTTGTGGAAATGAAATGAATGGAGAAAAAGAAGAGAACCGTTGTCGGCAGAAGTGCCAATACAATAAATGCAGTAATCAATCGGGTTTTGAGTTTCGTTCCCCAGATGTTGTTCTTTTTTTCATAATACAGTTTGGCAAGATTTCTAAAGACCAGTAGCAGCAATGCAAGCAGCAGCAATAAATTCGTGTTGATCAGGACAAACATCAAAACGGTGCTGGACAAGGGGAAATCACTGCCAAAATGGGTGATCCGGGTTTCAATAAACGTCAGGATACCCACCGTAATCAGGATGATAAAGATTAAAATGAATTCTTTTCTTTTTCTGGCCGAGTTCTGTTTTGAGGGGGCCATATGTTTCGTTTCAGGCAATGCTTAAGGCTAAAAGACGGTTAATAGGTAAAATTGATTAAATACCAATTTGTTTCAAAATCCCAGAAAGAGACAAAAAAGAAAACCGTGTGAAGGGATAGGGGTAAGGTCACTTTGTCAAGCTTGGCTTTTATTCTGAGTTGATATTTGTCCCCTTTAACAAGTCGGCTCAGTGGGATGATATTCAAATTATCAATTTCAGTCATCAGGGATTTTGCTTTTTCAAAAGAGGGTGTGATGACGGCTTTTTCATTTTTCCAGGCCCTTAAAACGGAAAATTCTTTTTTCAAGGGATTATACTTTAACGTGGATTTGATCTGGATGTTGGAAATTTTTTTGTCAAACCAGGATTCACCTGTTTTATACAGGCTGATATAAAATGAAAAAGTGGTGGGAATTCCATTCAGAACGGCCTGGTTTATCCTCTCTGTAAAGGCCTTTTTGACATCAAAATAGGTCAACAGATCATCTCTTGTGTTGGCCAGTTTGATGTTCTCAATTACCGCAGCCTCCTCTGCAACGGTGACAGACGGAAATAAAAGACAGAAGACAACGAACAAAGAAATAAACAGTGTAACAATCGATTTGTGGCGGGAAGAATCTATCATGAGTATATGCTTGTCATTTAATTTTTGCCGGTCCTGTTTCCCAGGCCTCTTTGTGTTCTAAAAATTTTTCAATGAATAAACGGTTCAGGGTATGTCCTGATTTGTGAGTCACAATATGTCCCTGGATCGGCATGCCCAGCAAGGAAAAATCTCCAAGGCTGTCCAGGAGTTTATGCCGGACAAATTCATCAGGGTATCTTAAGCCCTCTTCATTTAAGATCCTATCTTTATCAATAATGATGGCATTGTCAAGACTCCCCCCCTTGCCCAGGCTGAATTTTTTTAAAAGTTCTATGTCCTGGATAAATCCAAAGGTTCTGGCGCGGCTGATTTCTCGTTCAAAATTGTTTTTTGCCCGGTCAAATGTGATTTCCTGTTCTCCGATCAACGGGTGTTCAAAATTAATCTTGCAGGTTATTTTAAAACAAGGCGCCGGGTATACAATCACTGATTTGTCATTGTCCGCTACTTGAATGGGTTTTTTAACGATTAAAAAATGTTTTGGCGCCGATTGTTCAACAATACCGGCATTCTGAATAAGTCGGGTGAACACCTTGGCGCTGCCATCCATAATGGGGATTTCATAATCATCGACTTCCACCAGGGCATTATCAATTCCAAGGCCGGCAAAGCTGGCCATGAGATGTTCAATGGTGGAGACAATCGCCCCATTGGTCCCCAGCACCGTTGCAAGACTGGTATCTACAACCAGTTTGAAAAGCGCCTGGATATCCTGGGTGCCGGGCAGGTCAACCCGCCTGAATTTTATGCCGTGGTTCTCCGGTGCAGGTATCAGGGTCAGGTGCGTCTGTTTTCCTGAATGAACCCCTGTTCCTGAGATAGAGATGCGGTTTGCGAGTGTCCGTTGTAAAAAATATCGGGTCATAATCTATTGGGTATCGGGTTAATGTCACCTGAAAAATTTAGTTTGTTATCTGCTCAATTTTCGGATGGTAGCGTTAATCGGCAGGGTCAGGCTTTTTTTATTGGAGGCTGAATTTTTTATCAGGTTCCATGCTTTTTATCACTATTTCATAACCAGACGGGTAAAAAGTGCCATAGGGAAAGCCTGAGCCCATGTAAAAACGGCCAACTCCGAAAGTTGAGTTATATATATCTGATTTTAATACACAAAGCAAAGTAATTGAAAAATTTCTTTGGTTCCTTCCTGTTTTTTGATAGAAAATAGTAAAAGTAAACGATACAAAAGGGTATCATCATAATTTTTTTTAGTAAAAGGAGCAAACTTGCTTGCAACGGTAGACTCTTGTTCCGTGACAGGGATTGACGGATATATTGTGGCGGTTGAAGTTGATATTGCCTATGGTCTCCCGGTCTTTAATATTGTCGGGTTACCTGAAGTTTCCGTAAAGGAAAGCAAGGACCGGGTGAAGACCGCAATAAAAAATTCAGGATATACCTTTCCCATGGAACGGGTCGTGGTTAACCTGGCGCCTGCCGATGTAAAAAAAGAGGGTACGGGGTTTGACCTGCCCATTGCTTTAGGCATCCTGGCAGCATCCGAGATCATCGCTCCTGACAAGGTTAACGCGTATCTTGTTTCCGGGGAATTGTCCCTTGACGGGAATGTAAAACCTGTAAAAGCAGTTCTTCCCTATGCTCTGGCGGCAAAAGAAAAAGGGTATCAGGGGATTATTATTCCCTTTGAAAATGCGGACGAGGCGGCCATGGTAAAGGGGATTGATGTTTTACCGGTAAAAAGTCTGTCGCAAATTGTTGATTTTTTTGCAGGGTTCAGTGAAATTGAACCCCATATAATGGATTCAACACCAGGGACCCGTTTTCCGGATACTGAACATGAAATGGATTTTTCTGAAGTTAATGGTCAATTTCATGCCAAAAGGGCCCTGGAGATTGCTGCTGCCGGGGCTCACAACGTGCTGATATCGTAGTTGCTATAACCCATTAAATAATGTATTTATCAAATTGAATTATTTAAAAGGGGCATATAGTTATGAAAGCCAAAGCTTATTCTTACATTCGGTTCTCTTCTGAACAACAAAAGCAAGGTCATAGTCTCCAACGACAATTAGAAGCAGCTCAGAAGTATGCAGTAAAAAAGGGCCTCACGTTAGATACTAATTCCTTTAAAGATCTTGCGGTTTCAGGTTTCAAGGGAAAAAATAGAGCTGACGGTAAATTGAAATTATTCATTGACGCAGTGGATAGTGGAAAAATTAAAAAAGGTTCTTATCTAATTATTGAATCTCTTGACCGTTTAAGCAGGGAAAAGGTTCTCAAAGCTTTAGGCTTGTTAGCTGATATCCTTGAGAAGGGTATTATCGTTGTTACGTTGATGGATGAAAAAGAATACACAGCTAAATCGATAAATGACACAATGGGTTTGATGTATTCTATTATGATTATGGCTACTGCCCATGAAGAAAGTTCAAAAAAAAGCGATAGAGTAGGGAAAGCATGGGGGAAAAAACGGCAGGATGCAATTGATTATAAAACGCCAATGACAAAAAAAATGCCAACCTGGATGGAAATTGAAGATGGAAAAATTGTTTTAATCCCCGAACCAGCAGCAATCGTTAAACAAATTTTCGAAATGTATTTGGGGGGCAAGGGCAAGAAAGCAATTACAAGATATTTAAATGAAAACCGAGTTAAAAATTGGAATGGGGGTAAGATTTGGCATGGTTCTTACGTTCAAAAAATTCTTTCCAATAAGGCCACTTTTGGTGTTCTGGAAAATCTCGAAAAAAAATTATACGTGGAAGGTTATTTCCCCCCTGTTGTTTCAAAAGCTCAATTTTTAAAAGCACAAGACATTATGAAAAAAAATAAACTTCCTATCGGTAGAGCAACAAATACCCTGTCAAACATTTTTGTGGGGCTTTGCCGTTGTGGGTCTTGTGGTAGCTCAATGCATTTTGTTAACAAAAGTTCTAAAAATAAACCTCATACTCATGAATGGAAATACCTTGTTTGTTCAATGGCGAAGTCAGGTTCAAAAGATTGTGAATATGTGGGTTGGCAATACCCCAAACTCGAAAAGCACATACTCTACAGTCTCAGAGAAATGGATTGGTCTGTATTAGCTGGTGGTTCTGAACGTGACTTTGATGGTGAGATTTTTCTCAAGCAGGATACATTTAAACAAGTGAAAAAGGATCTTAAAAAGCTTTCAGATGACTATATGAATGATACTGATTTACCCAAGATCCTAATAGGTAAAATGAAGGCTTTAGAGGCTCAAAAAGACACCTTACAAGTTGATATTGATGGTTTGATTCATGAACAAATATTAGAGTCTGAACGTATTCTCAAGATGGACGTACAACTTGTAGATGAATTCTATCAGTCATTAACCAAGGATATTGATACCCGGATTAAGATCAATCAGATGATCAAGAGTCTGGTAAAAAAGATAGTCTTCAAGCCTGTAAAAGATTCAGGACTCTGGGGTGTTATTACCATTCACTTCATTAATGGTGGAATTCGCATCATATCAATATTGGATAAAGAACAGACAACCAGTTTTAGTGTTACCAATACAGGTAACATAACCAGTACAGGCATGGCTAATCCAGGCTTTGATACAAGGATTATCATTGATGGTGAGGCAGTATTCAGGGATAAGGTGATTTGTAATCATTACCTTGATTTCATTACGCCTGGATGGGTACCACGCTATGAGAACCACCAGATCCACACCATAGATGGTGAACAAGTTGTTGTATACCCTGACTTAAAAGAACGCTTTGAACGGGATGGGGAATACACGGTGGTATCAGACAACAAGCAGGATGTTGGTGTGATCTACAGTAAAAAAGGCGCACAGTTAGTGGTTGAGAGTATTCCAGATCTACCACCTGCACCAGAGGATGCCAGATTTGATGGAAATTATGATTGGGAGAATGATGAATTTGGTGATGTATAGGCATTAACTATCCATATCAGGCGAGGACATTGCATAGAATTTATTTTGGTGGGGTATTTGTCACTCTGTAAAAGCTGGAGCCGGACTTTTGGTGTTTATTTGGAGAAAATTAGGCTCACGGCTTATGCCAGTTGTTCCTTGGTAAAAATATTGGAGTGAGGTGAGGAAGGAGTTTTTAAACTAAACTTGCCCTCCCACTCTTTTTTAACCATTGATAGAATCAACATCACAAGTATATCCTTGTTAAGCCTTAACTTTCCCAGGCCATTCTTTAATAATGATCCCTTTAGCCTTGCTATAACCCCATTTGTCATATCGAGCGGGTTCTTCATTGCTGACATATTCAGTCATTTCTAAGGGTTTCTTGAAGTTCTCTTGCTCAATTTCTTTTTGTGTGGCCCTACTGATTATTTGACTTGGATTTATTTGAGGATCACAGATCCTTCCAAGCCACAATTCTCCAACAAGATTCGCATACTTAACGACAATTGGCCCATCATCCTCATAAAATTCAGATTCATCTAAGTAGACGATTTCATTTATGTGCTTTGAATCCCAATACCCCCTATAATCTTCCGGTGGGGGATCACTTTTCGGTGGAATAGAACTTCCTGGTTGGCTTTTACATGGATCAGTGAGAGGATTTTTATCAACCTTTATTTTCCCTTTTTGGAGCTTGTTGGAAAGTTTTAAACCCTCTATTGAAGAGGTATAGAAGGTTTTACAAGCTTCTATATCTATTACTTTCCTACCCTTATGATAATAGTATATATATTCTAAATATAATTCATTATTAAATATATTATTATTATTAAAAGTAATATATCTATTATGATACAATCTTTTGTATATATCTAAATCAATCCTATACTCTTTATTCTTTATTTTTATTAATAAATGATTAATACCATATCTACATTTAATAAGTTTCTTAGTGTCTTCTAACCGTTCTATTTCATATCTGTATCCTGTCTTTATGAATAGTTCTATTACCTTATCAGCTTCACTTTCTTTCACCAGTGCTCCATCATGGCAAATCAATATAACAATCCCTAATTTCAAAGCTTCTTTCATGATTTTCCTCATAATATGGGATTCTTTGAATTGTAGTTTTGTCCCAATCCCTGTATAGAAATAGTCTTTGATAGGAGAATGTAACTCTTCTAATTCAATAGCAATCTCTTTATATTGCTTCATCTTAGATTGATGCTCATCCTTAATTGAATTCCAATATTCCCCTTTCTTTTTTTGTGCAAGTTCTTTATCTGTATAGGTCTTTTTAATTCTCTCGAATTCCGATTGGATATCTTGAAAAAAAGGTAAAGATCTAACAGCATCGTTTCTAAACTGGTTACGGCTTCTTCCTTTACTTTTTGGGGTGATATTTACCATTGAGAGTTGGAGTTGTTTTGCAACGTCTCTCCTTGGGTCACCTTTTGGGTACATATAAGGATTTGAAGGCATCTCTTCTCTTTTTCCAATCATTTCATACAAAAGAGCTATATGACAGGCAGACAAATCTATATCGACAAGGGATTCACCATCCATTTTCAGAAAACATCTACAGATCTTCGGCATACCAATCCAAACACCACCATAATTTCTTCCACCATTGGATAAATTCTTAGAATACACAGAATAGATATACTTCTTATGGAGTTCTGGGTGTTTACCGAATTTGTAGTGATACAAGGCTTGAATTTCATCTGGAGCATCAAATGACAGTTCATGCTTATCCATTTCATCATTGAATTTCTTGTTAAACCTATCCACTGTTTTGGTATGCTTTGCTTCAAGGTTAACAGGAAGATACTTTTTGGGCTTTTTCTTCCTTCTTTCATCATATTGGGTTCCTTCTTTTAGAAACACCGTAACCGTAGGTTTGGAATCAATTTCTATTTCGGTGGTGCCACTATTCTCCACAATATCCTTGAATGCTTCAACCAATTTGAGTGTGGGTGAAATGTTTGAGAGAGTTATTTTTTGTGTCTTAAGGTTTAACCCACCAATATAGCTAACAATAAATCCAGTTTCATAAAGCTTATCTATGACAGTGATAAGAGCTGTATATCCGACTTTTTCATAATCAAAAAGGCTCCCTTTGGTATAATATCTTGCGTGTCTTAAATAAGTTAACCGCTCTGGAAGAGGGATCAAATTAGTTAAAATTCGATTGGCAATGTGTTTGCCTTTTTGGGTTGTAATCCCAGCTTCTTTAAATATTTGGTTCCAAACACTTGGATCTTTGAGCCTTCTCCAGCATAAAAAGCCCAGAACTTCAGGTGCTAAATCTACCTCTCCCTTGTCAAATTCTCCCTCTTGCCATTCCTCTACCATCAATCTCTCCTATACATTTTGGGTGCTCCTAAAACATATAGGGATACCCTTGGCTTTGGTTAAATCGCCTGTTGATATAAAACTGACCTTTAGATCAGTTCACTGATAGTGTATTTATGGGGATTTCAGAAGGGGATGATAGTGAAAGGATTATGATCCCATATCACCTGGCCTTCTGTCTTCCCATCTTTCTATAAGCAAACATCTTTCCCTCTTTCTTTTTCAGAAAGTTTTACCAATAATGTTTTTAGGGCAACTTGCTAACCAGTTGCTTTTAACTCGAAACCAGTTGGTACAAATATATATCCAAGTTCCCATGCTTCTTCCAAAACCAGATCAATAAAATCATTTTCATCTTTAGTTTCTGGGTAATAGTAGTACCATCCACTGCCATCAGAGGCAGTCTGATTCAAGCATTTAGTTATCAAAGAAACTGAACATAGAATATCGTTGGCGAATTTATCAGCATCAATGATATAAGCTGTTCCATAGCCAGGGCAAACACCGATGAACTTCCCTTTAATCCTTGGGTTATTCTCTTCTGCCCAATCTACCCACCGTGTGTTGTCGAGACAGTAGTCTCCATCAGGATCAATCCTTGCTAAAGATAAACGCCTTTCCTCGGGATGGTACTTGTTTTTTAACAACTCATATTCCTTATACCAATCGTCTCTAAAATTAATAAAACCGTCATCACCACGCCAGCGTTCACAGACTTTGATACCACTACCACCATAACTATCCCAACGGGGGTGACTGGGGTTTTTACAACGGTCAATCATGTGGTGATACTCTTTGTAGAATCGTGTCTTAGAAAGCCCATGCTTGATGTATTTTCTGCATTTTGTTTTAGCTTCTGCCTGTTTTTCCATACTAATTTCTCCTTTAAACTTACTGTTTTCATTTACTTTCAAACCACTTTCAACCATGATAAATTCTCCTTTAATTTTTTCATTTCTGTTTGTTGGCACTTCTGTTTGAATGCCACATCTACCATTAATTTCTTTGTTTCCATCTACTGACATTTCTGCTTGAATGCCTTGTCTACCGTTGATTTGAACCATTTTCGATTCCCTTTATGGTTTGGATATCCGAATAGAGATAGGGGTATCCTTAGGCTGTATAAGTTCAGCCTGGTTAATAATAATCCGATAGCCTATATGGCTTGATCGGTGCTACTAAATTGTTTTGAGGATTTTATAACTTGAGTGAATACTCGGGGGAGGGGTTACTGTCTTGCTATCTGCTTCCCCCTCGTATCACTGTAAATACCAACTGCTTATGCTTCAACATCTTAAAACCTTACTTTTCTTGTCCTACGTTAAAAATCTTACATAACCTTAGTTAACAATTATCTTTGCCAATCCACCTCCTCACTGCTCCAAATTTTTAATTCTCTGTACTTCTTTATTTGATTTTTGCCGGTTTCCCGGTCACCTTCGCCGCTTTTGTCCTGGCCCGATTCGTTTTCGAACTTGCCGCTATAATACCAGAATCCCTTGAAAAGTCAAGGATTTTATGGGGTTATGTATAGTAGCTAATTGTTATTCTATTACCCATTTTATGGTATTGCTGTTTTTAAGGGCCTCTTTAAATTAAAGGCTATGGGTAATCGTTTAGTTGGTGGCACACCATCCAAGGTAATATGCACAAAATTTTTAGACCTTAGGAAAAAATATTTCAGAAATTCTATTGGAGTGATGCGAGATCCAGGTATCAGGATTCTATGATGATGTGAAATTAAGGTGATATGGCAGGAACAGAATAGAAAAATTTCAAAAAACTTGTCAGGCCCATAAGCAAAACCTATCACTCCGATAATAAGGTGGAGATGATGAACAGATGAAAAAAGGGATTTTTAATGAAAGAGAATGCAGGAGTTCAAAAACGCAGAAAAGCACTTTGTGGAAATACTAAAGGGGTGTGGTACATTTTAATTCGCCTGTATTGGCTTATTTTGACCGTTTTTAACGTCTTAAAAGTAATCAGGATAAAGTTTCATGAATACCTCATATGTCAATTCTGAAATTATATCTTCTGGTGTGGTTTTCTCTCTTAAGCACTCTATGAACTCCACCGCATCAGAATAACATTCCCATTCCTCTTTCAGCTTGCCCCATTCTTCTTCGGGCATCAGGGCAGCGTGGGGTAAATCCCTGTATTCGCTTTTCTCGACACCTGATTTGTCTACCCATTTCACAAGGTAGGCACCTTCATCATCACTATAATTTAGGATATCCTCACTATCCACTAATGGTGGGTAGAGTGGCATTCTACGTTTAACGACGTTGCGGTTTGTGGTAATCTTCTGGCCAGTTTTAGTCAATTTGATATGTGTTTCCCTTTCAAATTGGTGATGAGGTCCGGCACTTGTATAGCTGACACTTTCATTTAACTGTTTATCCAAAATCATGATATCCCGAACACCAACAAACTCTTTATATTTTTCGATCTCTTCGAGTGTCATCTCCTCAAGGTCGATATGTCCAGCATCATCCATCTGTTTGAGATCTTCATCAGTGTATCCTTGTGTTGGGTGGAAACGGATTGAAATCCACCCCCAAATTGGCTTATCGCCCCAGATTTGATTATTTCTATCTGTCCCGTAATCCTCACGCAGATGCATCGGATTAAACTCAATTTTGGATATTAAGGATTTTATCATTTGGTTTAACTGAACTCTTATTTCATAGTCGTCTTTCTGCTGATAGAAATCATCCACCATGCCAATGTCAATACCAGACGTTTGCTTGTGGGCTGCAAGCATTTTTTCATCCTCAAGGTTGATAATTTCTTCAGAAACAGCTTTTTTTTGGCGCTCCAGGTTGAATAGTTTTTCTCTGAGTGAGGGGAAACTACCTTCTATGTAATCTCCATCGCTTACAAGCGCCATTAAATTATCGATCTTCTTTTCAATGCTCCCAACCATATCCTTTTTATCAAGGATCTCACCATCATAATCTCTATCATCTCCAGGTGCCAGTAAAGACCAATCCATTTCTTTGAGGGAAAAAAGGATGTGTCTTTCCACTTTGTCATAATTCCACGAATGATACTGACAGGTAGTTCCTAATTTCTTTTGTACCTTTTTAGAACGTGCTGTCAGACAAACCAAATATTTGTGGCCACCGCCTTTATCAACAAACCCCATAGTCCCACCACAAATACTGCATACTGGCAATTGCTTTCTCCTGGAAGGTGTGAAAATGTTGTGAAGCTTGGTAGCAGCCCTGCCATCAATCACCCGTTTCTTTTTCTTCATTTCTCTGACTTTAAGAAAATCAGCCTTACTGACAATAGCAGGGAAATAGTTTTCAACCAAAGGCAATGTTGGTGTTTCATGGGCACCATATGTGGCTTTATAATTCAATAACCTTTGTGTGGTGGCATTGGACCAAGCACTATTATCATACGCATCCTGTAGAGCTTTTTTCTCTTCTTTGGTTATGGGTTTCCCTTGGAACTTTCTAACCTCTATTAATTTTAAATCCTTCCTAACAGCTTTACCCCAAAATGGAATACGCTTGAGGTTGAGGTGATCTATGATTCGTTTTAATCCATACCCTTTCAAAGACATTTTAAAGATAAGTTCCATTACTTCTGCCCTTTTAGGTATCAACTTAAACTTTTTTATTTTTTCGTCCCAATAGATCCAGCTTGGGCATATAGTGGTGAATTTAGCCTTTTCCTCTTTGGTGACCTGCCTTTTCTTTTCCCAAACGGCTTTGATACGTTTACTTGGTGTGGTTGATTCCTCATGCTCCCTGGACATTTTCATAACGGAATACATCATACTCGAGGGATTTTTAACGATTTCAGCGGTGAATTCGTAGTTATCTATCAGAGTGACAACTTTAACCCCTAAATTTACGATTTGGGTCAATAGGGTAAGAACTGCCGAAAAATCCTCACGGCTGAGTCTGTCTATGGACTCCAGCAGAAGATAAGATCCTTTCTTGATTTTCCCTCTCTCAACGGCCTGGATGAATTTTTTTAAGTTCCCTTCTGTCTTATTGGTACCATGAGAGGCAGAGACACCCATATCCTTATATGTGGAATCGTCCAGAGTAAGATCATGTTTTCGGGCATACTTGTGGGCGGCTTCTATCTGGCTTCGTTCGCTGTCACCTTGAGACTGCTTTTCTGATGAGAACCTGATATAACTGTAGGCGGCTGGCATGATATCTCCAAATCGTTATCATTTACAATAACATAAGAAATACCACACCTTTGGGTAATTGAAAATCATTTATCCTTTTATCATTGACACCAATATACATCATTCCCTTCTCTATTTGGATCTTTTGAGTCTGCATATCCTGTAAATTTCAAGAGCCTCATATGTAGATATTTGTATCAATAGTTTTTTAAATAGTTCTACTTTTAATCCTCTATAGACAGATATGTCTCAAACACCCCCACCCATATTCAACCCAATAAGAATTCCCCCAAACCCAGTATCCATAGCTATATTGTAGCTAAAGCAAAAATGGCTGCCTTAAAATATCCCCTATAAGACCCTAAATTTGATGCGGATAAAGTGTCATTACCCTGCTATTAATATAGTCTGCCCTGCAAATATCGAAAATACATGGGTAGGTGTCTAACTTAGAGGTTTGGGAGGCAGTTTAAGCTATTACTGCCACAAGTTCACCAATTACCTTTAATTCACTGGATTGTTCATTTTCAAACTCAATATTCTCATAACCTTTGATATATGAATCTGGTCGTAACACAATTTTACTGAAAGACTGTTCATCACCATCAATTGCTCTTTCAATACCATATAGTTTAACCGTATACGATGCATCTGTGTCTTGATCGTGGATATTTTCATGTTGAATAATGACAACTTTATTGTTTCTACTGCCAGTCGGATTTTTTTTAAATAAGCACCAGGCTCCGCTTGGTATGCGCTTATTCATTGACTCTCCTTCTACACGAGTTACAAAATGACCTTGCAGTGCTTTAAAGGAATCTGGAAGTTTTACCCAATCAAATTTATCAACATATTTTTCATTATTAAATAGGGCTGCTGCAATTTCCAGATCGTAAATAGGAACAGCATTTGCAGAAGGATTAACTTCATCAGGCCTTAATATTTCAAGCATTAAACCCGGATATTTAACTGATCGTGGTACTTCTTGTTTTTTTAGTTCTATTGCCAAGTCTATTTCTTGTTTCTCTTTAAACACAATAGATTTGGATAGTTCAACAAAATAAGCATTTGTTTCTGGGTCAGTACAATAAATATAACAACCCTTTTGACCACGAGTCATTAATGTTCTGTAAGTGTTTTTGATTATGGCTTCGGCTTTTAAAGTGGCAGCTTCCGGGTTTTCTTTTAATTCCTTTTTGTAACCTCTTAGAGATTGATCTGTTTTCGCTCGTTCCGATGGCTGAATAACAATTTTACCATCTCTAACGATGATATCTGACCCGATTATTACACCTATGTAATCTACTTCTAATCCCTGACAGGTATGGATGCACCCTACTTCATTAACTGATTCTGGTTTTCTAATCCACAGGCTTCCATCAGTAGTTAAATTCCATTGCATGGCAAAGTCATATTTATCAATGGTTATGTCATTGAGCGAATTATTTTCTGGTTTTTTGCTTATCCAATTCCAGCAGTACCCGGCTACCAATCTGGCTTTATTGTTTATGTTATTTTTCTTGAAGATGGCTTCTTTAAGCTTGTTGGGAGTGTCAAACACCTGAAAGTCGTAATCTATACCTTGTAATGTTTCATTGGCTGTTACTCTTATTTCTAATGCATTGTCTATCCATGCTAAATAGCCATCCGAACCATTACATCTGAATTGTGATTGTAACTCCATCTTATGAATGGTAACACCGAGTTGGTTCGCCCATTTTTTTATTTCTTTTTTTTCGCCTATATCTTTCCAAGTGACTCGTTGATCATCATCAATGAAAAAAATGCTGAATTTTGATGCCTGAATAATTTCCTTGATTTGATTTTCACCTAAATTTTGAAACATACCGGATTTTGCGTTGAGGCGATGCGCTTCATCAACGATTAATACGTCAAAGATATTTCGTTCAGTGTTTGTATAGGCACCTGACCCACTGAATAGGTTCGTAATATGTGTTCTTGTAAATGAGCCGGTGAGTACACTTTCATAAACTGCACGAGGTGCGGCATTCTTTGTTATATAACGGCTTACAAGCTTTCTGTTAGTGGTCTGTACCAACAGATTAATAGCAACAACGGATTTGCCAGTACCAGGCCCACCTTCTACTATTAATATATGCTTATCCTTCACTGTTGATGTTTGTGCCAGTTTTAATGCTGTTTCATAGACCAGTTTCTGATCATCAATCATGATAAACTCTTCATTCCCCTGTAACATTGAAAGAAGTTTGTCTGATAGATTTTTTGAAGGCTTAATTTTACCTTTATCAATTTCATACATGACCTTGCCAGCATCACCATACCGTATAAATTTTTTTATAAAATCTGTAAGTTTTTTAGCATCAGTTCGAATAAAGGAGGGTGCTTTTTGTAAATAGTTTTCATATTGAGAATGTTTGATAACTTCATCGGATTTCATGTTATGCAGATAGGCGCATGGTGATAAGGATATGTTTTGGTCTTGCACTGCTTCATTAAAGTCTTCAAGCAAAGCTGCGTATGTCCAAGCTTGATAGGATGGGTGAATTGTCTCCCTTTCTGCCTTGCCGATAAAGGTTTTTACGATACCATCTTGTTTTGTGAGTTTTGCATCTGACCATTGCTTGAGTTCCACAATAACAGCTGCACTTTTATTATGCTCATCAATACCAGTAAGGATAATATCAACCCGTTTTGAAGTTTGTGGAATTTTATATTCAATCGCAACACCAGTATCATCAGGTATCCCACCGTCTTCCAGAATGTTGCTCATATACATCATTGAATTTTTCCATGAATTTATTTCTGACTTACTCGTGGAATGGCCAAGATTACTTTGATAAGCTTCGTGTATTAACTCTTCAATCTGATTGTTATGGACATCTCGCCTAAATTCTGATTTGGTCGAAGAATATACGATCACTTTTCAAGCTCTGTGTATTTTTTAGCATTTCCCTTTGCTTTAGCTACAGGGTACTTTTGCTCGTTAACTTCAATCTTTCTTTGGGCCGCCTGCAACAAATCAATATTAAGCTTATCAGCGAGTCTCATTAAATATATAAAAACATCTCCAATCTCTTGCTCAACCGCTCCTATTTTTTCTTTTGGCAATTCTCTGCTTTGTTCCTGAGTCAACCATTGAAAATGCTCAACCAACTCCGAGGATTCTACACTAAGAGCCATTGCCAGGTTTTTAGGAGAATGGAATTGTTCCCAGTCTCGTTCATCAGCGAAGCGTTGTAATCTTTCTTGAATAGATTTGATGTCCATACTAACTCCATTGGAAACAGGATTCCGAGAATAATTTAAACTAATCAATTTGAGTATTAAAGCTGTATCAGGATGGAGTAGGGAAGTAAAGTCGTATTCATAGGTCGCTTCAAGCTTATTCCCAAAATACGGTAAGTATATAGATAGGTGTTAAGCGCCCAGGGGGTTTGGGAGGGATAGGGCACCTGATAGATATAAAATATCGTGGTGTGATTTTAGAGGCATGCATTCTGAGTTGATGTTCTCATGGTATTTAAATTTCTGTATGGCTTATGAGCAGGGTGTGAGGGGACTTACTTGATTATGAAGAAGCGAATAGGTTTGCTCTCAGTGTTATTATTATTCGTTACACCAGTAAGCAGAAAGGAATGACAATGATTGATGATAAAGAATTAAAGATATACCGCTGTCCTTTTTGTGACAGAGTTCTTTTTAAAGGTTTTGTGTTAAGCCTTGCCATGGTTTGCCACAATTGCAATGAGCTTGTTAGAATTGATGAAAAAGCATAGATAAGCAGGCTTGGTGGCCTCTCTGTGGGCTATTAAATCTCATTGTTAATCAGGATATCTTCAACCTCTTTGGTCTGCAATCCCAAGTAACCCATGGTGATAGCAGGGCTTGAGTGTAGGTAACGCTGTGTGATCTTCTCAATAGGTACGCCAAACTCTGTACGCTGGATATATCCCCATGTTTTACGGAGTGTGTGAGTGCCATACTTACCCTTCAGGTTGATATCTTCTGTCCATGCCTTTATCAGCCTGTTTAAGCTCGGTATAGTAAGTGCCTTATTCCCTTTGCGTCCACCAAACAAAAAGGCGTTATCCTCAATGTCTGGGTTGTTTGATAGGAAGTTTTGGAGAGCATCAAAGGAACTTTTGTTGATAGCCAGTACATTCTTATTATCAGTCTTACCTTCTATGATTGTGATAGAGTCACCAGCTTTTAAGTCTCTGACCTGTCCCACTTTTAATTTAAGCAGATCACCTGCTCTCAATCCATTATTGATACCCAAGGTGAATAACAATAAATCACGGGGTTTATCAGACAAGATCTTTTTAATGGCTTTGATATCTTTTAAGCGTCTGATTGGTTCTACTGTTTTTTTCTGTCCAAGGCCTGGTTTGTTAATTGCTGTTCCCATGTCGTGTGTCCTTGTGTTTGAAAGTTAGTGTTGATGTTTATTAGTATATAAAACTAACATTCAAAAAGCAAGGATTATCTTTGTTGTTTGTAAATAACTGTAATGATTATTTATTCTAACGAATGTTAGTTCTTGCCCAAAGACTAACATTCAGATTATCACCTTTGAGTCCAATATTGGACATTAACCAGGGGGTCTCCAACCAAGGTTAAATTTATTATCACCGAAAGATATCTTATGTGCTGAGTCCAAACTCACGATATTTCTCGTTGAGTGATACCCTCAACACCTAAAAAAGAGGCTGTTTAAGTCGATTACATTGCATAGAATTATTTTAACAAGGGAATTATACCTGTCACTCAGCTCTCAAGAGGGCAAAATTGCTCCTGTGGTCAATACAGGGTTTCAAGCTTGGCAAAATCCTGGTAGCTCATATTCCAACCTTCAGAAAAACAAGGACATATTAAAATGCACCTATATTTTATGATTGATGGTTTAGAAGAAAACAACGGCAAGGTAAGAGGCTTTGATTGAATGGGAATGGGTTACCAAAGCAACAGGTAAGCCCTTTAAATGGTCTCAACAAAAACCCCCGTTTCTATGAAACTTGTAAAATCAGCAAAAAAATAACACCTCTCAAGTGGCTTTTCTCGTAAAAAGTACAAGGGTAATACCCACAAAAATAAAAACTATTCATTGTGAGGGGGCTATAGGCCTTGTTTTTGAAAGAATTTGTATTCGGTGGAACAGATGTGGTGAGAACAATTACAGATGAAGATGGGAATCCTTGGTTTGTTGGTAAAGATGTAGCTACGATTTTGGGGTACTCGAATACCGCAAAGGCTATACGAATGCACTGCAAAGCACCACAACATATAGGGGTGACCGAAATGGGCACCCTTGATCCCCAGACAAAAATCATCCCTGAAAGAGATGTTTACCGACTGATCATGAGATCCAAACTTCCTGCCGCTGAAAAGTTTGAAGAATGGATTGTTGCAGACTGCAATTATAAAAACAAAGGCATATTAAAAGGCACCCAGATTTGGAGACAGTTGATGTTGGTGTTCCCATGACAGATACAAGAACCCTGGAAAACACTTTTGGGAAGCAACATAAAAATGTCATCCAAAAGCTGGAGAGCCTTGACTGTAGTGAAGAATTCGCCGCCCTGAATTTTCAGGAGGGGTCTTATCCAGATAGAAATGGGCAATTTCGGCCCATGTATAAAATGACCAGAGATGGTTGGGCTTTCTTGTCTGGAAAGATGAAATTGAAACAATAGAAGTCTGCTAAAGTGTTTTGTACATATTATATCGTTGATTATCTGTGTGATGAATAAAGTTTCCATCAATCACAAGATATGGTGCCAGACTATAAGTTAACACCCTGAGACTGTTAATAATAGTCCACTGGATGAAATGTCAAAGATACCGGTGCAAATCAAAACCATTTTCCGGTAAATGTTGAAGTCATGATCATGCAAGAATCTTTGACTACTGGACAGCCAAACGCTGTATTTATTTTTCCTGTTGCTTTTTGCTGCTGGGGGTGTTTATCTCAGTTTATATGATAATAAGCCCTTGATCCAATATCACAATTATTTATAGTCGTATATCACTCAAACATTCATGATATGCGGTTAACCGGATATCTCGGCTATACGGAACCGTTCAATTACTTGTTATGGTAAATTGTATCTAAAAACTAATTTTATGAGTTTAACTATTTATAAATAATTATTTAAGGAAAAAGTATGGATTACTTGTATGAAAATTTAGGAGACGAACAATTTCAAGAATTTTGTCATTGCTTGTTGAGCAATGAATTTGAAAACATGCAAGCATTCCCAGTGGGACAACCAGATGGCGGTAGAGATTCAATAGCTTATGTATTTGATTCTTCTAAAAGAGAATTTATTGTATTCCAAGTCAAATATGTAAGGAATCCAAAGCAGGAAAGAGATATTCACAAGTGGTTAGTAGCGACAATTGAAGGTGAAATTACAAAGATTAAAAGGCTTATTGAAAGAGGAGCGAAATCCTATTATCTAATTACAAATGTAAAAGGCACTGCTCATCTTGACGTTGGTGCCATAGATAAATTACAAAAAATATTAGATGACAACATAGATATCCCTTCTTTTTGCTGGTGGAGGGATGACTTGTCTCGAAAAATAGAAACAAACCCTTTGATCAAATGGTCATTTCCTCAAATATTGAGTGGCCAAGATATTTTAAATTCAATACTATTTGAAAACATCACTAAAGCCAAGGAAAGGCGTCAAAGCGTTATACAGGCATATTTAGCAGATCAATATGAAATGGACAATGAAGTAAAATTCAAACAAATTGAGTTACAAAATCGTTTGTTAGATTTATTTGTTGACGTTCCAATTCAAATAAAAAAATATAACCATAAAAATAAAAAATTCAGAAAAATTTTATATAGATTCCGTAATCTTGATTTATTTAATGAAGATCATGAAAGACTATATGCATACCAAGAAGAAAACGGAATCGGTGCAGCTTCATTTCTTTTGAATCAATTGGTACAAAAGGATATACATAAAATTGTGTTAGAAGGTGGCCCCGGTCAAGGAAAATCCACCATAGCACAATATATTTGTCAAATTCATAGAATTCGTCTTTTAAATAAAAAGGAGGATTTTAATTCTATTCCAAACGATTTTCTGAAGGTGCCCGTCAGATTACCATTTAAAATCGATTTACGTGACATAGCTACTTGGATGGAATTCAAAAATCCCTACTCTGGGATTCTAAGTGAAGAATATTTCTCAAAAATTTGGGCGAAATCTTTAGAATCATTCTTAGTAGCTCACATTTGCTATCACTCTAATTTGTTTGAATTTAATTCAAACGATTTGGTTTCCATTTTCAAGTTGAGTTCAATATTAATTGTCTTAGATGGATTTGATGAAATAGCCGATCTGGAATTAAGAGAAGAAATTATTACCTTTGTAAAGAAAGGGGTTAATCGATTAACTCAAAATTCTAAATCAATCCAAATTATTATTACGAGCCGTCCTGCGGCGCTATCAAGCTCAGTAGGTTTTCCGGTTGATGAGTACCCCAACTTTGAACTCACTGATATTACATTACAAAACATAAGACAGTATGTTGATAAATGGATTAAAGCTAAAAGATTGAACAGTAGGGAAGCGTCAGAAATTAAGCGTTTAGTAGATGAAAAACTGGAATTACCTCATTTGCGAAGTTTAGCTAAAAGCCCAATGCAGTTAGCCATTTTAATAAGTCTATTAAATACTCGAGGAGAGTCATTACCTAATAAAAGAACAGCGCTTTATGATAGTTACATTGAATTGTTTTTTAATAGAGAATCAGAAAAAAACATCACCATACGTGATAATAGAGATTTGATAATTGATATACATAAATACTTGGCATGGATTTTACACTCAGAAGCGGAGATGTATAAAAATAGCGGGAAAATTGAAATTAATCAATTGAAGGATCAATTAAAAGATTATTTAAAAAAAGAGGGACATAAAACAAATATTGCAGATCAATTATTTACTGTGATGGAGGAGCGAGTATGTGCACTTGTTTCAAGAGTTCAAGGTACATTTGAGTTCGAAGTTCAACCGCTAAGAGAATATTTTTGCGCAAAATATCTATATGAGACATCTCCTTATTCTCCCGCTGGTTGCGAAAGTACCGGAACAAAACCAGAAAGATTTGAAGCTATATCACGTAATTTTTATTGGCAAAATGTTGTTAGATTTTTCGCTGGTTGTTTTGATAAAGGTGAGCTACCGATGCTTATTCATAAATTAGGAGAACTTCAGAATGATGAATTTCTAAAACACACAAATTATCCAAGGATTGTGACGGCACAATTACTATCAGATTGGGTTTTCACCCAATACCCTGTTTTATTAAAGAATGTTCTCAAAATTATTATTGATGGTTTGAATATTGGTGATATTTTAAATCAAAATTTTGAGGGAAGTAATAATGAATCAATTCTGTTGCCAGAGGAATGTGGAAGAAAGGAATTGGTCGAAGAATGTTTCAATCAATTGAAAAAATTTCCTAATATTGATTATGCTTATGAATTGATTGGGTTAATAACCGAGAACCCATATCATCTGAAAAAATATTGGGAAGAACATGTTGAGCAAGTTAATGAAGAAGAATTATCGATCTGGCTAGAGTATGCATATCTATTGGGTATTTTGCACTTAGTTGATAAAAAGATTTTAGTTTCTATTTTGAATCAAAACCCTTTGGAACATTTAAACCGTCTTCAAATTATCCTAAATGCTAAACAAGGAAGCCAGTTGATACAAAATGATTTCCTGTTAAAAAAGACAGTTTTAAAAGGAATTCTGAGTGGAGAACTAGTGTTCACACCTGAAAAATCAGAATTAAATGCTCTATCGTCTTTAAACCTTTATCTTAATACTTTCGTGCTGTCTTACATCCTCAGAGTTGAAGAAGAAAATAGTTCATTTTTAGATTATATTCATCAAAGGACAAGGTATTATTACGTCGATAATGAAGCTTTATTGAATTTTGATGTTAAAGACCAGGTAGATGAAAAAATTAGGGATTTTTTTGATAAAAATAATAAAACTTTCGATACTGATATTAGTGTATGGAAAAGGAAAATAGAACCGTGGGATAGGCTTGTAGAGACTGGAAGAACTATCCTGGAAGATAATTGGTTGTTTAATTTAATCTCGATTGTATCTGCTGGAATTAAATCAAAGGAAGAGCGTTGTGACCAATATTCAAATCTTTGTGATTCTAATCAATCTCTTTGCAAACGAGTTAGACATGCTCGTCTGAAATCTGGAAACATTAAATGGTGGGAAAAGGAACTTAAAAATTCAAAGCAAATTATTTTTTCTTTGCTTGTGTTTTTTACCTGGGCCACTCCAAAAACCATTAATCAGTTATTACCTATAGCGAACCAAAAAGTTAAAAGCTTAGACGAGGATGAATTTAAAAAATTAATTGCCTCTCAAAAACAAATCGCTGAGGTCTCAACATTCAAACCCGTTCAACAAAGATTTATAAGGGCTATGATCAAGAGTCAAAAAGTATCGAGCTCTATAAAATATATTTTAAGTTTACGTTTCCCGTTACATCAAAAACAACAATTTATCTTCGAAAACATAAAAAATTATTCAGGTGATATTGAAGATATTTTACAATCACAAATGGAACATCTTATAAATGAATTTATGCTAAATCCAGTAAATGATTTAAACCTTCAAAATATCAAAGAGGTTTATGTTAAACTTAAAAGCTTTAAAGAAGCTAAGATTAGAAAATATAACCTTTATTTTAGATATCATATGTATCCATACGAAAAGGGTTTTGACATCCCTTATGAAATTGCAAAAAACATAATGGAAGACTGCAAAAGATATCCTAGATTAATAGTTTTTCTCTCTGAAAAAGTATGCCGCACAAACGCTAATAAAAAGCTAATACCTGTCGGAGAGATCGCTCAGAAAGAAGGTTGGTTTGATATCTGTCAGATTGCTGAGTGAGGGAAAGAGGATCATTTATATTTTTTATTTTTGATTGAAATACTGAACAAACTATTCGTTAATGAGCAGGTAGGATAGGAACACAACTCAAGTATTATTATTCTATGGATACCTGACATAGGACATCAAAAGGATCAAAGATATCAATTCAAATTTTTAAAAATAAAGCAGTTCAGATTTAGGGGGTGATTGGGGCGTTTACTTCTACAATATCCCTGTCTTTTCAGGATTCAAAAAATACCCAAGACTATCCCTGTAATTGGTCGCTTTCTTTATGTTTTTTAGACCACAAGATCTGGTATGTCACAACATTCAATTCCGCTGATATGTGAATCAACACAATTGCAGATAGATCTTCCCCCAAGCGATTCAACCCCCAAATAAGCCCGATAAATTCTATGGTGAAAAAAACCTTCCATTCACAGAAAATCCTTTTAAAACAAGCCGTAAAGCCGCAAGGATTGGGAAGGATTGACTTTGCTTCAACCTCTTGGTAAATCTATAATATCAAGGGACGTAATAAATATCAGAAGACTGGAAAGAGAACAGTTGTTAAGCAGCGCGCTAAATTAAACAAATGAAGTACGAAATTTTCAAAATAAATTGACCATTCTGAAAAAATATCAGATTAAATGAGACTCAGGATAGGGTCTTTTTTTATGAAAAAAATAGGCGG
>NZ_JAQYWD010000051.1 GCF_030145145.1 Desulfobacula sp. | reverse complement strand
GTAGGTTTGAAGCATTATATTTTCCTTTTTTGGATGCAGCTTAACCTACGATATTTTTACCCAAAAGTCAAGTAAAACCCTTTAAAATAAGGCTTTTTGAAGCTTAATGTCAGGAGCTCTGAATTTACAGGCTTATTGACCAAATTTTCTCTGTTTACATGGTAACATATGTGGAAAAATATGACCCGGCAGTAGTGAAAAGAGAGATGAGTAATTATTCAGGTCACAGAAACCTTAGATCAAGATAATTTCAGCCGGGAAATAAACGGATTGGAAAAAGCCAGAAAGAGGATCAAAAATAGCAAAAGCCTATTGATAACCGGAAACATGGGGATTCCTTTGGATATGTTACCAAAATGGGTTGAGGTTATGACAGCATACGAGTGGCTGCTAAAACAACAAAAGCATTCTACGGTCAAGCCGTAGATGTGTGTTACATTTCAACACTAATTATTAGGACTGAATGTAAATTATTTATTTTGATTGACAAAACGCAAGCTCCTGCCCTATATCCTAATTGTAGGAAGTTCTATTTATCGTGGAAAAAATTCTCGTTCGATTGAAAGTAATTTCCTGTTCCCTTGAAAACCGCCTGTTCTGGTGAAAAAAATCCTACTCAAACAAATATCCTGAATATGTATCGTATATCCAGGGATATGATTTCATTTTTTTAGCTTCAATAACAAGGAGGTGTATAAATGAAAAGGTATCGATTCGTTTTGATAATGGCTGTTTTTATTCTGGGGTTGTCTGTAGCGTCTGCCCAGGCCGTCACCGAGATAAACTGGTGGCATGCCCATGGCGGACGGCTTGGGGAAAAGGTCAATGCCATAGCCGACGGGTTTAACAAATTGCAGGATACGTATAAAGTGGTGGCCACCTACAAGGGGAACTATGCAGATACCATGACCGCCGGCATTGCGGCCTTCCGATCAAAAAATCCCCCCCACATCCTCCAGGTGTTTGAGGTGGGAACGGCCAGCATGATGGCGGCAAAGGGTGCCATCAAGCCGGTTTACGAGGTCATGGGCGAATCAGGACTCCCGTTTGATCCCACGGTGTATCTGTCCACGGTGACCGGTTACTACACCACCAGTGAGGGAAAAATGCTGTCCATGCCCTTCAACAGCTCGACACCCATCCTCTACTATAATGTGGACGCCTTTAAAAAGGCAGGGCTTGATCCGGACAAACCGCCAAAAACCTGGCCAGAGGTGGCCGACTATTCAAGAAAGCTGGTCAAGGCCGGCTACACGGGTTTTTCCACCGCCTGGATCTCCTGGATCCAGATGGAAAATTTCAGCGCATGGCACAATGTCCCCATCGGGACCAAAGAAAATGGGTTTGCCGGGCTGGACACAGAATTTATTTTTAACAGCCCGCTGCATGTAAAGCACATCCAGCAATTGGCAGATTGGCAAAAAGAAAAAATCTTTGTGTACGGGGGCCGGCGGAACCTGGGCAATGCCAAGTTTTCTTCCGGAGAAGTGGCCATGTACACGGAATCCTCGGCAGGCTATGCCGGGTTCGCGAAAACCTGTCAGTTTGAGTTCAAAACAAGCATGCTTCCCTATTGGCCGGAGGTGTCCGGCGCGCCCCAGAACACCATTATCGGCGGGGCAAGTCTCTGGGTCATGGCCGGACATTCAAAAGACGCATACCGGGGGGTTGCCACATTTTTCAACTACCTGTCATCCCCGGCTGTCCAGGCCGACTGGCACCAGTTCACCGGGTATCTGCCCATCACAACCGATGCCTATTACCTGACCAAAGGACAGGGGGTTTATGATGAAAAACCCGGAATGGAAACAGCCTTGAAGCAGATGACCCTGAACAAGCCCACCAGCAATTCCAAAGGATTGAGATTTGGTAATTTTGTTCAGATGCGCAGTGTCATGTACAGCGAGCTGGAAGCCATCTTCAACGGTGATAAAACAGCCAAAAACGGTCTGGATTCGGCTGTCAAGGAAGGTAACAAGTTATTGCGCAAATTTGAAAGAGCCAATAAATAAAGAGGATTGATCAAGGCTGAACCCCTTCCTTCCCAAGGAGGCGTTCAGCCGCCACTCGATATTTCTAAAGGATTTTTCATGGAAAAGAGAGTCATCTTCAAGCATAAATTGCTTCCCTATATTCTGGTCGCCCCGCAAATCGTCATCACCCTTCTTTTTTTCATCTGGCCGGCATCCCAGGCCGTATATCAATCTGTCCTGCAGGAAGACGCATTCGGGCTGTCCAGAACCTTTGTCGGGCTGGCCAATTTTGCCTATATTTTTACCGACGAAACCTATCTGCGCTCGATTTATGTGACCATCATTTTCAGTTGTTCTGTCACGGCCATTGCCATGTCCGTTTCCCTGCTCCTGGCCAGCATGGCCGACAGGGCCATCAGGGGGGCCACCACCTATAAGACCCTGATCATATGGCCCTATGCCGTGGCCCCTGCCGTGGCCGGCGTATTGTGGTATTTTCTTTTTAACCCCACCATAGGGATTGTGGCGCTTTACCTGAAAATCTATGGGTATGAATGGAACCACAGCCTGAACGGGGGCCAGGCCATGTTCCTTGTGGTCATTACAGCGGCCTGGCGGGAAATTTCCTATAATTTTCTGTTTTTTTTGGCCGGGCTCCAGGCAATCCCCAAGCCTTTTCTGGAAGCGGCGTCCATTGACGGGGCGTCTCCTTTCCGGCGATTCTGGACCATAACCTTTCCACTCCTGTCGCCCACAACATTTTTTTTAATTGTCATGAATGTGGTGTATGCCTTTTTTGACACCTTTGGCGTGATCCACGTGATCACGGATGGCGGTCCGAATTATGCGACCAATATCATGGTGTTCAAAGTCTATCACGATGGCTTTCTCAGCCTTGATTTAGGCGGGTCTGCAGCCCAGTCCGTCATATTGATGATCATTGTCATCTCTCTTACCGTGGTTCAATTTCGCTATATAGAGAGAAAGGTTTACTATTAAGGAGGTATGATGGTTGAACATCGGCCATGGCTGACTTTTTTAACCCACGCGATTTTGATTTTCGGGATGCTGCTGCTGGTCATTCCCATCTATGTGACCTTTGTGGCCTCCTCACACAGCCTTGATGAAATAACTGCTCATTTTTCCCTGCTGCCCGGAACCCAACTGGTGGAAAATTACACCAGCGCCCTGAGTGTCGGGCCAAGGGATGTGGGGGCCACTGTGGGCACCATGATGCTCAACAGCCTGATCATGGCCCTTGGCATCACCCTTGGCAAAATTTTTATTTCATTGCTGGCAGCATACGCCATTGTCTATTTTAAATTCCGGTTCCGCATGTTCTTTTTCTGGCTGATTTTCATCACATTGATGCTGCCGGTGGAGGTGAGGATTTTACCGACCTACAAGGTGGCGGCGGATTTAAAAATCCTTGATTCCTATCCGGGCCTGATCCTGCCCCTGATTGCTTCGGCCACGGCCACCTTTTTGTTTCGTCAGTTTTTCATGACCGTGCCGGATGAATTGTGCGAGGCCGTCAAAATCGACGGCGGCGGCCCGATCCGTTTCTTTTTTGATATCCTGCTGCCCATGTCCCGCACCTCGATTGCGGCCCTGTTTGTCATTTTATTCATTTATGGATGGAACCAGTACCTGTGGCCGTTGCTGATCACAACGGATGAAAGTTATTATACGCTTTTAATCGGGATCAAACGCATGCTGGATGTTGGCGAAGGCCAGGCCGAATGGCAGATTATCATGGCGTCCACCATCCTGGCCATGATCCCGCCGATTTTGATTGTGATCTTCATGCAGAAACAATTTGTCAAGGGAATGACCGAGACTGAAAAATAAGGAAGATATGATGGCCGACGTGAGCTTGGATAATGTGTTTAAAACCTTTGGAAAAACCGAGGTGATCCACGGCATCAGCTGTGATATTCAAGACGGAGAATTTATTGTGATCCTGGGACCTTCCGGGTGTGGAAAATCCACCCTGCTGAGGATGATTGCCGGGCTTGAGACGATCACCAAAGGGGATGTTTCCATTGATGGAACCGTGGTGAACCGTCTGGAACCGGCCGATAGAGATGTTGCCATGGTGTTCCAGAACTATGCCCTGTATCCCCACATGACAGTGTTTAAAAATATGGCCTATGGGCTCAAGATCCGGAAAATGCCCAAAGCTGAAATTAAACGACGGGTAGAAGATGCAGCCAGGATCCTGGAAATCACAGAATTTTTAGACCGCAAGCCCAAACAGCTCTCCGGGGGTCAGCGCCAGCGTGTTGCCATGGGGCGGTGTATTGTCCGGGAGCCCAAGATCTTTCTGTTTGATGAACCCCTGAGCAACCTGGATGCCAAACTCCGGGTGCAGATGCGCCTTGAAATAAGAAAGCTCCAGGAAACCTTGAAAATCACGAGCATCTATGTGACCCACGACCAGGTCGAGGCCATGACCCTGGGTGACCGGATGATCGTCATGGACAATGGGTATGCCGCCCAGATCGGAACCCCCCTGGACGTGTATGAACGACCCGCCACACGGTTTGTCGCAGGGTTTATCGGTTCCCCGGCCATGAATTTTCTGACGGCGGTTGTGAGTGCTGACGGACGTCAGGTCCACCTGCATCGGGATATCAGCCTGACCCTTCAAAATGGCGGTCTTCCAGGTCATGGCGGTCAAAAAATTATCATGGGGGTTCGGCCCGAGCATTTTGTGCTGGGCCAGGCAGCAGATGCGATGCTGCACTTAGATCTGGACCATGTGGAGATACTCGGGTCAGACACCCTGGCCTACGGGCACCTGGGCCAGGATAAAACCCAGGTTACCCTACGCCTTCCGTCTGTGTATCATTTCAAAAAAAACACGGTCCTGCACCTGGATATCCCGTCTAAAAACTTACATTTTTTTAACACGGACACCGGTCAACGCATAGAGATGCAGGCTTAAATCTCCTGGAGCTGTCCAAACTTTTTTTCCAGTTCTTTTGCCCCATCTTCTCGCCCATTTTTTTCCAGGTGTGGTTCGCCAAAAAAGAATCCGAGAGAAAATGCATGTTAATTTGATCTTGAGCTATAGTTTAAGCCAACTCTAATTTTTTGAATCTGGTCAAATTTTAATAACAGGGTTTAATTAAACCTTGAACATGCACCCTTTAGAAAAATCTTCGGCCCAAAGGCAAACAGAACTTGTCCAGATAAAACAGTAGCAAGGACCGCAGTCACTTGTGGTTTTTATGATCAGAGCCATTTTGTAAAAACCTTTCGACAATATGTGGGCATCGCCCCCATTGACTACAAATAATATTTTATAAAAAAGTATCCTGCAATTTTTTACAATGCATACTTTTTTGCCTGAATTATAAGGAAAGATATGATTCATTTAAAAAAAATTTATCATTCCTGTATTAAAAATGATCTTGTGGAGATGACCGATTTTAATCAAATAGCCCAAAATGGAAAATAAACCGGATGATACCGGTTATTTTCAAAGTTCACGGCGGCGTAAACCAAATTGAAATATATGTGGCAAATTTTTGTTTTTTTATGCTATTCAATTACAATAATTTATAATAACGGCTTCTGAATTAGGGAAAATAGCATTGGCTGAAAAGAACCAAATTGAAATTTATCAATCTGACGAAGGGCAAACTCAGATAGAAGTCCGTCTTGAAAAAGATACCCCATGGTTATCACAGGCTCAGATGGGATGATCTTGAGGACTGGTTTGAAGACGCGATCATCGACAGAGGACACAAATACCAGATGAAAGGCCGTGTTTCTGATTTATCATTAACGGATAATGGTGATTTGATCGCCTGGGTGTCCGGAACAAAACGGTATGCGACGACCATAGAGATGACAGATGGAGAATATCTGGATTCTTATTGTACCTGTCCTTATGCCATCAACTGCAAACATGGCGTTGCTGTTGTCCTTGAATATCTTGAGTGTTTAAAAAAGAACCAAGCGGTTCCTGTGTGGTAAAAATTAGCACATTATGATTATAAAACCATTAACAAATACACCTATTGAACAAATTCATGAGGCCTTTCTTGCTGCTTTTTCCGACTATGAAGAACCTGTGATGTTCAGTGTCCAGCAATTAAAGCATATGATTGAAAGACGAGGGTATGAACCCGATATATCTTATGGCGCTTTTGAGAATGAGAATCTGGTGGGGTTCACTTTAAACGGATTGGGAGAATGGAATGGAAGATTGACCGCCTATGACACAGGTACGGGTATCCAGAAAGAATATCGCAGCAAGGGGATTGCCACTCAAATATTTGAGGCCTCCCTGCCTGTTTTAAAAGAAAAACAAATTGATCAATATTTGCTGGAAGTCATTCAGATCAACACTTCAGCCGTTGATTTATATAAAAAATTAGGATTCAAAATATCCCGTACCTTTGATTATTATGTGGCGAGTAAAAAAGATTTTCCTGAGTTTAAATCAAAACCGGGGCCAGGACTTACTATTAAAGAGATCCAAACACCGGACTGGCAATTTCTTAAAACGTTTTGGGATATGATTCCTTCCTGGCAGAACAGCATCTATGCTGTTGAACGGAAAAAAGACTGTTTTAAGATCTTTACCATCTGTGATGGTAACACCATTGTCGGGTATGGTATTATTGAACCCGCAACAGGTGATATTCCTCACCTTGCCATAAGCAAATCCTGCAGACGAAATGGATATGGTACTGCTCTGCTGTTTCACCTTATCGATCAATTGGATCAGGACCCATTTAAATTAATCAACATAGATTCAACATTAGACACTTTTAAGGCTTTTACAAAAAATCTTAATTTGCCCCCCGGCCACGGACAATTTGAGATGATGCTAACCCTTTAGGGCGTGGTCAAACCCTTATTTTTGCATTATAAAAGTTTAATAAGGCATGTTCATTTTTGATTATAGTCAAATAAAGGGGTAATTCTCATGACAGAAACCAATCGTACCGAAATTCCCGAGAACACATTGATCAAGTGGCAAAAAATTATTGATCTTGCAAGTACTATTGAAAAAAGATCCGAAGCGTCTTTCAGCCATAGCTTATGCACGCCTTGTGCAGATCAGTTGTATGGGCATAAGAAATGGTATCAAAAAGTGAAGGCTGAAAATAACGGCGAAATATAAACATCAGGTAGATGATTAAAGGAGGCTCTATGTATCGGTACAAAAAAATAATGATTTGTCTTAATCTGGATGACCATGATGAAAAACTGATTCAGTACGCGGGAATATTGTCTAAGATGGCCAAATCAGATGAATTACATTTTGTATATGTGTCTGACACATTTGATATTCCTGAAGAAATCAAAAAGATCTATCCGCAAATTGCATCCCCGGTCGAAACAGCAGTTGAAGACTTGATGAAACAGATTGTTGAACAACACTTTAACGGCCACGAAAATACACAAAAAATCTATAGCCCCCTGGAAGGACCACTTTTGGGACAGTTGATCTCATACACAAAAAAATATGATATTGACCTTTTGATTGTCGGCCATCATTCAACTGAAATGGCGGCCCAAAAAGCCATTTCGGAAAAGCTGGCAAGAAAAGCGTTCTGCTCGGTCATGATTGTTCCCAAGGGAGCAAAAGCCCTGCTTGAAAAAATACTGGTAGCTGTGGATTTTTCCGATCACGCGTTAAATGCCCTGGATGTGGGCAGTGCTTTTGCCAAGGCAGCCGGATTGGAAGAGATATATATCCTCAATAATTACAAAGTTCCGACAGAATACCATAAGACAGGCAAATCCCATGAGGAATTCGCCGACATTATGCTGGATAATGCAAAATCGAAATTAAGGGCATTATTACCAAAAGTCGATCTAAAATCAATTGCTATCAAACCTTTTTTTAAAAAAAGCAATGACGTTGTTGACGGCATACTCATGTTTTCAAAGAAGATGGGAGCTGGCCTGATCGTTGTCGGTGCCAGGGGCCGCAGCGGTGATATTGCTGCAATTCTTCTGGGCAGTGTTACAGAAGGATTGATAAGAAAACTTGACAGACCGATTCTGGCGGTCAAAAATAAGGGAGAAGGGCTCAATATCTTGGATGCAATATCATCAGAGTAATAATGAATTGAAACAGGAGTATAATTATGAATGATCATGACAGGAACGATGAGCCGCTGATATTAAAACTTCATTCAGTGATAAGGTTTGCCGTCAGGGTTATGGCCCTCATTATGACAGCTGTTATTATCTGGGGCGTGGTTGATGTGTGCTGGGTGCTGTATGAAAAACTGATGTCGCCGCCCAGATTTCTGTTGACCATCAGCGATATTCTTGCAACGTTCGGAGCATTCATGGCGGTTCTCATCGCCATCGAAATATTTGTGAATATCTGTGTCTACCTCCGGGAGGATGTCATCCATGTTCAGATTGTCATGGCAACGGCTCTCATGGCCATTGCCCGGAAGATTATTATTCTCGATTTCAGTACAATCGGTTCAGAGTATGTCTGGGCTATAGCCGGTGTGGTATTTTCCATGAGCATTGGTTATTTTCTGGTGCTGAAATCGTCAAAAGCAGATGTTTCGAACTTTGACCGGATTCTTTTCGGTAATCAAAACCGGGAGCCCGACTCCCGTCATAAAAAAGATCTCAGTTAAATCTCGGATTCAATCATGATCAGCAGATTTCCAGGAAAAATGCGCTTCAAGCCATGCTGGTGACCGGTGCCATGTCAGCGCCGGCACCGGTCAGTGCCTATCTCCATTCCGCTACCATGGTCAAGGCGGGTGTCTACCTGCTGGCCTTTGGCAATCGCTATGCCATATCAGCGGCCCTGATGTTTATCATTGCCCATGCCCTTTACAAGGCAGCGCTTTTCATGGTGGTCGGCACCGTAGACAAAGCAGCCGGTACCAAAGAGTATCATCGCCTTGCCGGGTTAGGGGGTATCCTTAAAATGAGCTTTGTTGCTGCGGGGTTATCCGCTTTGTCAAAGGCAGGCATTCCGCCGCTGCCCGGATTCCTCAGCAAAGAATATATGTATAAAGCGGCCCTCGGTGTTTCATATGCGCAGACAGCCATACTTGTTCTTGTTCATTCCATCATGGCGGCGCTTGCGTTTATCATTGTCATCAAACCCTTTTTTTCATCCCAGGATGAGAACAGCGTGCCGGTTAAATCTGTTGAAAAACACCTGTTTTTGTGGGTGCCGCCGTTATGTCTGGCCTTTTTGGGACTGGGGATAACCATTTTCGGCCTTGAATGGCTCAACACTGCCCTGATTGTTTTCGCAAGTCTGGTTGTCAATCCAGGACTTGAGATAGAAACACTCAAATTATGGCAGGGCCTGAATCTGCCGCTGTTACTGAGCGGCGTGTCACTGCTGCTGGGTGCTGCAATCTTTGGGTATCACAACCGGGTCAAATCTTTAATTGATGTTGTCACCCAATGGCTGCCGTCAGGCAGCGAATGTTTCGAGGTGCCGGTAACGCTGATAACACAGCTGCTGGTTGAAATCCTGAGCGTTATTTTCCTGGTAACGATCATTATCGGACTGGCAGCAGAACCGTTTTTCCTGTTTGCGGACAGGGCCGCGATGCAGCTTTTGGATCCGTTTCTTTATATTCAAGCGGTTTTAGGAGAAAGGCCATGACCTATCTGATCCTAAATCTCATTTTTGCCGGCGCCTGGGTACTGGTCAATAATGAATACAGTATCATCGATTTTTCTGTCGGGTTTTTACTGGGACTGGCCTGTTTATGGCTGATCCAGCCATTCGGCATGGATACCGCATATTTTCGACGGTTGAAAGCCGCTGTGGTTCTGCTGGTTTATTTCCATTATGAAATGATGGTATCTGTGTGCAGGTAACCTCCCGTGTGATCGGTATTATGCTGTTTATTATCTTGACAACGCCCGCAGCCGCCCATATGCTGGGTAAAACAATGTTGAAATCAAAATACAGGATATGGAAAAATCCTTTAAAACGTTAGAGGGGTGGGGTCGAACATTTCAAATGAACCCTGGGCCATGACCTTTTTGCCTGTCCCTCGCATTAATTCGTCTTGACTGAAATCATTGACAATTCGGGAGTTCGGATGGCCCCTTGGCATGCCTTTGGTTAAAAGATTAAAGCCGTTCCTTAAAAATGCACCGGAGTTCACTGGATATTTTCATGTTAGCGCCGAGTTAAAATAATGGATTAAGAAAATTTTAGAGAGGAAACAAATATGAATATTTACCTTAAAACTCTGATTGTTGATTCAAGTACAGGTTTTTACAAAATCAACAGATACAAAGTAGGTGACTATTTCGGCCCTGTAGATCTTGGACTTCACCTTGCAAAAAAATATGACAGTCTTAATATCGGAACAGGTCTGCTGGCAGGATCAATTTTCCCCGGATCCAACAGACTGATTTTCACAGGATACTCTCCAGGCTGGAGCAATTTTTATATCTCTACAATGGGGGGAGCAGGTCTTATATTCAATAATCTTGGTATAGATATGCTTACAATAACAGGGCGCACGCCAACACCATCTGTTCTTTATCTAAACAGGATTCATGGTGAGGAGATCCAGCTGAAGATTGAACCTGTTGATATTCACAATGTATGGAAATCGGGAAGAATGGGTGTCTACTCATTGACAGATCATGTTTATCAAATGTACGCCAGGGAATACTATAATGACCCGAGAATTCTTGTTACAGGCCCGGCGGCTCTTGCTACAGGACATGGATCCGTCGCTTCAATGCCGATAAGAAAAGGGAAGATCTCCTCTGTTGACACATGGGCCGGACGGGGCGGTTTTGGTTCAAAAATGATGCAGGAACATGGAATTGCCGCGATAATATACGGTGGTACGTTTATCGATGATGACTTCAGGGACAGAAAGGTCGCCGACCAGTGGTTTGTTGATAAGTATAATAAAAAACTTGCTGCAAAAAATATTGAAGCAACTGTAAAATACAGGTTTGAACCGAACTTCAATACAGGGGGTACATTCGGCGTAAATTACGCGACTCTCGGTGGCAAAATGCTGTCATTCAATTATAAAAGCATTTACATGACAGAGGAGCAACGCCTTAAAATTCATGAAAGATTTGTTAAAAATCATTATCTTAAACAATTCAATGAAGAGACGATCATACCCAAAAAACAGGCTACCTGCGGCGAACCCTGCGTTGCTGTATGTAAAAAAATGAATAATGAATTTAAAAAAGATTATGAGCCCTATCAGGCAATGGGTCCGCTCTCAGGAATTTTTGATCAGAGAGCTGCCGAGATGCTGAACCACCATGCTGACACGTACGGATTTGACGGCATCGCTGCGGGAGGGGTAATTGCATGGCTTATGGAATGTCTTGTTGACGGCCTGCTTACACCCGAAGAACTGGGAATTTCAAACAATATTCCTAAATGGGATATAGAAGATTTTGATTTAGTCAACGATTCCATGCACAATGCCAAAATCGGAATGGAAATACTTGATTCAATTATTGAGAAAAAGGGCATCCTTAATATTATAGCCGGAGTAAGAAAGCTCTCCCGTAAACTGGCTAAGGAAAAGGACAGGTTGATTCTTGATAAGCTTGTATGCATTGGTTTTGCCCGCACAGGCTGGATGATCCCGAACCAGTACTGGACACCCGGCGTACTCTCACCCATGGCTATTATGGGTAAATATTTTATGCATTACGCAGATGAGTTTGTATCGCCAAGGGAACTGGGCCGCAAAGACGGAATCCGATTAAAGAAAGAACTCATACTAGACAACATGGGGATGTGCAGGTTTCACCGTCAATGGGCTGAGGAGATGATTCCCGAAGTAATGGAATCTCTTCTTGGACCCGGGATGCAGGAACTTTACCTGGATAAAATTTCAAGAGCTGCAGCAAGAATTAACAGCAGAAACTCATCTGTTTTCTGGGAGAGTGAGAGAAATTTCGATTTTATATATACATTTTTAAAGAGAAAAAAAGAGATCGATAAAATAGAAGATCAGGAACTCGATAAGTGGATTGATGCTTTTGAAACCAATAAACGAGAAGCAGCATTAAATTTCTGGTACGAGATCCATAAAGGTATTCAGGAGACATTGGCTGATTACTAACGATTGTAGCGAATTACAAATCTGTTTTGATTTCAGGTGCGGCTTTAAATCGAATCCCTTGTGCAGGAAAACAAGTCCCTTCCCACAGCTAACCATGCCATCCAATTGGACGGGAATCTCGCTGCGCTCCACCTGATCCGCCATGGGTAGAGATACCCTGTATTTTGACAACCACCGGTAAAGATAGTATAGTCATGCTCAAGGATAATCCATTGAGGAATTAACAAAATATGCAACGCTACAAAAATTTCGTGAACGGAACATATTTAGACAACCATACAAAAGAATACTTTGCTGTGGTCAACCCGGCCACGGGAAAACAGATCTACGAGGTAGAAATTGCAGACAAAACCGTTCTGAACGCTGCCCGGGAAAGTGCTGCGGCAGGATTCAAGGTTTGGTCGGCCATGGATGCGGTTACGCGCAGCCGGATTCTCATGGCGGCGGTGTCCCTTTTGAGGAAAAAAAACCATGAGCTGGCCCAAATCGAGGTGATGGACACGGGAAAACCATTCCAGGAAGCTGTTGCTGTGGATGTGGTCACAGGGGCTGACGTGATCGAATTCTTTGCCTGGGCTGCACCGGGCATCTCCGGCAGCCAGCAGGATCTGGGTCAGGACTTTTATTATACCCGCCGGGAACCCTTGGGCATATGCGCCGGTATCGGGGCCTGGAACTATCCGCTGCAGATCGCATGCTGGAAGGCGGGTCCGGCCCTGGCCTGCGGCAACAGCATGATTTTCAAGCCTTCGGAGGAAACACCATTGGGGGCATTAAAGCTTGCCGAGATATTCACCCAAGCAGGCGTGCCCGACGGGGTTTTCAACGTGGTCCAGGGTGCAGCCGCAGTGGGCCAGTGGCTCACCGCCTGCCCCGGCATTGAAAAAATCTCATTCACCGGGGAGGTCGGCACCGGCAAAAAGGTCATGACCAGTGCCGCTTCAACCCTCAAAGATGTCACCATGGAACTGGGTGGAAAATCTGCGCTCATTATTTTTGAGGACGCTGATTTGGACAATGCTGTCAGCGCGGCCATGCTGGGCAATTTTTACACCCAGGGTGAAGTCTGTACCAACTGCACCCGGGTTTTTGTCCACACCTCAATTCAAGAACAGTTTCTAAAGACACTTCTGGACCGGATCAGGGCAAATATCAAAATGGGCGACCCCATGGATCCAGATACCAACTTCGGCGCCCTGATATCAAGTGAACACAGGGAAAAGGTGTTGTCCTACATTCAGACGGCCAAGGCAGAAGGGGCAACACAATTATGCGGCCACACCATGCCTGACCTGCCAAATCAGAACCAGGAAGGCTTTTTCCTTCCCCCCACCGTGTTCACCCACTGCACCGACGAGATGACCCTTGTCAAAGAAGAGGTCTTCGGTCCGGTCATGGCTGTCCTGGATTTTGACAGGGAAGCCGAGGTGATCCAAAGGGCAAACGCCACCCACTTCGGACTTGCTGCCGGGGTGTTTACAACGGATATCCAGCGGGCCCACCGGGTCATCCACCAGCTTGAAGCAGGCATCTGCTGGATCAATGCCTATGGCAATTCACCTGCCCAGATGCCCGTGGGCGGCTATAAGCAATCCGGCATCGGCAGGGAAAACGGACGGGAAACCATCCGGCACTATACCCAGGTAAAATCAATTTATATGGGCATGGGACCTTTGGATTCACCTTTTTAACCCCTCGGGGCCCATGCCGGGGCCGGCCTGACCATACCCCCGGCATGGGTCCTGTATACACCACCCTACCCTGTTCCTCCCAGACCATTCATCCCCCATTCCCATAAAACCTCAGTGAAAACCCCTTGACTTCAGTGGTTAAGAACTGTATATATTCTTAATGGTAGTACCAAACTAAACCAATTGTATCAAATTCGGACAAACAAAAACCAGGACAATATTGACGCAATAAACAAATACAGTGAACATTTTAAGTCTTTTATATCATATTTTACAGAAACGAAAACCAATAAATCTGCAATCCAATCCAAAGGAATATCGATAAATGGTAGGACATTAATGGCAAAACTCAACCATCCCATATTTCATCCCGTGACCAGTGCCAATAAACCCGAAGCCATCGGCCTGCAAATCGAGGCGGCCATATCGGACAGGACCTATACGTCAGGAGACAGACTGCCCAGTGAGAGGGAGCTTCAGGAAGCATTCAAAACCAGCAGAGGTTCTGTGCGGGAAGCCTTAAGGACCCTAAGGCAAAAAGGAATGCTTGAGGCCAAAAAAGGGGCCAAGGGCGGATACTATGTCCGGGAACTTGACATCAATGAGGCTGTTGACAATCTGGCCGTGATGATCAAGCAACAGGAAATGCCCCTGGACAAACTACTGGAGTTTCAATATGCCATGGACCAGGCCATTCTGATACCGGCCGTGACCAATGCCTCCAAGGCCCAGGTCCGCCGCATGACACAGCTGGCAGACCAGCTGCTTGACCTTTGCAATGTAAAGGACCCGGATTTTCAGCAGATATCAGCCGTTGACAAGGCGTTGAACCTGCTCATGGTGGAAATGGCTGACAACCCGTTTTTCGAGTGGATGATGCGATCTGTCCAGCTGGCGTTCAGATCCTACGAGTTCGTGATCTACCAGACCCCTGAGGTCCGGCTTGAAACTGCCCGAAACTGGAAGAGCACGGCAGAGGCGGTCCGGGATCGGGATCTGCAGAAAGCCAACAGGCTCTACGGTCACTGGTACATTCTTCTGGAACAATGTCTCAAAGAGAGGTTTGGAGAGACCCTGGTTGAGAAATCAGATCATCTGAGCCTGACAGGCCTTTAGACACTACCCTTGCCTTGATCTGAAACAGATTTAATGCCATGGCCGGTAACCGGCCATTGAACCACACTATCAATAAGGAGTGCAGAACCGATGAAGCAGTATGACTATATTATCGTGGGCGGCGGCTCAGCCGGATGTGCCCTGGCCAACCGCCTGAGTGCGGATAAAGACAATAAGGTTTTAATGCTGGACGCCGGACGTCCCGACTATATATGGGATTTGTTTATTCACATGCCTGCGGGTCTTACGGTCCCTCTGGGCAATAAATGGTACGACTGGTGTTATGAATCCGAACCTGAACCTCATATGAAAAACCGGCGAATTTTCCACGGAAGGGGAAAGGTGCTTGGGGGCTCCAGCAGCATCAACGGCATGATTTATATCCGGGGCAACCCCCTGGATTATGAGAAATGGTCAAAGGACAAGGGAATGGAGCATTGGGACTATGCCCACTGTCTTCCCTACTTTAAAAAGGCCGAAAACAGAATCGCCCCCCCGGATCAATACCACGGAAAACAGGGGCCGCTGAATCTTGAAATCGGTCCCTGCACCAACCCGCTGTTCCAGGCATTTTTTAAAGCGACACAGGAAGCAGGCTATCCCCGGACTGATGATGTAAACGGGTTTCAGCAGGAGGGATTTGCTCCTTTTGACCGAAACATAAAAAATGGAAAACGCTGGAGTGCGGCAAGGGCCTATTACCACCCGGTCAAGCACCGCAAAAACCTGACCCTGATCATGAAGGCCCTGGCCACCCAAATACATTTTGACGGCAGCCGGGCCATTGGCGTTACCTATGCCCGGGGAAAAAAAGACAGCCGCACCGTACACGGCAAGCACATCATCTGCTGCGGCGGTGCCGTCAACACCCCCCAACTGATGCAGCTGTCCGGGGTGGGGGATGCCGACCTCCTGTCAGCATTAGACATCCCCGTGGTCCATGACCTGCCAGGGGTGGGGCAAAATTTACAGGACCACCTGGAGGTCTATGTCCAATACGGATGCAAACAACCGGTATCCATGGCCCCGGCCTTAAAATGGTACAACAAACCCTATATCGGATACCAGTGGCTTTTCCATAAAACCGGGGCCGCAGCCACCAACCACTTTGAGGCCGGCGGATTTGTCCGGAGCAACCCAGATGTGGCCTATCCTAACATCCAGTTCCACTTTCTGCCTCTGGCTGTCCGCTATGACGGATCTTCCCCCAATACCGAGCACGGGTACCAGGTCCACATCGGCCCCATGTACTCCGATGCCAGGGGCCAGGTAAAGATCAAGTCCCGGGATCCCTTCCAGCATCCGGCCCTCCTCTTTAACTACCTGTCAACAGACCAGGACAAACGAGAGTGGGTGGAAGCCATCCGTCTGGCCCGGGATATCATGAACCAACCCGCCTTTAATGCGTTCAACAAAGGAGAAATCTCCCCGGGCCCGGCTGTTGAAACCGACCAGGAGATCATTGACTGGGTGGCAAAGGACGGGGAAACCGCCCTTCACCCCTCATGCACCTGCAAAATGGGAACAGATAAAACCGCTGTGGTAGACCCAAAGACCATGAAGGTACACGGTACAGAGGGGCTGTATGCTGTGGATGCATCTGTGATGCCCTATATCACCAACGGCAATATTTACTCGCCGGTGATGATGATTGCTGAAAAGGCAGCAGACTTAATTCTGGGAAACACCCCCTTGGCCCCGGAAGCGGTGCCGTACCATAGGCACGACAGGAACCAACAATAGCAGAAGCACCGGCCCGGGCGGGAAAACTCCCGGGCCTTTTATAAATCTGAACACAAGGAGATTTTATGTTACACAGAACAAGGCGAATCATTCTCATTCTGGCCATGGCAATTTGTTTGACTGCAGGCCAGGCCCTTGGCGGCAATGCCCCTAAAATCAGAATCGGCAATGTCGGCTGGACCGGCGTCACCATTAAAACAGAACTGGCCGTGGCCATACTCAACAGCCTGGGGTATGAGGCGAAAAACCTCACCATGTCTGTCCCCATCACCTATATGGCATTGTCCAAAGGGGATGTGGATTTCTTCCTGGGCAACTGGATGCCGTCCATGGCCAATATTGCAGACAAGTATTTCAAAGAAGGGTCTGTTATCCAATATGCCAAGAACATGCCCGGTGCCAAGTATACCCTGGCCGTGCCCAGTTATTGTCTGGAAATGGGCCTGAAGGATTTCAAGGATATCGTGACATTCGGGGATGAACTGGAGTGGAAAATTTATGGGATTGAAGCCGGCAACGACGGCAACATGATCATTCAGGACATGATCGATAAAGACATGTTCGGCCTTGGCAGATTCAAGCTGGTTGCCTCCAGCGAAATGGCAATGCTGGCGCAGGTCTTGTCCTATAGCAAACGCAACAAGCCCATTGTATTCCTGGGCTGGGCCCCCCACAGCATGAACGAGCGTATCGACATGTCCTACCTGACCGGCAGTACTTCAGACACCTTTGGCGGAGATAACGGCACTGCCACGGTCTGGACCAACACCCGGAAAGGATTTGAAAAGGACATGCCCAATGTGGCGGTATTCCTGAAAAACTACACCTTCCCTGTTTCCATGGTCAACCAGATTATGACGACTCTCCACACTCAAAAAGGGGTATCCCCCAAGCAGGCCGGCCTGGCATGGCTTAAACAGCACCCGGACACCTACCGCGGCTGGCTTGAAAATGTCATCACAGTGGATGGGAAACCAGGTGTAAACGCCTTTGAAGCTGCCCTTGCCAACATTAATCCATAGTCGGTTTCATCCGTTGAAATGGTATAAACGCCAAAATTCCAACCATAAGTGGATAAAAGAAGGGAGATATTTTATGACATACAGGGGCATCAACCACCTTGAGGGCTTCCGTCCGACACCAAAGGAGGAGCGGCTTATCTCAAGGTAAAAAGGATCATTCCTTCCGGATTACCGGTTGGTTCAGATAAGGAGAAAAACACCATGGAACAATTGCAGCAGCATGAATTTATGCGTCTTGAAAAAAAAGGAAAGCTGGCCTGGATTACCTTTACCCGGGAACACAAACTCAATGCCGTGAACACCGCCGGCACCAGTCAATTGTTGACCATTGCCCGGGCATTGCGGGAAGACCCGGATGTCAGGGTCATTATCATCCGGGGTGAAGGCCGGGCATTCTGCACGGGTATTGATCTGTCTGAACTGGCAGACGATCAGATTGAAATGGCCTATCACCGCCAGTTTGAAGCAGCACTGCGCCTGTTTGAAACCATGGAAAAACTGGTGATCGTAGGCATGCACGGCTATTGTCTGGGCGGCGCACTTCAGCTCTCTCTTGCAGCCGATATCCGGGTCTGCACAACTGACTGCTGGATCGGTCTGCCAGCCATCAAGGAATCTTTGATTCCGGGCCTTAGCACGTGGCGCCTGCCGCGTTATGTTGGCTGGGGACGAGCCAAAAAAATGATTTTGGGCGGGCAGAATATTCAGGGCGAAGAAGCTTTGAGAATCGGGCTTGTGGATCACCTCGTCCCAAAAGAAAAATTTTTTGTCCATCTGGACCGGGAGGCCAAAAAATACCTGGCGGCCTGTTCCACCGGCAACCGCATGAGCAAACTCATGGTCAACCAGGCATTTGATATGGATTACGACCAGGTTCTTTCAAACTATTTTAAGCTGCAGGAACGCGCCCAGTTCAGCCTGGATGCCCAGGAGGCCAAGCGGGCCTACCGGGCAGGAGAAGATCCCCAGTGGCAATAACAAAATATACAAAATGGGGTCAAGCAGGATTTGCACCCGTTAGTTGCACCGGCTATGAGGGTTTGTCGGCCGCCGGGAAGAGCGGCTTGCCAACCGCAAGATGATAGTCCATTCGGGCACCGCCGCCTTAAGGCTGGACGACTCCCATGATGGGGCCACTGAAGAAGCCGTTGAGGTGCGAACGCCCTTCAGTCTGAAGGTCGTCGTACCGCGCGAGGAACTATTGGATGTACGGCCAGGCACTGCAGAATGGCCTGGTCAATTCCCCCTGAACCGGGAGGTAGTCAAATACCTATGTCAAAATCAAACTTAGAGCAGTGGGTATCGACAATGGCACAAGAGACTTTTGACAAGGGAATTACCTTGGAAAAGGAGGCGCAATTCGGCAAGGCCAAGGTGATTTATGAGGACATTTTCAGTCATGTCACCGATGAAACGCTTCTGAAAAAAGTTCGATGTCGGATGGCGGACATCGACGATCTGATCGCAGAGAAGGCTATTTACCAGCGCATTGACGAAAACGCAAAACGGGTACTTACGGAAATCGGTGTAAATATCATTGCGAACCAAACCCTTATGGATCTTCTTATTGAAGCCGATGCCATAGATTTCGACAACGAAACAGCTCTGTTACTCCCCTTGAAACGGGATTATATCAATCACTGCCTGGAGAAAGTACCCCGTGAAATGTCTGGAGACCCGGGCATGAACACTTTTGGCACGGGTGCAACTTCCCCTTTTCTAAAACGGACTAACGACGAAGATCTGCGTCCGGCTAGCCGTGAGGAATATGAAAACATAGTTCTCACGGTGAGCGAACAACAAGATATTGTGGGAATTTTTAGTCTGCCGGTTGCCTGCAGCAAGAGCACTTCTCTCTTCGAGATCGCCCAACTGATGGAGAAAAATTATCAAGGGCTCAAGATGATAACAACCCATACAATGAGCGATGACGAGGTGACATTTTTCAAAGACAAAGATTACTGGGTCGACGGCACTAGCCTGATGACCGCCTTAGCGCCTATGAATAACATGGTTGATCCTTTTTTGCGCAGTGCCGGCATAGGCAACAACCTTTTACTGATCGACCAAAGCATTGCCGGCATCTCTGCTCCCGGCAGCCCGGAGTCTCTCCTGACACAGATCCATGCCCAGGTGATTTTCATGATGATCATCGCCCAGACAGTCAACCCGGGTATCTCTTGCATTCACTGTGGCATTCCCAGTGTTATCGAGGCAGGCGGCCATATTTCTTACAGTTCTCCCCACCAAACCTTCATCAACGCAGCTTTGGCGAGGGTCAACATGTGGATTACAGGTTTCCCTTCAGCCCAGACCGGCGGTAGCACAAGTCTACCCGAAGTAACTTTCCAGGCGCTTTTGGATTCAGAATTGAGCCGCAACACGATGCGCAAATACGGGGTGCATATTGTACGACACGCCATGGGTGCTTTAGGCAGCCTCAACTTTTTCAGCCTGGAAAAATTTTTAGAAGACTGCCAGCGTGAAAGACGTTCCAGGATGATATTCGATGCGATGCCAAAGGATATCGGCGTGATACCAATGTACTTTCCCGCTGACGACCAGGCTCTTGAGGGAATCCGAAAAATTGCTCAAAAAGGCGACCCTAAAAATGCTGATCACACACTTAAGAACGTGGATTCATTTCGCCAGTGGGAGAACATGATCAGCCAGGCTGCTAAAAAGAAACTTTATTATCCGCAACTCAACGATGTGGTCAGCAATTTAATCAAATAGGATGCGTAATTTTTTTATATGAAATTGAAAATCAAGACAGCCCCATGTCAATTCGTTCCAGGACCGTTTGCTTTTCATCCGGGAATTGATACCCCTCATAGTCATGGGTAAACACCAGATCTCCCTTTGGGGTGCGCCAATGGTTGCCCATGTGGTCAAAACAGACCTTTGAGGTGACCTCCAGAGCTGATATCATCCGCTTGAGTTCCAGAAGCATTTCCCTTGATGTTGACAGGACAATTTCCCCCTTCTGAACCTGATTCTGGATCGGGGTGCCGGGGATGAGCCTGAAGGGTCTGGACCGGATGTAGTGGGGATTGACGGCGTTAAGAACCCGGGCTGTGCCATCGGCATGCTGGTTCGACATTTTTTTGCCTCCAAGGCCGGGCATCCAGTATTCAGACACTTGGAATCCGGCTGCCATGGCTTTTTGCCCTCCCTGGATCTGGTCCTGTGCATCGACTCCCTTTTTTATTTGTTTGAGCAGGTTGCTATCCCCGGTTTCCAGGCCAAGGTGGACCCGGTCCAGACCAGCGGCCCTGATGGCCTTGAGGTTTTCCAGGGAACGCTGGGCAATCGTCCGCACCCGGGCATAGGTTGTGATCCGGCAAATGGAGGGAAAGGTGTTTTTCAAATGAATCAGGGCCTCGATCAGGTCCTGCGGTTTCATGATCATTGAATTTCCGTCCTGAATAAAGGCGGTTTTCCCGCCTGCGGCCAGCCATTGAATGAGCATGTCCATGCCCTGATGATATTCCAGGCCGGGTGCACGCTCAAGCAAGGAAAGGATGGCTTCCCGGGTAATCCTGCCACCGTGGTTCAGACGGAAGGATTCGGATTTCAGATCATTGGCCAAGGCAGCCATGGCATTGATATCGGCCTTGATTTCATGCAAAGGTCTTGGTTCAAATTTCTTGGTCTTGTACATGGCGCAAAAAGTACAGCGATTCCACGGGCAGTTCCGGGAGAACCGTACAAGCAGGGAGGCGCTTCCCCCTTCACTTGGGGGACGGTACACGCCTGTTTCAAAGGAATAGATAGTCGCTGTCATTATCGTCTCTTTCATAGTTGATCATTGTGAACCCTACCACATTCCACCATCTGGAACAATTGGAATTTTTATCCCCCTTTGGCACAACTGGCCTTTTAATTGCCCACAAACCGCATGAAGCATTTGCATGGCAGATCAAAACGGGATCGGGCACAACATTGTGCCCGATCCCGACTGGGTGCATTTTGAAACTTTTGGAATCTATTTTACTTGCTGTAGCGGACCGACCGTTCGTGGAATTTTTTAAGCTTGGTTTGTATCGCTCCAAACAGGCTGTTTTCGGGAAAATAGTTGTTTTCGTCAGGTGTGCCGACCGAAGCACCGGTCAGAATTTCGATCCCCTGCTCGATCCCAGTCACCTTGTAAATATGGAACATGCCGCGGTCAATACACTCGACCACGTCCTTTCTCAGCAAAAGGTTCTTGACGTTAGATGACGGGATCATCACACCCTGTTCTCCTGTCAGTCCTTTTTTGGCACACACATCAAAAAAACCTTCTATCTTTTCATTCACTCCGCCGATAGCCTGGATTTCACCCTTCTGGTTTACAGAACCGGTGACGGCGATTCCCTGGCGGATGGGATAGCCGGAAAGGCTGGACAACACCGCATATAATTCGGTAGAGGATGCACTGTCACCGTCGATGCCACTGTAGCTCTGCTCAAAAGTGATACTCACGGAGACGCTCAGGGGATAATTCTGGGCAAACACTCTGCCCAGGTAACCGGCTATGATCATCACCCCTTTGTCATGGGTTTGGCCAGAAAGCTTGACTTCATGTTCCACGTTGACAATGCCGGGTTTGCCCATATAGGATTCTGCCGTGATCCTGGACGGCCTGCCAAATGCGATCTCGCCGATCTGGTATACCGCTAGTGCATTGACCTGGCCCACCACATCTCCTGTTACGTCAAGGAGTATAGATTGGTCGTCATACTGCTCCTGAACCTTTTCCTCGTAAAGATTATGGCGGAAGCGGTACTCGCTTAGCGCCCGTACCACATGCTTGTTGTCAACCGCTGTTGCCTTTTCACTGCCGGCCCAGTAGTCAGCTTCTTTTAAAACATCCAGTACCTGGCCGAACTTCAGGGACAATTTTTTTTGGTCCCCTGCGATGCGGTTGCCGTATTCGACGACGGCAGTCACGCCGCAAGGGGTAAACGGCAGTAAATTTTCCGTTTTGCAGGCCCTTGCAATGAGCCGTGCGTAATTAAGCAGGTTTTCAGGGTTCTGTTCGACTTCATGATCAAAATCAGCCCGTACCTTGAAAATCTTGTTGAATTTCAGGTCTGCGCCCTGAAGCCTCCGAAAGGTTTCATAACCGCCCAGCAGTATGACCTTTACATCTAGAGGAATGGGTTTGGGCTTTAAGGATGCGATAAAGATTCCAGCTTGATCCGGCGCATCCTGGATATACAATTTCCGGTTCTGCAAAGTGTTTTTCAGGGTTTCCCAAATCAGCTGATTCCTCAAAAGCGGTTCAATCTCCAGGATCAGGTATCCTTTGTTTGCCCGCAAAAGGGAACCGGCCTGCACCATTGTGAAATCCGTTGCCCCAGAACCTTGGGTCGGGATTTTTTCTATTTTGCCGAAAAGATTTTGAAATGTGGGGTTGTATTCAAAAATTACTGGCGCCCCTTTTTCTCCCCGTTGGTCCACCAGCACATTGACCTGGTATCTTTTTTTCAGGAAACCGGCCACATCGGCTGTTTCTCCAACCTGCTTCTCCCCGGGTAAAGCGGCCCTTAACAGCAGGGCGATATTTTCAACCATGTCTTTTTTTGTATCATCAAGAAATTGATGGGCCTGGGGCCAATTTTTGAAATCAGCAAATTGCACATCTATTTCTTCCGAAAAAAGGTCATCGGCCATTATCGCTGCCATATCCTCAAGTTTTCCCTGCATTTCCTTGGCCTGGGTGCGGACCTTTTTAAACGCGTCGTTCATCTGCTGCTGCACCTGTGCCAAATCGGTTTCAATGGTTTTTTTCCGGGCCGCGGCATACCCCTGAAAATCCTCGGGAGAAACCGGATGACCTTTTTTCATCGGCACGGGCTGGTATCCCTTTTCCGTTTGTACTATGCCGATGTCCAGTTTTGCAGCTTCGGCTTCAATCTGAGCAAGAATTGACTGGTGCTTTTCTGCATACTCTTTTTTGATCTTGTTTTGTTTTTCCTGAAAGGATTTGTCGTCCAGGGCGTTGGGAAACTTGACCTTCAACGTTTCAACAAACTGGGCCATCCGCCGTGAAAAGAACACGGCAGATCCTGTGGGCAGTTCCATGGTCCTGGGGCAGTATTCATCATCAAAATTATTGACCAGACAGAGGTCAGAAGGCGTCTCCCGCTGCTTGGCATGGGCCGAAATTAAATTTCTGGTAATGGTGGACTTGCCGGTTCCTTCTGGACCTGTAATAAAGATATGATAGCCGGAGCTTTTCATTTTCAGGCCAAAATCAATGGCTTCAATTGCCCGCCGCTGACCGATGATGCCATCCATCGGTTCCAGTTCATCCGTGGTCTTGAAATGGAACGGATCATCGTCGCATCGTCTGGTTAAGTCCCGTGTCTTCACCCTGTATTTTCTATGCATTGCAATCTCCTTTTTCAGATGCCCCCTGTTGAGGTCTAAATTTTAAAATGGGTTTTATAACACTTCCTGTTATTGAAAAAATTTAAAGATAAGAGCGGCAAAAAATATTATTCCATATTTTTTTCATGAGTTTTGAAAGGTCTGCGGCATCCATTTTTTCTTTTTCAAGCAAACGCATGGCGCCGATTGAAACTTCATTTAAACAGACATCCTCAACCACGAAAACCAGTTCTGTGCATTTCATCTAATCATGGCTTCCGTTATTCAGCAAGAGCTGATGGATAAAATTCTCATATCAACGGTTGTTGAGTAAAAGCTCAGGACTGCAACCGATCTGGACAAACTTGCTTCTGGGACTGGCTGATAATCAGTTCACCATTTAGATTATTACCCAAAACACCCGGGATAACAAAAATTTGACATGACACCCATTGAAATTTGGAAAGTTCAAACAGGAGCAATTGAGCTCCCGGCGGCAACGCTAAATTAAATAATGATTGAAAATGAATCACATGAATGATAAAAATTAATTGAATCACGGTTTTTATACCAATCCTTTATGAGGTTTCCAGTTGACACAGACCTCTGAAAATTTCAAATCCCCTGTGAAGACCGACAGGCAAGATCAAGATCTCCATCTGAAGCCTTCAAAGGCGGATCAACCGGAGCGGGATCAGCCTCAATCAGACGATCCCCTCGCGGATGCCCGCTGCCATGATATAGATACAATTCCCCCCACGCCGGTGTCGCCCATCGACAGCCTGGCTGAAGACAGCGACATGAAGGGATTTATGTCCCCGAATATCAGCGAAAATCTGAGAAGATCTGCCTTGCGCAAATTTTTTCATTTGCCGAAATTCAACCGACGAGACGGGTTGGATGACTACGATGAGGACTTTCAATCATTTCAGGACCTTGGCAATATCCTGACATCTGACATGCACTATCATCTGGCGCGTCTGGCCGAGCAGAAGACCGGCTCCCGTATAGACAGAGACCCCCTTGCGAACCGTCAGTCAGAGGCCATCGAGAAAAGTGCCGGAACGCCTGACTCGAAATCAGGCCATATTTCACACCCCAAAATTACGGAACCCATCCAAGACATGGAAAAGGTGGGTGATCTTTTTCTCCAACCTGACCTCTGCGCCCATGGGGCCAGGGGTTTAACCGGATGCACCCGATGCCTGGACGTCTGTCCGGCGGGAGCGATCAGCTCCGCTGGTTCTGTCATCCAAATCGATCCAAAGATCTGCCACCAAAAAGGGTTGTGTGCCGCGGTTTGCCCGACAGATGCCCTAACCCCCTTGATGCACAAGGATATCGATTTGTTGACAGCTGTCCGCTTGTCACTGGCCGACAATCCTGATTCAAATCCTGCTGTAATTTTTTATGACGCGAATCTTGATTCTGCAAGGCTTCAAACTGTCCCTGAGGGGACACTTTGTTTTCCCGTCAATTCCATCGCAGCGATTGGGATGGAGTTCTGGTTGGCCGCCCTGGCGTATGGCGCGTCCCATGTTGTTGTCCTTTTGGGAGACGACATACTGCCTGCTGCTTTTGACATTCTTCAAACCCAGATGTCTTATGCAACGAAAATTCTTGAAGGACTGCAACTGGAGAAAGAACGCCTTCAAATGATCCGGACAGATCATCGTCATCCGGAAGCGCCGTTCACTGACCTCGTCTCTTTAGCGCCAGTACATCCCACCCGACCCGCACGCTTTGCACCGGGTGACACCAAACGCACCTTGATATTTCAATCCATCGATTATCTTTACGAACAGGCTCCCGGCGATCGATCCTTGACGGCCCTGGCCAAAGGCGCCCCTTTTGGCGAAATTATTATCGACCCGAATACCTGCACGCTTTGCATGGCCTGTGTGGCGGTATGCCCTGCCAAAGCCCTCTGTGACGGCGGCGAGATACCGCAAATTCGATTTCTTGAAGGGCAGTGCTTACAGTGCGGCTTATGCAGCAGCGCCTGCCCGGAAAATGCCATACGCCTGTCGCCCCGGATGGTCTTTGAAATTAGGGCACGCAGTTCCCTGCGAATTTTACATGAAACAGAACCCTTCTGCTGTGTGGTCTGCGGCAGGCCCTTTGCCACCAAGGCCATGGTGGACAAAATCGTTGAAAAACTTTCCGGGCATTGGATGTATCAGGATGACGCGGAAAAAAAGCGCCTTTGCATGTGCGGGGACTGTCGTGCAAAAAATTTCTTTGAAACTGGAGCAGACCGGTAATGGTTGACGATATGTTGCGCGCCCATGTTTACAGTCTGCTGGCAGCATTGCTGGCCGGTCCTCCGTGTTCGGAGCTCCTGGGGCTTTTGGGAAAAATTGAAGATCAACCCGTGCTGGATACTGAAATGGCCCAGGCCTGGCAGGGGATGAAAAAAGCCGGGGAACAAACCAATGTTGCCCGGCTGAATGATGAGTATCACCGGTTGTTTATCGGTCTGGGCCGCGGACAACTGGTTCCCTACGGCTCCTGGTATCAAACCGGGTCGATGATGAACCAGCCCCTTGCCCGACTTCGAAACGATTTGGCGGTCCTGGGAATTCAACGCCGTTCTGACATGCCTGAAACCGAAGACCATGCAGCCGCATTGTGTGAAACCATGGCCATCCTTTGCAGCGATCCGGAAGGAATCGGATTGGAAACCCAGAAGGCCTTTTTCAGCGACCATCTCAAGAGCTGGATGGATCGTTTTTTCACGGACATGCAACAGGCTTCGACAATTCAATTTTACCGGGCTGTCGGCAGGCTGGGACACACTTTTTTAGCCATAGAAAATGCCTATTTAAACCCATTTTAGGAGGAACGGATCATGAACCGGAAAACCGGGCAAAACAGCCGTCGCAGTTTTATCAGAAACGTATTGCTGATGGGCGGGGCAGCCCCCCTGCTGGCGGGCGTTGCCAGGGCTGCTGGCCCTGGACTGAAAAAAAAATCAGAAGGAAGACCTGATCCTTACCCTTCCCAGGGCTACCGGGAAACACCCCACATTCGTCAGTATTATAAAAAATTGGCGTCTTAGATAGAATTGCTGCCACTGAACATTTTTAAAGGAGAAATTGCCATGGGTAAAAAAAATCGAGCAAACCGAAAGACAGGGGTTTCAAAAGGACGCGGTGCGGGCAACATGGACCGGCGGACTTTTCTGCGCCGCAGCGGTTTAAGCCTTGGCGGAGCAGCGGTAGCCGGCATGCTGCCTTTTTCTTACATGCAGAAGGCAAGTGCCCGGGAAAAAGAAAAATTCACTGGCCAAACCGATATTGAAATCCGCCACACGATCTGCACCCACTGCTCAGTGGGCTGCGGGGTGCTGGCTGAAGTCCAAAATGGTGTCTGGATCGGCCAGGAGCCGGATTTTGACTCGCCCTTTAATCTCGGATCCCACTGTGCCAAGGGGGCTTCCGTCCGTGACCACGGTTTGGGAGATCGGCGGGTGAAATATCCGATGAAACTTGTTGATGGAAAATGGAAACGGATGTCCTGGGACCAGGCCATCAGCGAAATCGGGGACAAGCTGCTGAAGATTCGCGACACATCAGGACCAGACGCTGTCTTCTGGTGCGGGTCTTCCAAGGCAAGTAATGAAGGCGCCTATTTGCAGCGGAAATTTGCCGCATTCTGGGGGACCAACAACTGCGATCATCAGGCCCGTATCTGTCATTCCACAACTGTGGCCGGCGTGGCCAACACCTGGGGCTATGGGGCCATGACCAACTCCTATAACGACATGCACAATAGTAAAGCCATGCTCTTTATCGGCAGTAATGCAGCCGAGGCCCATCCGGTTGCCATGCAGCATGTTCTGAGAGGTAAGGAAAACGGAGCCGTCATGATTGTTGTTGATCCGCGCTTTACCCGGACCGCTGCCCATGCGGATCAATACGTCCGGCTCCGGCCCGGAACAGATGTGGCCTTTATCTGGGGGCTTCTCTGGCACATATTTAAAAACGGTTGGGAGGACAAAGAATACATCCGCCAGCGGGTATACGGGATGGATGAGGTTCGCCCGGAAATAGAAAAATGGTCACCGGATGTGGTTACCGATGTTACCGGGGTGCCTGAAGAACAGGTGTTCCAGGTGGCCAAGACCATGGCTGACAATCGTCCCGGAACCATTGTCTGGTGTATGGGTGGCACCCAGCACCATACCGGAAACAACAACACACGGGCCTATTGCATTTTTCAACTGGCCCTGGGCAATATCGGGGTGTCCGGGGGCGGTGCCAATATCTTCCGTGGCCATGATAATGTCCAGGGGGCCACGGACATCGGTCCCAACAGCCACACCCTGCCGGGATATTACGGGCTTACAGAAGGTGCCTGGAAACACTGGGCCCGGGTGTGGGATGTGGCGTATGAATGGCTTAAATCGAGATTTGACCTGAGCCAGCAGTACGATTCCGGTGACGGCAAACCCGCCTACACCATGAACATACCCGGCATTCCGGTATCCCGTTGGATTGATGGGGTTCTGGAGAACAAAACCAATCTGTCCCAAAAAGATAATTTCCGTGCGGTTTTCTTTCAGGGACATGCCTGCAACAGCCAGACCCGGGGTCCGGAGATGAAACAGGCACTGGAAAAGCTTGAGCTTGTGGTTATTTCAGATCCGTATCCAACACACATGGCAGTGATGAGTGACCGTAAAAATGACACCTATCTTTTGCCCACCAGCACCCAGTTTGAAACCTATGGATCTGTGACCGCCTCCAATCGCTCCATTCAATGGCGGGAAAAGGTTATCGAGCCGCTGTTTGAATCCCTGCCGGATCATGTCATCCTGTATAAACTGGCCAAAAAATTCGGATTTGCCGACCAGATGTTCAAACATATTAAGATCAACGGGGAAGAACCGCTGATCGAGGACGTGCTCCGGGAGGTCAACCGGGGCACCTGGACCATCGGCTACACCGGGCAAAGCCCGGAAAGGATCAAATTGCATACCCAACACCGGGGCACCTTCAACACCACCACTTTAAAGGCTGAAGGCGGACCTTTGGACGGGGAGTATTATGGTCTGCCCTGGCCGTGCTGGGGACCGCCGGAAATGAAGCATCCGGGAACACCCCTGTTGTACGACCCCAGCCTGCCCGTGGCACAAGGCGGGCTGACGTTCCGTGCCCGCTTCGGTGTGGAACGCGACGGGGTCAGCCTTCTGGCAGACAATTCATACAGCAGGGGATCGGATATAAAGGACGGATACCCGGAGTTCAGTGCCGACATGCTCAAGCAGCTGGGCTGGTGGGACGATCTGACGGCAGATGAGAAAATAGAAGCTGAAGGGAAAAACTGGAAGACCGATCTTTCGGGTGGTATCCAGCGGGTGGCCATTGAACATGGCTGCGCCCCTTTCGGAAACGCCAAGGCCCGTTGCGTGGTCTGGACCTTTCCCGACCCGGTACCCCTGCACCGGGAACCGTTGTATACGCCGCGTTACGACCTGGTTTCACGCTATCCCACCTATGCTGACCGCAAATCCTTATGGCGGCTGCCCAACCGTTACCAGTCGATCCAGGCCACGGATTATTCCAGGGAGTTTCCGATCGTATTCATCAGTGGCCGCCTGGTGGAATACGAGGGTGGGGGCGAAGAAACGCGCTCCAACCGATGGCTGGCCAAGCTGCAGCCGGACATGTTTGCCGAGATCAACCCCAAGGATGCCAACACAGCCGGAATCAAGGACAAAGACTGGGTGTGGCTGGAGGGCCCGGAAGGCGGGCGCATCAAAGTGCGGGCCATGGTGACCCGGCGCGTGATGCCCGGCGTGACCTGGACACCGTTTCATTTCGGCGGCTGGTTCCAGGGCAAGGATCTTGTGGACCGATATCCCGAAGGAACCGCACCTTACGTCCGGGGTGAAGCCTGCAACACCGCCACCACATACGGATATGACCCGGTCACCCAGATGCAGGAGACCAAAGCCACTTTATGCCGCATCCAGCGGGCCTGAAAGGAGTAACAGATATGGCAAGAATGAAATTTTTATGTGATGTGGAACGATGCATTGAATGTAATGGCTGTGTCACCGCATGCAACAGCGAGCATGATGTTCCCTGGGGAATCAACCGGCGCCGGGTGGTAACCTTTAATGACGGTGAAGCAGGAGAAAAATCCATTTCAGTGGCCTGCATGCACTGCACCGATGCCCCTTGTGCCGCAGTCTGTCCGGTGGACTGTTTTTACACCACGGATGACGGCATTGTACTCCACGACAAAGATCTTTGTATTGGTTGCGGATACTGCTTTTATGCCTGTCCCTTTGGTGCCCCCCAATATCCCCAGGAATCGGCATTCGGGATGCGCGGCAAGATGGATAAATGCACTTTCTGTGCAGGAGGACCGCCACAAGACAATTCCCAGGCTGAATTTGAACAATATGGGCGTAACCGCATTGCCGAAGGAAAATTGCCGCTGTGCGCTGAAATGTGTGCCACCAAAGCCCTGCTGGCCGGTGACGGAGAGTTGATATCCGGCATTTACCGGGAACGGGTGATGAAGCGCGACAGCAGGCCGGATACCTGGGGCTGGCAAAAGGCTTACAATTTCAAATCTTAAATTTCACCTGTGGGAGGAAGAATAAAAATGACAGCACCAGCAATTAAAGGAAGTTTTAAAGTATCAGAGGATTGGCGGCCCAGGGCAATACTTTTGATGCTTATGATCGCCATGGCCACCCTTATGATTTCAGGATGGATACTTCATGAAGGGGTGTTTGCTTCGGATACACCACAAATCAAGACAACCAATCCCCGCGCCAGCTTCTGGCGGACAGTTCGAGAAGGACAGGCCGGCGTTACAACCGTTCAAGGCAGGGAACGCACCGTATTGATCCAGAGCGGGGGAGAAAACTGGCGGCGTGTCCGTAACCTCTTTCTGGCCCGGATCTCACCCTGGCTTCTGGGCGGGGTGTTTTTTGTCATCCTGTTTTTTTTCTTTGTTCATGGCCCTGACAAACTGAAAGACGCGCCCTCAGGTGAAACGCTTAATCGCTGGTCATTGCCCCATCGTCTCCTTCACTGGTATACGGCACTGTTGTTTATCCTCATGGCCCTGACCGGGTTGAGCATGCTCTTCGGTCGGGCCGTTCTCATCCCTGTTCTCGGTCACCATGGGTTTTCAGGATACCTGGGCATGGCCATTAAAATTCACAACTATGGCGGTCCATTTTTTGTGGCAGGGCTGCTGATTGAAATCCTTGCCTGGTTCAAACCCAATATTCCTGAAAAAATCGATTTCGATTGGTTTAAATCTCTGGGCGGTATGATCGGCAAAGGACCGCGGCCCCATGCCGGAAGAATCAACGGCGGATCCAAAGCCTGGTTCTGGTTCACGGTTCTAGCCGGTCTGATTGTTGGCACCACCGGATTGCTTATGGATTTTCCCGAGTTCGGACTATCGCGCGGGATGTTCCAGGTCGTCCACATCATTCATGCCGTCATTGCCGTTATTTTTATGACAGGATCTCTGGGACACATTTACCTGGGGAGCATCGGTGCAGAGGGCACCTTTGAAAGCATGTGGAGCGGCAAAGTGAGCGCTCAGTGGGCCGAACAGCACAATGATTTATGGTATGCAGAATCGATGAAGGCAAAACCGGCACAAAGCGAACCAGCCGGATAAAATGACGTCGCATCGGTAATGTAATCTCGGCGGCTGTGCCGCAGTTAACCCGGACATTAGATCCATCATAAAAGGAGAAAAAAATGAAACTGCCAGAGTATATCACTGCGGAGGCCAGGGTTCCCGGGTCTGCCTGGATCGTATGGGCGGTTCCGCTGGGAATAGGTTTGGTCGGTGCCATAGTGGCCCCTGTTTACCAAAAACTTGCGGTTATCCTGGTTGGATTCAATGGGACTGGACAATGCAGACGGCAAGATTGCATTCATTATTTTAGCCGTTATCGGGATGACCAATCAGGCTTTCTTTTTCCTGAAAATGAACCGGAAGAACCATTGATTTTGATATTATATGAACACGCTTATTCATTCATTTTCAACGGATCCAACCTTGTGATAAAATCAACTTGCAATATTATTGAATAATGGAGTCATATTCTGTTTTTACCAGATATCAATCGTTTATATAAGGGGAATTACCCGATGAACCAAAAGGAAAAAATTTAATGAATCACAGAAGGATCGCAGTAACGGCAGGGGCATTTTTTCTCCTGTTTTTTTGGGTAGTTGCCTGGGTCAGCGAATCACGCGCCGGCACCAGTGACACTCAAATGGATCAAATTCATGCAAAAAAACAGGTCACTTTTTACCATACGTACGGATACAAGGAAAAAAACCTGGATCGTCCCCATGCACGCCTGGGTACATGAAAAGGCTGGCATGGTGAGACGTATATCCGCCAAACTAGCCATGGAAGCCATGGAAGAAAAGACAGGCATGGCTGAACTGAACCAATTGGAAAAAGACCTGTTTATGTCACGGATAAAGGATTTTATTGCGGACAGTGAATCCAATGAAGTTGTTATATTTAAATTCGACAATGATCCGGACAAAAAAAATATCAGATAACCAGTAAAACCAAACCATCTAAAACAGACCACAACGGCTTGATTGAGGGTGATATAAGACTCAGCCAGGACATCGTTGATCGGCTGATTTCATCACAGAATACGGGACAGCTGCTTCGGTTCCAGGCCGTATCTAAAAATCACATGGGCGTTGGATATGTAACCATTATTCCGCCTAAAGGTCTGTCCGTGATTTCCGACATAGATGACACCGTCAAAATCACCCAGATTCCCGATGGTGAAAGTATGGTATTAAAAAATACTTTTTTTCGTCACTTTGTTGCCGCCCCCTGTATGGCCCACATGTATAACACCTTTGGAAAAGACACGGCCTTCCACTATGTTTCCGGTGGCCCGTGGCAAATGTATCAACCGATTTATGACTTTTTGTTCAGCAAATATCCAGGCTTTCCCCGGGGCAGTTTCCACATGAAAAATCTCAGGACAAACCCGCTTGAATCAGAGAGCTACAAGGATTTCTGGAGGGTGTAAATCAAAGGTGTTGTAGTAATTGTTAATATTTGTAGACATCCTCATTTTCTTATGGTAGGGGATAATGGAACCCTAACATAAGGAGTCCGTTATGGAAAAAGACTGTTATCAAGAAATT
>NZ_JAQYWD010000017.1 GCF_030145145.1 Desulfobacula sp. | reverse complement strand
ATTCTGTCACAAGATGGCATCTGGTATTCATTAAAGATTATTCCATACCGGACAACCTCCAATATAATTGATGGTGTGGTCATGACCTTTTTTAATGTGCAGAAGATTAAACAGGCAGATAAATTAAAGAGGCTGGCAGCGGTTCTTGAAGACTCCAATGATGCCGTTACCGTTCTGGACATGGACGGAAATATTTTAGCCTGGAACAAACGGGCGCAGCAAATGTACGGCTGGACTGAATCCGAGGCATTAAAAATGAATTTTGAAGAATTTCTCCCGGATGATAAACAAGATGAGTTCAAATCCATCGTTGAAAAATTAGAGGAGAAAGTTCCTGTAATATCATTTAGAACGCAGAGGAAGACAAGTACTGGAAAGATTCTGGACGTCTGGGTAACCATAACGGCTTTAAATGATGAAAACGGTCGGCCCGTTGAAATTGCATCAACGGAACGGGATCTTGCATGGTTGAGCAAAGAAGACGTTAGAGAATGATGGAAAGTAAAAAACAGACGCTTGGAAAACCTCAACTGCTTTTTTGTCTATCAATTCATTTTTCATCGTTGATCAATGTTCTTTTTGTTGATTCTAATTAAATGTTCAATCAGATTTTCTATCAGCTCTTTTGAATCGTCATCCAATTCATTGAATCGGCTTAAAAAATAATTATTTTTATCATCTGTTGATAATTGGGTGTCATGCGGATTGGCAAAATAATCCAAAGGCACACCAAATACTTTTGCAATTTTAACGACGATTTCAAATGATGGATTGTTTTTATGTGCATTTTCTACCTGCCACATGTAGCTTTTGCTTGAGCCTACTGCTTTTGCTAAACGTTCTAATGTGAGCTTCTTTTTTTTTCGAGTTTCTTTGATTTTTTTTGATAAACTTTCCAAGGGCCTCTCCTTATAACACAATCCTTAAATTCAGTAAACCATAGTAATATAAAAAATGCACTATAGCAATCCTTATTCTTGACAAAAGTTTTTTATAGTGATATAAATAAATATAATTAAATGAAACAGAAAGCATGCCAACTAAAGCTTAGATCAAAAGAAAAGAGAGTTTACTAAAATAAAGTATCGTTTTAGTATTTTGTAAATGTAATAAATTTTTCCTTTGTTGCGGCTGGTAAATGCAGTATTAAAGGAGGCGATCATGTCAACAGAAAAAAGAAAAACAACTGATATCTCCACGCTCAAACAAAGGGCCGAGGAGGCGTTGGAAGCACCCTTCGGTGAAGACGACTCCCTTGTCGATTTTTCTCAGGATGACATGAAGAGCCACATCCACGAGCTTCAGGTCCATCAAATTGAGTTGAAAATGCAGAACGATGAACTCCGTCGGACATACGAAGAACTTGAAGAATCCCGTGACAGGTATTCTCATCTGTATGATTTCGCACCGAACGGTTATTTTACGATGATTGAAAAGGGGATCATTGATGAGGCCAATCTCACCCTTGCCTCAATGCTGGGTGTCACTCGGGCAGACTTGATTGGAAAGCCTTTTCACCGTTTTGTTCTAAAAGAGGACCAGGATATTCTCTATAAACACCAACAACGGCTTATGGAAACAGGGACCCCCCAGTCTTGTAAACTGCGTCTTATAAAAAAAGGGTGTCATGAGTTATATATCCGTTTGGAATGCATTCTTCTAAAACAGGAAAATGATTTTCAACAGATCCGGGCCTCGGTTAACGACATCACAGAGCTTGTCCAGGCCGAGGAAAAACTGAACAAGAGTGAAGAGTTCAATAAAAAAATTATTGAAGGAAGCCATGATTGTATCAAAACCCTTTATCCGGACGGGCGACTTGAATTTATCAGCAAGGTCGGTCAGGCATTATTGGAGATTGAAGATATCAGTCTCTATCTGAATAAATCCTGGCCAGATTTCTGGAAAGATTCTGATCATGAGGCTGCGCTTAAAGCCATTTCAACAGCTAAAGAGGGAAACGTCGGAGAATTTGAGGGATATTGCCCAACAGAAAAAGGCAAACCGAAATGGTGGCATGTTATCATAACCCCGACTTATAAAAAAGACCGTAGTGTTGATCGATTGATTGCTGTTTCAAGAGATATAACTGAAAAAAAACAAAAAGAAGAAGACCAGAAGGCTTTAAAAGAAAAAATTTATAGATCCCATAAGATGGAGTCAATCGGTACCCTTGCCGGAGGGATTGCCCATGATTTTAATAACATTTTATACCCTATAATTGGGTTTGCAGAGATGTCCATTCAAGACCTTCCTGAAAATCATCCAATAAAAGAAAATCTTAAGGTCATTCTTCAAGGGGCAAAAAGAGCCCGTGACCTGGTTAAACAAATATTATTGTTCAGCCGTCAGAAAGAGCTGGAACATAAACCCATGCAGATTCAGTCTGAGATTGAAGATACATTAAAGTTATTAAGAGCTGTCATTCCGGCCAACATAGAAATACAGAAAGATCTCAATGAAGCTTCAGACTTTATTTTGGGTGATCCCACTGAAATTCATGAGATTATCATGAATCTTTGCACCAATGCCTATCATGCCATGGAGGAAACAGGCGGAACATTGAAAGTTTCTTTAAATAAGGTCAAACCTGATCCCAAATTGGAGCTGCCGCCCGGGGAATATTGTTGTTTAGGCGTTAGTGACACCGGCACGGGTATTTCTCCTGAAATAAGGGATAATATTTTTGAACCCTACTTTACAACAAAGGACTTGGGAAAGGGTTCTGGATTAGGATTGGCTGTTGTTTATGGGATTGTTAAAAATAATAAGGGCGCAATAACGGTTGAAAGTAATCCAGGTAAAGGGACCATCTTTTATGTTTACCTTCCATTAACTTCCCAGGCCATGGAACCAGGTGGCATGCCCGGCCTGGATAAAAGAGGGATAGGGGGGGATGAAAGGATTTTATTTGTTGACGATGAAGAGCCTATCGTTAAATTAGGTGTTCGGATACTTGAGAAGTTTGGCTATACTGTGACAGGAAAAACAAGCGTCATAGAAGCATTGGAATTGTTTGGATCTGAGCCTGATAAGTTTGACCTTGTCATTACGGATATGGCAATGCCCAGTATGACTGGAACGGAATTCGCCAAAAAATTAATTAAAATTCGTCCGAATATCCCCATTATTATCTGCACAGGATTCAGTGAAAACCTTGACCATGAATTAGCAAAGACTCTTGGTATCATGGGCTACCTTCATAAACCGATTTTGATCAATGATTTTTCCTCAAAGGTTCGAAAAGTTCTTGATCAAGCGAAAGAGAATAAAATTGGCTAAAATACTCATTATAGATGATGAAGATTTCATTAGGAAAATGCTCGAAAAACTATGCGAAAGTAACTTTATCGATACTGACCTGCGCATAAAAAACTATACGCCTGCTGCTGCCGGAATCATCAATTTAATTTCGACCGATATCGGCAGACCGTTTAATGACCTTAAAACCCGTTTTGCCGGTGTCGATCTTGTCAGTATGGCCGAGAGTGTCCTCAACGATCTGAATACAGTGGGATTGGACATTCTGTCACAAGATGGCATCTGGTATTCATTAAAGATTATTCCATACCGGACAACCTCCAATATAATTGATGGTGTGGTCATGACCTTTTTTAATGTGCAGAAGATTAAACAGGCAGATAAATTAAAGAGGCTGGCAGCGGTTCTTGAAGACTCCAATGATGCCGTTACCGTTCTGGACATGGACGGAAATATTTTAGCCTGGAACAAACGGGCGCAGCAAATGTACGGCTGGACTGAATCCGAGGCATTAAAAATGAATTTTGAAGAATTTCTCCCGGATGATAAACAAGATGAGTTCAAATCCATCGTTGAAAAATTAGAGGAGAAAGTTCCTGTAATATCATTTAGAACGCAGAGGAAGACAAGTACTGGAAAGATTCTGGACGTCTGAGTAACCATAACGGCTTTAAATGATGAAAACGGTCGGCCCGTTGAAATTGCATCAACGGAACGGGATCTTGCATGGTTGAGCAAAGAATAAGGAAGGAAATGATGGAAAGAAAAAAAGATACCCCCAGTGATTCTGAACTCAGACAGCGTGCAGAAAAAAAGCTTGATATGTACGGTGGCAATACTGAATTGCTTTCCGAGGTGTCACCTGAAGAAATGGCAAACCAATTACACGAGCTTCGGGTCCATCAGATTGAATTAAAAATGCAGAATGATGAACTCCGACGCATCCAAGGTGAACTTGAAGTCACGCGGGATCGTTATGTTCATTTATATGATTTTTCACCGGTCGGTTATTTGACACTGAATGAAAAGGGAATGATCATAGAGGCAAACCTTTCCTGTGCCTCCATGCTGGGAATAGAAAGAAGTATATTAATTGGAAAATTCTTTTCTCGATTTATAGCTAAAGAGGATCAGGATGCTTTCTACTTTCATCGAAAAACGCTTTTTGAATCAGATGCCAAACAGGTCTGCGAATTAAGATTGGTAAGAGAAGACCTCACCCAATTTCATGCTCAACTTGGCACCATTATAGTGAAAAACCATAATGGGGACAATGCGCAGATACAAACAACAATAACCGATATAAATGAACTCAAGTTAGCAAAAGAGGCATTGCGAAAAGCTTTTGAAGAGCTTGAGCAGCAGGTTAAAGAACGAACCGCCCAATTGGCGGATAGGAACAAGGAACTGAATCAGGAAATTAAAGAGCGAAAACAGGCTGAGGCAAAGGTTCATAAACTTGCAGAAAGATATGCAGTGGTCATCTCAGGCACAAGCGATGGCATCTGGGACTGGGATCTCCTGTCAAATACCGTTTTTTACTCAGACCGTTTCAAAGAAATCCTGGGATACACTTCCAAGGAGTTTCCTGGAACGGTTGATGCTTTTCGAAGCTGTTTGCACCCAGAGGATACTGATGATGTCTGGACCGCTGAGCAAAGCCACCTTGAGGAACACATTCCGTATAACATTGAATACCGGCTGAAAACAAAGTCAGGTGACTATCGATGGTTTCTGGCACGCGGCCAGGCGATCTGGGATGACAAGGGAAACGCCATACGTATGGCCGGATCGCTTCAAGACATCACCGAGCGCAAAGAGGCCGTTCAAGGCCTTCATGATGCCCTGATTGAAATAAAAAGTTTAAAAAATCTTCTTGAAGCTGAAAAAGCGTATCTTCAAGAGGAAATCAAACAAGAATACAACTATGAAAATATTATCGGCAACAGTAACGCACTCAGACACACACTCTATAAGGTTGAGCAAATCGCCCCCACAGACACCGCTGTAATTATCCTTGGTGAGACCGGAACCGGTAAAGAATTGATCGCCCGGGCCATTCATGCTAACGGACCTCGCAAAAATAGGGCTTTGGTGAAGATGAATTGTGCCACGCTGCCTTTAAACCTGGTCGAAAGTGAGTTGTTCGGCCATGAAAAAGGAGCCTTCAGTGGTGCGACTGCCAGACGGCAGGGTCGTTTTGAGGTGGCAAATGGCGCGACTCTGTTTTTAGATGAGATTGGAGAACTTCCCCTTGAACTTCAGGCCAAGCTTCTCAGGGTGATTCAGGATGGTGAATTTGAACGGTTGGGCAGCTCCCGAAGCCTCAAAGTTGACGTTCGCCTTATCACCGCCACCAACCGGAATCTTGAGGAGGAAGTTCGCAAGGGCAATTTCCGTGATGATCTCTGGTACCGGTTACATATTTTTCCGATTACAGTGCCTCCCCTCAGGGATCGTATAGATGACCTGCCACTTCTTGTGGATTTTTACGTCAAAAAGATTTCCAGGCGGTTGGGCAAGGTCATTGAAATCATTCCGGATAGTGTCATGACTGATTTGCAAAATTATGACTGGCCTGGAAATATCAGGGAACTGGAAAATGTTCTGGAACGGGCCGTGATCCACTCTTCCGGCCCCAAGCTGCGCCTGGCTGAAGAACTCAAGAGATTGTCAACAAAATTCAATACAAACCGGAAAACTATGGAAGCAGTTGAGCGCGACCATATTGTTCACGTGCTTGAACAAACCCAATGGAAAGTCGACGGGAAAAACGGCGCTTCAGAAATTCTTGGGTTAAACAGGAGCACCTTACGCGCCCGCATGCGAAAACTCGGCATTCAAAAACCGTAATCCCTCAATTCATATCCCCTTACCCGAAACAGGCAGTGTTGAAAGGTAAGTGATCAAAATAGGCCATATATGACCGAAGGAGGCATATGACCTTATTCTATATACTTTCACCAGCAGCCGCTTGAACGTCTTTTTATTCAGAAGATCCGCAGACAGGCAGGGTGGCATTAATAAGCCGCAAATTGGAAGCCTGGCACGTAAATTGAACCATAATTAAATAATTAATAAAGGGTAAACCCCCGGCTTTGCCGGGGAGACTCCCAGAGTTTAACATTTGCGGGAATATAAGAAAGTCTCCAATACTGTGAACCGCTCAAAGATCACAGAAAAGGAGACTTTCAATGAACAACAATAAAAAATTAAACCATACTACCTATGATTGCAAGTATCATCTGGTCTGGATTCCAAAATATCGGAAAAAAGCGATATACGGTCATCCCCGGAAAACGTCGCAATTTTGTCGGGCAAAATTTTTGGGCCAGGGGGTACTATGTTTCAACAGTGGGTAGAGATGAAGAGACCGTAAGGAAATACATCCAAAAACAGGAAATATTGGACAAAAGAACCGATCAATTGGAACTGTTTTAGCCACCTTTAGGTGGCTCATGGTTTTATGACCGCTTTGAGCGGTTCACAATACAAGCCTCCGGCTTTGCCGGAGGTCGATGAATAAAGGGAAACCATATCGATGGAACAAAGAAAAATCACACAAGAAAAGATTATCCAACTCCGCAGTAAGGCAGAAGAAGTGATAACAAAAAAAGAGGTTGTCAATTCACAAATTGCCCTTGAAGATTCAGCTAAATTAATTCATGAACTCCAGACATTCCAGATTGAGCTTGAACTTCAGAATGATGAGCTGTATCGTTCCCAAAAGGAACTGATGCGGTCGAAAATACGCTATACTGAACTTTATGATTTCGCACCCGTGGGTTACATCACCCTGAATGAAAAAAGATTGATCCTCAACGCCAACCTGACCCTGGCAGATATGTTGTCAACGGAAAGAAGTCTTCTTATCGGCCAGTGCTTGTCGGCGTATATTTTTTCTGAAGACCAGGATATATATTATCAGCATATACGACATCTTTCCCATACAAAAACAAGACATATCTGTGAACTGAGACTTAAAACAACGGATGGAAAATCCTTTGATGTGCAGATGGAAAGCACATTTATTGAATATCAGACCACAAAACCAGGGAAATACCGCACCGTCATCAGCGATATCAGTGTGCGCAAACAGCTGGAAAGGGAACGGGAAGATTTGCAGGCTCGGCTTCACCAATTGCATAAGATGGAATCCATCAGTACACTCGCCGGCGGTATTGCCCATGATTTTAATAATATCCTCTTTATTATAATGGGGAATGTTGACCTGGCGGGTAAAGACATACCGGAATGGAATCCTGCGCAAAGCAGACTTGAAGCCATAAGAAAGAACAGCCTGAGGGCTGCCGGCATTGTAAAGACGCTCCTTAGTTTCAATCGTATAACCGAGGGGGACCAAAAACCCACAAATCCTGTCTATGTGATCAAAAATGCTCTTTCATTTCTCCGGGCATCAATTCCAGCCACCATAAAAATCCATACCGCTTTCCCGGATGAAGCGATGTCGATTCTTTCCGATCCCGTCCAGATCGGGCAAATTCTGATAAACCTTTGTACCAATGCTTCCCAGGCAATGGAGGAAACCGGCGGCATCCTTGAAATCAAAGTTGAAACCCAAATTTTAACAGAAGTTTCCACCACAGATTATCCCGGCGTTGCCGTCGGGGAGTATATTAAAATTACGGTGAGTGACAATGGTCCAGGCATTGACCCCAAGATCATTGGCCGGATCTTTGACCCCTATTTTACAACCAGAGGAATGGGCAACAGTTCAGGGATGGGGCTGGCTGTTGTTCACACCATTGTCAAAAATCATAAGGGTGTCATTACGGTGAAAAACAAGCCTGGGAAAGGGGTTGCTTTTACGCTGCTTTTCCCCATAATTGATGAAAAGCCAGCGATAAAAACCATTCCCTCTGATGAATGTTTCACTGGCAGGGAAACCATTCTTTTTGTAGATGATGAAGAAACCATTACTGAGATCTCCAGGGAAGCGCTGACGCAGTTGGGTTACCGGGTTGAAGCCATGTCGAGCCCGGAAGACGCACTGGCATTATTCAAGCTGAATCCCGGTTATTTTGATGTGGTTATAACGGATATGACCATGCCGAATATGACGGGAATTATATTGGCTGAAAAATTGTTTAAAATCCGACCTGATATCCCCGTCATTATCTGTACAGGCTACAGTTCCAAGATTGATGAGAAAAAGGCCGAACAACTTGGGTTTGCGGGCTATTTGGCAAAGCCTGTGACGATGTCAAGAATAGCATCAGCCATACGAAAGATTATAGATCAACCCTCATAAGGTCACATTCGACCTAAGCTTGGATATGACCCTTTTTGTCTGATGGACGGAGTGGGTCTTAAAATATTTTTAAGAGCAATTATTCTCATAGAATCAACAGAATAGAAAAATGATGCAGGCTTATGTTTCCCAGTTTTTTTTTAAGCGCTTTATAAACCCCATCTGGCGAGTCTGGTAAAAATAAACGGGCAGGGCTAAGGAAAAAAAGGCCGGATCATTCTATAATCCGCCCTTAACCGAAATGTCAATTATTCAAGTCCGATTAGTGTTTTTTTCTTCCCAATCCGGCAAAACCCAGGAGACCAAGGCCGAAGAGCACCATGGTTGAGGGTTCTGGAACGACCGCAATGGTACCGGGCGATGGGGGAATATATTCAACGGGCGTAAAGGTTTTGAAACCAACGGTCGTCTGGATAAGTTCGTTGCCGCTAAACTCAAGGCCGTTGCTGAAACCTGGGCCGATGTAATAATTGCCGACTGCGCTGAGGCAGATGTTACTGATGGTGTTGGTATCCATTGTTACTGCTCCAATTTGTGCCAGGGCTCTGCCGTTCATAATTTTTGCCCTGGTGTTCAGGGTGATGCTCTGGTCCGCGAGAATATTTCCTTGAAACACAGTGTCGGTACCCAGAGTCGCGGAGCTTCCGACCTGCCAGAACAAGCCGTAATCCGAGCCATAATTAGATCCATAATTGATCACGTTAACCTTGGAGCTGCTTGCAGTCGTGAGTGTGCTCCCTATATTAAAAACCCAGTACGCGTTGTCGTTTTCTTCGGCATCGAGAGTGAGCGTTCCCGTCAACTGAGCCGATGATGCAAAATAATAGATGCCTGATGTGAGGATGAGATTTCCCAGATCAACACCTGTCAAAACAGAGGTGGGTGCCAACGCTGCCAGGGCATTGTACGCAGTGGTGGTATCAATCTGCGCCTGTGACGCATCCGCGTCAGCCGTATGCATAGCTCCGGTGAGCGAGATGCTCCCTGAACCAGTGATCGAAGTACCTGAATAGACACCCATATCTCCAGTGATGGTGGTCGCCCCGGTATTGGTCACCGTCGAGGTGCTCAGGACTGCGTAGTCTGCTGCTGAACCTAGTATTGGCGTGGCCGATACCAAGGGAGCGAAAAGAAGTACGGTGAATGCTGAAATTGCTAAAATCAATAAAAATTTGTGTTTCATGTTGAACCTCCTTATTTGTTTTGTCTTGAATTATTGGTTTTGATCGTGCCTTTTTATCAATGCTCCTCGCCTTTTTCTATGTCTTCTGTATTCGGTTTTATGATATTTCTCCTTATAAAATTCGGTTATGATATTTGTTTATAAAATTCTCCGGCCTTGGTTGCCTTGGACGATATTGAATAGTACTCAAGTTCCGTACCGGGATGGTGAGCAGTTAAGGAAAAAAAGGGCGGATCAACCTACAATCCGCCCTTAACAGTCGTGTCAATTATTCAAGACAGATTATTTCTTTTTTCTTCCTAATCCGGCAACGCCAAGGAGACCCAGACCAAACAGGATCATTGTGGCGGGCTCAGGGACAGTATTGGATGGTTGATAATCAGGCGGTACCGAAGTCGACAAAGTGAAAGTCGATACCGTGCCGGCACCGCTGGCACTTAAAACCCAAATACTATCGGTATCATCAAAACCGGTTAAGTGAGCGATCCCCGTTCCATTAATAACTATGGAGTTTTCGGCGGAATAGCTGATAACAGAGGTCAGTAAATCATAGCTGTATATTTTAGAATCATAATCAATCATCCAGAATTCTTCAATTAGTGAATCAACGGCCGGATCAAATGTGAAGGTACCGAGCGTAACAGATTGATCTCCAAGAAGCGGTGCATAATCATCGAGTCCTCCGTCAGTTGAGACGACAACATTGCTGAAATCGGTGAAAACCTTGGCTAAAGACAAATCATTATTATCCGACTCGAATGACCCGCTAAAAGAGGTATAACCATAAATTGTACTGGCCTGTGCATTGAATGCGAAGGCGCAAAAAATTGCAATTAAAAAAGTGAATCCGAATACTAATTTTTTCATAATGTGCTGTTTCCTTAAAATTAATTTTACTTATTTTATTGAACTGTTTAGAAAACCATAGACGTTGAAACCAAGGGAGAAATAACCTCCCGAAACAAAAAAAGATCTTGCTATAAATTTTTTCAAGCCAGCCAGCGACTCCTTTCTGCCTGTCTTGTGTTAATCTGGCATTATTAATGTGCAACCCATTTTATAGAATTCCGGAATTCTATAAAAGTTATATAGCAGCAAAGGTGCCAATTTTTGACCGTGGTGATGAAAGGAGAACTCAATAAAATCAGAAAAGTTGAGGATGGTAGATTTCAAGCACCTCTTGAAAATATTCATTGGCTAAAATAAAACAGTTTTCAGACGATTTTCAATCCTGGGCGGGATAAAAAAAGGGCGCTATGGGGATTGTATTTGACCATTGCTTCATATTTGACAGAAATCCAGAATCAAAAATACTTTTTTCTTGGCGTCTTTGATTAAACGTCCCATGAATTTTATCAATATTTGGGAATTCATTTTGTAATCATAAACCATAAATCAAACTTTATCCGTTGTGAATTTAAGTATTCTGAACAAAAAAAATATTTTTAGATTGAAAAATTCATATTCCTGAGGCGACGACTTTGTCTGGTACCTTTCAGAATAATTGATGTTATGAATTTGTGAGAGCTTTTCAAACTATCTCACACAGATTCATGGTTCAATTATTATGGGGTAAATAGTTTCATTTTTTCCATATAATTTAAACTGAAAACAGAATAGTTTATCTTCAAAAGGGTGAAGCTCCCCATAAATAAAATGTACCATCTAAAATAGTGGTATTTTTGATGATCAATCTGCAATTAAGCAGTTGAATTTTATAAGGAGCTTCACTATGAAAAAAAGAAACATTTTTCAGAATCAATGTCAAGAAATCCTTACTATTTTCGAGATGGCAGAGAACAGATCCAAAGTGATGTGTGTTCCAATTGATTATGCCAAAAAAGATCATTTGGCAATGTTCTGCGACGGTAATGGACGAATTATCCGCAAACCATTCTCTGTAAAGAACTCACAGGAAGGCAAAAACTATTTAATTGATCAAGTTACAAAATCTTGTCGGCATCATGGAATTGGCCGCCAGCATACTTTTTTTGGTGGTGAAGATTGTGGTCCTTATGCCGACAATTTCATAGCTGCTTTACGTTCGGAAAATTGGATAGTTGCAGGAGTTAATGCCTTTGATGCAAAAAGACATCGTGAGAATTTGCAAGCAAGTACTGATCAGTTAGATTTATTGGGAATTTGTAAAGTACTTCTCAGTTGCAGAGGAAACTGTTTTCCTGCTCAATCCGGTATCTATTGGAATTTAAGAATGCTGGTTCGTCAAAGACGAAAATTTGTTGCCATGACAACCGGTGTAAAAAATAGAATTCATTCAATTGTTGATCGGATCTTTCCTGGGTTTTTAAACGAAAAGAAAAGTGGAATTCTACCTTTCTCAAAATGTTCATTATTATTGATGGAAGATCGATTCAGTGTGCATCAAATCCGTCGACGTCGACGTTCGACATTAACCAAACTACTTTCCCGCCATGCCGTGCATCTTCCAGATCTTTGCGCTAAAAAGCTTCAGGACTATGCTGGCCAAATCCTCAGGCCACCAATAGAATCTATTTCAACATTGCAGCTTTCATTGAAACAACAAACAAAGCTTTATGGCTGCTTGAAAGATAATATTTATCAGCTGGAAAAGGAAATCGCTGAAAATTTAGCCCAGATTCAAGGATCTTTTTTAACCAGTATTCGGGGAATTGGAATCGTTTTAGCAGCTGGTGTAAGTGCGGAAATTGGTGATCCCCATAAACAAAAGTCTATAAATAATTTGGTTTCATACGCCGGCATTATTCCAAAAGTTAAACAAACCGGCGGGATCCAGGGGAAAACTCATACCAGAAAGGTTGGAAAACGCTACAATCGTATCCTGAAGGACCATGTCGTACAATCTGCTTCGCACATAGGGTTGCATGGGCCAGAAGACTTAATGTTTGATTACAAGAGGCGCGCTTCACAAGGGCAACATGCAGATTTTGGTATGAGTAGAAGATATCTGCGAATAGCAATGTGTTTGATGCGAACCTATCAAACATATTTGCCAAAAAGATTACAGACCAAAAAGACTCAGAAACAAGAACGGGCTCGGTATTATTTAATGACCTGGCCTAAGCTCAATGAAAAATGGAGGAAGGCGGGTGCATTGGATATTGCATTTGATAAGAATATGCCTTTAGGCCAATGGCGTATCAAAGACTCAGTCCTAACGAAATTTTGGCATCCCCACATATGGTATAGATGGTTTTTCCAGCCTTGTGATTTTTATTCAATTATATAAGCCATGAGCATCATACCCGGCCATTTCCCCACAGTGGTTTTTATAATATATTTTGTGGAACAAGGGTAATCCTTTATCCCCAACCCGGATATGGGTGTAGTTACAAAACAAGCCTACACAGGAATGCGAACTCTCCGAGAACAGGCTCATGAGCCTGTATTCGAGAGTGAACTTGCGTCCAGGGAGGCAATGGAGCCTTAAGCGGAATTTGCCGGACTAAGGACGTAATGTGCATGGAATCCTGTCCATTTTGTAAATGTAACTGTGGGGCCGGTGGGCTTGGTGGGCTGAACAAAAAAAGACCAAAATCCCCCAGAAACCCAATTGGAATATGGAAAAATTTCAAAAGTACCGGAAGAAGACCGGAGAAAACAAAAAAGCTCCAGGGATTTTTCCCGAGAGCCTTGATTTTAATGGTACGCCTGGCAGGATTCGAACCTGCGACCTACGGATTAGAAGTCCGTTGCTCTATCCAGCTGAGCTACAGGCGCAAACAAAAAGATCTTTTATCAAATTCAAATGAAATTGTCCACAAAAAAAGCGGTGAATTGTTTTTTTGTACAAAATATATTGCTTTTATCGATATGGCCAATATGGTATACTCACTTTTTATCAAAACTATCTTAAGGTATATTTAATGACAAAAGAGATCGACCAGGACAATAAAAACGAAAACAGACTGACCAAAAAAGATTTTCTAATTTCTACACAAAAAACAAAAACTTCAAGCTCAAAAGCACTTATAAAGTCCGACCCCATTCAAAGTTATCTTAACGAGATAAGCAGGTACAAACTGCTTACAAGAGAACAGGAAGTTGAGCTTGGCAAACGAATTCAGGAAGAAGGAGATCAGGAAGCCGCCTATATCATGACCACATCCAATCTGCGGCTGGTGGTTAAAATTGCTCTTGAATTCCATAGGATATGGGTTCAGAACCTTCAGGACCTGATCCAGGAAGGCAATGTTGGCCTTGTGAAGGCGGTCAAAAAATTCAACCCGTATAAAAATGTAAAATTTTCATATTATGCCTCTTTCTGGATAAAAGCCTATATTCTTAAATTCATCATGGATAATTGGCGAATGGTAAAAATTGGAACAACCCAGGGTCAGCGCAAGTTGTTTTTCAGGTTAAAAAAAGAGAAGCAGCGACTGATTGAACAGGGATTTGATCCAAAACCCAAACTATTATCTGAACAACTGGGCGTATCGGAAAAAGAAGTGGTCGACATGGATCAGAGATTGGCCAACTGGGACTTAAGCCTTGATGAGCCCTTAAAAAACGATTCAAATACAGAAAGAATTGAATTTATAAATGTTGAGTCTGATTCGTCTGAGGAACAGGTGGCCAAAAAAGAAATTGAAGATATCCTGCATAAAAAAGTTCATGAGTTTAAAAAGACGCTTAATGCCAGAGAACTGGAAATCTTTGACAGAAGAATCTTTTCAGACAGTCCTGAAACACTGCAGGAAATCGGAGAGGAATACTCCATATCACGAGAACGGGTAAGACAGATTGAAAACAATATCATAAAAAAAATGAAAGCCTTTTTCAAAAAAGATATGCCTGATTTTGACATGTATGATCACACCCAGTAAACGACAATTTGTAATCATTATAAGGTAATACGAATTATGAAAAATAGTTGTATTTGTATTTTTCTCATTTTAATCCCGGTTCTTTTTCTTGGTGGCTGCACAGAGCTCAAACAAAGCCGAACGCTTTCTGAATCGCAACCCAGTCAAATAAATAATGTAAAAGATGACGATGATCTGTCTGCCAATTATTACTACCTTGAATCAAGGATGCACATTAAAAACCAAAATTATGAATCCGCTATTGCTTCGCTGGAAAAGGCCCTTGTCAAAGATCCGGATTCATTCATATTAACCCGGGACCTGATCCAGTTATACCTGAGACAAAACAACAAAGAAAAAGCGCTGGCGCTTGCAGACCATCTGATCCAGCAAAGGCCTGATGATGTTGAGGGACTGCTGCTGCTTGTCCGGTTAAAAAAAGATTCACTGGATGAAAAAAGTCTGGTTGAAATTTTAAACCGGATTATTGTACTTGATCCAAACAACAAAGAGACCTTTCTTCGCCTTGGAAAAATATATATTGAAAAGGAAGACAACGATGAGGCCCTGATACTGTTTAAAAAAATGGTCGAGCAATTCCCTGACGATTATGTCGCCTGGTTTTATCTGGGCGAGGCATATATGAATCAGCATCAGTATGACCTGGCTACAACCCATTTTTTAAAAACAATTGAATTTGAGCCGGATCTTTTAGAACCACGGTTTCAATTGATAAAAATTTACAGCTTGAAAAATACCCCGGAAACCCGACAAAAGATTATCGAGACCTATAGGGAAATTATTGAAATAGAACCGGACAATCAACAAGCACAGTTAGGGATGGCCCTGCACTATTTTAAAACCAATATGAAACCGGAAGCAAAAAACCTGTTTATGACGCTTGGCCGGGGCATTGAAAGTAATTCCAGATTGATCATGGTTGCCGTAGAAGAATATCTTTCCGGCAAAAAATATGAAGATGCTGTCATCGTCTTTTCGCAACTGCTGAAGGCGGATCCGGAAAACCCAACCTTAAATTTTTTTACCGGCATGGCCTATGAAGCGGTAAAGGATTTCAAAAAAGCTATTTTTTACTATTTAAAAATCAAACCGGATCATTCCCAGTATAAAAAAACCATTTTGAACATTGCCCTGCTCTACAAACAACTCGGCGAAGAAAAGACTGCCACAAATTATCTTGAAGACAAATACAGGCTCTTTCCAAAAGATATCGATATTATCATCTACCTGGCCTCCTTTTATGAAAAAGATAAGGACCATAAAAAAGCCATAATGCTCCTGGAAAAAGGGCTGGTTGATTCTCCCGGCAACACCTCCTTATTGTTCAGGCTGGGGGCGATACAGGATAAAGCGGGGTTAAAAGAACAAAGCATCAACACCATGAAAACCATTATTGAAATTGATCCAACGGACTCCGAGGCATTGAACTACCTGGGATATACCTATGCGGATCAGGGGATCAAACTGGATGAAGCCCTGTTGCTGCTCAAAAGAGCCTATGAACTCAGGCCCGATGACGGGTATGTCACTGACAGCCTGGGCTGGGTCTATTATAAAATGGGCGACTACCAGAAAGCCGTGGAACACCTTGAAAAAGCAGCTGAATTAACGTCTTTTGAAACCATTATCGCCGATCATTTAGGTGATGCGTATCAAAAGGCAAATCAACTTGAGAATGCCATCAATGCCTATAAAAAAGCGTTGTCCAATATCAAGGAGCAAGATAAGGAAAAAGCCCTGGAACTTAAAAAAAAAATTGACGCTGTGCAAAAACGAATAAATGAATAGCCGAAACGCTGTATCAGCAACAATTTATAGTGTCGCGGTTATGCTTATCCTCTCAGGGTGTGCATCGGTCCGGCCTGACATCAACCCGTTGCTTGATCAGAAAGCCGCCGTTCTTTCGCGCCAGGCAAAATCGTTCAATCAACACATTCTGGCCAGCAAGGGAACCGGCTGGGCAAGACTTGAAACCAAAACGCGAACAGACAAATATAAAATTGCCTGGGCTGCGGTCTTCCCCAATAAAATAAGGATCACCTTTCTTTTATCCGGCCTGCCCGTTGAAACCATCGTTGCCAATGGAAAGAAAATCATTTTCGTTTCACATACCCGGGAGCATGCCAAACATTCGTATACGGCAAAGGACCCGGACATGGAAGATTATATCCGGGTTCCAGTCAAATTATCGGAGATGATATCCCTTTTATTGGGGCGGCTGCCGGTTAAAAAATTTGAAGAGGCCTATTTTTCAACGTCAGATCCATCTTTATCCACGATTATATTGAAACAGGACTGGAAAGGAAGAAAACAAACCCTCCATTTCAATGGCAAGGGGAAAGTCAACGCACTCAAATCCATAACTGCTGCAGGAAAAATGGTATATGAGGTAACGCTTCTAAAATATTCCGCATATGCGTTTGGTGAGATTCCGACACAAATCGAAATCAAAGATCTGGAGAACAATAGACTGATCATCGACATCAAAAATTTTGTACCCAATCCCCCCATAAAAGAGTCTGTTTTCCAGTTGACAGAATCAGGATAATGAGCATTATTGATGTGATTGACTAACAATTTTTCTCAAAGGAGATGTTATAAAATGATTCATAAAAGTGTTGACAGCGCCAAATCAGGAGGCAGTTGTCCTTCACAAGGTGGTGGACAGGACATGGCAGCCAGACAGCAACAGGAAGACGTGGCAATAAAAAACTCTCTTTCCAAAATAAAACATAAAATTTTTGTTCTAAGCGGAAAAGGCGGGGTGGGTAAAAGCAGTGTCTCTGCCAACCTTGCTGCCTGCCTTTCCAAAAAAGGCTATAAAACAGGCCTGATGGATGTGGATGTCCACGGTCCGTCCATTGCCCAGATGCTGGGACTGAAAGATCTTCTGGAAATTTCTGAGAACCAGCTGCTGATCCCCAAAGAGATCAATGGCAACCTTAAGGTTGTTTCTGTCCAGGCATTGATGCAGGATAAGGACCAGGCCATCATCTGGAGAGGTCCTGCCAAAACAGGGATGATCAAACAATTTGTCAGTTCCGTGGAATGGGGAGAGCTTGACTTTTTAATCATTGATGCCCCTCCGGGAACCGGTGATGAACCCTTAACCGTTGTGCAGACCATCCCCGAAGCGCTGGGCATCGTTGTGACCACCCCCCAGGAAGTAGCGCTGGCCGATATCCGGAAATCCATCTCTTTTTGCAAGACGGTTCACTTAAAAACCCTTGGCATTGTGGAAAATATGGCCGGTTTCAAATGCCCGCACTGCAACGAACCCATTGATCTGTTCAGTTCCGGTGGTGGTGAAAAAACAGCAAAAGCCCAGGGCCTTGAATTTTTAGGATCACTTCCCTTTGACACCCGGGTCGTTACCTCAGGGGATGCAGGGGTTCCCATGATGTTTGAAGACAATGGGAGTGACTTTACAAAAGCATTTGATAAAATAGTGGAAAACATCCTTAAACAATTGTAACGACACTATTGAATGATATCTTTGAAAAAGCCGGGGAATTAAAAGACCTTCTTGATCTCAGGGAGGAAGAAAATCTTTGTTCCCTGGCTTGTTTCAGCCACACCGCCCTGAGACGTCACCCGGAAAAATTCACTGGAACCGATTATCGCCAGGCGTTTTCCACAGATTCCGATCGAATTCTAAACTCCCTTGCCTTTACACGATATATTGACAAAACCCAGGTATTTTCCCTCATCGATAACGACCACCTCACCCACAGGGTGATTCATGTCCAGCTGGTCTCAAGGGTTGCAAGGACCATTGGCCGGTACCTGGGACTGAACGAAGACCTCATTGAGGCGGCAAGCCTGGGCCACGATATCGGCCACACCCCGTTCGGACATGATGGCGAGCGTTTTCTTTCAAAGCTGACCCATGAACAGGGTGCCGGCTTTTTCCACCATAATCTTCAAAGCATCCAGTTCCTCGACAAGATCGAAAAAAAAGGCAGCGGCCTGAATTTAAGCCTCCAAACCATGGATGCCATTCTCTGCCACGATGGAGAAGCACCTTCAGAACACCTTGTTCCCCAAAAAAACAGGTCCTTTACGGAGCTGGATCGCATGATGGAGACCATGAAAAACAAAAAATCCTGGGATGCGCTCCCCATGACCATGGAGGGCTGTGTGGTGAGAATGGCAGATACCATCTCTTATATTGGCCGGGACCTGGAAGATGCCATCCGGTTAGGCCTGGTAAACAGACAGGACATCCCGGATACCTGCCGGCAGATACTAGGCCGGACAAACGGCACCATTGTGTTTCGCCTGGTCACCGATTTGATTTCAAACAGCCTGAATCAGGAGTTCATCGGCTTTTCCGAACCGGTTTCCAGGGCTTTAAAAAAGCTGAAAGCATTTAACTACCGGCATATTTATAAGAACCCGGTGATTAAACGGCATTTGTCTTCCATTGAGGACATTTTCAGTTTCCTGTTTGAAACCTACTTGACAGATCTTGAAAAAAAAAACGAACACTCGGTTATTTTTACGAATTTTTTACATGGCATGTCCGCTGAATACCGGGAAACCCATTCACCCCCTGAAATCGTCAGGGATCATATCGCGGGCATGACCGACTCGTATTTTATCCGCCAGGCCCCGGATCATTTAAAACCGGATTCCATTGAAAATGTTTGAAAATCGCACCTATCGCAGGCAGCATCACAAAAAAGGGCTGGTCACCTTTGACATCACGGTAAAAGAAACCAATCTGAATATCCAGGCCAAAACCGACCTCACCGATATCGCCATAAAATCCGTGCTTACCTGTCGAAACTATATTGAAACCTATATCCACCTGCATCCTGACTTTTTAACCGCCATTGTACCTTTAAAGGATACAGGCCCGGCACCCGGCATCATCCGGGATATGATGGATGCCGCCAGGCTGGCCAATGTCGGCCCCATGGCGGCTGTGGCAGGTGCTGTGGCAGAACATGCCGGAAGGTCATTACTGGACCATTCCCCGGAAGTGATCGTGGAAAACGGGGGCGATATTTTTATTCAATCCGATTCTGAAACCATTTTCAAAATTTATGCTGAAAACTCGCCGTTCAGCATGACCACCGGCATCCGTGTCGACAAAAGGGATACCCCTTATGGGATGTGTACCTCGTCCGGGACACTGGGTCATTCAACGAGCTTTGGTAAGGCAGATGCCGCCACAGTGATGGCCCGTTCCTGTGCCCTGGCCGATGCGGTGGCCACAGCACTGGGCAACCGCATCAAAACACCCGCTGACATCCAGGGCGCCATCGATGCCGGCAAAGCCATACCGGGCATTCTGGGGATTGTGATCCTCAAGGGCGACAGCATCGGGTTATGGGGAGATCTCAAACTCGTCACACTGACGGGTGCCTAATACAGCCCACCCACTTTATGCTCCACTGCCCTCACAATACTGCCGTCTTCCAGCAGTTGCTTTACCCGGGCAATGTCTGTTGACAGGATCCGGTCTGCCTTCCGGTAATCAACCTTGCTCCGGATAACTTCATAGGCTGCCAGGGTACCGTCTCCTGCTTTCATGTTGGTGAACAGATCAATGCCCTGGGCCGCACACAACAATTCAATGGCAATGACCTCTTCGGTGTTGGCGACAATATCCCTGCACTTCCGGGCGGCAAGGGCTCCCATGGAGACATGGTCTTCCTTGTTTGCCGACGTGGGAATGGAATCCACCGATGCGGGATGGGCCAGCACTTTGTTTTCAGAAACAAGGGCTGCTGCCACATACTGGGCAATCATGAATCCGGAATTCAATCCGCCGTCTTCAATAAGGAAGGCGGGAAGTCCTGACAGTTGAGGATTTACAAGCCGTTCTATCCGCCGTTCCGAAATATTGGCCAGTTCTGCAATGGCAATGCCCAAAAAATCACAGGCCAGGGCCAGGGGCTGGCCATGAAAATTGCCGCCGGACAGAAATTCTTCTGATTCCGGAAATATCAGGGGGTTCTCTGTGGATGAATTCATCTCCACGTTGACAACATTTTCCACGTAAGCAAACGCATCCCAGGACGCACCATGGACCTGGGGAGAACATCGTAAGGTATAGGCATCCTGAACCCTTGAACAGTCTCTGTGGGAAGAGATAATCTCAGAATTATCCGTAATCCTGAGCATATTGTCTGCCGCTTTGATCTGACCGATATGGGGCCTTGCCTGGTGAATCCTGGGGTCAAAGGCAGCCCGGGTTCCCATGAGGGTTTCAAGACTCATGCTGGCGGCAATATCGGCATGCTTGCAAAGGTTCAAGGCATCATGGAGGGCCAGGCACGCCAGGGCAATCATAAACTGGGTGCCGTTGATCAGGGCGATCCCCTCTCCTGCCTCAAGCACCAGGGGCTTGATCAATCGTTCCCGCAATGCCCGGGCACCGGACATTCGAACACCATCAACAAAGGCCTCACCCTCCCCGATCAACACAAGGGCAAGATGGGCCATGGGAACAAGGTCGCCACTGGCCCCCACAGATCCTTTTTCCGGTACCACCGGTATAATCCCCTCGTTTAACAGCTGGGCCAGTTTTTCAATGGTTTCCAGCCGCAGGCCTGAATTGCCCCGGCAAAAATCATTTACCCGCAACGCGATCATGGCCCGGACCACATCCGCTTCCATATGCTTTCCAATGCCCGCGGCATGACTGAACAGGATATTTCTTTGCAGTTTTTTTGTATCGTCATAGGAAATCGTCACCTCTGACAGCGCTCCAAATCCCGTGGTGACACCATAAATTCTTTCGCCATGCTTCACCCATTTGTTAATGAGGTGTCGCGCCTTGTTGATTCTTGATTCGGACTCAACCGGTATTTTGATACCGACGTTGTTTCTGGCGATTTGAATCAGCTCTTCCAGGAGAAACCCGCTTCCATGCAACACAATCTGTTTTTTCATAAATTTCCGGAGAATGAACTCCGCTCCAGTGGCTAATCTTCTTGACATCATATCGATACTTGTATAGACAGGCAGTATCCAATCCAAAACCAAATGTCAACCATATTGGGGGGAAAAATAATGACAAACAAAGAAAAACTTTTAAAGGATCTAAAGATCGGTTGTGGTGTTGCCAGACCGGTCCGATCGCCCCGGGGCACCCAACTGCACTGCAAGGGCTGGTACCAGGAAGCGGCATTGCGAATGCTGTGCAACAATCTTGACCCGGACAATGCGGAAAACCCCGACGAATTAATCGTCTATGGCGGCCTGGGCAAAGCCGCTAGAAACTGGCACTGCTTTGATGTTATCGTCAAAACCCTGCTGGATCTTGAAAATGATGAAACCCTGCTGATTCAGTCCGGCAAGCCCGTGGGTGTGTTGAAAACCCATACCAATGCCCCCAGAGTCCTGATGGCCAATGCCAATATTGTTCCCCAATGGGCCAACTGGGACACCTTCCATGAACTGGACAAAAAAGGCCTGATCATGTACGGCCAGATGACGGCCGGGTCATGGATCTATATCGGCACCCAGGGGATTCTCCAGGGCACCTATGAGACGTTTGCCTCCCTTGGCCGGAAGCATTATCATTCCGATCTGACCGGAAAAATTATCGTCACCGCAGGACTTGGGGGAATGGGCGGGGCACAGCCCCTTTCCGTGACCATGGCAAACGGGGTGGCCATCTGCATTGAAATTGACCCGACCCGTATTAAAAAACGACTGGATAAACGATACCTGGACATTGAAGCCACAAGCCTTGACCAGGCGATTGCAAGTGCACAGGCAGCCGCGAAAAACGGCACCCCGCTTTCCATCGGCCTTTGTGCCAACGTCTGTGACGTCCTGCCGGCCATGATACAACAAAAATTTATTCCGGATGTGATCACCGACCAGACCAGTGCCCATGATGAACTCAATGGATATTTTCCCCAGGGTCTCTCCCTTGAAGCCGCCTTAACCCTTCGAAAAACCGACCCGGAAACATATAAGGACATGGCCTTGAATTCCATGGCCCTTCATGTGAGAGCCATTCTTGAACTGCAGAAAAAAGGGGCCATCGCCTTTGATTACGGCAATAATCTAAGGGCCCAGGCCATGAAACGGGGTGTGGACAATGCCATGGATTATCCTGGATTTGTTCCCGCCTATATCCGGGAACTTTTCTGCCGGGGCGAAGGCCCTTTCCGATGGGCAGCCCTTTCAGGAGATCCTGAAGATATACGGGTCACAGACCGGGAACTCATCCGGCTGTTTCCTGAAAAAACCAAAATGATCAACTGGCTGAAAATGGCCGGGGAAAAAGTGGAACATATGGGACTGCCCACACGGATCTGCTGGCTGGGATATGGGGAACGGGAACGAGCCGGCAAATTGTTCAATGATCTGGTCCGGGACAAAAAGGTTAAAGCCCCCATTGTCATTGGCAGAGACCATCTGGACTGTGGATCGGTTGCCTCGCCCTATCGGGAAACCGAGGCCATGAAAGACGGCTCTGATGCCGTGGCAGACTGGGCCTTGTTAAACTGCATGACAAACGTGGCTTCCGGCGCCACATGGGTCTCCTTCCATGACGGTGGCGGTGTGGGTATCGGGTATGCCCTCCATGCCGGCCAGGTCACGGTGGCCGACGGGACCCCGGAAGCGGAAAACCGCCTGATCACGGTTCTTCGAAATGATCCGGGCACCGGTATCATCCGCCATGCCGATGCAGGATACAAAACAGCCATTGATGTGGCCCATGCAAAGGGGGTTAAACTTCCCATGATCAATATGGAGACTTAGACGATATGCCCCCCCTGCTGCCGGGTAAAATTGATACGCTCTTTACCCATTGTCATCTTGCCGCCATGGCCGACGCGTCCCTGTCCGTTATAAAAGAAGCTGCCCTGGCCGTTACCGGAAAAACCATCTCCTGGGTGGGCAGCCAAAAAGACCTGCCGGATGATATTACCCCCCGATGCCGGGAAATCATCGATTGCAACAACCGCTGGATCCTGCCGGGATTTGTGGACTGCCATACCCATCTGGTCTGGGGCGGTTCCAGATCCAACGAATTTGAAATGCGGCTTGCGGGTGCCACCTACCAGGAGATCTCACAGGTGGGCGGCGGTATCTTTGCCACGGTGAATGCCACGCGAAACGCATCATCGGATGCCTTGTTCACCCTGGCTGCAAAACGGGTGGACACTTTGTTAAAGCAGGGCATCACAACACTTGAAATCAAATCCGGGTATGGACTTACCCTTGAAACCGAACTCAAACTCCTGGCGGTCATTCGCCGCCTGGAGGAAACGTTTCCGTTGCACATAGCAGCCACCTTTCTAGGGGCCCATGCCCTGCCCCCGGAATTTACCGGCAACCCGGACGGCTATATTGATCTTGTGACCCGAACCATGCTGCCCGCGGTAAAAGCCCAGGGCATTGCCACTGCTGTGGATGTGTTTTGTGAACACCTTGCCTTTTCCCTGGATCAGACAAGGCGGGTGTTTGAAACCGCCAAACATCTCGGGTTGAACATCAAACTGCATGCCGAGCAATTGTCCGACTCCAACGGCGCAGAGCTTGCGGCCCAATTCAATGCCCTGTCCTGTGATCATCTTGAATATCTGTCCCTTTCCGGTGCAAGGGCGATGGCCCGACATCATGTGACCGCCGTTCTGTTGCCCGGGGCCTTTTATTTTTTAAAAGAAACACAAAAACCGCCCGTGGCGACCTTCAGGAATCTCAAGATTCCCATGGCAGTATCCACGGATCTCAATCCCGGGTCCAGCCCGGTTCATTCCATGACCCTCATCCTGAATATGGCCTGCCTGCTGTTTGACCTGACCTGCGAAGAAGCATTGCTGGGCGCCACCATAAATGGTGCCAGGGCCCTGGGCCTTGATCATTCAAAGGGCAGTCTTGAGGCAGGAAAAGATGCCGATCTGGTGGTCTGGGATATTGAATCCCCTTCAGATCTCTGCTATCTTGCCGGATTAACGCCCATTGAACAGGTAATGATAAGGGGGAAAGACATTGCCACTGCCAAAGGGTGTTGCTTTTGACTTTTCCATCATGGTGAACTCGGCACCGGCTTTCCAGGCCATTGCATGGCCGTCTCCAGCGATCTGGGGGGGGCCAGAAGTTTGCGATTCCCCGATTTTCAGTTGAGAAACTCCAGTTTCGCTGGTGAATGGTTTAGCGCCACTTTAATCACTTCCTGGGCAGCTTGTGCCTTCCCGGTTGTCCGAAGCACCCCTTCTCCGCCAAGACCCACCCGCGTAATTGGTTTGGTGGCGTTTGGGGATACAGTTTCATTGGCCATAAGATTCCTCCTGAATGGGATTAATTTTATTGAAATCATCCCGGTGACATTCAACAAGACTGACGGTGCTTTTAAGGCCGGGCATCGTGTCGCAGCAGCAATTATCGCTGATCAATACCGGTTTAACGGTTCGAGTGACCTCTGATGCTCTGCCCGGCAGGGTGTTTACATGTGAAATCACGGCAATCAACCCGCAAGTGGATATTGCCACCCGCAGCGTTCACGTGCAAGCACAACTTGCCAATCCGGATGAGCAACTGCGGTCAGGCATGTACGTAAATGTGGCCGTGGTGTTACCCGCCAGAGAAGATGTAATGACCATTCCTGCCACGGCCGTGCTGTATGCTCCGTATAGCGACTCGGTCTTTGTAATAGAAGAAAAAAAAGACCGCAAGGGGTCCCCTGCAAGCCAAATTGTGCGGCAGCAGTTTGTGCGTCTGGGAGAAAAACGAGGGGACTTTATCACAGTGATATCAGGGCTGTTGTCACAGGACACCATCGTGAGTACCGGTACGTTCAAGCTCCGTAACGGCCAGAGCGTCGTGGTGGACAATAAACTGGCACCTGAATTCAAATTGTCTCCCCAGCCAACGGAAAGTTAAGCATGAAATTTACCGATATCTTTATTCAGCATCCGGTCCTGGCGCTGGTGGTCAGCCTTCTGATTGTGATCGCCGGACTGCAGGCCGTTAATTCGCTGAATGTACGCCAGTATCCGCGCAGTGACAATGCAGTGGTCACGGTCACCACAGCCTATGTGGGTGCCAATGCCGAACTGGTGAGGGGGTTTATTACCACGCCCATGGAACGGACGATTGCTGCTGCCGACGGCATTGACTACATTGAATCGGTGAGTGCCCAGGGGCTGTCCACTATTAACGTTCGGCTGAAACTCAACTATGATCCCATCAAGGCGCTTTCAGAAATCAGTTCCAAGGTTAACCAGGTGCGAGGAGACCTGCCCCCTGAAGCAGAAGTGCCCATTATCAACGTGGAATCAGCTGACAGCCAGTTTGCTTCAGCATATCTCAGCTTCACCTCTGATGTCCTCAAGCAGAACCAGATTACCGACTATTTGGTAAGAGTTGTCCAACCCAGGCTTTCCGCTCTGGAAGGGGTCCAGCGCGCAGATATTCTGGGGGCACGGACCTTTGCCATGCGTATCTGGCTCAAACCCGATTGCATGGCAGCCTTTAATATCAGTCCGGTGCAGGTTCGCCAGGCCCTGGTTGCCAACAATTTCCTGGCAGCTGTGGGAAGAACCAAGGGATCATTGATCCAGGTCAACCTCACCACAGATACGGACCTGCGCTCTGTTGAGGAATTCAAGCAATTGGTGGTCCGGCAGGAAAATGGTTCAGTCCTGCGCCTTGGGGATATCAGTGATGTGGCCCTGGGCGCTGAAAACTATGATACGGAGGTACGATTTTCCGGTCAAACAGCTGTTTTCATGGGGATATGGCCCCTTCCCAATGCCAATGCCCTGGATGTAATAAAGCGCATCCGCACGGAAATGACCGGTATTTCAGCGCAGTTGCCCAACGGCATAAAAGGGCGTATTGCCTATGACGGCACCGCCTATATCGACAATGCCATTCATGAGGTGGTGAAGACCCTGAGCGAAACCCTGCTCATTGTCGTGTGCATCATCTATCTGTTTCTGGGGTCAATCCGATCGGCCCTCATTCCGATTGTGGCCATTCCCCTTTCTCTGATCGGTGCCGTGTTCCTGATGCAGGTGTTTGGTTTCACCATCAACCTGTTAACCCTCCTGGCTGTCGTTCTTTCTGTGGGGCTGGTGGTGGATGATGCCATTGTTGTGGTGGAAAATGTCGAACGCCACCTGGCTGAAGGAGAGTCCCCCATGCAGGCAGCCCTCATGGGCGCACGGGAACTGGTGAGTCCGCTGATCTCAATGACCATTACCCTGGCGGCAGTCTATGCACCCATCGGCCTGCAGGGCGGCTTGACCGGATCTTTATTCCGGGAATTTGCCTTTACCCTGGCAGGCGCCGTGACCATCTCCGGCATCGTGGCCATAACCCTGTCGCCCATGATGGCCTCACGGCTGCTCAAGTCAGGCATGAACGAACGCGGCTTTGCAGGTAAAATTGAGCGTGATTTCAAAAAAATCAGAAATCTGTATGGAAGGATGCTAAACAGCACGCTCAATAACCGGCCAGCGGTGTATATGGTCTGGATTCTGATAAGTCTGATGACCATTCCCATGTTTATCATGTCGGCAAAGGAACTGGCGCCGGTTGAAGACCAGGGGGTTATTTTCGGTATCCTGGACGCAGCCGCCAATTCCACCCTTGATCAAACCAGTCTTTATGCGTCTGCGGTCAATGACGCTTTTTTGAGTGTACCGGAAAGGCAGTTTGTATTTCAAATCACACAGCCTTCCTCCGGCTTTGGCGGGATGGTGGTTAAACCCTGGCAGGAGCGGGATAGAAATATCTTCCAGATCATGCCTGAAGTTCGACAGAAGTTACACGGCATCACCGGTATTCGCATGTTCCCGGTGACCCCGCCAGCCCTTCCAGGTGGTGGTCAGTTCCCGGTGGAATTTATACTGGCATCCACGGCCGAGCCTGAACAGATCCTGAATTTCGCCGGCCAGATCCAGCGAGCTGCCATGAACAGCGGCATGTTTGCTTTCCCTCCCCTTATCGACCTTAAAATCGATCAACCCCAGTCCGAGATCGTCATTGATCGGGACAAGGTGGCTGATCTCGGCCTCAATCTGCAGCAGGTGGGTGCTGATCTTGCTTCCATGATGGGGGGAAATTTTGTCAACCGATTCAATATTGCCGGCCGCAGCTACAAGGTCATCCCCCAGATCAGGCGTGTGGATCGTCTCAACCCAAACCAGCTGCAAAATATCTATGTCACAGGTCCGGCTAACCAATTGGTGCCGTTAAGTACCATTGCCACCATTGAAAACCGCACTGTACCGCGCTCCCTCAATCGATTTCAGCAGCTCAATGCAGTTAAAATCAGTGGGGTGGCAGTTCGTCCCCTGGATGAAGCCCTGGGTTTTCTTGAAGGCGAAGCCGCCAGGATCCTGCCCCAGGGTTATGTGATTGATTACACCGGGGAATCCCGTCAGTTACGGACTGAAGGCAATAAATTCATCCAGGCCTTTGGGTTGGCAGTGGTCTTGATTTTTCTTGTGCTGGCTGCCCAGTTCAACAGTTTCCGTGATCCTTTTGTGATCCTGGCGGGTTCAGTACCCCTGGCCATGTTTGGTGCCCTGATTTTTACCTTCTTGAAAATGCCGGACCCCAATGTGGCCTTCTGGACCCATGGTTGGACCACCACAATGAATATCTATTCCCAAGTGGGGCTGGTCACCCTGGTCGGTCTGGTTTCCAAAAACGGCATTCTCATCGTGGAATTCGCCAACAAGCTTCAGAAAGCCGGCCATACAAAACGGGAAGCAGTGCATGAAGCTGCCATAACCCGGTTGCGACCCATTTTGATGACCACCGGTGCAACCATTGCCGGGCATTTTCCTTTAATCCTTGTTACAGGTGCCGGGGCTGCGGCATCGGGACCTATATGCTGCAATGCGCAAGAACCACGGGTACTGCATATTTTTCAATCCGCCTCTTGACAAAAAGAAGGTTCTCCTATCTATTCATCCTAAGAATGAGGAATTAAGATAACTCAACTTTCGGTCTTCAGCTTTAATGGAAGGGGTCAGGCTTTTTTTATGGTGCTTTTTATCATTATTTCATGACCAGACAGGTAAAAAGTGCCATAAAGAAAGCCTGACCCAATGTAAAATGGCCAACTCCGAAAGTTGAGTAAGATAACTATAGCTTACATAGGTTTTTTATGTCAGATGATCTCCGAAGGAGAATTTACCTGACCGGCATCTTTCTGCTGGCGGTAACGGTAATTGGTACAACAGGATATTACCTGTTAGGACAGCTTGAGCAACCAGATCCGCCCTGGGGTCTTGGTGATTGCTTTTATATGACGGCCATCACGCTTACTACCGTGGGATTTGGCGAAGTCATCAACCTTAATCTCGTCCCCGGTGCAAGGCTGTTCACTATTTTTATACTGTTTAGCGGACTCGGTGTGGCTGCATATTTTGTTTCAACCCTTACCGCTTTTTTGGTGGATGGTGAACTCACCAATGTTTTTTGGAGAAAAAGAATGGAAACACAAATCAATAAACTAACCGGACATATTATTTTGTGTGGGGCTGTGGGCGCTGGTTTCTATGTAATTAAGGAACTTCACTTGACCGGGGTACCCTTTGTGCTGATAGATTTAGATGTAAAGCTGATAAAGATTTTACAAAGCCAGTTTGGGAATTTTCCGGCAGTGGTGGGAGATCCCACCCACGCGGATGACCTGGAAAATGCCGGCGTAAAAAAGGCCAAAGGCGTCATTTCTGCCCTGGACAATGACAAAGACAATCTCTGTGTCGTGGTGACATGTAAACTGCTGAACCCGGAGATCAAGCTGTTCTCAAGCTGCCGTGACCGTGAGTTTGCCGGCAAACTCGAATTGCTGGGTGCCGAGGTGGTAATGCCAAACGCCATCGGTGGGCTGCGAATCGCTTCACAGATGATCCGCCCCAAAGTCGTCGGCTACCTTGATTTGATGATGCGGGACAAAAATTGTATTGTGCGTATTGAGGACATTACCCTTTCAACAGAATCTTCACTTGTTGGTAAACCGGTCGGTGATATCAACTTTCCGGCCTTTGCCCAACTCCTGATACTGGCCCTGATCAGGAAAAACAACCCGACCATCATTTACAACCCCAACCGATCCATGATCATGGAAGCCGGGGACACCCTCATCCTGCAGGCAGATGTTGATTCCCTCGAACGGTTCAGAAATTATCATGGGTGAGATAAGGAGCGGGTTATCAGGCCGGCTATCCCTGTCCCATGACGGGACAGTCCTTTGTTGACATGCGTGTTTTTCCCGTTATTAAACCCTTCTTTGAAGGCGCCGGATGACGACTGATGCCTGCCGTATCGTACGGATTGTAACCGGGGGAAAAGTCGGGATACCTCTTTTTGATTTTCTTCATGGTTTTGGGCCATGAGGGCCCTGGTTGCTTGTACGGGAAGGGATGTGTCGTTACGGACCTGTATATCTGACTGTTCAAACATCAATCGATGGTTATGATTAATCCCTGAAATAAATCCCATATCAAAAGAAAGTTTATCCCCTCTTTTGGCGTTATGCCGCTTTTTAAAACTCTGCCAAAGTGTCCGACCGGTATCCAGAAGGAAATGATACACATATTCTGCAACAATTAACGCCTCTTTCCTTCCAACCAGGACAATGCTTTTATAAACGGCATCGTCTTGAGGGTGATAGGTCCGGGATGTCAAACAATTCACATAATAATAGTCCCTCAAAACAGACAAAACAGCTCTCTGGATGCTTTCAATCCGCTTTTTCTTATGGCAGATTGTCAGGTATTTAATGTCTGGATCATCTTCCCTTGTATGAATTCTCTGAAGGTTGTATTTGTTCAGCAGATAATTGGCTTTCCTGGATGCTGCCTGGGCCTCTGCCTCGTTACTGGACTGCCCGAGGGCCATGAGTTTTTCGATTTTCCTTAACATTTTCCGGGCATCCGCCGGCAGTTCCCCTTTGAATTCCTGTAATCGTTTATGATATGCCTTGCCGCCGGCAACAAAGGCTGGATGCACTCCCAATTTTTCACAGGCGCGCTTAAAATATTTGCCATGACCATCGGCATTATCATAAAACTCGGAAACGTATTGATGTGCCATTTCATGCTTCAGGACCTCCAGCACGATATCCCAGACTTCGGTCTGGATCAGATGACGTGAAATCGAAAGTGTTTTTGTACCATGTACCCAACTTCCCTGCTCTTTTTTTCCAGAAGAAATATTGATGGTCGGCGGTGTAAGATTTACGCCGTATTTCCATGAAATATCTTGGTGTTCCCGGGAAAGCTGAGCTGCCCATCTGATTTCAAGATCCGCCGGTGTCTTGTCCATGAAAGCCATAATCCTCATCTTTAACAATTTAAAATTTTTTATATTATCACAATTAGGACAAACAACAAAACAGATCCGGGGAAAATGAGAATGGTTGGTAATCGGAACAACACATTGAAAACCATCCGTCATTAATGGTATTATACCACCGAATCAATGAACCGGCTGGAGTCCGGAGGGTAAAAACAATCGGGCAGCCACCTGTGGCAGGAATAAAAACTATGGAGATGCGGTCATTGATTGTGGTAAAGAGATACCGTTAAAGATAAAAATGATATTGAATGATCCATAAACGGATAAAGGGACAGAACAATGTGTGAATCCAATGTATACATAAAAAAGAATAATGATGAACAACTGGTTATGGAAAATGTGGCCACCATAACCCCTGCCGGCAAGGATACGTTTCTTTTACGTGGCCTTTTGGGAGAAAGCATGGAAGTCAAAGGCATTATTGAAGATATTAACCTCATGGGACATAAGATTATCCTAAAAGCCCTGTAATGAGCGCATTTTCCGACTATCTTGAGACCATTTCCCAGGTCAATGACCTGGGAAGTGATCTGAGAAATGCCCACCCCGTTCAATGGCTTTTCCATAGTGGGATGCTCTTTTCAACCTGGAATAAATGGTGGGGAGACTTTAGATTCCGGCAGTCTGCCCATGAAGGGATAGACATTACCTATTTCCGAACAATTCCGGACAAACTGCGGCAGTTTGATACATCCATTAAGGTTCCGGCCATGGCGGATGGGGTTATTGTCAATATCTGTGATGATTTTCTGGGGCAGACCCTGGTGGTTGAACATGAAAATTCATTGGGGTTTAATCGACGTATCCTTTTTGTATATGCCCACATCATTCCTGAAAAAAGCTTAAAACCAGGGCATATCATAAAAAAAGGGGCTGTCATTGCAAGGGTCTGTGACACCCATAAAAACCCCAAATTACCCCCCCATCTTCATTTTTCATGCGCTGAAGTGTCGAAGCAGGTTCGACCGGAGCAGCTGAATTGGAACCTGTTTTCAAAAAGCCGTGACATCAATTTGATTCATCCTGTTTTCCTTTAATGCCCGGACAGATTTAACCCTCAACTTTCGGTCTTTAGCCTTATTGGACGGGGTCAGGCTTTTTTTATTGTGATTTTTATCATTATTTCATGATCAGACAGGTAAAAAGTGCAATAAGGAAAGCCTGACCCCATGGAAATGGCCAACTCCGAAAGTTGAGTTTAACATCTGGCCCCTTGCTGTTAACTTCAGTATTTAAGCCTGGTTATATGAAAAGAAGAATTGAAAAAAAAGAAAATTTAATCTATGATCACCAGAACAGAACCGATTACAATACAAAATTGAACATGGAGTCGATTAATGAAAACAATTAAATACGTTTTGTGGCTGATTATCATCGTATTGCTTGGCATTTTAATTTATCAGAATTTAGAATATTTTATGACAACCCAGGCATTAAGACTTGATCTTAAAGTGGGGTCCTGGCACTGGACAACACCGGCGCTTCAAAATATTGCCTACTTTGGGATCTGCTTTGTTCTAGGCCTCATCCTGGCCGGCATCAAAGGATTTGCGGTAAAGCTTGGATTAAAAAAAGAAATAAAAACAAAAAACAGCACCATTGCGTCCCTTACCCAGAAGGCTGATACGCTTCAATCAGAGTTGGACGTGTTTCAACATGATCCATATATAAAAAAACAGATACAAGAAAATGCCCTGGCCGAGACGGCTGAAGACAGCACCCAGGACGGTAAAAAATCTGATACAATGGATTGATCCTGCTGAAACAAAGTTACCCATGAGTCCCCAAAAAAATACGCCTATGATGGCGCAATACCTGTCCATCAAAGAATCCTATAAAGATGCCATATTGTTTTACCGGATGGGAGATTTTTATGAAATGTTCCTTGAGGATGCAAAAACAGCAGCCTCGATTCTGGAAATCGCCTTAACCTCCCGGAATAAAAATGATACCGACCCGATCCCCATGTGCGGGATACCCTTTCGGGCTGCGGACAATTATATCGCAAAACTCATTGGAAACGGATGCAAGGTTGCCGTGTGCGAACAGATGGAAGATGCTTCGGCAACCAAGGGGCTGGTGAAAAGACAAGTGGTCCGGGTCATTACCCCGGGCATGATTTTAGCCGAAGAATTACTGGACAAACGATCCAACAACTTTGTCCTGGCCCTGGCAAAAACAAGGGAAGTGTCCGGCATTGCCTATCTGGATATCTCAACCGGGACCTTTAAAACCACCCAGGTTGAGAGCCCGCAGTCAAAAATACCGGCAGAACTGATTGATGAGGCATTAAAGGTTGATCCCAAAGAGATCCTGCTGCCGTCCAATTTTGAAAAAGACCCTGTGTATCAGCATGTCCTGCAGGCGTTTAACGGCCGACAAATCACTTATCTTGACACGAGTGATTTTTCCGTTGAAGACGCAAAAGAAAGACTCGTACGTAAATTTAAAACCAGGAGCCTTGAAGGATTCGGTGCAGAAAATCTTCCCGCCTCTATTTCCGCTGCCGGGGCCATCCTCGCCTATGTTCAGAACACCCAGATGCAGGACACGGCACATATTTTTCAACTCACCCCCTATGATCTGAAAAGCTTTCTGGTAATTGATGACAGGTCCTGCAAAAATCTTGAAATCCTTACCAACATACAGACACTGGACAAAAAAGGCACCCTGATCCACGTGCTTGACCGGACGGTTACCGCCATGGGCTCACGGCTGATCAAGAACTGGGTCAGATATCCGTTGATTGATCGAAACGCCATCTGCCAGCGCCTGGATTGCATTGAAGAAATCACCCGGGCGGCCCATATCCATCAATTGATCATCACCCACCTGAAATCGGTCTATGATCTTGAACGTCTGGGCAGCAAAATTTCCATGGGCCAGGGCAGTGCCAGGGATTTGATCGCCCTTAAGAACTCCCTGAAAAAGCTGCCCCTTCTCTTTAAGGAACTTATCCTGTTCAAAAGTCCTTTGCTCAATGGAAACACCCTTGAAGATCAGGCGCTGATCGTCAAAGAACTGGGTTCACTGGCCGATTTAATTGAACGAACCATCCGGGAAGATGCCCCCCATGTAATCAATGAAGGCGGATTAATCCATGATGGGTACAGCCCTGAACTGGATGAACTGCTGTTGATTTCCCGGGATGGTAAATCCTGGATTGCAAAGGCTGAGGCAACGGAAAAACAAAAAACCCGATTGTCCTCCCTCAAGATTAAATACAACAAAGTGTTCGGCTATTTTATCGAGGTGTCCAAAGCCCAGGCCAATTCGGTTCCCGATCATTATATCCGCAAGCAAACCCTTGTCAATGCGGAAAGATACATCACAGATGAAATGAAACAGGTTGAATCCACCATACTGAATGCCCAGGACAAACGTAATGCACTGGAATATAAAATTTTCTGCACCATCCGGGACAAGGTGATTTCAAAGGCAACCCTTATTTTAAAAATGGCAGATTTCATTGCCACCGTGGATGTGCTTCAAGGCCTTGCCCTGGTGGCATCGGAAAACGGATATACCCGACCGGATATCAATGACCAGCATATCATCTCCATTGAAGAGGGCCGTCATCCAGTGGTGGAAAAAATGATCAAAGGGGAACGGTATGTTCCCAATTCCATTGAAATGGACAATACCGAGACCCAGACCCTGCTCATCACCGGCCCCAATATGGCCGGTAAATCCACGGTATTGAGACAAGTTGCCCTGACGGTGCTTATGGCACAAATGGGATCATTTGTGCCGGCTAAAAAAGCATCTGTCTGCATTGTGGACAGGATATTCACCCGGGTCGGTGCGCTGGATAACCTGTCATCCGGCCAGAGTACCTTTATGGTGGAGATGGAAGAAACCGCCAATATCGTCAACAATGCCACACCCGACAGCCTGGTGATTCTGGATGAAATCGGAAGAGGAACCAGTACCTATGATGGGATGAGCATTGCCTGGGCCGTTGCTGAATACCTTCATGATATAAACGGCAAAGGCGTAAAAACCCTTTTTGCCACTCACTATCATGAATTAATAAAATTAGAAGAAATAAAACCCAGGATAAAGAATTTTAATATTGCCGTCAAAGAATTCAATGATAACATTGTGTTTTTACGACGGCTGGTTAAGGGGGGAACCAATAAAAGTTATGGTATCCAGGTGGCCAGGCTTGCCGGGGTCCCGGACACTGTGATCCATAAAGCAAAACAGATATTATCCGGCATTGAACAGAAAAATGCCACCCCAGATCACATCCCCCACCCCCAACCGTCAAAACCCAAGCATAGAAAGAAAAAAAAGGATGTGAATCAATTGGAGTTATTTAACACGGACGAGCACGCCATTAAAACCCTGCTGGAGAAGATGGACATTTCAAGTATGACACCCCTTGAAGCGTTGAACGTATTAAATGACTTAAAACAGAAAGCTCTGCGTTAGGATATGCTCAATCTCAAGACCGCCATACTCTCTTTATGTTTTTTCACCTTTTTTTTTATTGGGTTGTTTGTTTTCACGGCAACCGGGGTGGCCGGCAGTGCCAAAGAAAAATATCTGGCAGCAGACGCCTGCTACAAAAAACTTCGTCATTCTTCAGCCAGGCAGAAAAAGGCCACCGAATGGCTGAACTGCATCAGCCGGTATGAAATTATTTACAGGCTTTATCCTGAAAGCTCCTGGGCACCCGCAGGGATGTATAAAGCCGCTCAGCTCTACCGGACCCTTTCCCGGTTATCCGGCAAGGACACTTACCAGATGCAGTCTAACGATCTGCTGGCGCGAATCCGGAACAAATATCCAACGAGTGCCTATGGCAGGCGTGCAGAATCCCTTCTCAAGTCTGCCAACATCCCCCCGGGTCTTTACACAGCAACAAAAAAGTCCGGTCCTGCTCCCAAAAACCTGACCCCAAAAACCGGCCTTATCAAAAAAAAGGATCACAACCGGAACGTGGCGGCACTAGAACGGAAAAAGAAGGATCCACCGAAAAAACAAGGGCCTGTTAAAAAATCTGCTCCAGCTGAAACCAAGGCTTCCGGGGACGCCACGATTAACGATCTGCGGTTCTGGTCCAATCCGGAATACACCCGGATTGTCGTTAATGCGGATAAGGACAGGGACTATTCCCATCGACTCTTGAAAAATGATCCGGATATTGATAAGCCCTTTCAACGACTCTATATCGACATAGAACATGCCAAACTGGGCAAAGGGGTTGCCGACTACATCCCCATCAATGATAACCTGTTAAAACAGGCCCGGGCCGGTCAATATCTGCCCCATACCGTGCGGGTTGTAGTGGATATCAAACTATTTGAAAATTATAAGATCTTTTCTTTAAAAGATCCGTTTAGGATTGTCATTGATGTCTGGGGCAAAGGGTCCAATGGCGGTGGTACCGCTAAGTCGGGCAGCCAATTGGCCACTTCCGGCAAACCTCAAAAATTTTCCCGGGTCACAACCGACAATTTAAAATCATCTGACATTGCCCGGCAACTGGCCCTGGGGGTTAACAAAATCGTCATTGATCCAGGCCATGGCGGAGCAGATCCTGGGGCACCAGGGTATTTTAAAGGGATCTGGGAAAAAGATATCGTCCTGAAAATGGCCAAAAACCTGGCCGTGATCCTGAGGGACCGTTTAAACTGCACGGTATTGCTGACACGGTCAACCGATAAGAAATTGACCCTTGAGGAGAGAACTGCCATTGCCAATACAAAACGAGCAGACCTGTTTATCTCCCTCCACTGCAATGCGGCTAAAAACAGAAATCTCAGGGGGATTGAAACCTATTTCTTGAACCTGGCCACCGATAACCAGGCCATTAGCGTGGCAGCCAGAGAAAATGCCACCTCTGAAAAGAACATTTCAGATCTGGCCTATATCTTGAGTGATCTAATGAAGCATACAAAAATAGAAGAATCCACACGGCTTGCCAATATCGTACAGACGTCTGTGGTCGCCGGAATGGGCAAACACTATTCTGACATTACTGATCTGGGCGTCAAGCAGGCCCCTTTTTATGTTCTACTGGGTGCCAGGATGCCATCCATACTGGTGGAGACCTCTTTTATCAGCAACAAAAAAGAATGCAAACGACTCATGAGCAGCTCATACCAGACAGCCATTTGTAATGCCATCGCAGATGGGGTTACACAATATATAGCAGCAACAAATCCAAAACAATTATAACCGATACTAAAGGAGAACATCATGTCTTTTGAAAACATTATTCTTGAAGTCACCGCCCCTGTTGCAACCATATTTTTTAACCGGCCCAAAGCGTTAAATGCACTGAACAATGCCCTGTTCGATGAATTGGATACCGCCCTGGACCAGATCGCCGCAAACAAGGAGATCCGGGTTCTTGTCCTGACAGGTGCGGGTGACAAAGCCTTTGTTGCAGGGGCTGACATTGCCGAATTGTCAAAAATGAGCCCGTTGCAGGGAAAATTTTTCTCCCGGAAAGGACAAAATGTCTTTGCAAAAATTGAGGCTCTGCCCATTCCTGCCATTGCCGCAGTAAACGGATTTGCCCTGGGGGGGGGGGCTGAAGCAGCACTTGCCTGTGATTTCATCTATGCATCGGAAAAAGCGCTTTTCGGGCTGCCGGAAATCACCCTGGGATTGATTCCCGGATTTGGCGGGACCCAGAGACTGGCAAGACTTGTGGGTGTCAACCGGGCCAAAGAAATGATCTTTACCGGAAAACCCATCAAGGCACAAGAAGCCCTTGAATATGGCATCGTCAACAAAATATGTGCGCCGGAAACGCTCATGGAAGAGGTGTTGAAAACCGCAAACCTCATTGCCACACGGGGAAAGGTGGCCCTGAGATCTGCCAAAGAAGTCATTCAAAGCGGTCTGAATACCGACCTTGAAACCGGATGTAAAATTGAAAATGATGTGTTTGGTCTCACCATGTCCAGCGAGGATGCCACAGAAGGAACCCGTGCGTTTCTGGAAAAAAGAAAACCTGTTTTTAAAGGAGACCTGTATTAAACGGTCTCCCATTTCATAAGGAATAAAAAATGTCCATTTATAACATTAATTTCGAAACAATGCCCAGGGAAGGCATTGAAGCGATTCAGTTGAAAAGACTCCAAGCGACCATTGAACGGATTTACGTCACTGTTCCCTTTTACAAAAAGGTATTTGACACTGCCGGAATCAAGCCTGCAGATATCAAAAGTCTTGAGGATCTCCAACGGCTCCCGTTTACGACCAAACTGGACTTAAGGGATAACTATCCCTATGATATGTTTGCTGTTCCCATGGAAAATATCGTTCGGATTCATGCCTCGTCAGGCACAACCGGAAAACCCACGGTTGTGGGATATACCAAAAGAGACCTTGATACCTGGGCTGAGCTGATGGCAAGAAGTTTTGCAGCTGCCGGCGCTACCAGCGGCGATATTATTCACAATGCCTTTGGATATGGATTGTTTACCGGCGGCCTGGGGGTTCATTATGGTGCTGAAAAACTCGGTGCCTCGGTCATACCGGTTTCAGGGGGAAATACCAAGCGGCAGATTACCATCATGCAGGATTTCAAGCCCACCATCCTTACCGGTACCCCATCTTACATCCTTCACCTGGCTGAAGTGGCAGATGAAATGGGGGTTGATTTCAAAGACCTTCATTTTAAATCCGGAATTTTCGGTGCGGAACCCTGGTCTGAAAATATGAGAGCTGAACTGGAAGAAAAACTTCACCTGAAAGCCATGGATATTTATGGGCTCAGCGAGGTCATTGGCCCCGGCGTTTCCATTGAATGTTATGAAGAACAAAAGGGGCTGCATGTTTTTGAAGATCATTTTATAGTGGAAATTATTGATCCGGAATCAGGAGAAGTCCTTCCCTATGGTGAAACCGGGGAACTGGTGTTTACCTCCATCACAAAAGAAGCCTTCCCCATCATCCGATACCGGACCAAAGACATTACCCGTTTAAATCCGGAACCCTGCACCTGTGGAAGAACCCATATCCGGATGAACAAGCCATCGGGTCGCACCGATGATATGTTGATCATAAGGGGGGTAAATGTTTTTCCATCCCAGATTGAAAGTGTGTTAATGGAGACAAAGCAAATCCATCCCCATTACCAGCTGGTGGTTGACAGAATAAATAATCTTGACACCCTTACGGTTAAAGTGGAAATTGATGAAGCACTTTTCAGTGATGAAATAAAGACGCTCCAGACCATGGAACAAAAAATCTCCAACGATATCAAAGAGTATCTGGGGGTTTCGGCAAAGGTCATGTTTGTTGAACCTAAAACCATTACCAGAAGCGAAGGTAAAGCGGTAAGAGTTATCGATAATCGAAAATTTTAAATTAATTTAAGGGGTTAAACACCATGTGCGCTGAACAAATATCCATATTTATTGAAAACAAGGAAGGCCGGCTTGCAGAAGTCACGGCCATCTTAAGGGATGCCGATGTCAATATCAGGGCATTGTCCCTTGCTGATACCACTGATTTTGGGGTATTGCGCCTGATTGTAAATAACAATGACCGAGCAGAAAAAGCCTTAAAAAAAGAGGGGTTTACGGTTGGCATCACCCAGGTATTGGCTGTGGAAGTAAAAGATGAACCCGGTGGGTTGAATGATATTTTAGACCCGCTTTCTGAAAACGAGGTCAATGTGGAGTATATGTATGCATTTGCCAATCCGCAATGCAAAAATGCCATCATGATTTTCCGGTTTGATGACCATGATAAAGCCTTAAAAATTTTGGCAGAAAAAAAGATAAAAGTGATCAGCAAACAGGAAATCTGCAATTTATAGCACCTGAAAAAGGGACACTGCCGCCATTTTCAACCCGGCAAAAGGCGGTGTCCCCTTTTATCCTGAATGCGCGCTTATAACAGTGCGGAACCGTCTCGTGTGACTTTTCTGACCAGCGCCTTGTAGTCAGCTGCCGCCGTGCATCCGGGGGCAAACTCAAAAATGGACTTTCCATAAGAGGGTGCCTCGGAAAGACTTTCACTATACCGGATCGGGTCACACATATATTCCGAGTATAATTTTTCGAGTTGCGAATAGATGGTCTCAGGCCCCTTTATCCGGGTATCCATAAACGTTGGAACAATATATTTTAAGACAATTTCCTTTCGATATTTCTGAATGGATCCCAGGCTTTTCATAAATTCCGACAACCCCTGCAGCGGCATCACCTCCAATGCCACCGGAACAAGGACTTCCGTCGCATAAAACAGCACATTGACAATCAGCTGATCCCATCCCGGAGCGGTATCAATAATGATAAAGTCATATCGGTGATCCAGTCCTTTCATGGCCTCAGACAAGGTCCATTCTGCCCCGAAACTTTTCCGATCAATAATTCTTTTGACACCGGCCAGGGATTTACCGCCGGCGAGAAGCCAAAGATTTTTCCTGGCCCGGATGATACACTCTTCCGGAGCGAGCTCTTTGGTCAGCAATTCCGTCAAACCGGCTCTTGGTTTTTTCCCAAGGTTATAAGCAGACTGGCCCTGGGTATCGGTATCCACCAGCAGCACTTTATGTCCGGCCAGGGCCAGACCGGCACTTAAATTAACCGAGGTGGTGGTTTTTCCCACGCCGCCCTTACTCAAGGTAACGCAAATCTTTCTGACGGCTGATACGGGTTCGGGTGACGGGGATGCTTCTATTTTCGGATGCATCAGCCGGTCAAGCTGCACAGGAAATTTATGGCCGCAGGATTTACATCTGGCAACAATTTTTTTCCCCAGCAGTGTATTTTGCTTAACACTATCTAAATTGACCTTATGCTTTTTTGCACATTTAGGACAGACGATAATAGCCACTAATACTCCTTCAAGACAGCATCATCTTTTAGCAATTGTTCTTTCATTGTTAAAACGATCTTTGAAATTTGATGGGCCGTTTTTTCGTCCATGTCCATCCATTGAATACCACATTGCCAATTTTCATCAAGGCATGAGGAAAAATGAATGACCTTGCCGTTCAAGGCCTTAATTGATTCATCTGAAATATTGAGCTCGCAATTGCCAATGGTTTGATCAATGGTAAACGTCCCATTATCATCAAGTCCAATGCCAATACCATCCGGACAAATATCCAGTACGGGATATCGTTTATTGTTGATTAGAACCCAGGCCTTCTGACTGTCTTCAACCGGGATACGAAATGATTTACGAACACTTTCAGGAAAACCTGGAATGTCCTTTATCTTCTTGAATTCTAGGGATTGATCCTCCATGAACCCACCTTCCTAATCTAACGACCTGTAAAATTTTCACCTGAATGGTATATCAGATGGTCCTGTTTTACGGAAAAATATAGCAATAATGATAGAGTCAGGCAAGAAAAATCATCACCCCCCCGGCAATTCTCATTATGGTTTTAATCATTGACCAGTGAACAGGGTCAGGCGGGTGTTCTTGTGCTTTTGACCGCCAGACCGAACATACAGGGTAAAAAAAAGGGGTGTAAGAAACGATATCTTACCCCCCTTTTACTACAAATAGCTGTCTAATTTATACGGTATGGCTTAATGTCCGCCCATAGCAGCAATCGCACCCTTAAGCGCAGGATGAGCATACATAAGGATCAGAGCGACAACAAGTGCATAAATACAAAGAGATTCAATCATTGCAAGACCAATCAGCATGTTAACCTGAATTTTACCGGCTGCTTCAGGATTTCTTGAAATACCGCTCATTGCGCCGCTCAAACCCAGACCCTGACCAATACCGCAACCAAAAGCGGCAATACCGATGGCAAGACCTGCTGCCCATACACTACCAACTAGAAATTCCATGTGTTACTCCTTAATATAATTTAATAATATAATATAAAACTAACGGGCTTCTTCCGTTCCCCGTAAAACGCTTATCAATGTGATTCTTCTATTGCACCGGCAATATACATGGTGGACAACAAGAAGAATACAAATGCCTGTACCAGGGCAACAAATGCCCCCAGTGCCATAACCGGAAGCGGCGCCAGGAACATACCGCCCAGTCCCAGGAGAATACCCACAACCAGTTCATGCCCTGCCATATTTCCAAAAAGACGAAATGTAAGGGAAAGAACCCTTGCACTATGCCCAATGATTTCAATGGGGAGAAACAAAGGGATCATTGCCGGAACTGGACCCAGGAAATGTTTAATATATTTGAACCCATGCTGTTGAACGCCGATGACATGACTCCATAGAACTGCGATAAGTGCTAAGCCCAATGTTGTATTGATATTGGCGGTTGGCGGAAAAAACGCGGGAACCAATCCCATGAGGTTCCCCAAAAGAACAAATAAGAATATGGTTAATACAAGCGGATAAGACTTTCTGCCTTCGTCGCCTGTCACGGTGACCATAAATTCTTCAAGTCCTGAAATCAGCACTTCAAATACATTCTGTGCTGTTTTGGGCACCATGGCAATACTTTTTCCTGCAAGCCAGCCAAAAAATATCAATATGATCATCGCCAGCCACATGTATACAACATGTGGATATTTAGCAGCAAATCCTTCCAACCCGATCATCCCGAACAATGACGTAAGTAACAAATATGGATGTTCCACCTTATACCGCCTCCTTGAAAAATAGTCTTGTTAACTCAAGCACAGTAGCCATAAACATGCTTGCCACAACCACCGACAGACCTAACAGCAGGCCCAGCGGATGAACAATATGGTTTGATATAAGCAGGAATATCATCGCCCCGCTTATCGCAAATCGAATATAATATTTTATCAGGACATTGCCCACAAGCGAACGTCCCCGCTCTGATACGACATCGGGTTGAAACATGTTTTTAAGCGTTTTTTTCAAAAGTTGAAAATTAACTGCCGCAATCAATCCCCCGAGAATGATCCCCAAAGCAAATTTCATCGGGGTCATCATGAGACCGATCATCCCGCCAAACAGCAATAACAGCCAGTTTGAAGTGGTGACAAAATTAACTATTTTCTGAATGTCCTGCATTAAAATTTTCTTCCCTTTTTACCCGCCCTGATAATGTTGCTGAATCCGGCGGCAATACCGAATGCCAGTCCGATAAACATTAGAACAGGGCCTGTATCAAATTTCTTATCCAGCCAGACTCCGACAAAAAGACCGATAAAAATAGCAAGCGCCACGGACATCCCCAGGCTGGCAAAATAGCCCAGTTCTCTGAAGGTCTTGCCGGTTTCTTTTTTCATGTCCTACCTTTTATACTCTTTCTGTTGGCTCTCAAAGATCAAATTATCTTGAGAGCAAATACCATATGATGCATCTCAAGTCAACGTGAAAAAACATTAAATCAGGCTCAAAAATCCCGTATCACTCTCCCGGGTAATTTCACCGATTATCCAGGCATTTTGGCCCTGGATTTTCATTCGTTCCACACAGGCAGGGGCATCTTTTTTGTTCAGGCTGATCAACAGACCGCCAGATGTCTGGGGGTCAAACATCAGATCACCCAGGGCCCGGTCAACCCCTGAATCGATTTGGGTCTTTGAATTAAAAAACTCGCGGTTTTTATGGGCACCCGCCGGAACCAGTCCCATGTTTGCAAAATCAATGACATCGGGTAACAGGGGAACTTGCCGGGTAAAAAGGGTGATGCTTTTTTTTGATCCTTTTGCCATCTCCAGCAAATGCCCGGCCAGTCCGAATCCGGTAACATCGGTACACGCATTGACATTAAACTGTCTCATTACGCTTGCTGCCGTCTTGTTCAGCAGCGACATGACGGCCACAGCGTCTCGAATATTGTCTGTTGTGGCAAGCGTTGCTTTTATGGCCGTGGACATGATGCCGGTTCCCACGGGTTTGGTTAAAATAATGGCATCCCCCAGGGCAGCGGCAGAATTGGTCAACACAGCATCCGGATGCACGGTGCCGGTAACGGACAGTCCATATTTGAATTCCGGATCATCCACTGAATGGCCGCCCACGAGAACAGCACCGGATTCATTGATTTTATCACAGCCCCCTTTTAAGGTTTCCGCCAGGACATCCTCCCCAAGATCACAGCAGGGAAAACACACAATATTCATTACCGTTATGGGCTCGCCCCCCATGGCATACACATCACTTAAAGAATTGGCCGCAGCAATCTGACCGAACTCATAGGGAGAATCCGTAATGGGGGTTAAAAAATCCAGGGTCTGGACGAGTGCTATCTGGTCAGTCAGTTTATACACTCCGGCATCATCCGGTGAATCAAGCCCCACCATCAGGTTGGGGTGGCCCTTAATCTCAAGCCCCCCCATAATACGATCCAGTGTCCCTGGATCAATTTTGGCAGCTCAACCCGATGCTTTTACGGTCTGTGTTAAACAGACGGTGGTATTTTTTTTCATTTGGTTTCTCACTTGTTTGAACGTTCTGGTTTAAGTTCCATATCATGCCATACTGATAACACAGGCAAACCTGTCGGTTGTGTTTTCTCCCCGGAAAGAATAAAATTCTTGTGGATGACATTTTGTGCAGATCTTCATATTTTCAATGTGTTCTTTTCTTACCCCCTTATCCATCAGCTGGTCAGCGCTCATTTTCCAAAAATCAAAATAGGGTTTGTCTTTTATTTTATATGTCCATAGTTTTTCCGGGATCTCATCTTTGTAGTTAACAAATTCAGAACAGCAGGGACCAAGGGAAGGAGAAATACCCGCCAGGAGTTGTTCAGGCTGACACCCGAACGCCAGGATCATTTTGTCCACACATTTTCCAATGATATTGTTAATGCTTCCCCGCCAGCCGGAATGAACGTTTGCTATGATTTTTTTCTGGGGATCATACAGCATGACGGCCTGGCAATCGGCCACCAGGATCACCAGAACCACCCCTTTCACATCGGTGATGACAGCGTCTGCCGTATAGACCCTTTTTCCGGCTTCCATCAGGTTATTCAGGTCATTCTTCGTCCATACCCTGATCTGATCCCCATGGACCTGGTTTAAAAAAACAAGGGGCTTTTTTCCCATTTTTTTGACAACCAGATCCCGGCAGACTTCCCTGGCCAGGGGTTCGTCTCCGGAATCCGCAGGGTTCCGCAAATCGATGGACCCGGCAAGGGGTCCCCCCTGCCGGGGAAATATACCATGAACCATATGGGGGTCTTGTTTAAAAAGTGCGAACTCATGCACTCGAATATCAGTTTTTTCCATAATACAATGCACCGATTCGCTGGATAATCTTTGTCGTGGAAATATCAGGTTCCAGAGACACCCTTTGGATACACCCCCCATGCTGTTTTACAAACTGGGCGCCAATGATCTGGTCTTCCGGCCAGTCTGCCCCCTTCACCAGGACATCCGGACAGATGATTTCAATCAAGCGGCCCGGGTCGGGTTCATCAAACAAGACCACGTGATCAATGCATGCCAGGGCGGAAACCACCAAAGCCCGGTGTTCCTGACCGATCACCGGTCGTTTTTCGCCTTTGATGCATCTCACCGAGCGATCGGAATTCAGCCCCAGGATAAGGATATCGCCAAAACCTGCCGCCCGGCTTAAATAGGTAACATGTCCCGCGTGGAGAATATCAAAACACCCGTTGGTAAATACAAGGGTCTTTTTTGCATCCCTGTATTGCCGGGAGAGCTGTTTTATCTCAGAAAAACCGGCCATTTTATCCATAGATCTCTTGTCTCCTGTCCGTCATACAGGGAATCAAGGTTCTGGCGGTTGTCACCAGATCCAGATCGATTTCTGCAAAGGTACTTGTTTCGTTTGCCCCGGCTTTGCTCAGGATTTTCCCCAGGGGATCCACAATCATGGACATCCCGGGAAACCGTAAGTCATCCTCTTTCCCTGTCCGGTTTGCACAGACCATGAACAATTGATTTTCAACAGACCGTGCCGTGACCAATGTGTTCCAATGGGCTTTTCTGGATTCCGGCCACTGGGCTGAAACAAGAATCATTTTTGCCCCCTGCAGGAACAGTGCTCTGGCAAGCTCCGGGAACCGCAGATCATAGCAGGTCATCAGCCCGACCCTTCCAAAACTTGTGTCAAGGGTGACAATCTTATCGCCGGCAGCATAATACAGATGTTCACCTGTCAGCCTGAAAAGATGCAGTTTCCGATATGTCCCTTTTACGCGTCCGTCCACATCAATGAACACCATGGTATTATAGATCTGATCCGTTTCTTTTTCAGGAAGCGTTCCCACAATTGCCATCCGATTCTCACCCGCAAAACGGCAAAGGCTTTCAACGACCTGTTCGGTTTGCGCTGAATGCCGGCTTAAGTGGTCATTGTCAAAGGAGCAGGAGAACATTTCCGGCAGGACAGCAAGCGAAACCTGTTGGGATGCCAGTTCCCCCAGATAGCCAAGGGCTGTCTCCAAATTGGTTTCAATTTGTCCGGCTTTCACATCAAACTGAACAACACCGGCTTTAAATTTCTTTTTCAACATTATCCTTCACCTTTGGTGGACGATCCATTCGTTTGTCGTTGCCGCGCATCACCGTATCAGTCCTTGGACGACATCATGACACGACCGCGGGACAGAAAAGAGATGCCCTGACCGGATTGCGCACCGATCATGATGGATTCAACAATCGGTGGATTCACAAAACGATCCGCGTGCCATTCAACCACAAAATTGGCACCGGATCCGCCGGTTTTGTCTCGTTCCGGTATAACATAGCGGATGGATTCCAGGGGATTTAAAATTTGGGGCGTACTTAATATTTTTTTTAAAAGTTTGCCTTGTGTCTCGTAATAATCGACGGTGGTAATTTTGATGGGATGGTGTAAATCAATATTTCTGATACTTAATGTGATGGTCAACATGAAAGACCTTTCACGATCACCATGGTAGATATGTGAATACGCCGGAACATAAATCATCTGGCCATCAGACAGCCCGTTTTTTTCATCCGCATGGGAAGACCGGGGCAAAAACCACCAACCGGATAACACAAGAATGAAACAAGCAATAGAACAACATTTTTTCATGATGACACACCCCTTTAATCGTCGCTGTTGAAAGGCATGACCCCAAGCATAAATGGCCAACCCTGAAAGTTGAGTTAAATAATGTTCAGATCACACACGATTTTCTTTATGAACAGATAACAATCTTCATAAAAAGTGTAAAGGATAATTCAAACGTCGCACAGTACAAATTTGAATAGATCCCTTGAAAAAACAGGTCAAATACGATACTCCATACAGGTAAAATGGCAACCCCGAAAGTTGAGTAACAATCATTTAACCAACGGTAACCGTCAACAATGCAAACAACCCATACCCTGCTTTTCCAGGATTCACGCCATCTGGATACCATCCCCTCAAATAGTATTGACCTTGTGGTCACGTCTCCGCCCTATCCCATGATTGACATGTGGGATGGCCTTTTTTCCACCCAGGATACAGCCATTGCCAAAGCCCTTAAAAAACAGGATGGCAGTACTGCGTTTGAACGTATGCACAACCAATTGGATTCAGTATGGGATGAAGCCTTCAGGGTATTAAAAAACGGTGGATTTGCCTGCATCAACATCGGTGATGCCACCCGGACCCTGAAGTCTAATTTTGCCATTTACCCGAACCATTCAAGGATTCTTCACCATCTGCTGCAGATTGGGTTTTCCGCCCTGCCTGAAATCATCTGGCGAAAACAGACCAATGCACCCAATAAATTCATGGGTTCGGGTATGCTGCCGGCGGGGGCCTATGTTACTCTGGAACACGAATATATACTGATTGTCCGGAAAGGCGGCAAGCGGGAATTTAAACGAGACCCGGAAAAACAGAACAGAAGAGCGAGTGCCATCTTCTGGGAAGAAAGGAATACGTTTTTCTCAGACATCTGGTTTGATATTAAAGGCACCCGTCAAGGGTTGGTGGACAAGGAATCTAGAAGCAGAAGTGCTGCTTTCCCCTTTGAACTGGCCTATCGGTTGATCAATATGTATTCGGTAAAAGGGGACCGTGTTCTTGACCCTTTTCTCGGTACCGGGACCACCATGGCCGCAGCCATGGCGTCGGCCAGAAATTCCCTGGGATGTGAGATTGATACTGGTTTTGAGGCCCCTATCCTCAAACGCAAGGAAACCATTATTGAGTTGTCCAACAGCATCATGGAGAACCGGCTGACCCGTCATCTCCTTTTTGTTAATGAAAGAATCGCGTCCGGCAAACCCTTGAAGCATCGAAATATCCCCTATGGGTTTCCGGTCATCACCAATCAGGAAAAAACCCTGATCTTGAATGAATTGCTCACCATTGAACATCCCAAGGAAAATGCCATGGCGATTGTTTATGCTGATCATCCCCAAACAGCATTCTGCCGGGAATGGGAACCTTTGGAGCTAGAAAAAAAAAGCCTTGACCCCAAGACAAAGAAGAAGCCGCCATCCCGCAAAAAAACCAGGGACAAACAACGGGAATTATTCTAATGGAAAATTTTCTTTAACGCCTGTAATAGCTTGACTTTTCATCTGTTTTTGATTACTTTATTTAGTTAAGAATAAAAGTAAAAAAACGAATATTTGCAGCTTGAATGGTATAATGACAGAATTATATTAAGACAATCACCAGCAATACCTTTTTATATATTTTAACAAGGAGAAAAACAATGACCCAAACCGATTCTTTTCTCAAAGGCAAACATATATTGGCTGTTGACGATGAATGGGACGTTATTGAAACCATACAGGAAATTCTGGATGAGGCAACGGTGGATGTTGCCCAGGACTATGAAACCGCATCTGAAAAAATTCTCCAGACCCGATATGATCTTGCCATCCTTGACATTATGGGCGTCAACGGGATTCAACTATTAGAAGAGTGTGTAAAAAGAGATATTCCGGCGGTGATGTTGACGGCCAATTCCCTGAACCCTGACTCCTTGATGCAATCCATTAAAAAGGGGGCGATTTCCTATCTATCAAAAGAGCATTTAAGCGAGTTGGATACATTGCTCAACGAGCTTTTGGGAGAAAAAAATCAAGGCAAGCCCATCTGGAAACTGTTGTTTGAAAAACTGGGAAATCATTTCAACAAGCGGTTTGGAAAAGACTGGAAAGAGGATAACAAGGATTTCTGGAATGATTTTGAAAAAAACTGGGAGGTCTCCAGGGGCATCCAGGAAAGACTGTTGCACGATAAGGACATCATCGATAAAGGTATTTAGTCCCCTGGGAATTAAAAGCAAAAGCCGGGATTCAAGACGATGAACATCTTCTTGAATCCCGGCTTTTTTATAGGGTAATAGCTCCCTTGTTATAAACTCAACTTTCTCACTTTAGCTTTAATCTGCGGGGTCAGGCTTTTTTTATGGTGCTTTTTATCACGATTTCATACCCAGACGGGTAAAAAGTGCCATAAAGAAAGCCTGACCCCATATAAAAATGGCCAACCCCGAAAGTTTAGTTATAAGTATCCAAACATCCTGGGCAGGAACAGCACCACTTCAGGAAAATAGGTTAAAAAGAAAAGTACCCCTATCTGAATCGCCAGAAACGGCATGACCGCCTTTGAAACATAAATGATATCCCTTTTTGCCAGGGATCCCGTAATAAACAGACTCACCCCCATAGGCGGTGTGCAGTATCCAATGGCAAGGTTTACCGTCATAATGAGGCCGAAATGCATGGGATCCACATTAAAGGGTCCCAACAGCGGAAGGAAGACCGGTCCCAGAATCAATGTCGCTGAAATAATATCCATGAACATACCGATAATGAGCAGCAGGATGTTCATGGCCAGCAAAAAGACAATGGGGGACTGGATGCTCGCCACAACCACTTCCGCCACCCGGTTGGGAATATTTTCAAAGGTCAGATACCGTCCAAAACAGGTCGCCGATGCCACAATCAGCAACAGGGTCGCGCTGGTGACGGCAGAGCTGACGGTGATGTCTTTGACATCTTTAAAATCAATGGACCTGTAGATAAACAATTCAACAAAGAACGCATACACACTGGCCACAACCGCTGCTTCATTGGCGGTAAACATTCCGGAAAAAATGCCGCCGAAAATGATAACAATGAGCATGATGGCCCAGAAGCCTTCTTTTAAGATTGAATACAGTTGATTAAAACTGGGTGCGGGCAATCTGTTGATATCACTTCTGTTTCTGTAGCGAAGCCAGGTATACAGGCAGACACAGGCAATAATGATCACACCCGGAACAAAACCGGTAATAAAAAGTCCTTCCAGGGATACATTGCTGATCATCGAGTAAAAAATCATACTGATACTGGGGGGGATAATAACCCCTAAATTGGGTGAGGTGGTCATCAACCCCAACGTATAATCTTCATCATATCCGTTTTTTATCAATGCCGGTATCATAAACCCGCCCAGGGCCACCACCGTGGCAACAGTGGACCCGGATATGGCGCCGAACAAACCGCACCCAATGACACCGGCCATGCCCAGCCCCCCGGGCAGCCAGCTGACAAGGGCATTGGCCAGGTTGATCAATTTTTCAACCGTCTTTCCTTTGCTCATGATATTACCGCAAAGGATAAAAAACAGGACCACAACCAGGGCAAATTTATCAAGACTCCTGAAAAGCGTCTGTGCCAATAGGGCCAGGGGCATATCCATGAATACGACAAACCCAAAGGTTGCCGTAAAAAACAAGCATAAAAAAACCGGTACATAGGTTGTCATAAAACCGAGGAGAATACATAGAATAATCAAATCACTGATCTGCATGAGGATCCTTTTTTATTTTGCTCTGAAGTCTTGAATCATGACCTGTATCGTTCGAATAAATACCATAAAGCCCATTACGGGCATTATGGCATAAATAATGACAAGGGGTATTTGCATGATAATCGTTTTTTGATGTGTCACAAACTGCAGAGACGTCATTTTATACCCGTAATACAGCATCATCCATGCAAAAACAAGCATCAGCAGATTGGTATAAAACGTCAATCCTGATTTAAGCTTTGGGAAAATCTGGACAATGGCATCTATCCTGATCATGGCCCGCTGTTTAACGGCAACACTGGCGCCCACAAAGGTTGAATAAATAATGACAATGCGTACCAGCTCTTCACTCCAGGCAAGGGTGTAGTTAAATCCATACCGCAAAACAACGTTGGCAAAGAGAGATAAAAGTGCAGCCATGACAATAATAAAAAGGGTCCACTCTTCAATATCCGTTACAATGGTGTCCAGTTTTTTTAAAATTTTCCCAAGCATAAACCAAGTCCTATTCAGTTTCTGTTATCAATTAACTTATTGTAAAAAATCCTGTACGTCTTTTAAGAAATTATCTGACTTGTAGGTATCGCCAGGATAAAGCTGATTGATTTCAGGGGCATATCGATCGTATGTTCCCTTGCTTTGCTCCAGTAAGGTTGCCATGTCTGCGTCAGAAAGCTGAAAGAATTCAACACCGGCTGCTTTTGCTTTCTCAATATTGGTATTTTCTTCGGTGAGTGATTTTATTCGGCTCTGGGCACAGATATCGTGAACACTGGAGATAAAGGCTTCTCTGATGTCGGCGGGCAGCTTGGCAAGCCAGGCTTTATTGAAAATCCAGATAAACAATCCCTGGGCATAGTTAATCTGGGTAAAATACTTGGCCACTTCAAACTTTTTTGTCACATTACAGACCGTGAGCGTATGATCAAGACCGGTGATGACGCCCTGTTTCAAAGCAACCGGCACATCAGGCCATGGCATGGAAACAGGATTGAATCCCCAGTTTCTGTAGCTTAACTGATTCACGGCAGCTTCTGCGATCCTGAATTTTACTTTTTTCGCATCTTCAATATTTCTAACGGGAATGGTGGTGGCCCAGCCATAGTTTCCATATCCGGTAATATCCAGTCCGGTAATTCCCTGGTGATCCATGGCCATGAGAAAATGATTAAAAATCGTTTTATTGCCGATAAATTTTTCCAACTTGTCAAAAGAGTTCACAAGGAAAGGCAGATTTACAATGCCGAATCTGGGGCCCAGGTTGGTTGACGCCACGGAACTGACACCCATACCCTGGACAGCACCCATTTGAAGCATATTCAATACCTCGACTTCACCGCCAAGAATTGAATAGGGTTTAAAATCCACATAGACCTGGCCGTTTGTCCGTTTCCAGACTTCATCACGAATCTCAAAACCGGCAAGGGTTCCCACTAAACCCGGCGTTGACACATTAGAAACAATGCATCGGTACTTTGCGCCTTTGGGGTCAAAATCCGGTTTCCATTTGTCCAGCGACGGTTTTGCCTTTGCAGCGACCGGGGAGATAAACAAAAATGATCCAACCAACAAGACAAGCAATGATACTAAAACTGTTCGAAGCTTCATACTTAGTTCCTTTCCTAAAATTTAAGTGTATAATTTGTGGTGCAAGCGTAAAAAGCCTTGCACCGGTTTCAACTTTTGGAATCCAACTAATTTTCACTTTACTAGTAACGTTCAACGATCCTGTAATTTACGTTATAGTTCCGCAATAAGTCAAGCTCAAGCGAGATTTTTATAACAGCAATTCTCATTTTTACATTTTCTTGACCGGGTCAGGCTTGTTTTATTTTGCTTTTTATACAAATCGGTTCTTGAACAGTCTAAAAGCGCAATAAAGCAAGCCTGACCCTACCCTGATGTTTCATGTTGAGAATTGCTGCTTTTATCAGTCTAACTTTATAAACGCTTCCCTGCGGCCGGTAAATTTTTCCCGAAGCTGGGGTTTCATCAGTTTCCCTGTTGGGTTTCGGGGGACCTGATCAAATATTACCTTCCGGGGCACCTTATAAAGCGAGATCTTTGATTTTGCAAATTCAATAACCTCTTCCTGGCTCAAGTGCTTGCCTTCTTTGACTTGAACCACGGCAAGAACAATTTCTACCAGTCGGTCATCCGGATATCCGATACAGGCCACATCCTCTATATCAGGATGGTCCATGAGCGCGTCCTCAATTTCAACGGGGAAAATATTTTCGCCGCCACTGGTAATCATATCTTTCATTCGATCAACAATGTAAAAATACCCGTCTTTGTCTTTCTTTAATAGATCGCCGGTATAAAGCCAACCATTTTTTAAAGTTTCCTGGGTTTTTTCAGGATTGGAATAATATTCCCGCATCATTCTGGGGGTACGGAATACCAGTTCCCCCACCGATCCATCGGACAGTTCATCGCCTGTGGGGCCAACGATTTTGGCTTCAACACCAAACGTGGGTTTGCCAATGGAACCGGGCCTGGAAAGGACATCTTCAGGATAGAGGTTGAACAAGCCGCCACCGCCGCCCTCGGTGATGCCATAGATATTGGACACCTGGCAGGGGAGCTTTTCCACAAGGAGCTTCATGATATCAAACGGCACGGGCTGGGCACCAATCTCCATGTATTTCCATGAAGACAGATCATAGTCAGCCAGGTTCAAGCCGCCATTGTCTATGGCATTCAGTAATGCAATGCCAATGGGCACAACAAATAATACATCCGTGCATTTTTCCTGGGCAATGGCTTCAACGATCCATTTTGGATCCCTGAAATCCCGGATAATAGTCCCCTTGGCGCCGATGGCATAAAAAGGCGCCCATAAAAACATGGTGCCGCTGTGGTAGAGGGGTAAAAAGAACAAATAATTATCATCCTTTTGTACGGAATACGTCATTCCGTTACCAATGGCGGTATTACCAATTGAAAAATGGGTATGAAGTACGGGTTTGGGTTTCCCGGTGGTACCGGATGTGAACATCATGGCCAGGTCGTGATCCCTGTCAACCGGCACGAGTGCATCTGACGTATCCGGATAGTCCTGGATGGTTTTAAAATCTATCATATCATCCGGCACATCATTGCCCACACAGATATATTTTTTAACGGTTGACAGATTGCTTTGCGCCGGCTGGACAACACCTAAAAATTCTGAGCCGAGAATAAAAACATCCGGGTTACAAACTTCGGCAGCATAAAGGATATCCGAGCTTTCAAAACGGAAGTTGAGCGGCACAACAACCGCACCCAGACGGATGATTGCAAAATACGTAACAAGCCATTCCAGTGAATCTTTCTGAAGGTGCATGACAAAATCTCCATGCGTAACCCCCATTTCCTTTGCCAAAAAATTCGCTGTTCGATTGATCTCGTCATTAAAAGCCTTCCAGGTGAAAGACCTCCTTTTACCCGTTTCCGGGGTGCGTTCGATCAAGCAAACCTTGTCAGGAATATGCCGAGCATGAATTGAAGCGTAACCTGAATAATTCAACGAAATTCTCCTTTGTTTTATTAGTTATATGCCGTTTACTTCATATCTCCCTTTTCAACAGTCTCATACTCAAATGGATGCGCTATATATTAAAACTTTACGTTATCAAGCCCTTTCAACCCGAGAATCTGCCTTGCCTCATCCGGGGTAGCCGGCTCAAGGCTCATTTCCTTGGCAATCCGCTTGATCATGTTCACCTGATCTGCACTGGCTTTTGCCATGATGCCTTTACCGGCATAGATAGAATCTTCAAGCCCAACCCTGACATTTTGTGCGCCCATGGCCATGGCCGTCGACGTAATGGGGATCTGAAATCGTCCACCAGCGGCTACGGACCAGGTAAAATTGTCTTTGCCAAGCACTTCTTTTGCCTCATCATAAATCAGGACCAGGTGTTTGACCGAAGGGGTCATCCATCCCACCATGGGACCAAACACAAACTGGAGATGAACCGGTCCTTTGGTAAAATTTTCTTCAAGCAGCCATTTAACATATGAGACATGGCCCAGCTCATAAATTTCGAATTCAGGTTTGGTCTCCATCTCAAGGAATGCTTTGCCGTAGATGATATCATCATTAAATGTCGGTCTGAACGTTACATTCTTGCACAAATCAAGGTATTCGGGTTCCCAGTCATATTTGTATTCTTTGAAACGACCGGCAATCTGGAAAATACCGAAATTAAACGGTGCCGGGTCAAAAGAGCACATTTCAGGCTCCAGGCTTTTTATGGGGATCAGTTTTTCTTCCGTGGTCTGGTTCATGCCGCCGCCGGTTGTGGGAAGCAGTACCAGATCACATCGGGCCTTGATCTTTGAACAGACTTCCATGAAAAGTTCGGGGTCAGCCGAGGGATACCCGTTTTCCGGATTCCGTACATGAATATGGGCTATGGCAGCACCGGCCTCATGGGCTTTTACAGCATCTTCCACAATCTCGTCAGGCGTTATGGGCAGATAATCACTCATGGTTGGGATATGAACAGATCCGGTAATGGCTGCAGTGATGATTATTTTGTTATCCATGTTTTTTAATTCTCCTGTTGAAAAAAGTTATAGTATCGTTTACACCCCGTATTCCTCATCCAGATCAAGCACAAGCACTTTCTTTTTTTTAACATTATCAATCACAAAAGAAGATTTAATCACCTGAATGCCTTCGATCTGGGTGAGCTTCATATTCATAAACTCCCCATAGGTTTTAATATCCTTTGCAATCACTTTTAAGATAAAATCATTTGCACCGGCAATCTGGTAGCACTCGATCACTTCATCCAGCTCGGTAAATTTTTCCTTTATAGCGGCCACAGAAGAAAGACTACTCAAACTCAAGCTGATCGTCACCATGGCCACAATGGAAAACCCGATTTTTTCAGGATCAAGGACTGCCGAAAAATGGGAGATCACCCCTGCAAGCTCAAGTCTTTTTACCCTTTCAAGGGTTGCAGGGGCTGAAATCCCGACAATCTTAGACAGTTTTGAATTGGTTGTTTTTCCATTTTTTTGAAGCGTATTCAAAATCTGTTTGTCAATTTTATCCAAAACCATTTATTTCCTTCTTTTGGACATCTTTTTAGAAAAAACCGCTTACACGAGCAAATGGTTATATTTTTCTTCAATCAATGGCAACAATTCTTTTAAGGTTTCATCTATTTTATCCACCAGGAAATCAATCTCTCCCGGGGTGATAACCGTGGATAAAATAAACAATCCCCTGGGAATGGTAAAAATTCCCTTGTTCAATAACGACAGGTGCATCAGCCGGTGAAGCTGTTCCACCGATGTCAACACCTGTGCCGCATTGGTGATGGGTTCATTGACAAAATGAATGTTCAGCAGGGACCCGATCTGGTTGGACTGGATATTTAACCCATTGGTTTTAAAGCTCGCCAAAAGGCCTTTTTGGAGCTGATCCCCCAGTTTATTGACATAGGCCACGGCTGCTTCATCATATTTTGACAAGGCTGCATATCCTGCCTGCATTACTGTTTCATACCCGTTAAAGGTGCCGGAGTGATACAAGGGCTTGTCCGTGTTTTCATGACAAAAAATATTCATGATGTCTGCCCTGCCGCCGAACACGCCAATGGGGAGCCCTCCGCCTACAACCTTGCCAATCGTCGTCAAATCCGGCATCACGCCGAAAAGCTTCTGGCACCCCCCGGTATTGACCCGGTAAGAAAAAATCTCATCAAAAATCAACAGCACATTATGGTCCGCTGTCACTTTTCTTACATGCTCAAGGTACCCCGGCTTGGGCAAGACAACCCCGCCGGCACCCAGGAAAGGCTCCATGATAACCGCAGCCAGCTGGTCGGCATTTTCCCTGACCGCTTTCTCCAGCGCATCAAAATCATTAAACGGTACATCCAGCATATCTTCGGTCATGCCGGAGGGAATGCCGGCGGTAATAACATTTTTTTTCGTTGATGCGGCCACACTATCGTGGGTGCCATGAAATCCGCCGATCATTTTAAGGATCTTGTCTTTTCCGGTATAGGCCCGGGCAGTTCTCATGACAAATAAGGTGGCTTCGGTTCCGGAATTCAGAAACCTGACCTTGTCAAACCCCGGCACCCGTTCACACAACAGTTTTGCCAGTTTATACTGCCCATCCGTGGGGGTAGAGTACTGAGACCCCCTTACAATGCCGTCCTGGACTGCCTTGACCACATCCGGGTCACCATGCCCATGGACAATGGCGCCATAGGCATTGGTAACATCAAGGAGTTTATGCCCTTCATGGGTATAAACATAGGCACCCTGTCCATAATCAATATGAATGGGATAGGGTTTAAAATAACTCAAGCTTCTGGTTGCACCACCGGGAATATAATTGATCAGTCGTTCATGATGCTCTCTGGAAAGTGGAAACTTTTCCATATACGCATCTGCAATTTTCTTTTCAATTTGTTCTTCAATCATGGTGTCGTCCTCGTTATTTTATTATTTTTTTGTATTGTTATTTTATTTTTCTCTAGTATGAACGATCAACAGCTCGCCAACTTCTTTTTCAATTTTTTCAACAAACTCACCCGATTCAATTCTTGCTTTCAATTCTTCAAGGTGATCAATGTAAACCCTGTCATGATCCAGGTACGGAAGGGTTTCACGAACCGCTTTGTGCAGAATTTTTCCTGCAGGACTCAGTTTTTCTACCCCTCTGATATCTGCGGCCTGGGCGGCACACATCAACTCAAAAGACAGGATATGATTGGTGTTTTCAACAATTTTTCTGGCTTTTCTTCCGGCAATCAGACCAAAGCTGACAATATCCTGAAAATCTGCTGTTGATGTGATGGACTGGATGGAAGCCGGAACGGCAAGTGTTCTGTTCTCTGCTACGAGAGAGGTTGTCATGAACTGACCGCCCATAAGGCCCATGCGGACACCAGTGTCTTCTTTGCACAGAAATGGTGGCAGACCCGTACTATGGTGTTCATCCATAAACCGGTCGATTCTTCTGTCACTGACAACGCCCAGGTTCACCATGGCGATGCCCAGGCAGTCCATTACAAAGGAGATGGGCTGACCGTGAAAATGTCCATTATGAATAAATGTGTCCCATTCCGTAAATATCAATGGATTATCATTACTGGAATTGAGTTCCCTGAAAAGAACTTCGTGGGCGTGTTGTACCGCTTCTTTTGTCGGCCCTACAAACTGAGGCGTACACCGGATAGAGTAAGCATCTTCCACCGGGATATCCGCCACGGAAACCCCTTTATGTTCTTTCAGTGTTGACTGAAGTTTCAACGACAGTTCCTGCTCATCAATGGCCAGACCACTACCGGCTAAAAGCTTGGTCAGATTCATCGCCGTCGCATACTGGCCCGGGTGATATTTTTGTTCATGAACTCTCACATCAAAAGGATTATATCTTCCCATAAGGGTTTCAATGGCAAAAGCAGCGATAATATCAGAATTTTTCAATGTATTGGTCGCTTCCATTATAACAGTGCAGGCAAGGCCCACCATTCCGGAAGTGCCATTAATAAGAGAAAGTCCCTCTTTTGCATTAAGATACATCAACTCCACACCGGCAGCAGCCATTGCATCTTTCCCGGACAGGACTTCTCCTTTATATCGTGCTTTCCATTCCCCAAAGGCAACACTTGCGATGCAGCCTAAAGGACCCAGGTCACCACTGGTGCCCAGGGACCCTTTTCTGGGAACAAGGGGAAAGACCTGTTTGTTAATCATGTCCAGATAAATTTTTAAATTCACTTCTTTAATACCGGAAAAACCGCGGCACAGAGAATTGGCCCTGGCTATCATAAACTTTCTGACCATGGTATCTTCAAAGGGTTTACCCACCTGGGTGGTAATACTCCTGACAAGATTTTTCTGAAAATCATTATCTCTTTCTCTGGGCAAAAGATAGTCAACCAAGCCACCGCAACTGGTATTGACACCATAGATACATTGTTCTTCATTGGCCCATTTTTCAACCAGTGTCCTGCACTCACGAATCTTGGGCCAGTTTTTTTCGTCAACCTCAACTTTGATCGACAGGTCATCCCCGGCTTTTATGAGTTCTTCAAGAGTTAATGTGTAACCGTCAAGGATCAAGGTGTTTTCTTTGATTGGCATGGTTTTCTCCTCTATATAACAGTTTAATAATTCGTAAAACTTAAGACCATCAATGTAAAAAACAGATACAAAATAAACGGTTTGTAATCTATTTTCTTTCACCTAATCAAATCCATAAATCATTGTCAAGCATTAATTTTAATTTTATAAGGAAAATTCTTATTTTTTTATAACTATCGAAACCATAACTCCTAATATCAACTTATTTTATAAACTTAATTTTCAAATTTGCCTTATTTTAATTTTGATCAAACCCATTGCTGTTCAAACATTCCCGGCACACCTTATGACAGGGTGGTGCCTCCCGCCGCCCGGGTCTCTGTATTAATAATGTAAAAGAGACATCATCCCCTTTACCGGCACAACCATTTGTTTATATATAATTTAAATTTGGTCTTCAGCTTTAATAGACGGCCCAGGCATAAATGGCCAACATCGAAAATTGAGTATAGGATGATCTATTTGATTCTTAATATAATGGATAGACTACAGTGAAACCAACCTTACTGAACAATCGGTTATTGGAACCAATTTTTTACTGGTTTGCAAGCGCCTCACTTTACATACTAGGATGGAAGACCAGCGGAAAAATACCGGATATGAAAAAATTTGTCCTCATTGCCGCACCCCATTCATCAAACTGGGATTTTGTATTTTTCCTGCTCATTATTTTTAAGCTCAAATTTCCCGTTCACTGGATGGCGAAAAACACCATGTTCAGGTGGCCCTTTCACGGGTTGTTAAAACGGCTGGGGGGCATACCTGTTGACCGTTCGGAAAAGGGCCATATGGTTCAAACCATGACCAATGCATTTGAAAAATCTGAGGAACTGATCCTTACCATTGCCCCTTCCGGCACCCGGGGAAAAACCATGAAATGGAAAACAGGATTTTATCATATTGCCTGCCAGGCAAACGTTCCCATTGTTTTAGGATTCATTGATTACCAACAGAAAAAAGTCGGGATCGGCCCGGTATTCTTTCCTTCAGGGGACGTGAATGCCGACATGACGTCCATACGATCTTTTTATGTTGATTTTTCAGGCAAATATCCAGGGACCCACACGAATTAACAGCCATTCTCATTTTGGCATTTTCTTGACCACACCCTGATGTTTCATATTGAATTGCTATTATTTATGTGTAAAAACTTGACAATGCGTACGGAATGACGTACTTTATATGCAAACAAAATTTAAAGGTGCAACATGGCAACATTATCTGTAACAGAAGCAAGAAAAAATTTATACCGACTAATTGATGAAACTTCATCTACTCATGAACCTATTACAATCACCGGTAAGCGTGGGAATGCTGTCCTTCTCTCAGAAAGTGACTGGAAAGCGATCCAGGAAACAATGTTCCTCGTAAATATACCTGGAATGAGAGAGTCTATAATTGAAGGGTTTAAAACTCCCATTGAAGATTGTTCCGAGGACCTTGACTGGTGAAGTGGCAGGTTGTTTTTACAAAGCAGGCTCAAAAAGATGCAAAAAAATTGGCAAGCGCTGGTCTCAAAAAAAAAGCACTTTCCTTAATTGACATACTTAAAGAAAATCCATTTCAAGCACCACCTCCTTATGAAAAACTAATTGGTGACTTATTGGGAGCATACTCTCGTAGAATTAATATACAGCATCGAATAGTCTATCAGATACTTCGTGAAGAAAAAGTGGTTAAAGTTCTTCGAATGTGGACACACTACGAATAATCACACATAACCTTAAAGGATTGACACGACCTGATAAGGTTGTTCTCAATCCATTGTTCAACCAGGCCTTGCAAGGAAGGGCGAGGGTCTCAATGGTAAGCCGGAGATTCAATTTGAGCATCAAAATCATTCGTCTGAAAAATAACTATTTTCAGGACAGATAATCCGTCAATATGGTTTTCAGCTGGCCCCGGCAGCCCGAATAAAAATGGTCGCACGCCTCGATAATATCAAACCGCGGTGCAATTTTCCATCGATGGATATGCGCTTGAACCTTTTCTGCAGGGGCAATTTCATCATTCTCCCCCGTCACGATCAGGCCGGTAAACGGCATTTGTTCAATATCGTCAAAACTCATAAATCCCACTGGCGGGGATACCATGATATGGTCGTTGATTTCACACCCCGTTGACACCACCTGGGCATTCATTCTTGCACCAAAAGAATATCCCACAAGGGAAATATTTTGATACCCCTCCTTCTTTAACCAGTCAAGGGCAGCCCTTACATCTTCCTGTTCTCCTTCTCCATTATCAAACATGCCGGTGCTGTTGCAGGTTCCCCTGAAGTTAAACCTCAGGGTGGTAAATCCTTTTTCCAAAAAGGATTCCGCAAGGGTCATCACCACGGGGTTATCCATATTTCCGCCATACAGCGGATGGGGATGGCAGATCAGAACCGCCTTTTCTGAAGAAGGGTTATGTAAAGCACCCTCAAGTTTGATATTTCCACATTCAATTGTAACCGCTGACTCCATACATATCATCCTGTTTTTATAAAATTGCATGTATTTACTTGTAATTCAACTTTCGGACTTTAGCTTTAATCGACGGGGTCAGGCTTTTTTTATGGTGCTTTTTATCACTATTTCATAAATAGTATGGGTAAAAGTGCCATAAAAAAAGCCTGACCCCATATAAAAATGGCCAACTCCGAAAGTTGCGCTTGTAACCTGTTCTTTTTTTTTGTAGGTTTTATCTTGTTGGATACAACCTGTCATCATTTATAAAGGGAATTCATATGAATATCAATTCAATAAAGGCGATGATTGAAAAAACATGAAATTCAATGTCTGTAATAATTGTGGCGAACGCGTGACCACATTAATAGAAAAATGTCCAAAATGCGGTGTGGACGTAAAGACGTCCACATCCCCAATATTTATTGGGATAGCCATTGTGGTGGTTTTATTGCTGGTGGTGATGGTGGGTCTAATCTTTTTTTGATTCGTGCCTGACCGGAAACGCCGTGTTTGACGGAAAAGTTGCCCATATGCAAGGCGCAAGAAATCTTAAAACCGGAGTGTACTGCAGTACATGAGGCCCGATCCTATATGATTTGGCAATATTTTGCAGCAACGTAGCAGATGGGTGAGTTTTCGTTCAAACACTAATTCAGTATACCACTTGGGTGGTTTTGGCATCAAACAAGTGCATCTCATTAAGATTCATTCCCAGGTTCAAGTCTTCATTCGGCCGGAAAATCCGTTTGCCCTCACTTCTGGACATCAGCTGAACCCCCATGACATCCATGTGCAGATGGGTTTCGTTTCCCAAAGGTTCAAACACCAATACCTTCCCCGGAAAGATCCACTCGCCCGGCAGCAGGGAGGTGTCGTCCACGGGGATAATTTCTTCCGCCCGAAGTCCCCATACAACCGCCTGATCATGAACCAATTTTGTGCCTTCCTTATCCGGAACAGGTATTTCCAGCCCGGTGTCAAATTGAACAACGGTTTTGTCAGGGGTTTTATTGATTTTACAGTCCACAAGATTCATGGGAGGTGTGCCGATAAATCCGGCTACAAATGTATTCACCGGATGTGAAAAAAGGTCAAGGGGGGTCCCTATCTGTTCAATGTATCCATCCTTGAGAACAACAATCCGATCGGCCAGGGTCATGGCTTCGACCTGGTCATGGGTGACGTAGATGATCGTGGAATCCACCCGCTGGTGCAGCATTTTGATTTCAGCCCTCATCTGGATGCGAAGCTTGGCATCCAGGTTTGATAAGGGTTCGTCAAACAGGAAAATAGCGGGTTTTCGAACCATGGCCCGCCCCATGGCCACCCGCTGGCGCTGACCGCCGGAGAGTTCATGGGGTTTTCTGAACAACAGATCTTCCAGGCCCAGGATAACCGCCACTTCATCTACTCTTTCCCGGATCTCGGCCTTGGGTGTTTTACCGATCCTTAACCCAAAAGACATGTTATCAAACACATTCATATGGGGATATAGCGCATAGTTCTGGAAGACCATGGCAAGGCCCCGGTCTTTCGGTGCGATATCGTTGACGATCTTGTCGTTGATGGATATCGTTCCGCCGGATATCTCCTCCAGCCCGGCGAGCATTCTGAGCAGGGTTGATTTGCCGCACCCCGAAGGTCCGACAAGAACAAGGAATTCCTTTTCAGTGACGTCAAGGTTTACCCCATGAATCACCTCGGTTTTTCCATATCTTTTTATCACGTCCTTAAATTTGAGTTCCGCCATATCATATCCTGTTCCAAGATCTTAGTGTCTTTTTCTCATTTTTTGATGGTATTCAACTTTCGGACGTTAGCTTTAATCGACGGGGTCAGGCTTTTTTTATGGTGCTTTTTATCACTATTTCATAACCAGACGGGTAAAAAGTGCCATAAAGAAAGCCTGACCCCATGTAAAAATTACCAACTTCGAAAGTTGAGTTATTAAGGTATTAAAACACCAAAAACACTGATTATGCAAATCGTTTTTTTAAAAAATAAATTTAACCTTGACTCTTATGCGCTATGCGATTAAAGCTGAGATTATACAATAAAAACGACCGGGTGTCTTTTTATTGAACTGATCAAAAAGAATAATCCGAATAACCCAGGCAAGGAGGAAAATGAAATGAAACGAATGAAATTGTTTGTATTTTTCATCATTGCAGCATGTTTTGCTTTACCGGCATCGGTTTTTGCCGAGCCTGTCACCATCAACTGGTGGCATGCCATGAGAGGCCCCCGGGGGGATGTAGTTGAAAAAATGATTGGAGACTTCAATGCCTCTCAAACCGTGTACAAGGTTGTGGGAACCAACAAAGGCAACTACGATGAGACGATGAACGCCGGCGTTGCCGCCTTCAGGGCAAAAAAGCAGCCCCATCTTCTCCAGGTGTTTGAAGTGGGGACCCAGACCATGATGCTTTCGGGCGCCATCTACCCGGTTTATAAGCTCATGACGGACACAGGGTATGATGTGGACTGGTCCAGATATCTCCAGGCGGTCCTGTCCTATTATATGAATGCCGACGGCAATCTCATGTCCATGCCGTTTAATTCGTCCACGCCGGTTATGTATTATAATGTAGACATGTTTCAAAAAGCCGGGATTGCACCATTATCAAAATCGGCGCCCATTACCTGGGATCAATTGGGAGACATCACTCAAAAAATTGTCAGTGCCGGAATTGCCCCGGCCGGCATGGTGACGGCATGGCAGTCCTGGACCCAGATTGAAAATTACTCTGCCATCCATAACATTGCCTTTGCCAGCAAAGCCAACGGGTATGAGGGGCTTGACTGTGAACTGAAGATTAATAACCCCCAGGTGGTCAACCATATCACCCGGCTTAAAACCTGGGCCGATGACAACCGGTTCATGTACGGCGGCCAGAAATACCAGGGCCCGTCAGCTGAATTTACCGCTCAAAATGCAGCCATCTATATCGAGTCCATCAGCGGCATCGCAAAATTGTTAAAAACGGTGAAAGACTTTAAATGGGATGTGGCGCCCCTTCCAGTGGAGGCCGGCACCCTGAAACCCCAGAACAGCATCATCGGCGGGGCATCCCTATGGGTGCTCAATGGCCACTCAAAAAAAGAATATAAGGGAGTGGCAGCGTTCTTGAAATTTCTGGCTTCCAATGATATGCAGGAATACTGGCACAAACAAACCGGATATTTCCCCATTACCATTGATGCCTACGAATCGTTGAAATCCAAGGGCTATTATGATGCCAATCCGTTCCAGGAAGTGGGGATCAGCCAGCTCAACCGTGCCATCCCCACCAAAATATCCCGGGGCTTAAGACTGGGCTATTTTGTTCAGATCCGAAATATTATTAACGAAGAACTGGAACAGGTCTGGAATGGAAAAAAATCTCCCCAACAGGCCCTGGACACGGCTGCTCAGAGAAGTAATGATCAGTTAAGAACCTTTGAAAAAACCTATAAATAAACAGCTGTTCAAGGCGCTGGACAACGATCCGACTGTTAATGGACAGATCGTTGTCTGACACCTTGGCGCTGTCCATGACACGCCCATGATAAAACGGTCCTTCTTTAAATCAAAATATTTGCCTTACCTGCTGATTCTACCCCAGATGGCGGTGACCCTGACGTTTTTCTACTGGCCGGCCATCCAGGGCATCATCCAGTCTTTCCTGTTGAGTGATCCCTTTGGCAGACGATCCACGTTTGTATGGTTTTATAATTATATTGAATTGTTTACAGATCCCCTTTACCTGGAATCGGTTTTTATCACCTTTGTTTTCAGCCTGGCCGTGGCCTTTGTATCCATATCCCTGGGGCTGTTTATCGCCGCCATGGCCAACCGGGCCCTTAAGGCAACGGCGTTGACCCGAACCCTTCTCATCTGGCCCTATGCGGTGGCACCGGCCATCTCGGGTATCATGTGGCTTTTTTTACTCCATCCATCCTATGGCATTGTCGCCCTGGGAATCAAACGCTGGCTGGGGATTGACTGGAACCCGGTTCTGTATGGAAGCGATGCCATGGCACTGATCGTCATGGCCAGTGCCTGGAAACAGGTCAGCTACAATTTTGTATTTTTCATGGCAGGTCTCCAGGCCATTCCCAAATCCTTGATTGAGGCTGCAGCCATAGATGGTGCAGGCCCCTTCAAACGATTCTGGTTCATTTCATTTCCCCTGTTATCTCCCACTTTCTTTTTTCTGACAGTGATGAATATTATTTACTCATTTTTTGAAACCTTTGGTGTGATTCATACCGTGACCCAGGGGGGGCCGGGGGGCGCCACAAACATCCTGGTTTACAAGGTATACCAGGATGGATTTGTGGGCTTAAACCTGGGATCTTCGGCTGCCCAGTCCGTGGTTCTCATGTCCCTGATCATTGTGATTACCTTTCTTCAGTTCCGGTTTGTTGAAAAAAAGGTACAATATGGTGGATAAAAATTATGGTTGAAAAAACCCCGTTACTCGATTTTCTTACCTATGCCTTTTTGATTTTGGGAATCTTTATTGTCGGATTCCCCATCATTTACAGCCTCATTGCCGTCACCCTGCCTCTGGAGGAAGTCTCTAAAATTCCCATGCCGATTATCCCCGGGGACCAGTTCATGGTCAATCTCAAAGAAGCCTGGACAAGGGGTGATCTGGGAACCCAGATCTTTAATTCCTTTGTGATGGCCACGGGTATCACGGTGGGCAAAATTGCCGTCTCCATGATCGGTGCCTTTTCCATTGTTTATTTTGATTACAGATTCAGGGTGGTGGCCTTTGCATCGGTGTTCTGTACATTGATGCTCCCGGTGGAAGTCCGGATCCTGCCCACCTATGAAATGGCGGCCAATATTCTCAGTCCGGTCCAGGCCATCTGGGACGTTCTTCACCTGGACAGCCTGATGACCTGGTTCAGCGGCCATGACATCTCTGTCAATTTAAACTGGAGCCTGCTGGACAGTTATACCGGACTCGTTCTGCCCCTGGTGGCGTCCGCCACCTGCACGTTTTTGTTCCGGCAATTTTTTCTGACCATTCCTGAAGAATTGTGTGAGGCAGCCAAAATGGACGGGGCCTCTCCCATGATGTTCTTCAGAAAAATCCTTTTGCCTTTGTCCAAGACAAATATTGCCGCCCTTGTGGTCATTGAATTTGTCTACGGATACAATCAATACCTCTGGCCCCTGTTGATTACCACCAATCCCAAAATGACCACGGCCGTCATTGGTCTTCAAAACCTGATCCCCCAGGCAGATGATCTCCCGGAATGGAATGTTGCCCTGTGCGGGGTCCTCCTGGTCATGCTCCCCCCTGTTCTGGTGGTGCTGTTCATGCAACGGTGGTTTGTAAAAGGCCTGATTGAGAAAGAAAAATAACCGGACAATGAAACCAATAGAACAATTCCCCCGGGGAAAAAGATCAGCCATCACCTATCTGCTCACGGACATTGACGACACCATCACCCATAATGGCAGGATACCGGCATGCGCTTTCCAGGCCATGGAAGACCTGGACACCGCCGGTATAAACATCATCCCCATCACAGGCCGGCCCGCCGGGTGGTGTGACCATATTGCCAGGATGTGGCCGGTGAAAGGCGTTGTGGGTGAAAACGGGGCCTTTTACTTTGTGTATGATCCCCGTACAAAAAAAATGATCCGCAGATATGTCAAAACCGATCCGGAACGGAAAAAAGATCATTTGCAATTGACTGCTTTAAAACACAAGATCCTGGAGTCGGTACCAGGATGCGGCATCTCGGCGGATCAAGCCTACCGGGAAGCGGATCTGGCCATTGATTTTGCTGAAGACGTCCCCTTGCTTTCCCCGGCAGCCATTGATTGTATTGTGGACCTGTTTGAACAATCCGGTGCCACGGCAAAAGTCAGTTCCATCCATGTGAATGGCTGGTTTGGTGATTACAACAAGCTGTCCATGACCCGGATATTGTTCAAGGAGGTCTTTAACACCGATCTGGATACCATAAAGGACCGTGTCATCTTTATCGGGGACTCCCCCAATGATGCACCCATGTTTGACTATTTTCCCCTTTCAGTGGGAGTTGCCAATGTGCTTGACTCGGTTGACAGGCTTGCCGTAAAACCAGCCTGGATCACAAAGGGCAAAGGCGGGATGGGATTTGCAGAGCTGGCAAAGATACTGGTGCCATAATCCGTATATCCTGTTCACATGAAAACGAGTCCCTTAAATCAACACACCCATGCTGTATTTTATTCTGAGGATTGAATCTTGTCTTCCAGGGCCCGGATAAAATTGGCCGGAATGGCATAGGTGATCCCGCTGGGGTCGGTGAGGGCATGCTCTTTTTTGCCTTTCACAAACACCTTATTGATCACACCGATGACCTTGCCCGAGCGTGCCAGGTAGACCGGACTGCCGCTGTTACCCGGATAGGCCGTGGCATCAATCTGAAAAATATCATAGGGTTGGTGTAAATGCCGGATCAGGTCGCCGCTGATGATCCTTGCACTGGGACTGGGCCTGATCAGGGGGGCAATACTGGAAATAATGCCGGTATGGGTGGTGGGGTTCAACCCCAGGACAAATCCGATGGGATACCCGGTAAAGGCGATGCGGTGGCCCTCCTTTGCCGTTGATGAATCCGCCAGTTCAAGGGCCGGCAAAGGGTCTCCGTCCTGCTCCAGGAGTGCCAGATCATGGAACTCATCTTTTGCAACAATCTTTACGGTTATCCCCTTATCCGGAAAGCGTTGATGAAAGATTCTCAAAGAAGACAGTTTTTTTTGTTCAACAACCGGCGAAACCACATGGAAATTGGTGACAATGTGCCGGCCCTTCCGGATGACAAACCCTGTCCCCATATACCGTGCTTTGGGCTTGTCGTTAAAATAATAGGTCCCCACAGCAACAATGGCGGGTTTGACGGATTCAATTAAAGCGGCCAGACGATTGTCTTCCATTGCGTTTGTTTCGTGGGCCCTTAACAAAGGGCACCACACAACAAGGATTAAAAAAACAACCCCTGTCAAACAGCCACGTCTTATCATGACTTACTCAATTTTCGGAGCTGGCCATTTACATGGGGTCAGACTTTCCTTATGGCACTTTTTTCCCGTCTGGTCATGAACGAATGATAAAAAGCACCATAAAAAAAGCCTGACCCCATCCATTAACGCTAAAGACCGAAAGGTGAGTGCTTTACTTTTTGGCATTTTTCATTGCCGCTTTGATAAACGCCTTAAATAAGGGATGGGGGTTTCCGGGTTTGGATTTGAATTCCGGATGAAACTGACATCCCAGATACCAGGGATGATCTTTCAGTTCCACGATTTCAACCAGCTCGTGGTCCGGTGACGTGCCGCTGATGATCAGTCCGGCTTCTTCCACCAGCTGATCTTTATAGGCATTGTTAAACTCAAACCGGTGACGGTGACGCTCAGAGATGTGTTCCTGTTTGTAGGCATTCATGGCCAGGGTATCCGGAACCAGTTGACACGGATAAGCCCCCAGGCGCATGGTGCCGCCTTTATTGGAATCCTCATCCCGCTTTTCAACCTGCCGGGTCTGCTCATCATACCATTCTTTCATCAGGTAAATCACAGGATAGGGGGTATAGGGGTCAAATTCTTCGCCATTGGCCTCTTCAAGATTCAACAGGTTCCGGGCAATTTCAATCACTGCCATGTGCATGCCCAGGCAAATGCCGAAATACGGGACCTTGTGCTCTCTTGCGTATTTTGCCGCCAGTATTTTCCCTTCAATCCCCCTTGTGCCAAATCCGCCCGGGACGAGAACCCCGTCACTGGTGGACAGGATTTCCACGACATTGGATTCTGTCAGGGTTGTGGAATCGACATATTGGAGATTCACCCTGGCATCATTGGACACCCCGCCATGGGCAAGGGCCTCATTGAGGCTTTTATAACTTTCCGTCAGATCAACATATTTGCCGACAATGGCAATATTCACTGAAAACCGGGGATTTTTCAGCCGTTCCACCATTTCTTTCCATTCATCCAGCTGTGGGGCCCTGGCCCAGATGTTCAGTTTTTTTAGTATCTTATCCCCCAGCCCTTCCTTATTATAGACCAACGGCACCTCATAAATACAATCCACATCTTTTGCCGTAAAAACCGCATCTGTATCCACATTGCAAAAAAGGGCTATTTTAGCTTTAATTTCCCGGGACAGATAGCTTTCCGTTCTGCACAATAAGATATCCGGCTGGATGCCAATACTTCGAAGTTCCTTAACACTATGCTGGGTGGGTTTTGTTTTCACTTCATGGGCGGTTTTAATATACGGGACAAGGGTCAGGTGGATATAAATCACATTGGAGGGTCCGGCATCCGTCTTAAACTGCCGGATGGCTTCCAGAAAAGGAAGGGATTCAATATCACCAATGGTCCCGCCGATCTCGACAATCACAACATCTGCATCATCCGCTACCAGGCAGATGCTCTGTTTGATTTCATCGGTTATATGGGGAATGACCTGCACTGTACCCCCCAGATATTCGCCCTTGCGTTCTTTAGTGATCACCTGATCATAAATTTTACCGGTGGTAAAATTATTATTTTTGCCCAGCTTGGCATGGGTGAACCGTTCATAATGGCCCAAGTCAAGATCTGTTTCCGCCCCGTCATCGGTGACAAAGACTTCACCATGCTGAAAGGGATTCATCGTACCCGGATCAACATTGATATAGGGATCCAGTTTTTGTATGGTAACCGTCAATCCCCGACTTTCAAGCAGCATGCCTATGGCAGCGGATGCAAGTCCCTTCCCTAAAGATGAAAGCACGCCTCCGGTAACAAAAATATACTTGGTGTTTTTAGCCATCATTCCTCACTTATTTTAAATTATTCGTAAAGTTTTTTAAACTCTTCCATGCGTCGATCAAGCTCATCCACCTGTTTGGAATGCTCATCCAAAGCATCCGGCTGCTGGGGGGGATACAATTGTTCAATATGCTCGATATCAAATAAAGAGAGCGGGCTGTCTGATGCCAAGTCGATCTGGCTCACATCAATTGTGCCAAACAATTGATGGTCTAAAAAAATATGAACCTGCATTGGATACCAGGTTCTGCTGACCGGCTGCCAGTTCCTGTAAAAAAATTCAACCGTCCAGCCGTTCTTTTCAACCACATATTTTATGGGCAGAAAAGACTCTTTTTCTATCCAGAGGCTGGCAAAGGGTTTTCCTTTTAGCCCGGGTCTGCCGATGACATAGCAAATGGAATCATTTTGTCGTTGAAACGACACCCGGGTGGTGTCAATCCCTGCCAGGACCAGCTGATTCAAGAGGCTGTCAAGGTCCCGGTACAGCAGAATGTCCGTATACAGGTCAACCGGGGACTTTTCATGGGAAACGGTCACCCCGTCCGCCACTCGAATAAATCCACCATCGGATTCAACACTGAAACGGGTCAGGGTATCCGATACAACCTCAACCCGGAACTGGTTGGGGTATCGATAAATCAGTCGTTCCTCTAATTCTACAACGCCTTTTTCCGTGTCCTGGTAATTTATAATCTTTTTGGTCTGAACCGCTTCAATCCCCACCGGCTGTTTGATCTTTGTGAGAACCAGATGCAGCAGATGAGGTGTTTGGGGTATAAACGCCTCACCTGCGCCTGGCAGCAGCATAAACGACAGGATAACAACGGATAAAAAAAATCTTATTTTCATAACCTAAACGTCACACATACCGTAAAATCAGACAAACAGATTTTCCGGGAAGGCAGCACTCTCTCCCAGTCGTTCTTCGATCCTGATGAGTTGATTATATTTGGCCACCCGGTCACTCCGGGACATGGATCCGGTTTTTATCTGCCCTGAATTAATCCCCACGGCAAGATCCGCAATAAACGAATCTTCTGTTTCCCCGGAGCGATGGGACACAACCGTTGTATACCCCGATTCTTTTGCCATCTGAATGGTATCCAGGGTTTCGGTGAGGGTGCCGATCTGGTTCAGTTTTATCAGGATCGAATTGGCAACACCCTTTTCAATCCCGCGTTTAAAAATATCCGGATTTGTTACAAAGATATCATCCCCAACGATCTGTATGGCATTGCCCAGGCGTTCGGTCATGATTTCCCATGAATCCCAATCCCCTTCTGCAAGGCCGTCTTCTATGGAGTACAAAGGATATTTTTCAATTAATGCTTCATAGTAATCAATCAACTCCACAGCGGTCAGCTCCCGGCCTTCTGACTGGAAAATATATTTGCCGTCCCTGTAGAATTCCGATGCAGCAGCGTCAAGGGCGATACCAATATCCTTACCCGGTCTGTACCCGGCCGCCTCAATGGCATTGATGATATATTCCAATGCGACTTCATTGGAGCTAAGATTCGGTGCAAATCCGCCCTCATCTCCGACAGCTGTGGAAAGCCCTTCTCCCTTTAAAATCCTGGCCAAATGATGAAAGGTTTCTGCGCCCATGCGAATGGCTTCTGCAACAGAAGCCGCACCAAAAGGAAGAATCATGAATTCCTGAATGTCCAGGTTGTTGGCTGCATGGGCCCCGCCATTGATAATATTCATCATGGGAACCGGCAGTAACCGGGCATTGATGCCGCCCAGGTGCTGAAACAACGGAATTTCACAGGCTTCAGCCGCAGCCCTTGCTGCAGCCATGGACACGCCTAAAATGGCATTGGCGCCCAGCCTTGACTTGTTTTCCGTACCATCAATATCAATCATGGTCCTGTCAAGACCCGCCTGATCCATGGCATCGTATCCAATGATTTCCGGTGCAATCACCTCGTTCACATTGGCAACCGCATTTAACACCCCTTTTCCCAGGAAACGGCTTTCAGCATTATCCCGAAGTTCCAATGCTTCTCTTGTGCCGGTTGAAGCCCCGGATGGAACCGCTGCCCTGCCCTTTGCACCGCAAGCCAGAACGACATCCACTTCAACTGTTGGATTTCCCCTGGAATCAAGAATTTCCCTTGCCTTGACATCAATTAATTCTGTCATCTTTCCCCCTATCCTGAATGTATTTTATCTTGTGATTATATAAATGTTCCATGATTTTTTTCTGCCCCATTAATAGCAATATCCCTTGTGACATTCAAGGACTATTCTCAAATTATTTATCTTGATTTTCAGCAATTCTCATTATAAAACGCAGTGGTCCCAGAGAATGGGTCAGGCTTGCGTTATTGACACTTTTGCTGGCTTCTGCCCTTAATTTGTTCAGGCTTTGGTCAAAAGCACAATAACACAAGCCTGACCCGGCTTAGTTATAGCCATAATGAGAATTGCTGCCTGATTTTTCTTAACCTTGACAAATAAAAACGACTCTTATATTTAGGGAAGTTGTGCCGATTTTACTAATTCAACTTTCGGTCTTCAGCTTTAATGGACGGGGTCAGGCTTTTTTTGTTGTACTTTTTATCACTATTTCATGACCAGACGGGAAAAAGTACCATAAAGAAAGCCTGACCCCACGCACAAATGGCCAATCCTGAAAGTTGAGTTACTAACTATTAAATACATAAGGAGTTTTAAATGAACATTCTGTTTTTTGGACCAAATGGTAGTGGCAAGGGAACCCAGGGCGCTATACTGAAAGACAAATATAAAATTGCCCACATTGAATCCGGTGCTATTTTCCGGGAAAACATCAAAGGCGGAACTGACCTGGGCAAAAAAGCCAAAGAATATATTGACAAAGGTGATCTGGTCCCTGATGAAATTACCATCCCCATGGTGCTTGACCGAATCAAACAAGATGACTGCAAAAGCGGATGGCTTCTGGACGGTTTCCCAAGGAACAAAGTTCAGGCTGAAAAACTTCACGCCTCCCTGGAAGAAGCCGGCATTAAACTCAATTACGTCATTGAAATGCTGCTGGACAAACAGATTGCAAAAAACAGAATCATGGGCCGTCGCCTTTGCGAAAATGACAACAATCACCCGAACAACATTTTTATTGATGCCATCAAACCCGATGGAGACAAATGCCGGGTTTGCGGCGGCGCCTTAACCAAACGGGCGGATGACCAGGACGAAGCTGCCATTGATAAACGTCATTCCATTTACTATGATACGAAAACCGGCACACTGGCATCTTCCTATTATTTCAAAGCCGTGGCAGAGAAAGACGATTCTATCAAATATCTCACACTGGCCGGTGAGAAAGCACTTCCGGATGTCACTGCCGAGTTGATCTCCAAACTATAGGACCGCTTGATTTAACGTCATTTTTCAACTTTCGGTCTTTCGCTTGAATGAAAGGGGTCAGGCTTTTTTTATTGTACTTTTTATCACTAATTCATGACCAGACGGGTAAAAAGTGCCATAAGGAAAGCCTGACCCCATTTAAAAAATAGCCAACGCCGAAAGTTGAGTCCACATGTCAAGCCTTTCCGCCGGCAGTTGCCGGGGCAAAGACATTATTTTTTCCTTGCTTTTACCCGACATATTTGTTAAATATTCGGGTTATAGATATCTCGGTATTTAAATACACTATGAAAGGGGCGATGTTTTTTGAAGGAAATTACAGTCACGGTTATTGATAACGATGTTGAAAGAGCTTTAAGGATATTAAAGAAAAAAATCCAGAATGATGGCCTCTTCAAGCGTCTTAAAGTGAAAAAGCATTTTGAGAAACCATGTCAGTTTAGACGACGCAAGATGAGAGAAGCAATGAGAAGACAACGGATTGCAGCCTCAAGATCAACTAGAAGACCCAGATAACCTTAAAACTTACCCGGTATAACGTATTTTCGCAATGTTTTATACCGGGTTTTTTATGTTAAAAAAATGAACTCCCCCATGAAAAATAATGCCTATCAAGACTGCCTGGAAAACATTTATAAACTTGGCCGTTTCGGCATCAAGCTTGAACTTGATACCATCGTCAATATTTTAAAACGGTTAAACAACCCGCAACAAAACTATCATGTGATTCATGTGGCCGGCACCAATGGTAAGGGCTCGACAGCGACCTATATTGCATCTATTTTACAAAAAGCCGGTTTTAAAACAGGGATTTATACCTCACCCCACCTGGTCCGTTTTAATGAACGGATTGCCATTGACGGCCAGCCGATTTCAGATGATGCGGTTGTGGCGGCCTATGAAGCCGTCCATGCAGCGGATACAGGGAAAAGAAAAGCCACTTTTTTCGAAATTGCCACTGCCATGGGGTTTTACTATTTTTCAAAAAAAAATGTGGACTGGGCCGTCATTGAGACCGGCATGGGCGGCAGATTTGATGCCACCAATGTCATCCAGCCCCAGGTGAGTGTCATCACCAATCTTTCCATTGAGCATACCGCGTATCTGGGAAATACCATTAAAGACCTTGCCCGGGAAAAAGGGGGCATTATCAAACCGGATACACCGGTTATCACCGGGGTATCCCAGCCGTCAGGACTTGAGGTTCTCAAACGGATTGCACGAGAAAATGCAGCCGATCTTTTTGTTTATAAACAAGACTTTTCAGCCCGGAAAGACCCCGGCCGGGACACCTATACCTACAAGGGCTTGATTCACAGCTTTCATCACCTGATAAAACCGTTGCCCGGGGATCACCAGCGGGAAAATTTAAGCCTTGCCCTTGCCGCGTGCGAACTTATTTTTGAAAAATTCAAGCACAAGGACCTTCGGTACACGTTAAACCAGGCGATTGTCCGGGAGGGCCTGGCCATTGCCAAATGGCCGGGACGGCTGGAACATGTCATGGAAAAGCCCCTGGTCATTCTTGATGGAGCCCACAACCTACACGCAGCAAAGGTGCTGGCAACATACCTGTCTTCAACCGTGAACGACAGACGACTGACACTGGTTCTGGGCATCCTTGATGACAAACCCTATGAAAAAATGCTGAAACTCCTTGTCCCCTGTGCCCAGCAGATCATTATCACCCGGGCCAAAATCGACAGGAGCATTGAACCGTCAGTGTTGAAGCAGGCTGTCCAGGGAATCACCGCAACGCCTGTCACCATAATTGACGATGTAAAAGAGGCCGTCACCCATGCCATTCAAACCTCACAGCCCCAGGATGCGGTCTGCGTTGCCGGATCACTGTATGTTGCCGGTGAAGCCAAAGAAAAATTTAATTATGACCTTGATCAAATGACAAAGATGAAGTAGCATATGATTCATGCGCTCGTAGCCCAGTGGATAAGGCGTCAGCCTCCGAAGCTGAAGATCGCTGGTTCGATTCCAGCCGGGCGCACCAACCCCCTCCCATGACGGCTCCGCTTAAAATAGGACTTATCAGCTATCGCAGCAATCCCCATTGCGGTGGCCAGGGGGTCTATATCCGCCATTTGAGTCATGCCCTTTCCCGCCTGGGCCACACCGTGGAGGTGATTGCCGGACCACCGGACCCGTTATTAAATCATACCTCACAGACGTCCCTGCATCCGGCGGTAACCCTCACCATGCTGGAAACCCTGGACCTGTATAATCCGGAAGACCTTTTCAGGACCCCCAGCCTGACAGAACTCAAGGACCCCATCAACCTGATCGAATGGCTGGATGTTTCCACCATGGGCTATCCTGAACCCCTGACCTTTGGGATGCGGGTAAAAAAACACCTGGACGAGACCCAAAAGCGGTATGACATCATCCATGACAACCAGTGCCTGTCCTATGGCATTTTGTCCCTGGTAAAACAAATGCCGGTCACGGCAACCATTCATCACCCCATAACAGTGGACAGACGGATTGCGGTTCAAAGCACCCGCTCTTTTCTAAAAAAGGTCAAGGCCCTCAGGTGGTATTCGTTTATCAACATGCAGAAACGCGTGGCCAAAAAACTGTCCCACATTATAACGGTTTCAGACAGTTCTAAAACAGATATATCAACAGAATTCAAGATTCCCGAATCAAGATTCAGGGCCATTCCCATCGGCATTGATACCCAGCATTTTTATCCGTTGGATACCGTTAAAAAACATCCCCACCGCATCATTGTCACCAATAGCGCGGATACCCCTTTAAAAGGGCTTTACCACCTGTTGCTGGCCGTAAAAGCCATCTTGAAAACCCGACCGGTTAAACTGGTCGTCGTTGGTACACCTAAACGAAACGGCGGCATTGACAACCTGGTCAAACAACTGGACCTGGGACCCCACATCACATTCACCGGCCGTATTGACCATGACCAGTTTGTTAAAGAATATGCCAAGGCCCGTATTGCTGTTGTGCCCTCCTTATACGAAGGGTTCGGCCTTCCCGTGGGTGAAGCCATGGCCTGTCGCATTCCGGTAATCTGCACCACCGGGGGGGCATTGCCCGAAGTGGCCGGCGATGCGGCAAAACTGGTGCCCCCCGGGAGTGCCGCAGCCTTGGAAACCGCGATTTTAGAATTGCTGGAGGATCCTGCCCAGTGCGAAACCCTTGCAGAAAAAGGGTATCAACGGGTCCTCAAAGAATTTACCTGGGAAAAAACCGCCATCCGGACAGTGGACGTCTATCGAGAGGTGATCCATGATTACCATTGACTTTCACCGGCTGGACATCCGCCCCAATGACCGTATCCTGGATATTGGCTGCGGTGAAGGCCGGCATACCATCAAAGCCTGTCAGCACGAGGGAACCCGCTGCGTTGGCGGGGACTTTGGTTTTGAAAACCTGGTTGTGACCAAAAAAAAATTAGCGTTTCATGAGGCCCTGGCAGATCTTGGCTGCCGGTGCATTGATCTTTCCTGCATGGATGTGACCTGCCTGCCGTTTAAAAACAACAGCTTTGATGCGGTCATCTGTTCGGAAGTGTTAGAGCATATCCCGGCAGATAAAATCGCCATGTCGGAGCTGGTCAGGATTTTAAAACCCGGGAGAATCCTCGCCGTCAGTGTCCCGAGATTCCTGCCGGAAAAACTCTGCTGGCTGTTGTCCGATACCTATGGGAATTGCGACGGCGGTCATGTCAGGATTTATACGGAGAAAACATTGATCAGGGACATTGAAGCGTTCGGGGTCACCCATTTTGCCGGCCACTATGCCCACAGCATCCATTCCCCGTTCTGGTGGCTCAAATGTCTTGTGGGCCCGGACAGGACCGATTCAAAACTGGTAAACCTGTATCATCGGATACTGGTATGGGATTTGATGAAAAAACCGAAATTGACCGCCTTTATTGACGACTTGCTGAACCCCATCCTGGGAAAAAGTCTGGTTCTCTATTTTAAAAAACCATAAACTGGCGATTAATTCCGGCTCAGGCTTTTGGAAGGGGTCAGGCTTGTGTTATTGTACTTTTGATCACAAGCCTGAACAAATTAAAGGACAGAAGCCAACAAAAGTGTCAATAACGCAAGCCTGACCCCATTTTCGGGCGATTAGTGCAGTTTATTCCCAATTATATTCATGGGATTTTGACAAATAACACTGAGAACACCCAATAATGTTGGATACGGGATCAACGACCTTTAAACAGATATTGATATGTCGACTGCCCACTTTGTTGATGGCATAGGTTCCCACAACAATCGCCTGGACATTATTCCTTGTTGCAACGTTCTGTATATCCCTGGAGAGAACGAATTCGCCTTCGGCTTTTTTGATATAAATTTGATTCTGGCTCATTTTCAATTCTTTGACACTGTAGCCAACCTGAGAGAGCCTGCTTGCAATGATTTCGGAAGACATCCTGCCAAATGTAGACGATTTTTGAATATCATCAATGGATACCAGGCTTGCCACAATAATGGGTCGTTCCGGATCAAGCTTGATGATGCAGTTGTTTAATAATTCATCAACAGCATCATTGGTTTCCGCTTGAAAATTAATTTTTCCGGTATCCGGGGAAGTTTGAGGCGGCATTGTTGCGCATGAAAATAATGAGAACAAAAACAATACGTTTACCATGAAAACCATTAATAATTTCATTTATTTTTCTCCATTATCTCTGTTTAATCGGATACGCTAAACGTTTTTTCATTAAATTTTTTATCCATACCAAGATAGTCTTTTGTAGTATAATAATGATCTGCATCCATATCATTCACATAATATGTATGGGTTGAACGATAATGACTATATTCACCTGCTTTTTTCAAAGAGACGCTGATGATGATTTCATTTTTAGGCAAGGTAATGGAATTGTATTGATACACCTCTTTAGCCATGTCTAGCAACAAACCTGATGCAATAACACCGGCGGCCGTTGAATGATCATCAAATAATTTGTATATACCAACGCCAAGTAAAGCAACCAGGGTATTACTTCCCGGAAAGTCCTTCGCCGGTTTTCGTACGGCGTCATGGGTCACCGTTTGAACAGACCAGTCAAGCTGATAGTCAGCCGTATCGATTTCTTTGAGAGTCATCTCTGCCTGGGTTAAATAAGTTGCCAGATAGGATCGAAAAGCCCTGCAGAAAGGCGAATTGTCATTGGGAATAAATGCAATTGAAGAGTAAGGTGAATCTTCCGGTTTAATGGCCTGTGTAATATTATTCCCTATATCCCTGGCAAAAATATTCCAATGCTCACTGGCCTCGAATTTTGTTTGTACTGAATATTGGTGCGAACCCGGCTTGGGAACCTGGCTGCATCCCACAAAGAATAGACTAAGAAACATATAAAGCAAAATTTTTTTTAGCATTGAGTTTTCTCCTTGATTTCCGATACGCTTCAGTTCTCATCTAACATGATTAGCTTCCTGTATAAAATTAAATTTTATAAAATACAAGAAAAAAAACGGAGAGTAATAGGAAAAAAACGACGAAAACAACGCGGCCGCGATTTATAAAAAGTATCATTAATCCACCTGGGGATATCTGAAAATATATAGAGAAGATTTGTCCACGGCCCCTTGGGCCGGTAAATTTTTTTAACTTTGCCCCCGTAATAGTGAAAAAATGAATTGACATTTAATAGAATTTTTTACTAATACGGAAGAGTGAAAGTATAACATGTAAAAGATTCTCGACTCTCAATCGACTAATGAAGAGTATATTATGGCGCAGAAACTATTATCTGTAAGCAGGCACCGGGATAGCATCAGGGGAATTTTTGTTGAAAAAAAAGGGGGCGGGTATTTTGCCGGATCCCCCGTGGACCTCTCCTCCAAAGAGGCCCTGAATTCTGCGTGCAGCCGTGCAGATGAAATCTACATCAATGATTCCTTTCTCTCGGCAATCTATGTGTGGGACCTGTTTCCCAAAGTAGCCCCCAAACACATCTCCCACCTTCTCCACCAGGATGCCCTGGATAAATTTCAATCCAGTGGAGAGCCGAATATCGGTTTTCAAATCCTTGGCGAGGTTCAGACAGAGGGTATCCGCCAGAGAGAAATTGCCTATATGGCAGTTGAAGAGGAAGAAATTGTACAAGTCTGGTCCCAATTTAAAAAACATACAAAAAAGATCAAGGGGATCACCTCTTTACCGGCCAGCATTTCTGCCACCGTTGCAAAATTTGAATCCCTTGATGCCAATTTTGTGGTGACCTGGATCGGTGATACGGAGTCTGTCATGTCCATTGCATCCAAGGACGGCATCATTAAGGTGGCACGGAGTTTTCCCTTTGGGTTAAAGGGGTTGGATCTTAATGATGAGGATACTCTGCGGGCGTTTTCCCAAAAAATCGACAAAGAGTTAAATCGGACCATCAATTTTTTTAAACAGGGATTCCGGGAGCCTGAACCTGAAAAGATCTTTTTGTTTGGAGACCGCCATCTTCAACAAATATTTGAGGTTTCTCCCCTGTCCATACCGGGAGCGTCGTATTTCTTTCAATTTACATCACAGCTGATCAACAATTATTCCCAGGACGATGAAACTGAAAATTTCCATATTATCTCCAGTCTTTTCCTGAACAAAAATTTCAATTTTCTACCCCAAAAAGTGGTGGCGGACAGAAAAAGCAAACGACTGCTCTACCCGGCCTATGCTATTCTTGCCGTTGTGGTCCTGGGTCTTCTTTTCTGGAATTTCCAGTTAAGAACCCAGATTAACGACGAAGATGCCAAACTCAGGGAAAGACAGACCACTGCCATGGCATTTAAAAGCGAGGTGGAAGCCCTTGAAGTGAAAATCAACAAACTGGAACCCTTCCAGGAGTGGAAAGTGTTTTATGATCAGACGTTCAATGACAAGCTTCCCTGGGACAGGATTTTATCGGACTTTGGCCGTACAACCCCCCCGGATATTGTCCTGGATTCCCTGTCCATCAACCCGGCCGGACAAAACAAGTGGCTGGCCAATGTCTCTGGAAAAATCCGGGCAATTAGTTGGGAAGCTGGCCTTGAACAGATACGGGACTATGGCGCAAAAATTGACGCTTTGGAACTTTTTATTGTAAAAACAGTCAATTATGCCCCACAGAATCTTGAAGAAAATACCAAATTTTTTAATTTTAATTTGCTACTTGAATTCAATAAAATGGAGCAGTGATGCAGATCAGATACATCATCATATTGTTGGGGATATTGGTCAGCACGCATCTGGCTGTTTACGGCCTGAATGGGAAAACGGCTGTAAAAGCCCTTCAGGCAAGAATTCTGGCCTTTGACACCCAGATCCACCAGCTCAAGTCACACAAAATTTCGGCGGAAAGAAAGCTTAAACGGCTGACGGCCGTTGCCAAAAGCCTTAAACCCTGGCTCAATACGGGTTTCCAGGACCCGGAGCAGGGATTTGTAAAATTTCTTGATTTTCTCACGCCTGAGTTGCTGAAAGAGGTCAACTCAAAAGTCACCCTGAGGGGGTCGCCCACATTCCAGAACAGTCCGATCCCCCTTCAAAAGACCAGTTTCCAAATCGCATTTGATTTCAGATACCCCAATGAAGCAGAACGGTTTTTAAAGGAGTTCCTTCTCCAGAACGATTATCCCCTGAAGGTGAACTCCGCAGCTGTTCAAAGGGCCGAGGGCCAACGGACAAGGGGGGCGATCAATGTGGACCTGCTGTTACCGGCAAGTCTCTTGAAACTCAATCTGGATGACCTTAAAGGAATGGGGGTGTGATGAACCGGCAAAAGCTTATTCTTTTAATTGTTATCATGGTGGTGCTCATGGGAGTAATTGCAGCCGTCAATCATTATTATCTCCAGCCCAAAGTGCTGTTAACCCTGCCTGGCGTAGAAAGCGTTAATTTGCCGGAAAAAATCAAAAAAAACTTCAAGTCTGATCTTTATGCCGGAACCATGGAAAAAATCCTTTCTGACAAAGGGGAACAAGACCCTGTTTCCCAGTTACCGACAATGGTCAACCGCAATCCGTTTCTCTGGATCGAAGAATCCACTGACCTGGCAGCCGGCCCGGATGGTTCCAAAGGACCCCTTGCTGATGAAACCACAGGAACCAAAGGCCTTAAATCGACCGAAACAGACGCTTCCCCGGATAGTATGGCCCAGGAATTCACCCTCTCCATGGTCATTGTGGGAGAAGCCCGGAGCCTGGCCCTTGTCAACAACCATTTTGTCAGTGAGGGGAGTAAAATCGGCGGCTTTGATGTGGTTAAAATTGAACCCCAGACGGTTATGCTTGCCAGAAAGAACAGCAAAAAAACATTAACCCTGGAACCTTCAGGAGGCCCGCTTCAATACCACAAGGCAGTAGATAAAAAAAAGACACAGGAAAAAAGCAGCCCAGTGAATGCACCCCTTGATTTTCAGACCCAGTTGAAACAAGTGCTGAAACTTTATTCAGATCCGAATTTAAATCTTAAATGATAAAAAATAAAATGAGGTGGTATAGATGACACTGAAAACTGTAGGAAACACAATGGAGGTATGGTCATGGCAGAAAAAGGAGGCTTCCATTTTTTTCAACTGGACTGTCTTTTGGCTCATGTCCTCTCTTTTTTTAGGCGCTTGTACCCAGGTTCCCCAGCCTGCACTTCCCGAGGTAATGAGCACGGCCCCACAGATACGAAAAGAGGCCCCTGCACCCACGCGCGCTTCCATCAATGTCGAAAATTTACTGCCAATTAAAGAACTGGTCCCCCAGATGGCCATGGATAATACCCTGCCCTTTGATGACAAGCTTTTTTCCTTTTCAGCCAGGAGCACACCGTTACGGGATGTGCTCATGGGACTGGCCAAACAGGCAGACCTGAACATAGCGCTGAGCAAAGAGGTTGACGGGGAGGCGGCTGTCTCTGTTGAGTTTCATAATCTTCCCCTTCGACAAGCCATGGAGGAAATCCTGCGGACCTTTGAATATTCCTATGACATTTCAGGAAATATACTCAGGATCAAGGCGATTGAAACGCGAATTTTAAAATTTGACTATCCCCTGATTTATTCCAAAGCCACATCCGATGTGGGGGGGGACATGCTGGGCTCATCAGGAGGGACCAGTAGTGGAAGCAGTGACAGTGATATAAGCGCTGAATTTTCAGTGAAGACCCAGGTTGAGGATGAGGACAGCCTTAACATATGGAAGCAGATTAAAGATATGCTTCAGCCCAAAGAAGAAGATCAAGGCTCCCAGAACCAAGGAGAAACAGCAGGCTTGCTTTCCACCATTGGCCGTGCCACGGTGGATTCCGCTTCCGGCACTATTGTGGTGACGGACCGGCCGGATGTTCTGGATATGGTGGAAAAAGTCCTGGAACAGATGCAGAGCACCCTGAAACGCCAGGTGATTATTGAAGCCAAGATCATGGAGGTGGTCCTGAACCATGGCCACCAGTATGGCGTAGACTGGTCTGCCATCCAGACTGGTGCCCATTCCGCCTATACACTCGCCTCGAACATGGCTACCAACCTGGCCGCCGGCACGGGAACCTTTCAGCTGAATCTTGGAAAAAGTGCCGGTGAAGATGGCCTCAGCGCCCTGATAGATGCCATCCGCACCCAGGGGGATGTGAATACCATTTCCTCACCCAGGATCAACGTGATCAACAACCAGTCAGCCACCATTTCCATTGGCAGGACCATTCCCTACCTTGATTTTGAAATTGAAAATATTACAGCAGGCGACACCGTTTCCTACAAGGCCGTGCCAACCATCCAAAGGGCTCAGGCCGGGGTCAGCCTTGGCATTACTCCCCAGATCAGCGGAGACGGGGTGATCACCCTGCACATTATTCCGGTGATAACCAACCAGGTCGGATCAGAGACGTTCACTTATGATAATGAAAGCTGGCCAGTGCCGATTCTGGATACCCGGTCCGCCTCCACCATTATCAGTGCCCTTGATAATGAAACCATTGTACTTGGCGGTCTGATCCAGGATTCGTCCTCGGATGACCGGACCAGTGTTCCGATCCTGGGAAGTATTCCCGTAATCGGTCAGTTTCTCTTTGGCAACCAGACCAAAAAATCAAGAAAAATAGAACTGGTGATTTTATTGACCCCCAGAATTGTACAAAGATAAACCATGAGCCTACTCCGAGACTATCTTGAAAAAACCACCCCCCAGGCACGGCAGGGCCAGGATGCCCAGGTACCGCCCATGCTTCGCCAGGATACAAAAACGAGCAGGGGGAGGGTGCGCCGGATCATGCCGGTCCTGGTGATTTTTCTTGTGGTCCTCGGTTTTTCCGGATATATTTTCAAGGCCTCCTTTCCGGAGCTTACCGCCCAACCCCAACCGATGCCGTCAAACCCGGAGAAGACCCTTGCAGTCAGTACGGTAAAGAATATAAACACATCATCAACGCCTGAATATATCAAAACATCACCGGTTAAAATCACACCGGCGGATCAAAAACCGGTTATCGCAAAACAGGTGACACAGCCCGTAACCGTAGAACCGCCTGAACCCGTTAAGCCATCTGTCAAGCAGCCGGTTTTAATGGCTCAGATAAAAGCGCCGAAACCACCGATGGCTGAAACCCTGCCTGAACCTAGCAAGGCGTTACAGCAGATCCAGGCGGCAATGGAAGCCAATAAACCGGAAAAAAGGGAAGCGCCGGAAACGGTTGTGCCGAACACCTATCGTAAACCGTCCGTGCCAGGACCTGAAGATTATTTCAATCTTGGATTGGCCGCCCAGAAGCGGGATGACGTTATCCAGGCTGTGGGGTATTACAAAAAAACACTGACCCTTAAACCAGACCATTCAAGGGCGCTGTTAAACCTTTCCACCGTCTACATTAAAACCGGTAATCACAGCAAGGCCATGGCCATTCTCAAGAAACTCCACACACAGGAGCCGGAAAATGTCGATGCCATGGTGAACCTGGGGATTTTGTTTTTAGATAAAAATAACCATGACCGAGCAAAATCCCTTTTTGAGAAAGCCCTGGATCTTCGGGAAAACAACACCACGGCGCTGTTCAACCTGGCCTATGTCAACCAGATGCAAACTCATCTGGAACAGGCAAAAAAACTCTACACCAGGGTCTCATCCATTGACCGGGACCATACAAGCGCTTTCCTTGCAACGGCGTCCATCCTGGAAAATCAAAAAAAATTTTCCCAGGCCCAGCAATGCTATGTTGCGGCACTTAAAACTACTGAGGTTAAAGCGTCTAAACCACTCAGGTTAAAAATTGAAACCAGAATAAACCTGCTGCAGCAGATGAAAGCAGGGTCTGAACACCAGATTATCAATGCGGAGGAAACCCATGATTAACAAAAGATCCTTTTTCCATTCATTATTCATACTAATGGCGGCAGGCTGCCTTTTCAGCTGCAGCACCAACCCCCATACCGGTTCTATCATCCCTTCTTCTGACACCCATGTCATGTCCGTGATGAGCACCATTCACAATAAGCCGTATTCCGTAACCGGGCAGGTCCTTAACCAACAGGGGGTTGCCGTTCAAAACTGTCAGGTGTATCTGGTGAAAAGAACCATTCATGCGACAACCAACCAGATACTGGCCGTAAAACAGACCCCCGTCAGTGAAACCGACAGTGAGGGCCAGTATTATCTTACCTTTGAACCGGGAGCGAGCAATGACCTCTGGCTGACCTTTATGGACAAAGAAGGACGCTATGACCCAAGGTCTGTGCGGTTAAATGAAAAAATGGGCAATTCCCTGCTGGAATATCCGGGAAACAATCCTATTACCATCAACATCGTGCTGGAATAATAAGAGGAATTATCCTATGGCTCTTCTCGGGGAAGTATTATTAAAAGAAGGCATGGTGACAGAGCAGCAACTGACCATTGCCCTGCGGGAACAGAAACGGACAAAAGAACTGCTGGGAATTGTTCTGGCCCGCCTGGGCATTGTCACGGAAAAGGCACTGGCTAAGATCATTGCCTCCAGTTCCGATATCGCTTATATGGATTTAACCCAGACCCCGATTGATCCCGCTGCCGTTCAGCTGGTGGACGGCGCCATGGCCCGGCGATTCACGCTGATGCCAGTGTCCTTTGTGAACGACACCCTTCACGTGGCCATGGACAACCCCAATGATGTTGTGGGCATCGACACCCTGAGCCGGGCAGTCGGCCTTGAGGTGGAGTGCTATGCCTCGGACCGGACCGACATTCTCGAAGCAATAGAAGTATATTACGACATTGCAAGTTCTCTGGAAGGGGAGATTGATAAGCTTGTGGCAGCGACCCTGGGAGGGGGAGGCCTGGGTGAAGAGGAGATGGAGGCACCCATTTCAAAGCTCATCGACCTGTTTATTATGAAAGGACTTCGAAAACTGGCCACAGACGTTCACATCTCTGCGGAACAAAAATCCGTACGGGTAAGTTACAGGGTGGACGGCATTCTCCAGAGTGATACCATCCTGCCCATGAGGCTCCACACCTCATTTGTCACTCGCATCAAAATCATGTCGGGGCTGAACATTGCAGAACAGCGTCTTCCCCAGGAGGGCAGCATGACGTTTCATTTCCTGGGAAGAACAGTGGATATCCGGACGGCCACATCACCTTCGATTAATGGTGAAAACATTTCTCTGAGGCTTCTGGACAAGGGCAATGTGGCCCTGGATCTTGGCCGTATCGGCCTGAGCCCGGAAGAACAGGCGCAAATCAGAAGATTTTCCCTTATTCCCCACGGTATGATTTTACTGGCAGGGCCCACGGGGTCTGGAAAGACAACCACCCTTTACTCTGTGTTAAAGGAAGTCAATGCCCTGGAAAAAAACATCCTGACCATTGAAGATCCCGTGGAATACCAACTGCCCATGGTCAAACAGACCCAGCTCAATGTACAGGCGGGCCTAACGTTTCAAACGGCCATCCGCCACTTTCTCCGCCAGGATCCTGACATCCTTCTCGTGGGTGAGATTCGAGACCTGGAAACGGCTCAAACCGCTTTCCAGGCAGCCATGACAGGTCACCTGGTATTTTCCACCATCCACACCAATAATGCCTCAGCCACAATGGCAAGGCTCCGGGACCTGGGGATTGATATCTATTATATTCCCACGACGCTCCGGGCCGTTATTGCCCAGCGACTGATCCGCCGTCTTTGCCTGTCCTGCAGGGAAAAGTATGTCCCGGAAAAATCCGAACTTGAACGGTATGGGCTTGCTGACTGGGAAGGGTCCCACGAAGAGATATTCAGGGCCAGGGGATGTGACAAATGTAACCACACAGGGTACCTCGGCAGGAGCGGCATCTTTGAGATTTTAGAAATCACCCCAAACATCAGCCAGGCCATTTCTGATAATACCTCTTCAATCATGATAGAAGAGATTGCCCGGGGCAACGGCATGATTACCCTTCGGGAATCGGGTCTGAAAAAAGTTCTCCAGGGATTTACCTCCCTTGAGGAAGTGATAAGGATAACCCTTTAAGAATGATGACGATGATGACGATAATAGTTGAAGCCTTTACACCCATCAAAAGGGAGCATAAAAAATAGATATGCCTGACTATTCATACAAAGCATCTGATCCATCGGGTAAAATCAAATCCGGTGTTCGTCTGGCAAATAACGTGGACGAACTCAGGGAGAACTTGAGGCAGATCGGGTATTCTCTCATCAGTGCCAACCAGGGAAAAGGATCAATGCTCCTGGAGGCAATGAAGGGTATTCAGCTTGGCGGGATCACACGGTTGCAGCTGATCGAATTCTGCAGCAACATGTCGGTGATGCTCAAAGCCGGCGTACCATTGGTCACGGCCCTGGACGAACTCAGAGAAGATGCCAGCACAGGATATATCCAGGTGGTTATCGGGGATATACTGGACAACATCACGGCTGGTGACAGCCTGAACCAGGCCATGGCAAAACGTCCCAAGGATTTTCCCATTCTTTTTGTCAACCTGATCCAGATCGCTGAAGAGACCGGTCAGCTCAGCGAGATTTTCCTTAGTATTGCACTACATTATAAACGCATTGACGATCTGATCCGGAATGTTCGAAAGGCCATGCTGTATCCGGCGTTTGTTCTTGTGGCCCTGCTGCTGGCAGCCTTTGTGTTTCTTACAATGGTCTTTCCGCCTCTTTTCAGTCTTCTCAAGGAATTTAAAGTGGAACTGCCCCTGATCACCCGGATTGTCATGGCAGTCTCTTCCTCGCTGAAGGATTACTGGATGGGCTATATCTTAGGGATCACCCTTCTCGTTATCCTGGTGATTATTTTGAGGAAATACAAACCCACACGGTACTGGTTTGACTGGCTGGAGATCAAAACATTTTTCATTAAAACGGTTTTTATCCAGCTCCACATGACCTATTTCCTGCGCTATCTGGCCCTCATGCTGACGGCAGGGGTGGATATTCTCAGGGGACTTGATCTTTCTGCCTATTCCGTCTCCAACACCGTGGTGCAGAAGGAACTTTTAGGGTGCCGTCAACGAATCATTGACGGTGCCATGTTCTCCCAGTCCCTGAAACAGATCCGCTTTATCCCCAACACGGTGATCCGCATGGTGGCCGTGGGTGAATCTTCGGGTAACCTGCCCGAACAGATGGACTATCTTGCCAATGTATACAACGAACGGCTGGAACGTGTCATAGCTTCTGCCCTGGCCATGCTGGAACCCATCCTGGTCTTTACCATGGCAGGACTGGCCCTCTCCCTTGTCATGGGGGTTTTACTTCCGTTGTACAATATGGTGTCCACCCTTTCAACGGGTGTGGGTGCAGGAGGACTTTAACCAATGCTGACCAAAAGATTAACTACTGCTGAACAAAAAGGCTTTACCCTGGTGGAATTACTGGTGGTTTTTGTGATCATCGGCGTGATCCTGACCTTTCTTATTCCAAGGGCTTACCGGGCATCTGTTGAGAGTAAATACCAGCTGGTCCGCCAGACCGCCACCGAGCTGGCTTCCTGGGCCAATGAATGGGCTGAGAAAGAGCTGGAGACTCAGCCGCCCGAAGCCATCAGCAACCTGAATAATTATATGGAGACCCTGGGAGATAATAATGCTGCGGATGGTGCTATTATAGATTGGGTGGCCGAAACCGACAACACCAGTAATTGGCAAGCTGTAGGACGTGAAAATGTATCTGGAAGGATGACGGGTTCCTCTGGAGGGAGTGACACCCCCCCCGACACCAGTGTCAAAGACATCATGCCCCAGGCAAAAATTTTGACAAATCCTTTTAACGGACTTTCGGTGTTCTCCAGCGGTAACCTGCCGACTGCCAATGCCATCACAGGGGCTATCGGATGTGCATATTTTTTTGATCCTGGTGGTTACAATTATTTTGCCCTGGTTTTTCAGGGTACTGAGTCCTCAGGCTTTACAACGGAAAATGCTTTTTACGCAGGACAGGCCGATGACTCCCTTGAAGGGTTGAGAAACGGTATTTTTATAGCCAGATTAATGCCATAAAAGGAATTTTTTTACTATATTAACGCTATAAAAGGATATTATTTACATAATTTACAGACAATGGAATTGCATGCAAGTTTATACCCATTTGAAATAACTATCTTTTAAAAAAAAAGGGTTCAATTATTTTTTTAGGTATGAATATTGCTATAAAGTTAATAATGATTTAAGCCGATGGTTTTGATGGGCTTTATAAATAAGATTAAAAAACAATACCAATTGCAGGAATGGATGTCATGGATATTTTAAATAACGACAAAAAAATCCAAAAAAGAAACGTCACCCCTGGTAATGCCGCTGCATTTTCCCTGGTAGAATTGCTCCTGGTGGTAACGATCATCGGCATCATCCTTGCCCTTGTTATACCCAAAGCAAGCCGTGCCAAAATAGACAGCCAGTTCTCCCTGATCCGGCAAAACTGCAATGAAATCTCCATGAAAATAGTGACTTACGCAGAAGAGCTTGCCAGTACCCAGAGACCCAGCACCTCTTTTACCATCAAGGATATCCTTTACACGGATATCACGGGGGATGAGGAAACCACATTTACAAGCAAAAAACTGGTGGACAAATATACGGGAAATCAAGATTTTGATGTGGTGGAAAACTGTTTTAGCGGGGAGAATTCCCTGAAAAATCCCTTTAACGGAACTAATTATTTTTCATATATCAATAACGACATCTCCATCCCTTCCAGAAAAACCGGCCTGGTTTATTTTATGGCAGGTAAAAGCCCTAGAGCCATGGATTATCTTGAATTTTATCTGTTAATCACGGATGCAGTGGGTGAGGGGAAAGCGGGCAAATGGTACGGAAATATGGATATGACACCCGGGGCCATGCGCCACGGTATTTTTGTTGCAAAACTTTATGACGACCAGGAGTACGGTGGAGTTGAACTGGATTCCGAGGTGATCCTTGAGCGCTCACCTGATTATATTTCTTCATCAGGCAAAGTGGAGATATTTTCCAAATGACGGTTTTTAGCGTTTTTTCCAATATATGGCAATTTATGACAATTTATGACAATAAAGTGACGTCAGTTGAGCAGCATACTACAGCGGCTTATTCCCTTTCAGGAGGTAAAAAAAATAATGAGACCACTTGACCATGAACCTGGATTTACAATGATAGAGCTCCTGTTTGTGATTGTTGTCATCGGCGTGATGCTTGCCGTGATCACCCCAAGGGCCTATCGCGCCAATATTGATGCAAAATACGGGGTTGTCCGCCAAGGTGCCGTGGAGTTGACTTCTTATGCTGTGGAGTGGGCCAACCAGGGCCTGGCTTCCCAGGATCGTGAAGACTCCACTGCTGACCTGAATGCCTATCTGGCTTCTTTGACTGGAGCGGCAAACCTCGCAGCAGTTGTTCCTGGAGGCGTTGCAACTTGGATCGCAGATGTTGCCCCCTCCAACTGGAATAATGCCGCTGCAGCCTTGGTGATTCCGGGCAGAAATACTGCTTTAGGAGTCGTCCCGGAAATCACTATCCAGGAAATGATTCCTGGCGTAAAGATCCCGATCAACCCTTTTAACGGTGTCAATGTGTTTTCCCTATCCAATGATCCCAGTGCGGCGGGTAATGCCATTACGGGTGCTATTGCCTGTGCCGGAATTGATGAAAACAATACTCAAGAATGGTATTATTACGCCCTGATCTTCCAGGGTACGGACAGTACAACGAATACTTTTGCGGACACATCGTTTTATGCCGGTCAGGGGCTGACAACTTTACCAGGTCTTCGTAACGGTATCTTTCTTGCGAGGGAGAGATAGTGTTTTTATTTATAATTAATCTACTATTTTTTAATTTTTACAAAAGGAGTTGAGCATGAAAAGGAAAAATTCTGAAAAAGGTTTCACATTGATCGAACTATTACTAGTTGTTGTCATCATCGGCTTGATGCTGGCAGTCATTGTCCCCCGGGCCTGGAGAGCCAACATTGACGCCAAGTACGGCCTGGTCAGACAGAATGCTTCAGAGCTAGCATCCTTTGGGCAGGAGTGGGCTGAGAATCAGTTGCTTGCCCAGAATGAATCCCTTTCAACGGCAACCATGGACAATTATCTCTGGTCCCTGTGTAAACCAGGTGCTGGTGTAGGCGTATATGGAACCAATCAGACCTGGGTGGCAGATCAGACTAATAATACCAACTGGTCCATATCTGGTGCCGGTGGTACTGCTGCGAATCAGCCAGGAGGGATTCTCATCGGCGGAAGATATATTACACAGGCCGATGCAACTGCTGGAATTGGTGTAGCTCCGGAAACCACAGTTGAAGGGATCATTCCCCCTGAAAAGGTAATCCGGAACCCCTTTAACGAGGTCAATGTCTTCCAGGCATCCAATGATCCACTCTCTACAGGAGGGGCTGTGACCGGTGCCATTGCCTCTGCAACCATCGCAGATGTAGGTCCTGGTGGCGCGGGGACTGATGACTGGCACTATTATGCATTTCTTTTTCAGGGTACAGATGTTACGACCTCTGCTATAGGTAACGATACCTCTTATTATGCAGGTATGGGCCCCACCACTCTGGCAGGAATGCGCAACGGTATTTTCTTTGCCCGTGTCAGACCAGGACTCTAATTTTGGCAAGGCTCGTTCCTAAAAAAAATGACTTGAACTTTTGTTCCTAGCAAATCAGCACCTCTCCCTGGTGAATTATATAGGTGGAGGTGCTGATTATATTATTTTTAACAATCGACCATGGCCGTTACAGTTGTTTTAGGCCCTCCTCAATAGCTGAGCTTTATCTTTAAAGGTTGAACAAAATGCGTATCCGAACCCGACTTAGTGCCAGGGGATTTACCCTGTTTGAGCTTATGCTTGTGATCTCCATCATTGGGCTCATGCTTGCCGTTATTATTCCCCAGGCCCAGAGAGCCCAGTATGAGGCAAAGATCAGCCTGGTCCGGCAGAATGCATCCGAGGCAGGCAGTTATGTTGTGGCATGGGCACAAAAAAAGGCCAAGGCCCAGAAATATTCCCTGGCAATTGAAAATTTTTTACTCGGCAATGCACAGGATGACAGTGTTGACGCTTCAAACTACGGACTCATCAATCATTACACCGGAAACAAAGCCTTTGACGGGGTGGAAGGACTTATTCATCCAGACGCCCCCATCCGGAATCCCTTTAACCAGGTTTCCATCTTTGATCGATTGAATAATGATACTGAAATCCCGGGACAACAGCCCGGTCTTCTTTTTCTAATAGCCGCCCCCCTAAAAAATGCCGTTGTAAACCGGTCTTATAACAATCTTTATTTTATTTATACCGGTACTGATACCAAATGGTACGGTGCCATCAATGCCACCAGTGAGGGGGGTATCCGTCGAGGCATTTTCGTAGCCAGGTTTTCCAACCTTCAAGCCACCCCGGTCATCAAGTAAAGACTCCTTGTCTTTCATTTATCGAACCGTTCCCGGCAGGTTCTTTTCCCTGTTCCACTGGTATGTCAGGCCTTCCGGATCATCAGGGATCTGTTTCAAAAACCCGGAACTCACCAGGTTATCAAGGGTTGTCGGGAACTCCCCGGTTTTTTCTTTGTACCTCTTTGCCGCCGTCATAAGGACATCCAGATTCTTCAACCGGACAAGCTTTTTGGCATAAATGGTTTTTAAGTTAAGGTTGTCCGTGCTGTCCATCATGGCTTTCATGGCAATGGCAGCCCGGTCAAAGCTGCCGGTTTGCTTCATGGCCGAGAGCATCAGGCCAAGAAATTGTTTCGGGGCGTCGGGCTTGTTGTAGGCCTCCCAGAAATAACTGGATGCGGCTGGGTAATCCATCAACCGGGTGTAATACCCGTACCCGGCCCAGAAAGGCAGCTCCCAGGAATCAGGGAATTGCTTCATTCCTTTCTTTAAAATCGGGACGGCCAGTTTTACATCCTCGTGGTAGTGCACGAGCCCCATGGCAGAAAACAGGTAGGCCGTGTAGAATCCGGGATCAAGATCGGTGATCACATCCATCATATGATAGGCCCATTTGCTGTCAAAGTCGATGTAAAGGGGTTTCCACATGAGACTGCCCGAATGGAGGCTGACCTGGATAAACAGCATGTCCGCCAGGAAGCCCGGGTGGTCCAGGGCCACGATCCTGCTCAGCCGGGAGTCCACCACCACCTTGACCTCGGGTTTCACGATAAAGGGGTAGAGGGTGAGCCTTGCATATCCAAGACTGAAGGCAGCCCCGAGGAAACCAAGACCCAGGAGCATCATCCGGTGATGTCTTAAACACTTGGTGATAGAGGATAGCAACGGCATGGATCAGATATCCTTTTGTTTTAAGATCATGGTGGAAAGAAACAGAACTCCGGCCAGGTAACACCCCCAATAACCGGTGGAGATGAGGATCTTTGCCAGGGGGATGGGCTCATGGTGAATCAGGGACAAACGAAAATTAAAAAAATCAAAATCAGGAATGACCACGCACAAGACCTTTACAAAATAAAAATGGATCTTGCTGCCAAACTGTCCCAGGCCGATAAAACTCAGCATGGCCTCCCGGGTGGAATGGCCCATGACATAGGTGCCCAGAACCAGCATGGCGTTCAAGGGAAAGCTGGTGCCAAGGCAGTAGAAAAAAATGCCCACGGCCATGAGAAGGCTGAACTCCAGGATGGCCCAATAGGCTGCGGCAAAAATACCATAGAAAACGTCCCCGGCAAAGTACCAGGTGAGAAAAAAGATACCGGTTGCCGTGAGCACTGCAAAAAGGGCCTGGATCACAATGGTTCCTGAAAATTTACCCATGAGATAGGTGGCCCTGGGAATACGGTTCAGGATCACGTATCGCTCAAACCTGGCTTTTTCTTCATACATGGAAAACAGACCGAACAGGATGGTAACGGCCAGGCAGACCAGGGAAATGCCCACCATGCCCGCATTGAGGATAAACCGGGCCGGGGTGTCAAGGGAGAGAAAACTGATGTAAACGGAAAACCCGAAAAAAAATATCAAAAACAGGACAAGGCCCCAGAAGAGTTTGCTTCGAAAGGATTCCTGCAGCATGGTGCGGGTCAGCGTCAGGATTGAGCGCATAATACCTCCTTTTTAAAAACCTCATCCAGGTCTTTACTGTCTGTCTGTTCAAGGAGGACGTCCCGGGTGTCCAGCAGCCTGAGCTCCCCTTTGACAAGGATGCCGATCCTGTCGCACACCCTTTCCACCTCGGAGAGGATATGGGAACAGAAGAAAATGGTTTTCCCGGCCTGTTTCTGGGCAATCAGAAAATCAATCATTTCAGACCGGCCCACCGGGTCAAGGCCCGAGGTGGGCTCATCCAGGATGAGAAGGTCAGGGTTCCCCACAAAGGCCTGGGCAAGTCCCACCCGCTGGCCCATACCCTTGGAAAGATCCGAGATCTTCCGGTGGGCAAAGATGTCCATGCCCACATGGCCCAGCAGGGTATCGGCCTCTTGTGCTGCCCGGCTCTTGGAAATCCCGGACAGGCCGCAGTGGAAAAGGATGTATTCTTTGACGGTCAAATGGGGGTTGGGCTTGAAACTTTCGGGCAGATACCCGGTGTTGGGTCTGGGCTCGGCAAATTTCTGGATGTTCCCATGGAAACGGACCTCGCCTGCATCCGGGACGGCAAAGCCCATCATCAGCTTGATGGCCGTTGTCTTGCCGGCACCGTTGGGGCCGAGCAGGCCGACAATCTCTCCTTGTGCCACGGAAAAGGAAAGGTCCTTCAGGGCCGTCACAATAGTCTTCTTCTTTCCCTTGTAGGTTTTGCCGAGGTGCGTTAACGCCACCACGGGCGGTTTATCGGTCATGTATGGATCTCCTTTAAAATTTACGGGGTCATTGGGTCGGCAATGGTGATATCAGGATCTGGTATCCAGAGTTTTCCGGTGATTTTCCAGTCAGATTGGGCAGCATCCGTATCCAGTCTGCGAAAATAAAGGACTTTGGTTCCCCGGTCCTGGAAGGTTTTGGACTGGTAAGTCTGGTGAAAAACAGCATAGGCCAGATGAGGCTCCAGGGGGTTGATGAGACAGATGGGTTCCGAAAAATTCAGCCGGATAAAGCGGCTCTGCTCAAGGATATCTCGTTTAATGGCCTTCATACGGGTTTTCGAGTATACAAGGGGCTGTTCCCTGCCCAGGGTATAGATGGCGGTCACATTGCTGAAATACCCCATGAGTTTTTCCGTATCCATGGACCGCCAGGTATCGGCCCAGTTTTGGACCACCCGGCGTACGCTGTCACCCCCCCCCTGCTCCGGGGGCTTTTCAAGTAAATCAAAGGACGCAAGGACGATAAGGGGGGTGATGGTTTTGCTCCCGGTCCGGATCAGCTGCCAGAAGTCGGGGTTGTCCAGCTCAAGCTTTTGGATATAGGCCATTTCAGGATGAAAGATAAAGGGGGTGTCCTGGGGGGAATATCCGGCCATGTAGACCCCCGAGGGGTATGGCCAGCTGACAGGCATTTCCGTGGATCGAAAGAATTCACCCTTTTTTTGTTTGACCATTAACAGGGTACCCCGGGCCTTATTGATCAGCCCCACCTGGACCACCCCCGGGGGCAAGGTTATCCACTGGTCCATAAAAGAAAATTCATTTATCACGGGCCCGGGTTGCCGGGGGGGCATTTCCATCACCACTGAAAGCTCGGGCTGCTGGGCAGGCGGTTCCGGCTCAGGGGTCTTGATGGCCACTGGATCAGGCTTTTTTTCCACGGGTGTTGGCTGGTTGCGGTAAGTTGGGGGCTGGGGGGGGGCAGCGTCGGTCATGGCAGTGGTAAGGGAAGACAAGGCCCTGGACACCAGGGGCAGATCCGGATTGACTCGTAAATACCCCCACAGGCCCACCATTAAAAAGAAAACCATTAACAGACCCCAGGTGGCCGGCCGGAAATACAAGCGGCCCGGGACCAGGGCAGCCGCACCGTCAATGCTCAGGATGGCCTTGTTCAGATGGCGCCGACTAATCCGGTCTTCCCCCCCGATAAAGGCCGCCATGAGGCACCGTTCACACACGATATTGATGAGCCGGGGAATTCCCTGGCTGTACTTATGGATGGCACCCAGGACCCCGGGCCGAAACGCCACCAGGGTTTCGCCCCGGTTCAGGGACGCGATCTCCAGACGATGGAAGATATACGACCGGGTTTCCTCCCGGGTCAACGGCTTCAACCGGTACCGCACGGTGATGCGCTGGGACAATTGTTTCAGCCCTTCCGAGCGGATTCTTTGCTCCAGTTCCACCTGCCCCACCAGGATGATCTGGAGGAGCTTTGCCTTTTCCGTCTCAAGGTTGGAAAGCATGCGCAGTTCTTCCAGGGTCTCATCCGGAAGGTTCTGGGCCTCATCCACGATGATGATCACCTGGTTGCCGGCCCGGGCCTGGTCCAGCAGAAAATCCCGGAACAAGGGAACCAAATTTCCCCGGGACGGCAGGTTCACCCGGGAAGTATCGATTTTCAGGTCCTGCATGATGATGGGCAGCAGATCTCCGGCCTGGATATTGGAATGCAGGATCAGCCCCACCACCACGGAATCGCCCATCTCCTTGAGGATCTTGCGCAGGAGCATGGATTTTCCCGTTCCGGGCGGACCCGTGATCTGGATAAACCCCTCCTTGGACTGGATGGAGTAGAGAAGGGTCTCCAGGGCATCCCTGTGGGTCTCACTGGGAAAAAAGAACTCCGGGTCCGGCGACAGCCCGAAAGGGGCTTCTTTTAATCCATAACGCTTTTTATAATCCAAACAAAAACTCCCCCGTTATAAACAACCGCCATGGAAACGATCCTTCCTGATATCATCAGCATATATGGAAACAGGCGATGCGCACCCACGGCTGAAAACACCCTATCTAATATCGTTAATTGGGGGATGTTGTCAAATTGAATTCATAAAAAACAGATGTTGTTCTGGTGACACCTTTGTTCTGGTGACACCTTACTTAATTAATGATAAAGATTATTATTCCTCTAACGATCTCACAATTAATTTTTTATTCTGCCCCGGCCTTGAGCCTGGGAGTTGCTGTCTCTATCCAAACCGCAGCAATTGAATTCAGTAAGATGTCCCCGGAATATCAGAGTAGAGTGTCCCCAGTCTCGTTTCTACCCTTGTCGAGCTGCATATTTAGCTTTAGGATGGCTTGAATATTTTCAGTTTCAAATCTTTTATCACTTTGAAATGTTTCGCATTGCTTGATGAAAGTATCATGTTGCTTTCTACTGCTGTCGCGGCTACAATAGCATCTCCTGAACGAATACTTGAACTCAATGTATATTCTTCAACATAGATTGAAGCACGATGCCCTATGTTTTCTGTCAATGGGAGAACAATAAACCCAAAAGAGCTTAAAAAGTCCTTTACAAGTTTATGCTGAGTTTTATTTTTAGCACATTGTAAAAGTTCCATGTAGGTCTGGATGGAAAGATACCTCTCCTGGTTTTTTTGCATCAGCGCTGCTGCTTTTTCATTGCCTCTTTGCGCCCATATAAAAATATCAGTATCAAATATCATCGTACCTGGAACCCCTTAATGTATCCAATTCATCCAAAACAGACCTGCAAGTGTTTGAGGCAATCATACCAAAAAAAGGATGCTCAGAAATCTTCAAATTTGTTGTCTGTTTTTTAGCGGGTATAAGAATTCCTTTGATTTTACCACGATAGAGAACCGTTACTTGTTCATTCCTATCGAGTGCTTTAAGCACATCATTCATCTTATATCTTAAATCAACCACTGTTGCTTTCATCAGGTACCTCCTTGCTTTAATGTATAGTCAAAATATACATTAAAGATTGATACCTTGCAAGATAATAGTATCCCGTCCTAAAAGTTCTGCCATGTTTTTTGGCAATTTAAGGAGTTGCCGGGGTCAGACCCCGATAAGTTGTGGTTATGGTTGTTCAACGGTTTTTTAAATTTGTGGTATTAAATAATATGGCAGTTATAATTTGAAAACTTGGAATCGTCAGACATCAGGGCAATTTTATTGACAAGGGCTTGTGCAATTATCATTCGGTCAAAAGGATCTTTATGGTGAAATGGTAATTTGCCCAGAGCCATCGCATGTGTTCCTGAAAAATCCAATATATCAATCTGCATTTGCTTTGCCATTTCAATGGGATCAAACTCAATATTGATTTTACCAATCGAAGATTTGATCATAAGCTCGGCAATACTCATAGCGCTCAAGAAAACTTCATTTGCCGGAGACTCCAGATCATAGCACCTTTTCTTGTTCTGGTGTCTTGTTCTGGTGATGTTCTGGTGACACCTTACTTAATTAACGATAAAGATTATTATGCCTCTAACGATCGCACAATTAATTTTATATTCTGCCCCGGCCTTGAGCCTGGGAGTTGTTGTCTCTATCCAAACCAAAGCAACTGAATTGAATAAGATGTCCCCGGAATATGAATACACCGAATACACCGAATACAAAAATTGCTGTTATATTGACGACAGTATTGAAATAGCATGGGTACCGTGCTATCATGTTTTTATGATAAATTCATTTTTGGATAAGGGAACGGAGGATATCTTTAATGGTAAAAATACAAAAGATGCCAGAAAAACTTGTCCTAAAAACCTTTGGAGAATCGCGGCCAGAAAATTAGATCAAATTGACTCTATCATTGAATTAGAAGAATTACGGGTTCCACCAGGCAATCAATTTAAATCATTATCTGGAGATAGAAAGATGGAACATAGTATCCGAATAAACAACCAATATAGAATTTGTTTTATTTGGAAAGACGGATGCGCAAATCAGGTAGAAATAGCTGACTACCATTAACAATATAGAGGTGACTATGATACGAATACCAACGGACAGAGAACCGACCCATCCTGGGGAAATGCTTCTCGAAGAATTTCTAATTCCAATGGGTATGACGCAAAAACAATTGGCAAAAGCCATACATGTCCCCTATCAACGGGTTAATGAAATTGTAAACAAAAGACGTGGCGTAACACCCAGCACAGCATTACGATTGGCAAAACTTTTTGAAATGTCAGAAGATTTTTGGATCAATTTACAGCTTCGATGGGATTTGTATCGGGTAAAACAAGCCGAAGCAGCTGATTTAAAAACGATTATACCGATTATACAAAACACCCTAAAGCTTCCCGCATAGATCAAGTGTTCTGCGGCCTTGAACCGGGGAGTTGCTGTCTCTATCCAAACCGAAGCAACCGAATTCAGTAAGGTGTCCCCCGAATAAACGCTTACTTTTCAAGCTGTCCAAAAGTGATCAGCACAAAACCCTCAATACTTTGCGAAAATTGGCAGATATGACATGGCAACAGGTATATTTAGATTATGGTCTAAAATGGGAAGTTATTCTATCACAAAAAGGCCCGGGCGGTAACAAACTTTACAGTTTTCGAATCGGCAAGGGATTTCGGGGAATAGCATATCGTGACGACTCATGGCTACGCCTGTTGTCGTTACATCCTGATCATGATTCAGCTTATCAGTGAAATGTTCTGGTGACACCTTACTTAATTAACAATAAAAATTATTATTCCTCTAACGATCTCACAATTAATTTTATATTCTGCACCGGTCTTGAGCCTGGGAGTTGCTGTCTCTATCCAAACCAAAGCAACTGAATTGAATAAGATGTCCCCGGAATATACGGAATTTAATAAGATGTCCCCGGAATATAAGCTTGCATTTCAACCACATCATGTGATATTTTACAAGTATGATACCAAGAAAGTTATACAAAACAATTGAAAAAACCTTAACTCAATCGCCCGTCACCGCGATAATTGGTCCCCGGCAGTGTGGGAAAACAACTCTTGCACGCCAATTCATCAAGGACCGGGCAGTCCATTTTTTCGATCTTGAAAACCCGGCTGATCAATTTGCTCTCGAAGACCCTATTTTTGCTTTGGAGCAATATCATAACAAATTGATCATAATAGATGAGGCCCAGCGCATGCCAGGACTTTTCCCGGCAATCCGAGTATTGGTGGACCAAAATCGAAAACCGGGGAGGTTTCTGCTGCTTGGATCAGCCTCACCTGATCTGCGGCGTCAAAGTGCAGAAAGTCTTGCTGGACGTATCATCACACTGGAATTAACCCCTTTTTTATTATCTGAAATAAATCCCAGGGCAACCCGCCTCGATGAGTTGTGGGTTCGGGGCGGCTTTCCCCCTTCCTTTATAGCGGATACCGCTTCCACAAGCCTGCAATGGCGAATACATTATCTGCGAGATGTGGTGGAGCGGGATTTAGGTTTACTCGGTTTTAATCTGCCCCCGGAAAGAATGTGGCGTTTCATGCAGATGCTTGCCCACAACCATGGGCAACCCTGGAACAAAGCACAACTCGCCAGAAGCCTTGACATAGGGGCAACCACAGCCGGTCGCTACCTGGATGCCATTCAACAGACGCTTTTGGTACGACGGCTGCAGCCATTTCATAAAAACCTGGGTAAAAGACTGATTAAATCCCCCAAGGTATATATCCGGGATACCGGTCTGCTGCATGCCTTGCTTGGTCTGAAAAACAGAGAACAACTTTTAGGTCACCCCGTAAGGGGAAATTCATGGGAAATCCTCGTCATTGAGCAAATGGCATCCTGCCTTCCTCTGGGTTGGGAACTGGGGTTCTGGCAAACAAGTGGCGGCAGTGAAATCGATTTGCTGCTCATTTCTGGTGGCCAGGTGGAAATCGCTATTGAAATAAAAGCTGGATTAACCCCACGACCCGGCCGAGGTTTCTACGAAGGATGTAAAAATTTAAAACCCAAAAAAGAATGGATAATTTATCCAGGGAATCGAATCATACCCCTTAACAAAGGCAAAACACTGGCACTACCCATTATAGAAGCTGTGAAACGACTATCGGAACAGACAATATAGGTTGTTCTGGTGTTGTTCTGGTGTTGTTCTGGTGATGTTCTGGTGACACCTTACTTAATTAACGATAAAGATTATTATGCCTCTAACGATCTCACAATTAATTTTATATTCTGCCCCGGCCTTGAGCCGGGGAGTTGCTGTCTCTATCCAAAACAAAGCAACTGATGTCCCCCGAATACAATAGGAAACAAATTGATATTATGAGGACAGTCTATTATAATGCAATTGATTTGTATCAAGGAAGGTATTTAAGTCATGAATATGCCACTATATGAATTGGCCCCTTTTGAGATTAGAAAGGCAGACGGGAAGCTTTAGAAATGATATAAACCGCAATGCCGAGAAGCCAGACGGCAAACACTGGAGAAAAAATTATGGCAGCAATAGACAAGCATTTCATTGAATTGTTTGATGTGCACAAAGAGGAAATTAAAAAAAGGTTCTCTGTGCAGTACCTAGCAGTTTTTGGATCAGTCTTAAAAGGTACTGCAACCCCAAGCAGCGATGTCGATATCCTGGTTCGATATCAAACCTCCCCCGGTCTTTTTGGCTTTCTTGATTTAAAACAATATCTCGAATCCATTGTGAACCGTCCTGTTGACTTGGTAACTGAAAATGCATTAAAAAAACAACTCCGTGATAAAATTATTAAGGAAGCTGTGCATGTCATATAGAGATTGGAAATTTCGTTTGGAAGATATTGCCGAAGCATTAGATAGAATCTTCGAATATACTCTAAGCTTAAATTATGCCCACTGGGTGAAAGACCAGAAAACGATTGATGCGGTTGTCAGAAATCTTGAAATAATAGGAGAAGCGGCTGCCAACACACCTGATCACATTCAGAAACAATTTTCCGATGTCCCTTGGTATAAAATGAAAGGAATGCGAAATATTCTTATTCATGAATATTTTGGCCTTGATAATGAAGTGTTATGGAAAACCATTCAAGAAGATTTACCTTCTTTAAAAGAAAAAATACAACAAGCTCTTACAAAAGCATAAAAAACCCTCTGCGGCCTCAACATTTCTATGTTCTGGTGACACCTTTGTTCTGGTGACACCTTACTTAATTAACGATATAGATTATTATTCCTCTAACGATCTCACAATTAATTTTATATTCTGCCCCGGCCTTGAGCCGGGGAGTTGCTGTCTCTATCCAAACCGAAGCAACTGAATTCAGTAAGGTGTCCCCCGAATACCGAAAGCAACTGAATTCAGTAAGGTGTCCCCCGAATAGAAATTATTTATTGACAACACACTTTTTTCATTTTATATTTTACCTTAAGGGTAAATTAAATCTGTTTGGGATTAGCTAATTGGATGTTATTTTTCGGACGCGGAAATTAAAAAAAGAATATACAAGTTTCAAGAGTGCTACAAAAGCATATGGTTTAACCGTTGCCCGCAAATATATTCAACGGGTAAACATTATAAAAAATGTTTTTGATATTGATGAACTTCTACTGTTACCGGGATTACGTTGCCATCCTCTAAAAGGAGGACGACAAGGGCAATACGCTCTCAAACTAACGGGTTTTTATAGATTGATTTTTAACCTTGATGGAAACCAAATGGAAATTGTGTGTATTGAGGAGGTGAGTAAGCATTATGGAGACTAAAGAAATTATTTGTTCTGATCTCCCGGTTCCGCCAGGTGAATACCTTGAAGAAATTATTGAAGAACTGGGTATAAGCAAGAATGAACTTGCACAAAGGATGAATCGCCCTGCTCCAAAACTAAGTGCTATTTTCAAGGGGGCTAAGGCAATTACTCCAGACACTGCACTTCAGTTGGAAAAGGTTGTCGGAGTACCGGCACATATTTGGACGGGTCTAGAAGCTGATTATCGACTTACTTTGGCACGACAGAACGAAATTCTCGAGCAAAAAAGACTTAAAGAGGAGATCAAGCTTGTTACCAAATTTCGTTACGCCGATTTGGTCAAATTAAATATCATAAAAAAGAGAACTCGTCCAACTGATAAAATTTTAGAATTACATAAATTCTTTGGCGTAACGGCATTAAAAACTATTTACAACTTGCCTCGTTATCAGACTGCATTTAGATTCGGAGGAGGTAAAAAACAAAAGGCATCATCTGAAGCTATCACCTCATGGTTGAGGATAGGAGAACTAAAGGCTCAAAAACAGTTCTTACCAGCGTTTGATAAAAACAGATTTAAAAAATCTATTCAAGAGATAAGATCTTTAACTGCACGTGAACCAGATAAGTTTCAGGATGAACTGCGTCAAAAATTAGCAGACTCAGGGGTTGTATTGGTTTTATGCCCACATCTACCTGGAACTTTTGTTCAGGGTGCAACATTCTGGCTCGGGAAAAATAAAGCTGTTATTATGATGACCATACGGGGCAAATGGGCAGATATTTTTTGGTTTAGCCTGTTTCATGAACTCGGTCATATATTGTTACATGATTGTAATTCCGTATTTCTTGAAACGGATAGCACCGAATCAGCAAGGGATGAAAAAGAAGACGAAGCCGATCAATACGCAGCAGAGACGCTTATACCATCATCTAAGTTTGAATTGTTTATAAAGGAAGGAAATTTTTACAAAGACAATATTATTCAATTCGCGAATGAGGTCCAAATACCGCCTGGTATTGTTGTTGGACGTCTTCAACATGAAAAATACATTAAAAATGAATGGCATAATGATTTAAGAATCCGATATGATTGGACATAAAATTTTAATAGTTTGACCCCAAAAATACTGGATGTTCTGGTGACACTTTACTTAATTAACGATATAGATTATTATTCCTCTAACGATCTCACAATTAATTTTATATTCTGCCCCGGCCTTGAGCCGGAGAGTTGCTGTCTCTATCCAAACCAAAGCAACTGAATTCAGTAAGGTGTCTCCCGAATAGAATATCTTCGGCCTTGAGCCGGGGATTTGCTGTCTCTATCCAAACCGCAGCAATTGAATTCAGTAAGGTGTCCCCCAAATATGTCCCCCAAATACCGAATAGCGAATAGTGAATATCAATATAATAAAAAAATCCAGGGTCTTGCTGTTATCCCTTGACCCTGGATCGGTCTTCCGGTTATCCTGGCAACCTTGAAAGGATTCACTAAAAAAAGTGTAAAAACAACCCATGGCTAAACAAAAGGATCGAAATTTTTTCATTGCACTCTTAGGGATAGGAATCCTTGTTTTCATCCTGTCCGGGGTCACGGCAATGGCCGCCCTGTACAGCGTTGAGGATGAACACGGCAACGTGCACATCACCGACACCCCCCCGGATGACACCTACCACCTGCTCTTGACCACGTTCAAGACACCCCGGACCTTTAAAAAACTCGTGGGAACCGGCCTTCATCACCTGGACATGATCCAGGCCATGGCCCGGGAAGCAAACGTGCCCTGGAACCTGGTCATGGCCATCATCAAGACTGAATCCAATTTTGATCCCATGGCTGTTTCGTCCAGGGGCGCCAAAGGATTGATGCAGCTCATGCCCGGGGTGTGCAAGGATTACAACGTCAAAGACCCCTTTGATGTCAGGGAAAACATCCGGGCCGGCACCCGGTATTTCCGGTGGCTCTTTGACCGGTTCAAGGACGTCACCCTGGCCATGGCCGCCTATAATGCCGGACCGGGCCGGGTGGATCAATACAATGGGGTCCCGCCGTTCAAGGAGACCCAACAGTATATACAAAAGGTGCTCTGGTACTATGATTTTTATGAAAAAAAACAACCCCTTTTAACCCTGCCCCAGGTGTCAGCTTTTTTTGACCAGGGAATCCAGGCCCTGGACCGGGGGGACCTGGCCCTTGCCGCCACCCGCTTCAGCACCGTGGTGCGCCGATTCCCGGATTCTCCCGAGGCCAATTACAACCTGGCCCTGATATCCGGGCAAATAGGACACCCGGACCGGGCCATTACCCTGTACCAGAAGGCCCTGGCCATCAGCCCCTACTTTAAGGAGGCCCACTACAACCTGGCCATTCTCTATGAACAAAAGGGCATGGTGACCCGGGCCATTGATACTTGGAAGGGGTATCTGAGAGCTGAGACCCGGCTCGAGGAGATGCGAAAGGCTATGGGTTATATTCGGGAGCTTGGTATGGTGGGTGAGTGACCCTGGAAAATGTTTTTCCAAAAGCATTACATTTATTTCCTTTTTTATAACCTTTTTTACTCAACTCCTCATAATAAAAAAACCATTAATTTTATCCCCTTAATAATTTTCCGTCATACTATTTATTTTTACAACTTCTAAAAGATTTTCCCTGCTGACGTCCCATAAAGATACCATGTATAAAGTTCATGATGTCTTTGCCCTCAGTTACCGCAACGCCAATATACCTGAAATCAGCCAAGCTTGAGCCTAAATATTTAGTTCATCTTGGCACAATCTATGCATTCAATATAGAGTTAGCAACATAGGCGAATTATCTATTTAAACTACAAGGAGGAAAACATGAAGAAGTTGTTATTATTATTGATTGTCTTATTACTAACATGGGGTTTGACTGGAAGTGCTGGGGCTTCCACCATAATCCAAAACCCAAGTTTCGAAGATACACCGGCCATGGACGAATGGACCATAACTGCTGCAAACGGAGGGACTGCACAACTATACGATTCAAATGATGCATGGACGATAGGCACCCAGTCACAAAAGTATACCCCCACCAATCTCACGTATTACGCAGGACTCATGGAAACAGTAACCATATCACAGGCGATTGATTGGAACGCCGGTACAAAATTGTCATTTGATTACGCATGGATAAATAATGGTGGTCAAAATCCAGACAACGCTTGGCTATATGTTACAGGTGAACCTAACGTACAATTAGCCATCGGGACAAATATTGCGTCCGTCGGCGATGGAACATGGACCCCTTATACAAAGACCTTCTCCAGCGCCATAACCGGATTTTTAACTTTCGGATCATTAGGCACCGATGACTCTCTAAGGTCTGCATTGTTATTAGACAATATATCAGTTATTTCTCCACAACCTGTACCTGATCCTGATCCAGCCGCCGCTGTGCCTGAGCCAGCCACCGTAATTTTGTTTGGCCTTGGTCTTCTTGGTGTAGCCGGAGTGAGCAGAAAAAAGACGTCATAAAATTTTAGCACCTTTGTGTCCCAGTGTAGGGCATTACTGTTTCACTCGGTTCTGCCCTACTAACTTTACCTTTTCCAAACAATCTGCTTACAACTTCCTGCTACCTTGAAACATACTGTTATCAAAACTCATGAGACAAAAAGTTTCCAGCAGGAGAGACAGCGACGAAGCCCTTGCAATGCCATGGTAAACTCACTGGCGCAGAAACTGCCAGACATAGCCATGATTATCCTGTCATCAGCATATTCATACAGTTTCATCATCAAGGTGCAATGTTCAATAGAATTGTACTGGGATTTCACATCTTTCTTGCAGAAAAACTTTTAGTTTGGCAGGTTACTCGTCACTTCCCGGACAGCCCTTTTAAGTCCGCCGCGTCCCGTCCAAGGGATGACAGGGTTCAAAATAAATAGGGTTCAAGCTTGTCCTGGAGAATACCGGGTAATACTTTTATGACCAGTGTGTCAATAGAAGACCTCATTGCAATGGTTTTACCGCAAGCCAGAGTAATCGTAAAACTGGGGCCTGGCCTACCACGAAAAACCGAATGGGAAACAAATTATCGAAAATCCCATTTCATCTTTGCACGTTTTAAGAGGAACCAGGTGCAAAAGATTCTGGACAGGGTTTTACCCCAGGGTCTTTCGGAATGACCCTGCTATCATATGACATTACTTTTAAATTAATAGCTATGGTATGATATCATCGTCATCGTCATTTATACCGTCCCCATCATGATCATCATTGCCCACTCCCACTTCTGAAGTTAGTCCATCGGGGCCCATGGAGAAAAATTTATGAAACCTTGGATTGTCGCTTGGATAGGGAGGGCCTTGAGCACCAGCAATAACCGCTAGGTTTGACCATCCCCATTGGTATTCGTTGTTCCATGGATCATTTCTGTATTGGGTGGACAGATTGTAAACATTGAGTATGGTACTTATAGCACTGATCGGATCAATTGACGGATCAAGAGGATCGATAAAGGAACAGTCATAATTATCATCATTTATATTAATACAGGTATCAATCTGATCCAATGTCGGTCCTCCGCAATTCGGGTCATTTCTTAATCCTGAAATTGGAGGACAACCAGCCCCTTTTGTATAAGGTAAAGCTAAAATACATGACAAGTCACCAAACCAAGGATCAGGATCATCCACAATTGAAGGATTTCCTCCATTTTCCATACCTTCATAAAGCGCATCAAAGGCATGCACTTTTGTTTGTAAGACCTTTAATTCCGCGATGGCAATTTCAACAGCCTCTTCAGACACATTGATATTCAGGGTAATGTCATCTCCGCCGCCTGCGACTTGGTCAGGGCCGTAACTGGTAAGCCTGCCTTCGATGCCATCCCGGTCAATGCCGTTCCAGACGGTACTTCCAGGATTATTAACGTTGCCATCGTATATCAAATAGCGCCCCCAGGCATCCAGCCGGAATTTGGGTTCCAGATTGAGGGCGCTGTCTCCCACGGGTACACCGACATTGACAGTCGCAACAACAAAATCGCTGGTGGCCGGGGGAAGATATTCATGCCCCCGATAGAACTCCCGGGCCTTTTTTGCAATGATTTCCATGTTGGTTTTGGTGGTGGCAATATTACCCGTGGCCTTCATGGAAGAGGTAATGCTAATAGCAAAATAGGAGATGATCCCGATGATCGAGATCACAATGAGAAGCTCAAGGAGAGTGAAGCCATTATTGTCCAGTGATTTATACCGTGTCATTTGCGTGTCTCCGTTTTGATCCATGGGTTTATATATGAGTCGTGCGATATGAGTTTTGAGTAGTGAGAAAAAAATGTCAATTTAGCTCCTCCCAATACTCATAACTCACAACTCATAACTTTACTAATATTTATTGTGCCCGCAAAGGCATGGGAGTTATTCCTATTATTCATAGGGGTTAAGTTAGCAACCCCCCTGTAAAAAGTCAAGATGAATGCCACCCCTGGGGCCATTTGACTCAGGGCTTCCTGGTTGGTTATCCCAGCCAGATGATTATTATGTCGCATTCTGATAATTCTCAACTTTCTCGATTGCTCCTTAAAAATATTCATCTTGATTTCTGTTTTAGTTTACAGTGTAGAATCTAAAGTCGATATTGCCCGCATATATCAGTAGGTGGCAAAGATTGCTGCAACGTCCGCGTCGGAGATGGCCACGTTGTAGATTAAGATTTCATCGATCAAACCGAAGAAATTATTGCCTGAGCCGTCCCGTCCGATCCAATAGTGTTCATCGCTTTCAAGGTTACCGACTGGACCTGGTGAACCTGGCATCAGGGTTGCTGGATACGGGGCGCCCTGATGATAAAGTTTAATAACCTGGGATGAACTCTCCCACACTGCAACAACATGGTGCCAAGATCCAGTGGATAAAGTGGCATTGCTTCTGGCCTCAACATAATTTCCAGAAGGATCCTCTACTCTGAAAACAAGAACTTTGCCAAGAGCAGGGTCGCCATCTACAAAAAATTCTATTGTGGTTGAATCGGATGACCTGGTTCCATAAATCGGCCTTATTCCGTTGGAAGCTACGTCAACATTTATCCAGATGCTGATAGCATAACCACCTGTCCCAGGGTCGAGAATAGGAAGGCTGTTAAGTCTGACATAATTGTTAGAACCATCTAATATCAAGGAGTAAGTACCCCCCCCAGGCGGTTTATCCACTGCCGACCGGTTAGCGCCGCCAACAATCTGTCCGTTTACGATATAACTGCCCATATCCGGCTGCGGCGAATTCTGATTCACCTCGTTGAATCGGCCGTTTACTATGATGGAAGAGGTCTGGGGCAGGCCGCCGGGGCAGGTGACCGTCAGGCTGGACAGGACAAGATCATCGGAGTTAGAAGGGTCCCCGTATGGTCCGTCTGGCCCGGATGACCGTATTTCTGAGTCGCTGATGATATACTGCTGAAGCCAGGCATCCTGTATGAACTCATCACCCAGTGCAAACGGAATGACAATATCTGTGATAACATCTGTGATGGGTGGTGACGGGCTGATACACCTCAAAGCGAGTGCCCTGAGTTTTTTCTGGAGAACCCGCATTTCCGTGAGACTTATTTCAATGCCTAGTTCCCTTAAATTTACCGGAACAAGGATATCATCTCCCTGGGTTGAATAGGGAGGAATATTCACCGACTGGCGGATCTGGTCAGACCCCGAGCTGATGATTACAGCTCCTACATATTTGTTATTACCGTTGTCATTAACACGGACATCGGTGATATCTGTGACAACACCGGGATCGTAATGAAAAAATTGTCCCCAGGCATCGTACCGGAAGTGTTGTTCCAGTTTGAGGGCATCCACTGGGATTCGGTTATTCGGGTCGGAAGGGAGCAAGTGGGTCGTTAGGATGGTGGGGAAGTCTTCTTGATGCCCCCTGTAATATTGTTGCAGGGCATCACGAATGATGGTCATCTTGTCGACAGTTTTGTTGTTCTTTGCTGCCGTCTGGAGTTTAAGGCTCAACATGACCCCCCCGGCGGTCATGACTCCCAGTATCGTGAAAAGGAGGACAATGGTGATCAGCGAAAACCCTTTCTGATTGGCAGGGATATGATGAAATTTCATGAATCTGTTTCCTTTATGACAGCAAATTGTGTTTGTGCCAGCAAATAAGTAATTTATAGGATAGGCGGATGGTTTTTGTCAAGTTAATCCGATGAAAGTCACGATTTCATGGGGGTCAGGCTTGCGTTATTGACGCTTTTACCGACTGCTGTTCCCCTAACTTTTCAGGCTGTGATCAAAAGCATGGGGCCTGATAAAAGATTCAGCCTGCAATAACAAAAGCCTGACCCCCTTTCCCTTCACAACGCCGGGTTCTCTATTTTAAAATTCCACAAGGTTTGGTAAAGTCTAACGGATTTCAACGCCTCGATCAAGGATGTCAGCACCCATGATGTGATTTATCTGTCGTAAAAACATGATACCTGTTAATGGATGTTCGCCTGCAATTAAGAATGGTGACATTTTTTGGACAAAATGTTAGAAAAAGTAAGACCTAAAAGTTAAAAGGACGCACCATGCAGAAGGAAACCGTTAAAGAACCGGAAGATGTTGAAATAGACGCACAAGAGCTGGACTTAGCCGATTATCCGTTGGATGACATTCTCATTCGCACCAGTTAACTCACCATCCGTCAGGTAATTGAGGAGATTGATGAAGAACTATATATTCTTGATCCTGATTTTCAAAGAGATCAGGCGGACAAATTTAATCCTTTATTTTATAGACGAGAAAGCACCTGGTCGCGCAAAACTCGATATTTTTGATCGAGTGAACAGCGGCTCCACTCTCACTAAACACCACTTTTTCAAACCCTGGGCCTAATTGATGTAAATGGGTTTACTATCTTCAGTCGGTCTTCAAGAAGAAAGCCATTCTGCATATCTTCAGATATCAAATAATTTGCATCGCAATCTAAAGCGACCTTGTATAAATGCATAAAGCCAAATATTTGTATCGATGAAATATGTCGCTTCCAGGTCTATTTTAAAAGCGCTCATAGATTTCTTCTCTCAACAGAGGCGAAAACTGTTTTGATTTAACAGGAGTTAACAACAACTCATCAATAATATCCGTTTGCCTGGCTTTTTGCTCACTTAAAATAATAACCTTTACAGTATCCCCGGTTCTTTGCCTGAATTTTTCAGGAATGTATCCCTGTAGGAATGTATCCCTGAATGTATCCCTGTCGGACCAAGTTAATCTATTGAAAATATATAACAAATTTACAAAAAAACGCCGTTAAAATCGGCTTAGATTAACGTTTTTAGCCCCAAAAACACCACTTTAAGAAAAATGGCCCGTGCTAATAGATAATATATCCCAAATTGCATCTGGCACATTACCCATCGGTGCCACAAAAGGGAATGTTTATTAAAATTCCGGAAAAACAAAAAGAATTGGGGAAACTGGCTGTTTGAGGCAAAAAAAACGCCATGGCTGCCATTCGCTTCAGCTATATATATTTTTACGATGCCCAACTTTGACAATCCAAATGGAAAGCTGGTCATCTTGTATGGAGTAGACAATGCGATATCTGCCATATCTCAAACGATATTTTTCCTGGCCGCTTAGTTTTTTACACCCGGATTGACGTGGGTTATTACCGAGAGATTCGATACAGGTAAGAATTTTTGTTAAATCCTTATCCGGTATTGATTTAAAATCTTTCCAAACCGAAGATTTGAAAAAAATTTTATATGCGGCCATCTTTTTTAAGCCTCTTAACCATTTGCTCGTAGCTGATCAAGGACTCATCAGCTCTTTCATCAAAGGCAGAAAGGTCTTCAGCATCCTCAGCAAGAGCTTCTCTCAGTGCTTCATTGATTATCTCTGACATAGAGCGCGATGTTTCAAGAGATTTTAGTCGTAATGCCTGATGAAGGACTGGATCTAAATAGATGGTTGAACGTTTTGATAATGGTGCCATAATTTCACCTCTAAATTTTTTATTTTAGCAGTATAACGTCATGACGTTTTAATGTCAATTTTTTGGAAACGAATTTTGTGTCCTTTAAGAATTGGGGAAATTGGCTGTTTGAAGCAAAAAAACGCTGAAACGAATGAAAAAATTTTCAGGGATACAGGGCCTTTTTTTAGCCCTTACCACGCCATTTATTTTACCGAATTCCTTTTATGAAATGGTGTCTGTACTTTTGAAGTTAAGGCATCGTGGTGTCTGAATTTAAGTGAGCAGAGGTGTCTCAATTTTTGTGAGCGCTATAGACCAGGACCGATATCATGGGCCATGAGTGCCTCTTGAAAACATCATCATAAATTGACATATTGACAAAACGTCATAATGAGATTATATTGTTTTCATGTCTATGGTCCAAATACAATCTATCAATAGAAAGGAAATAATTATGATTGTAACGATGGATAAAAGAGGAAGCATCAGTTTGCCTGTTTCAATAAGAAAAGATCTTGGGATTAAACCCGGCAGCCATCTTGAACTTTCAGTGGACGCTGATGGCGCAATTTATCTTTACCCTGTTGAATTTTATCGAACAATAAGACTAAATGATTCCGGTCTATTAAAATTAAAGGAAGCCAGGGACTCGGAAACAGACAAACTCCCGGATTGGTTTGAAAAGGAACGCAACAATGCCGAAATTGATTCCAAATAAAAAATTTATTTCTGATTTGGAAAAATTTAGACATCAAAAATCATTATTAAAAAAAATTGCGAAAACCATAAATTTCTTAGAAGAGAATCCCCGTCATCCCGGCTTGAGAATTGAGCGCATTATGAATGATCCGACTGCATGGTCTGCCCGTGTGGACAAAAGGTGTAGAGTTTCATTTGAGCCGGAGGCTTTCCTGACAACCGGCTCTCCTGATTGGTCGTCCAAACTTAAACTATTACGTATTCTTGACCACGATGATCTTTATAAAACACCCCGCTAATCCGTCACTACAAGACCATTTTTCCCTGAAACCCGGGGACAGAATCCACATATCAACAAAGGATGACAAGATGTCCGGAAAACACTTATGAGAAATCGATCAAAACAAATTTTCCGTGAGCATGGCGGCCTTGAACCTTTGGACAGTAAACAGGTTGCCGGTAAGCACCGCGATTATTTTAATCAACCATTTGACATCACAATATCAACGTATTACAATTCGTATTACGGAGGTGACAAAAATGATTACATTAAGACTCGATCCAGATTTAGAGCAAACGATAACCAATACAGCAAAGAATCTTGGCCTTACAAAATCTGATTTAATCCGAAAAAGTATCCTTGAATATCTAAGAAAACTTGGGAAACAAAATGCATGGGAGGCAGGACAGGACCTTTTTGGAAAGTATTCATCAGGTTATCACAATTTGTCTTCTGATCGAAAAGAAATCGTTAAGGATAAAATAAAGGCCAAAAGGGGATGAAAAAGATTTTAATTGATTCGGGACCATTGATCGCTTTATTCGATGCATCAGACAAGTATCATGAAGAATCTGTTAATTTTATAAAAATCAACAAAGATCCTTTAATTACGACCCTTGCTTCAATAACAGAAACGCTTCATTTGCTGGATTTTAATCGAAATGCTCAGATTGATTTTCTGGAGTGGGTAAGCAGAGGTGCGGTTGAAATACACAATATCCAAAATATCGATTTTAAACGATTAAAATCGTTAACTGAAAAATATCGTGATTTACCAATGGATTTTGCTGATTCTTGTCTTGTGTATATAGCAGAAAAACTCGACATCTATACCATCGCCACCATTGATAGAGATTTTACAATCTATCGAATCAAAGGAAAGAAAAAATTTAAAACGATTCTTTCATAATGGCGAATGGGGGGTCTCATAAGGTATACTTGCAAGGTATACTTCAGGTATACTTGTCGGGTATACTTGTTTGTCGGGTATACTCGGGTATACTTGTCGGACCAAGTTAATACATTAAAAATATAGAACAAATTTTAAAAACATGCCGTTAAAATCGGCTTAGATTAACGTTTTCAGCCCCAAAAACACCACTTTAAGAAAAATGCCCCGTGCGAATAGACTTATATCCCAAATTGCATCTGGCCCATTACCCATCAGTGCCACAAAAGGGAATTTTTATTAAAAGTCCGGATAAACAAAAAGAATTGGATAAACATCATGAGAAAAAATCCAATAATCGGTAAATTAATCGGCATAACCATCGAAGTCCACCAAACATTAGGCCCTGGGCCTCCTGGAATCAATATAAAAACCCGAACAGGTATAATGGTATTTCATGTTTACTGCCATAAAGGATATCATCCTTGACCAGCCAGGCATTGTCCAGATTGTGTTTTATCTGCTTTTTTGTTTTGTTTTTCCCACCAACTTCAAAGATCGTTTGATCGACTTCAAAATCACTTGTTTTGCTATAATGAATCTTATACCCGGCATTCTTAATCATTTTAATAAAAAATATCTCCCGAATCGTTCCAATTTTTGATGCATGCCCAATTTCTTCACTGATGGATTGATAGAGATCAGGATTATCTAAATATATTTTTTCTGTCGACCTTAACATATTAGCCCCTGATTTATTTTTCCCTATGAGCTCTATCAGGCCTGTTTCCTGTAATATATTTAAATAGTTTCGAATGGTTCGATTATCCAAACCGATATTTTTAGAAATGCTGTTTTTATTCAATTCTCCAGGTGGAATGGTTGCCAGATATGACAGTATTCTTTTAAAACTGGATAAATTTGCTGTTTTTAACCGGTAAAAATCAGAGATATCTTCATAAATTGTTTTTTGAATTATCCTGATAATTTTCTGGTGATATGTTGTTTCATCTTCCAGATAAAATGGGTAGAACCCTTTACCCAGGTATTTCTTAAAATGCCCTTTTATTTTCTTTATGCCGGTGGTTTTTTTTTCTATTTCACTCCTGTTGTTCAGGATTTCATTCAAGGTAACCGGTTCAACATCGGCGGTGCCATTGAACAACAAATATTCTCTGAATGACATCCCACAGATCCGGTAAAGCACTCCCCTTCTTGACAGGTCATATGTCCCCTTTATCAGGTTGATGCTTGAACTGCCGGAAAATACAACTTTGATATCCGGGTATGAATCATATATGTTTTTTAATTCCTGATTCCAGTTCGGATATTTATGTATTTCATCAAAAAAATAATAGCGCACACCATAATCATCATATAGTTCAGCAACAAAATCGATTAATAAATGGTTTGAAAAATATAGATTGTCAATTGAGACATAAATACAGTCATCTTTATTGTCAATTTTTTCATTGATAAATTGCAGCAATAAAGTTGTCTTGCCTGTTCCCCTTGGCCCGATTAATCCTGTCAGGCGGTTGACCATGTTAAATTGTTTATAAATGTAACGATGATTTTTATACCGGGTATTTTCAAGCAGCCGTTTGTATGTGGCTATAAAATTGTCAATCATTTGAGTGTAATCCTATTATTATCTATTATTATTGGATTGTAATCCAATACTTGACAAATGTCAAACGGGGCAAATAAGAATTATCCAATCCCAGCTTCCTGGTCTGCCGAAAAAAACAGGGTCTTGCCGTGGCCGGCATTGACCTTCCCCGGAACCTGAAAAAACGGACAAATTGAATTTTGAAGTTTCAGTTTGTCCAATAATGATATATGTTTATCATTATTCTTTTTAAACATGGGAAACAAACATGTCACACATCAAAAGAGATCTGGAAAAACACCTTTTATACATGGCAGCAAAATATCCGGTTGTCACGTTAACCGGTCCCAGGCAATCAGCCCATTGGTATACTGGTATACGGTCGGACCAAGTTAATATATTGAGAATATAAAACAAATTTAAAAAAAATGCCGTTAAAATCAGCTTAGATTAACGTTTTAAGCCCCAAAAAAAACACTTTAAGAAAAATGGCTCGTGCTAATAGACATTATATCCCAAATTGCATCTGGCATATTACCCATCGATGCCACAAAAGGGAATTTTTATTAAAATTCCGGAAAGACAAAAAGAATTGGGTAAATTGGCTGTTTGAAGCAAAAAAACGCTATGGCTTGTGTATATTGAATTTTGCTGTAACAT
>NZ_JAQYWD010000079.1 GCF_030145145.1 Desulfobacula sp. | reverse complement strand
ACTACATTGACCAGCAATGAAAGTCTGACTTGTAATCTGCTGATTTTATTATAATATTTTTTTGTGGTGCCATAAAATATGAGTAAAAATAGCAGTTTCTGGCTATTTTTTCGAAAAGATGGGTTAATGCTGTTTTCGCTTCTAATTTCTGTAAAATATCTTCCGGGGTCATGCATAAATTGGTTAATCTAACACCGGATGCATGGAAAATGGCATTGGCGATGGCGGACGCGACATTTACCATGGCCCCTTCGCCAACCCCCTTGGCGCCGAACGGCCCGGTGGGTTCATTTGATTCCACGATAATCGGAACAATTTCAGGCACGTCACAGGCCCTCAGCAGGCGATAATCGGTCAGATTGCCATTTAAAATATGACCGTCTTTTACCATCAGCCCCTCGGTAAGGGCAAAACCGATTCCCATGGCACCACCACCGGTAATTTGACCTTCCACAAAATCCGGGTTAAGGGCCCGGCCCACATCAAAGGCGCTGGTCAGTTTTATTACACGGACTTCTCCGGTTTCAGTGTTTACTTCCACCTCTGCAAAAATAGCACCGTAATAACCGGGCATGGCGGATGCAATACCGCTGAACGATCCGATCACCTGCTCACACAGGCCCATATCGCCAATCTGGGTTTGCCGCATCAAATCCTGAATCGGGATATTGTTTTCAGGATCGGACAGGTCAAAGACCCGTCCTTTTCCAATCCCTAATTGTTGTTGTTTCACGTCGAGAATTTTAGCCGCAAAGGACAGCATTTTTTCCCGGGCCTGGGTTGCGGCTTTTTGTACGGCCAGTCCCCCGCTATAGGCCTGCCGGCTGCCATGGGTGCCGCAATCAAGTGGCGTTACAGCGGTGTCGGTGTCTGAAACAGTGATCTTTTCAACATCAATCCCCAGGACTTCGGATGCGACCTGGGCCAATACCGTCCGGTTACCCTGTCCTTCGTCTGCTGCGGCTGTGAGCAGGTTCACCGAACCGTCCGCATTGATCATCACGGTTGCCGATGCCGGATCCGGCAGGGCACCTGCAGCGCCTGTGCCATGCAGCATGATGGAAAGACCAATCCCCCGTTTTTTGCCATCAGTGCCGGGCAACTGACGTCTTTTAGCATCCCAGTCTGCTTCTGCAGCTCCCTTTTCCAGGCATTCCGGCAGGCCATTGCTCTGGATTTCCTCTAGCAATACCGGGTCCATTTCTCCCTTGGGACGGTAATTTTTTAATCGTATTTCCAGGGGGTCCAAGCCCAGTTTTTCGGCGATAATATCTATCTGTGACTCCTGGGCAAAATTCATCTGGGGATTCCCGTACCCCCTGAGGGCACCGCACAGGGATTTGTTTGTATAGACAGCGGTTCCGGAAAACTGATAATTGGGTATGTTGTACAAGGCGCCGCCCGTGGACAAACAGTCTGCGATTACCCCGATGTAATGTGTCCCATAACCGCCCACATCGGCTATAATCTTGACGTCATTTGCCGTGATGATGCCCTCTTTTGTGGCACCGGTTTTCATTTTTATGGTCATGGGGTGGCGGGATTCAGTGGCGATAAAATCTTCCTCCCGGCTAAAGGAAAGTCGAACCGGTCTCACTGCCTTTCGGGAAAGCCAGCTGCACATCACCTCAAGCCCGTGAATAAGGCCACATCTGCCCCCAAAAGCACCACCGGTGTAAGGTTTGATAACCCGAACCTTATTGATTGGCATCTCCAGCGCACCGGCAAGGTAATGCCGGCTCCAGTGGGGAAGCTGGGTGGAAGAAAAGACGGTTAAACTTTTATCGGACTGGTAATGGGCCACACAGCTGCCAATAGGCTCCAGACTCGCATGTTTCTGTTTGGACGTGTGATAGGTGTTCTCAACAATGATATCTGCGCGGTCAAATCCTTCCTGGATATCACCGAATCCCTTTTCGGCTTTCATGGCAACATTGCCCTTGCTGTGTATTTTCAGACTGTCTTCTTCTAATGCCGCAACGGGATCCTGTAAGTCCGGCAGCTTTTCATAGGTGACGGTTACCAGGGACAGGGCTTTGTTCGCTGTTACCTCGTCTACAGCCGCAACGGCCAATACCGGATCACCGATAAACCGGACAATGTTGTCCAAAAGATAGATCTGTCGTTCTTTTTTTTCGGTTCGAAGAAAATACCAGTATTGAAGCACCTTGGGAACCTCCAGAATCGATGCTACAGCCTTAACGCCCGGCAGTTTTTCCGCTGCAGTGGTATCGATGTGTGTCACTCGCGCGTGGGCATGAGGACTGCGAAGAAGCTTGGCGTACAGCATATTGTCCAGGGTGATGTCGGTGGCATATTTTGCGGCGCCGGTAACCTTGTCGATGCCATCAATTCGTTTTATGGGTTTTCCTACAACCTCAAGCTTATCCATTTGTCCGCTCCTTCATATGGCTGGCGGCCTTGAGCACTGCCTTGACCGGCCGGTCATATCCCGTACACCGGCAAATATTATTGGCAAGGGCATCCCGGATCATCCCCTGTGTCGGGCTGGGGGTGTTCCGGATCAATGCATCGGATGCCATGATCATGCCGGGTGTACAATAACCGCACTGGACAGCCGATTCGCTGATAAACGCCTCTTGCAAAGGATGCAGGTCAGCCCCTTTTTGAAGCCCCTCAATGGTCAGAATCGTCGCACCGTCCGCCTGAACCGCCAGCATAAGACAGGACAACACTGCCTGCCCATCCATATTGATGGTGCAGGCGCCGCACTCCCCTTCACCGCAGCCCTCTTTGGTGCCGGTCAGGCCTAAGCGTTCCCTTAAAACATCCACCAGCCGTTCTCCAGGGGCTACAGCCATTTCATGGGGTTCACCATTTACTGTCAGTGTTATGTCTATTTTCTTCATGATTTATATCTCCTGAGACTGTTTTCCAAAGCCTGTCGAACCAGTATTGCCACCATTTTTTTCCTGTATGCAGCCGTTGCCCGGATATCATCAATGGGCGCAGATGCATCGGCAGCCGCCTTGGCAGCTTGGTGTATGGTCTCTTTGTCCGGGCGGTTGCCGGCAAGTATTGCCTCTGCCGTTGTCGCACGGAACGGAACCGGACCCACCGATCCCAAAGCAATCCTGACGGTATTGCAACACTGTCCCTTCATTGTGAGTGATGTGGCCACATTCACCAGGGCCATGTCAATGGCGGTTTGCTGACGGCCCAGTTTCAGGAAGGCGGTGCCGGTTTTTTCCTCACAAAAGGGGATGCAGATTTCCAGCAACATTTCATTGCTGTCCAGTGCGCAAAGATTCGTCCCCATATAAAAATCTTGAATCGGGATCTGCCTGTTTCCCCCAGGTCCCGTAACCATCAATCGGACATCAAATGCCAGCAACGGCAGGGCAAGATCCGCACATGGCGATGCATTACACACATTACCGCCCATGGTGGCCCTGTTCCTTATCGTCTGGGTGGAATGACAAGCCACAGCCTCTGACAGCGCCAGGTAGGGTGAGCTTGAAAACAACGGGAAGGCACCAATACGGTTGATGGTTGCGGCAGCGCCGATGTGGATGCCGTCTTTCCCTTCTTTAATATAATCCAGTCCCATATGCGCGATGTCCACCAGGTGTTTACCGTTACCAGCATTCTTTCCACCGGGTCGCTGTGGTAATATATCTGTACCCCCGGCAATAACCTGAGCATTATTACCATATTCTGTTAAAACTTCCAGGGCCTGGTCTACATTACCGGGCCTATGATATCCTTCAAACTTAAGTGCAACACTCATCTTCTAACCCCGCTTATTCATCATGTTAACTGGCACGTCCCACGACCTGTGCGAATATCCTCTTTTCTGTCGACCTTCAATGTCAATCCGGTTGCAGCACATCTGATGGGGTAGTTCTGCCAAACGGCATTTGTGTGGATTGCATTGAGCATATTACGCCATCCAAAGCATCCACGGCATTGACAATGGGATTTAAGACAAAACGGTGCGCCTCCCTTGTGAAGAACTTTTGTTCGTATGTTAGATTTAGACATTTGAAAATAATCCTCTTGTGTATGTTGTTACCCTTGGCCGGTAAAAAGGGTTTTAAAACAAAGCCCACGCCAATTAGGTCAATTTAAAATATGCCCTTTTTCATCTTTTTCATCTTTCATGGATTTCCAAACTTTTAGGTTTAAAACTCAATAACAAAAGTTATGACCGATCAGTCTGAACGATCGTTCAAACGATAAAACCATGTCTTGTTTGTTCTGTCAAGTTTTTTTGCGCCGCCCAAAAGGATCTTTATACTGGGTTGGTATGGGGTATTCGGGCCTATTGGGTTTAGCCGGCATTGTTATTCGTTCACTGATCGAACGGGATATCCCCGCTTGAAATGCTGTTTGGGAAATTCTTGACTTTAAAGAGCGAATCTGTTGATATGAATTTAGATTTTTTGTTCTGAACAAAGGATATGAACATAGTTTAGATCAACCGTTTTCAACCTGATGATCTCACTTTGAATTGGGGTAAACTATCTGAAACAATTTTGGCTGTCATTTTAATATTAACGCCAGGCGATGGGGAGAAGGTGATGGGTTTAGAAAAAGAACAAAGGCGAGACAAGATTCGCGAAATGGCTGCCAGAGTATTTGCTGAACAGGGGTTTGAGCGGACAACGATTCGAGGGATAGCAAAAGCCGGCGGCATCAGTGCCGCGTCTATTTACTATTACTTTGACAGCAAGGAAGAACTCCTCTACCAGGTGTTGGATGAAACCATGAGCACCGGGCTGAAATTAATAAGGGAGATTGAAAAAAAAGGATTAGAGCAAAAAGAGCAATTGATTGAAATTCTTCGAATGCATACCATGACCGCCATTGATTTTGATAAAATGAAACTGCTGGTCCACGAGCAAAATTGCCTTACCCCTGATCATCGGGCAAAATTAAAATTAAAACAGGCACAATATATGTCCCAATTAACCGGTGTTTTTGAATCTTTAAAGAACAGCAACCAAATGCGTGACCTGGACCCAAAAGTATGCGCATTTGCGTTTTTTGGAATGGTCAGCTGGGCCTACAGATGGTTTAACCCGGATGGTGACATGTCAACACAGCAGCTGGCAGAACACTTTACAAAAATTTTCACGCAAGGTATCTTTCTAAATTCCCAAGAAGACGTTAAGGAAGCCCCATGATCGCCATATACATTGTTTTCGTTCTGATTGTACTGATTGCACTGGTTTTTACAAAAAAAATCCGTGAGTTAAAAAAAGGAAGACACCTGGCAGAAGACCAGGTGTCCGCCCATGACAGTTCTGACTGGTGTATCGATCAGTTCAAACAGACGTTCGGCAACGCTTATGTGGCGGTGAAAGTCGGAAAAAAAATCATGATCTAAGGGGGCAGTGAAAGAAAAGAACGTGTTTATTTTCAAAGGCCAGCGGATCAGTTTGTTTCTATCCGGACTGTCCATGCCATGACTGGCATCAACTTCATACTTTCCCTCTTATTCAGCCTTCCTCAAAAAGCTATCCATAGCTTCAATCAGAACTCCAGCAACAGCCATTCCCTTTTCTTTGGCATACCGTTCAATTCGTTCGACCATTTGACAAGGTAACTCAATGGTTAAACTCTGGCTTGGGTCTTGACACTGATCTTTTATTTCTTTTGTCATAATCGTCCTCTATAATTTATGGGTGACATCCTTTTGCACGTTTTTGCCTTGGATGCAATAAAAATACAACAATTTTCATTATGGCTATACCTAAACCTGACCCCATTGTCCGGCGACTATTGCGTTTTATAATGAATTGCTGACAGAACCTATACCGTATTGATAAATTTTGTTTATCGGTTACATGTTCATCAATATAATTTCTGACCTGCTGAGATGTCTATTCAGGCAGGACTGAAATGGTCATATGGATATTTTTATGGTGTCAATTTTAATAAAGAGGCGGTTGCCTTCTCAATTTCTGTTTTATCCATCAGATGAGTTCGATATTTTCCCAACATATACATTTGGGCCTGATCATCAAAATGAGGATCAAAAAAGTATCCGCTTTGACCTGTTGGATTAATCCCCAGTGAATGATCCGGATCTGCAAAGTCAATAATCCGCCGGGTGGAGGGTCCAATGTAGGCTTTAAACGGCGGTGGGGCTATCCTGAATCCCTGATAATTAGGGACATCCCTTGATCCCTCACTTTTAAAAGGACCGATATTGAACAGTTTGTCCAAAGGCTTTTTCCTGCCCAGGGCATGGATATATTCAATCGTATGGAAATCCCCCCAAACCCATTTTTCAGGATCACTGCCGGCAAATTGCGTTAGATTATCAATCGTCTGAAACCAGGCCAAAGATAGAATGTCTTTTTGGGATTCTTCTTTTGACGTGGTTCTGTCATCCCACCAGGGAGAATTCTCAAGACCCATGATTTTGAGGACTGCCTTATCAGGTAGACGTGTCCGCAAAAATGCTTTAAAAAGATCCTCTCCCAGCTCATCTTTAAACAAATTTTTTGCAAGGTAATAATGCAGCGTGTAAAAGATGCCCGCCCCTTTGGTATCAAGATGGTGAAAGCCATCCCATCTTTTAAAAATTTCAAACGCTTTTTTTGAAATCACATCATTTTGAATGGCCGGGATACTTTTTAACACATCAACCTGTTTGTTTTTGATTTTTTTATAGAATGCTGACTCAGTATCAAGCTGAATAACTTTCATATCATTTGAGGACCAGTTTTTCTGTTTCTGTCCCAGAAGCGTTTCAATGCGTTTCGCCCGGTTTTCAATATTATAATATCCAGGGACGATGCCATTGCCAAAATCCTGGGGTTGATGATTGGCTGAAACAATAATGCCTGATTCAGGATTTATGAATTGTGGATTTGACTCAAAAGGCCAGGTCCCGATGTAGTCATTGGAAGGATCTGATCCATCCTGGATAAAATTGGAGTCAATATGGTCCGGCCTTTTGGCTAGTTTTGCAACAGCCCACCATCCGATATTACCGCAGGTATCGGCCATTACAAAATTCAACCCGGGCGCATGGAGTTTTTTAAGCGCATCCGGCGCCTGGAAAACCGTATCAATATGGGACAATTCGTATAGGCCGTTAATAATATCATTGCTAAAATCATGGAAGGCCCAGGAAACAGCAACCGGTCTTTTTTTCTTATTCAATGGATCCAGGATATCATTGATAATAGGGCCATGCTTAGATATTCTGACGGTTAGAGCCAGATCTTTTTCATTTTTCACCTTGATAATTTCATGTTCAATTTCAAGGTCGGTCCATTTTCCATTAGACCAGACCTGACTAGGGTTTTCCGGATTTGGTTTTTCAATGAACATATCTAGGTCGTCATTTTGAAACATTGTCAAGGTCCAGGCAACTTTCTGGTTGAAACCGAGAAGGGCCATGGGAAATCCCGAAAGAAAATGGCCGTAAAAATTAAAGTCTGGTGTGATAATGTGCGCTTCGTACCAGACCGAAGGGCAGGAATGGGCAATGTGGGGATCTCCTGAAAGGATGGGTTTCCCGGATACTGTTTTATTGCCCTGTATGGCCCAGGCATTACTGCCCTCAAAAAAACCAACCGGCGAGTGAATGGTCTCGATTTCAGCAACCAGGCCTGCCATCTGGGCCAGGGATTTATGAGTATCTGTTAACAGTTTCAAAGGAGGAACAGCCGAAGGGCGGTAATCCATATCATTTAAATAAACCTGCCCGAGCTCATCGCGGATAAATGTGAGCACAGGATCAGACTTGAATCCCGCAGCAAAGCTGTAAGCCATATAGCCTGCTACACTGACAATGTCGGATAGCATATACTCTTTTTTTGGAATTTTTAAAATATCAAACTCAATGGGTGCAGGCCGGGTATGCATATATTGATTTATGCCGTCAAGATAGGCCTGGCTGATTTTAAATGCCGTAGTGGTTTTATCGGCTTTTTGCATATACGCTTTTCCAAACTGATTCAATCTTAAGGTTCTGAAAAAAGAGTCGGTTGATTTCAATTTAGGGCCCAGTATCTCGGCGAGTTCTCCTTTTGCAAGACGGCGAAGCAATTCCATATGAAAGAGTCTCTCTTGTGCATGAACATATCCCAGGGCATAGTAAGCATCTGTTTCGTTTTCAGCGGAAATATGGGGGACAGCAAAGGTATCAAAACGGACATCAACCAAACCGGTTAGACCCGGAAGCGTTATATTTCCAGACCGAACAGCCCTTTTTGAGTTTAGATAATAGGCACCCAATCCAATTGTAATCAAAATAACGATTAATAATCCCAGTCCTGCTCGTTTAATAAATTTCATAATCGATTCCATCGTATTATCATGTAAGTTTGAACCCGGTTTAAATTATTTTTTTAGATTTTTGTTGGTAAATCCTTAACAGCCTTCGGGGAAAACCCTGTAAAAGAAAAAGCACCGGTACAAATTTCAATCTGCCGACATGGATATGATTTCCCATTTTACCCGTCCTGTTTTTAAGAAAGATGAAACATTGTGTTTCTGAACTGTGGGTCGTTAACAGCATTATCAGATTCAAAACGGGAATTCAAATGAATTTCGATTGTTGATTTTCAATGACAAGATTTAAGTGCTTTTTATGAAATGAATCAAAAAAAACAAGCACAAAAACAGAGGCCTTATGCATAGAAAAAATATCAGACAGATCATCGCGAAGCAATTGAAAAAAAAATTTCCCCGCTGGAATAGGATGCTCAAAAAATCCAAAAAAGAACTGACTCAGGAAGTCATGAACGAGGTGGAAAACAATTATGATTATTCCCAAACATTGGACATCCCCATGGAAGAACTCATAGGCATCGAAGCCCAAAAGCCGTCAAAAGGAATCCGTAACCTTCCTGAAATGGCTGCTTATATTGAGAATTTCCATTCGGATAATCTGTTTGATTTTGATAACCGGAAGAAGCCATACCTTGAGATCGTAGATCCAGAATTGCAATTTGTTGACCAACTCTTAGATGACCAGATTATCAACAGTTTTATTGCGCCGGATAATTATTCCTCTCCCCAAAGGGATATTCAGCCCTATCAGCTATTTCGAATGGAGCTTTTGAAGATTCTCAAATACCCTGAAATCAGTTACAGAAAATTTTGCACTGATGAATATTCTTGTGTACTTCCTGCACCATTTTTATAAATCAGGCTGTCTTGAAAATACTGTTATCCGGACAGGATAATTGTCGCACAATACCATACTTATCAATTTAACCTGAACCCTGTTTTTCTTCCCTCTCGGGGTATAAATTAAAGTATATGGAAAATGAAAAGTCAAAAAAATCAAAATCCCATTCAAGCATATTAGAGACAAAAAAAATCAGTTAAAAGCTTTACATCCTGTTTCTTCAACATGTTTGAATGCTTTTAGTAAATCCCTGGGATAAACTTTTTTGTTCTTCCGGCATATTCTTCAAATTCATAACCGTATTTAACTGCCAGATATTTATCAAGTCTTGGAATAATAATAAAAATAAAATTCAAGGCCATGAATAAGGGAATGAATAGCATTGAAAACCGAAACGTAATAAGTGCGAAACCTATAAAAAGAAGGATATCACCCAAATAATTGATATGCATGGAATATTTAAACAACCCTTCTGTGTAGAGGTGCCCTTTATTTTTCAACTGTTTTTTCCAAGCATATCTTGTGTATTCAGAGTATGTATTCAGCCATGAACCGAACAAGTATAAAAGAATTATTGTGCGACAATTATCCTGTCCGGTTGACGACAATTAACTTGTCCGGTTAATCGTGATAAAACCCCGACACTAAAATTCATTTATAAATGGAGGTGTGAGCCCGTGTCGGGGAAGCCAATAAC
>NZ_JAQYWD010000016.1 GCF_030145145.1 Desulfobacula sp. | reverse complement strand
CCATCTCCAACATCCCCTATGCCCTGGCAGAATGGGTGGGCAATCTCCCCATCCCGCCCATGGCCGTCATGGGGGTCATGATCTGCATTTATTTTCTGGGGGGGTTCTTTATGGATTCCATGGCCCTAATCGTTGTCACGATCCCCATTTTTTTCCCGGTGGTGTTGCGGCTGGGCTTTGACCCCATCTGGTTTGGGGTTATCATTGTGCTGGTGGGTGAAATGGGCGTTATCACACCCCCGGTGGGCGTCAACGTCTTTGTGATCAAGGGCATTGCACCGGATGTTCCCCTGGACAAGATTTTCCGGGGCATTTTCCCGTTTCTGGGTGCCTTGATTCTCCTGACGGTTCTGGTGACTTTATTTCCGCAGATCGTCACGTTTTTACCGAGTTTTATTACATATTAGTAGGGGTATGGGGAAAAATGTGCAGCATGATCATTGATTTTCATACCCACATTTTTCCTCGACAGAAAGCGTCGATCATCTTGTCTGAATTATCGGGCCGGGCGGATATACCGCATTTTACTGACGGCACCCTCCATGGCCTGTTGTCGTCCATGGAAACCGCCGGAATCCATTTGTCTTGTATCAGCAGGATTACCACCCGGCCGGAACAAGTGGTATCCGTCAATCAATGGCTTCATGATCGAAAGCGGGAAAACATTCTGCCCCTGGCCACCCTTCACCCGGACCAGCAGGGCGGAGAAGACTATATTCAGCAATTAAGGGACACTGGATTTAAAGGAATTAAAGTTCATCCGGATTATCAAGGATTCAATGCCGATGACCGACGAATGTTTCCTTTTTATGAGGTATTACAGTCTTTGCAAATGCCGATACTGTTTCATGCCGGCCTTGATCGCGGATTGTCACCCCCTTTTCGGGCAATGCCCAGTCGACTGCTCAGGGTTCATCGAGAATTTCCCCACCTGATCATGATCGCCGCCCATATGGGGGGGGAAGACAATTATGATGAGACCGAAGAATATCTTTTGGGAACCCCTATTTACCTGGATACAGCCTTTGTATTAAGAATGATGGATAAACACACCCTTCATCACTTTTTCCGGAAGCATCCCATTGACCGGTTTCTGTTTGGCAGTGACAGCCCTTTTTCCGATCAGTCCGCCGATCTGACCTATTTGTGGAACCTTCCCTTTCTGACCCAGAATGAAAAGGAAAAAATTGCCGGAAAAAATGCGGCTGACCTATTGGGGGTGGGCACAACAGAATAGATAAGGGGTTTCAAATCTAGCCCAAACCACCTTTTTTTAAAAAATTGTTAACCACCGCATTTTAACATGGCCATCTATACCCCCCCTTGTCCGGAGTATAAATGGCCCTGTGCCTTGACCAGGTGATACCAGAAGTTCGTGTTCAGGCGGGACGGATATTACACAATGCCGATTTCCAGGTTGGATACCCCATGATCGGCTCACGGTTTTGGCAGTCGGTTAGCAAGTTGCAATTTTCTTCTCCGGAACCGCCATGGGGGACCAGCAGCACCCCCTCTGCAACACGATCATCCACGGATGCCCACATCCTGGACCGGCCACGGTCGGTCTCAACCCATACGGGCTGGTCATGAATAATGTTGTATTGTTTGGCGGTTTCAGGCCCAAGCTCGGCTTTTGGGAAATGTTCATTGTTTTTCAACCACTCAATATGATGCATCTGGCTGGCGGTGTTGTTGATCCATCGTTGACCAGTGGATAGGATTAAAGGATACGTTTCCCCCAATTCTGCCCACATGCTGCCCTGGGGGCTTTTATCCGGCTCAAGATAGGTGGGTAAAGGATCAAACCCCACATCGGCAATGGCCTGGCTGAAAATTTCGATTTTCCCCGAGGGAGTTCTAAATGCCCCCGGCTGGGTGTCATAGGTTTTCTCCTGATAAAAATCCCCTTCTGGTTTTGTCTCAGTCAAATATTCAAAATTCAGCTCACACGGTTGTAAAATATCTTTTACCAGGTCCTGCTCATCTTCCCAGGGAAAGATGTCTTCCAGGCCCAGACGTTGGGCCAGGCCTTTGTAAACATCCAGAACACTTCGGCATTCCCCCACAGGTTCGATGGCTTTGGAACGGACCTGTATGTACGGCAGACAATGACACACATTGTAATTATAGGCCAGGCTCCAGCCTTCAAGATGGCTCGTTGCCGGAAGCACATAATCGGCAAGCCGGGTGGTGTCTGTCTGAAACTGTTCGTAAACGACTAATAAATCCAGACGCTTAAACGCTTCTCGAAATGCGTTGGAATCCGGCATGGTCACAATGGGGTTACCCCCTAACACCATAAAGGCTTTCAGCTTGTCCGGAATATTTTCGGGAACCATCGACACGATACCATAAGGACTGGTCCGACCCCAGAGTTCGTAGAATAACGGATATTTGTCTGTTCCCAGGGGCCGGCCCTCAACCGGCAAACTGATATTTTTCATCTTTAGGCGGGGACTTAAAACCCATCCGCCCGGCACATTGATGCCGCCAACGATGGTCTGTAAAATGGCGATGGCGCGATTGGTCTGGGTACCATTGGCTTGTTGATCCTGGGTACAGGTCCCTTGATAAATGGCTGCTCCTTTTGTTGTGGCAAAAATACGGGCTAGTTTGCGAATATCATTCGCCGGAATCCAGGTAATTTTTTCGGCCCATTCAGGCGTATAAGGTTGTACATGCGGCACTAATTCATCAAAACCAAGGGTCCATTTTTCGATAAAGTCGGCGTCATACAGTTTTTCAGTGATGATCACATGCATCAATGCCATTGCCAGAGCACCGTCAGTACCGGGCCGAATTTTTAAATACATCTCGGATTGATCGGCAAGGGTGATGCGTTTAGGATCAATCACAATAACCTTTGCCCCTTTCAGTCGATTTTCTTTGATGGCCATTGCCAAAGGAAAATCTGATGCCAGGGGATTATGACCCCATAGAATATAAAGGTTGGAATTCAATTCTTCAACGGGATAACTGCCAAAAGTGATTTGTCGACATCGGATACGCATGCGATAACAAATACTTTCCACTGAAAAATAATTGGCTGACCCCATGGCGGACTTAAACCGCTGGGTCAAGGCAACCATTTCAAAATTTTCCACCCCTACGGAACCACAGAAAAATCCCAGCACCGAAGGCCCATATTGATCCTTGAGCGACTGCAACTTGGCAGCGATTTCATCCAAGGCCTGATCCCAGGAGATCTGTTTAAATCCGTCACCCTCTCTTTTTAAAGGATGGCGCAACCGATCCGGATGGTAGATATGTTCGATGGTGGCGCGTCCTTTGGGACATAAGAACCCTTTGTTCAATGGGTGGGATTCCTGGCCCTTTACATCCACCAATTTGCCGTCATGGACGGTCACCTCTTCTCCACAGCTATGATAACAAAGCGCACATCCGGTAAATACTTGTTTTGTTTTAGGGAACATTTTAAAAAATCTCCATTTCAAACCGCTATCATTTGACAAGGTTTTATTTGTATTTAATCAATTACATAATAATATATTATATAAAAAAACTTGCATTAACCCCCATCCGATATTCATTTCTCTTTCCCGTCAATAAAATGTTATTAATAATCATTTTTTATACTTTTTAGCAAAAATTATGTCAATAAATAAATTATTTAAAATTTAAATAACTAAAAATAACTAAAAATAACAATAATGCCCAATAACATTACCCTATCTGTCTTTTCCTTTCCCAGGATCGAATAATTCCTTTAAATCCAATGAATTCATCATCAAATAATTGGAATATAAGACTATTTTATTGGAATTAATCCATACAAATAACTAATTATATAATAATATTTTATATATCTCCTACCCGTTTCCATCGTTGCCATGACCCGATATCGCAACCTGCAAAACAGCATTCAAGACCCTTTTCTATCCGGATCCTGACAAATTTGCCTGTACTTTTTTCAAGGATGTACTTATATTCAGTGGTAACAACATCTGCAGCACGGGTGATGTACGGAAAAACCCATATACAAACTCATTGAACCCATAAAAGAGGGAACCTTATCATGACAAATTATCTTATTGTTGGAAACGGTGCCGCCGGAACAACAGCGGTTGAAAAAATTCGAAACCAGGATAAAACCGGTAAAATTGTAATGGTGACCGAGGAAAGCCTGCCCTATTATTCCAGGATCCGATTGCCGGAATTCATGGCAGGAGAAATTGATGAAAAACAGCTCATCATCAAGAAGGACTCATGGTACCGGGACTTGTCCATTGATCTGGTTCTCGACACCCGAATGGTAGCGGCCGATAAAAAGGCAAAGGTTTTAATGGCCGGGAATAATCGTCAATTTCCCTATGACACGTTGCTCGTTGCAACGGGAAGTCATTCTTTTTTGCCGCCAATCCAGGGCGTTAAAAAAAACGGGGTGTTCTCCCTGAGGAATATCAGCGATGCCCGCCAAATAAAGGCCCATGCAGAAACCATCAATGACGTCGTCCTCATTGGCGGTGGGCTTCTGGGTCTTGAATCGGGAAATGCCTTGAGAAAGATGGGAAAAAAAGTGACCATAGTGGAATTTTTTCCCAGGCTGCTGCCGCGTCAACTGGATGTGCCGGGCGCTGAAATGCTCCAGGCACAGATGGAAGACATGGGGTTTTCTTTCCGGCTTGATGCCAAAACCAGTGAATTCACCGGCACGGACGCGGTTGATGGCGTCTTGCTCGAAGATGGCGAATTGCTGCCCTGTGGCATGGTGATTGTTTCCGCCGGTGTTCGGCCCAATATGGAACTGGCCCAGCTCATGGATCTGGATGCGGACAAAGGCATCAAGGTTGATGACCAGATGAAAACCAGCGCTCCCGATGTTTATGCCGCCGGTGATGTGGCCCAGTTTAATGATCTGCCGCCCTATGGGATATGGCCGGCGGCAACGGAACAGGGGGAAATCGCCGGGTCCAATATGGCCGGAACTGCCGCGGTTTACAAGGGAACCACCATGTCCAACAAATTAAAAGTGATCGGCATTGACCTGGCTTCCGCAGGCAATATCGATGCAGAAGACCAGATGGAAAACAAAACCCGTATTGAAAAAGACGTGTACAAAAAAATTATTTTCAACGGCAATAAAATTGCCGGGTGCATCATGCTGGGCGATACATCCGGATTTAACCGGATTGTCAAAGCCATGTCGGAACAAACAAATATTTCATCCGTAAAGGAGGATATCCTGTCGGACGGATTTGAATTTTAAGATTTTCACGGTCTTAATTCACCGCTCCTTTTGGTCTGGAACTTGACATTCCCCGGGTTTTTCTTTAGGGTTTTCCCCCAGTAGTTCCCTGGAAATAGGCCCTGAAGAATAGCAGAAAGGAGAAGGACTGTGGTAAACAATGAAAAAAATGTTTTTGACCTGGGACAGAAAGATAAGTCGCGTTTTATCGTGGACATGTTCAATAGAATCATCGTTCACTATGCCCTCTGGTTCACGGAGGTGAAACACCAGATGGGTATGGAAAAAGCGCTTCAGGCGCTGGAGACGGCAACGGGAAAAAGTCTTTCCATTCAGATGAAACGCTTGTCCCAGGTACTTGATTTTGAGTTGAAGGATGGATTACCGGCTTCCTTTGTGGATATGGATGAAGAAACGCAATCCGCATTGATGGGTGCGGTGGCAAAAAACTGGCTGGTCAACGATGGCGTGTGGTTCCAGGCCGTTGAATTTGACAGGGGTATGATTGATGCAAAGCGGTGCAATGATTCCTGTTGGGCGCAATTTTCCCCTTACGAGGCCCGGGCCATTAAAAATTTTCTAAACCTTTCCGAAACACCAGGGCTTGAAGGATTGAAACAGGCCTTGAACTTCAGAATGTATGCAATGATCAACCAGCAATCAGTAATTGATGAAGGACCTGACAGCTTTGTTTTCCAGATGAACGACTGCCGGGTTCAGAGTGCACGGAAAAGAAAGAACCTCATGGATTATCCGTGTAAATCCGGCGGCGTGGTGGAATACACCTATTTTGCCCGGGCCATTGATTCCAGGATAACAACCGAATGTATTGGTTGCCCTCCGGACGAGCATCCGGAAGAATGGTATTGTGCCTGGCGGTTTTCCATTGACCGAAAACTATAAGAATAAAGAGGCACCGGGTGCTCAACCGTTTTAGCCCCCACTGGCGCTGTGCACTTCCGCCCTTTAAAGGTAACAAGTTATATAAAAATATATTATACAATTTGTTGCCTTTAAAAAAACAAAAGGACTATGAAAGGCTGACTTAAGGTGCCCAAAAATAATTAAATCCTTTATTTAACACAAAACAAACAAAGCATTCCTGCCATTGCTTTTCCTGCCGGGTCACCCCCCTAAGATCCTCATTAAAAGGGGTTTAACAGGGATGATGGGTTACATCATTATTCAGTCAACGCATTGAATATCTATACAATGTATTATGATAAACACAGGTTCATATAGGGTATCCGTAAAATTTTCAAATAAAATTTATGCCCCTTAAAAAACTCTTGACAGAGATTAAAGCGTAACATATTATCCAATAATAAGTAAACTTTGTAATCGCTTGCCAAGGCTAAGGTATGAATGTCAATACTCACATTAAGAGGGTCAACAACATGGATAAAACAAAAGAAATATTAACGGATTGCACTCTGTGCTATCATAGCTGCGGGACCAAAGTCACGGTCAAGGATGGCAGAGCTGTAAAAGTGGAAGGCCTCAAGTCTCATCCCATAAACAATGGAGAACTCTGCCCCAAGGGAGAGGCCATGCTGGAGCATATTTATGGTCCCGATCGAATAGAACACCCCATGAAACGGGTCAACGGCAAATTTGAACCCATTAGCTGGGATCAAGCCCTGGACGAAATAGCAGATAAATTAACCCAATTAAAAACAGAATTCGGCCCCCAGGTGCTGGGGGTTTTCAGTGGCTCTATCGGGGTAGAAAATCTGGAAATGGCGGGATTGACTCAGCGATTCAAAGCGGCATTCGGATCTCCCAATTTTTTCTCAGTGGAAAGTGTGTGTTACAGAATGCGCATTCGTACCCGGCAAATCACCTTTGGGAAATACCCCACTGAAGAGTTGGATTCAAAACTTTACATCCTCTGGGGCCATAACCCGGACGCCTCTGATTTTCCCTTGAAACTGGCCATCGACAGAAATTTGGCCCAGGGATCAAGACTGGTGGTCATTGATCCCCGGCGCATTCCCATGGCGGACAAGGCAGAGACCTACCTCAGCATAAGGCCGGGAACCGACGGTGCCATGGCCCTGGCCATGATTCATGTTATCATCAATGAAAATCTGTATAGCCCGCACAAAAAATTAATTGACGACTACACTATCGGGTTCGATAAATTAGTGGATCATATTCAAAAATATACCCCCGAGTGGGCCCAGGAGATTACCGGGGTTCCTGCCGAGGAAATTCGTAAATTAGCCCGCCTGTTTGCCAAGACAAAAGGGGCAGCCATTTATCAGGGGACCTGCACCCAGGACCAGACGGCCAACGGTACCCAGAGCAGCCGGGCCTTTTCCGTTTTACAGGTCATTACGGGAAATATAAATGTCCCTGGCGGATGGGTCATCAGTCCGCGTTTGGCCTTTGGGAATGTGGGATTAAAGGTCGAAGGAGAGCCCCTTGGCGCAGACCAATTCCCCTTGTTCTTCAAGGTCTGGGGCCGGAAAAGCCCCTATGGGGTTGTCACCGTAGTACCGGAGAGTATCCCGGACAAATTAAAGGCCTTTTATGTGGTGGGGGGCAACCCCCTGATGTCCATGCCCGACACCAATGCGTTCCGGGAAGCGTTTAAAAAACTGGATCTTTTGGTTGTTCATGACATGCACATGACCGAAACCGCCCGGGAAGCCCATTATGTGCTGCCGGCCTGCTCGCATCTTGAAAAATGGGGGGTTGCCTATACCTACAATGTCTGCCATTGCCTCCCCTTTCTGATGCTTCGGAAAAAATGCATTGAGCCATTATATGAAAGTCGATCCGAATGGTGGGTATATACGGAATTGGCCAAGCGGTTGGGACTGGAAGCATTGTTTCCCTGGAAGTCAGAGGAAGAATTGGTGCGTTTTGAACTGGCCCCCGGCAAATTGTCTTTTGACTATCTGTTAAACGAAAAACCTGAGGGAGCGTTTTATCAGGAAAAGACATACGAACTGAATAGTGATTTATTTCGAACCCCGTCCAATAAGATTGAACTCTACAGCGAGGCTTTGGAACATGTTGGATTTGATCCCCTGCCAACGTATCAGGAGCCGGCAAGAAGCCCACAGAGTGCGGAAAAAGAATTTTTAGCCGAATATCCGCTGATCCTGAGTACCGGCCATCGAAACTATTACTATACCCATAGTCAGCATCGAGATGTCCCGTCCCTTAGAAATGAGTCCCCCGAACCAGAGACGGAAATCGGCCCCACAACAGCAAAAGAATACGACATAAAAACCGGGGACTGGATCATCATCAAGACCAACACGGGACAGGTAAAAATGAAAGCCAAAGTGGATGAACGGATTTCAGAAGGCATGGTCTTTGTCCCCCACGGCTGGCCGGAAGAAGCAAATGCCAATCTTCTGACCGATGTGACATGCCGGGAATGCATCATGGGATATCCTGATCAGAAATCTCTGCTTTGCAACATCCATAAAACAGCATAACAACATGACAAAAAAATGGGTGCCCCTCTTTTAAGGGCACCCCGTTTACCGGTTATAAGGGACCAAATAAAAACACAACCAGGGAGGGTATAGTCACATGACACCACTTGAAATTCCGGATCAATTCAACATTGCGTCTTATATGTTAGACCGTCATATAGAAGAAGGCCGGGGCAACCGTCCGGCTATCTATTATAAAGACCAGGTGATTACATGGTCAGGCGTGGCGGAACAGGCGAATCGTGTCGGAAATGCATTGCTTGACCTGGGGGTGGAACAGGAAAACAGGGTGATGATTTGTCTCCCCGACTGTCCGGAGTTTATCAGTGCCTATTATGGCATCATAAAGATAGGTGCTGTTGCAGTTCCGGTAAACACCATGGCGTTACCAAAGGATTATCTTTACTTTTTGAATGACAGCCGGGCAAAGGTATTGATCACGACGTCTGATCTGGCCCCGGCTTTCAGCAAAATTTCCAATGACCTTAAATATTTAAAACACGTTGTGGTACTTGGAAAGAGTCAACCCGGACAGATCGATTTTGATGCCATGGTCAGCAAAGCTGCCCCAGAGTTGACCACCGTCGCCACTTCCAAGGACGATATGGCGTTCTGGTTATACAGCTCGGGAACCACGGGAACGCCCAAAGGGGTTGTGCATCTGCACCATGATATTGTGCACTCCATGCCACCGCACTGCACGGAGGTGATGGCCATCACACCGGACGATATCTCCTTTTCAATATCCAAACTCTATTTTTCATATGGTCGAAATAATTCATTGGATTCCCCCTCTTTTCAAGGTTCTGCCGTTGTTCTCAACCCGGATAAGCCGGATCCGGAAACCCTGATAAATATCATTGAAAAATACCGCCCTACCCTTTTCTACAGTGTGCCCAGTTCCTATTCCGCCCTTCTGAATTTCATGGAAAAAACCGGGCGCAGCCTGGACCTTTCTTCTGTTCGCTTGTGCGTTTCAGCCGGGGAAGCGCTGCCCAAGGTGATTTACGATAAATGGCGAGAGATGTTTAATGTTGAAATTTTAGACGGCGTCGGCTCCACGGATGTCGGCATGATCTACTTGTCAAATCGACCGGGGAAAGTAAGGCATGGCAGTTGTGGTAAATTACTAACCGGTTTCGAAGGCCAACTGATGGATGAAAATAAAGTCGAAGTGGCCGTGGGTAATATCGGGACGATGTGGGTAAAAAATGACGGAACAACCGCAGGGTATTGGAATAAGCATGATAAGACAAAACAAACCATTCACGGTGAATGGTTTTGTACCGGTGATCAATTTTACCAGGACAAAGATGGCTATTACTGGTATGCCGGTCGAGACGATGACATGCTCAAACCCGGTGGACTATGGTTGTCCCCAATGGAAATAGAAGATGTGTTGCTGACGCATTCCCTGGTTGATGAAGTGGCGGTGGTGGCCGAGGGCAATGAATCAGGCCTGGATAAACCGGTGGCGTTTGTGGTGGTCAAAGAGGGCTGTACCCCCACTGAAAATATGGAAAAAGAAGTATCAGACTTTGTCCGAAGCAAAACCGCACACTACAAGTGCCCCCGAAAAATTTATTTTGTCAATGAATTGCCCCGGACAGCCACCGGTAAAATTCAGCGGTATAAGTTACGGGTCCAGCTGCAACATGAAAGGGAACGTTAGACAAAACTCGGGACTATCTTGGCACAAACCATTTCTCCTTTCGATAGGCCTGGTCCTGGCTTTTTGCGATGAGCTCGCCGGTCGTTTGATTATAGATATTGATGTGATACAATGACGTTCTCCTGCCATTGTAATCCTCTTTTGCCTCTGCCACCAGATGGTCTCCCGGATAACTGGGTTTTAGAAAACAGATACTCACATTCAGCGCAACGGCAACTTTTCCGTGGGAATTGCATGCAGCGGCAAAGGCCATGTCACTGATGGAAAAAATAATACCGCCATGGGTGGTGCCGTGAAAATTCGTCATATCATCTGTAATGGTAAGGGAAACCCGGCTGTGTCCGGGTTCGATAATTTCCACTGTTGCCCCAAGATACCTGGCAAAGGCATCTTTTTGAATGTGATCATGGATCGCTTGCTCGCGGGTTTTATCTGCCATGGCATTCTCCTGTCCTGCCCTAAAGTAATTCATCAGCAGAGATTCTGGTTAATTCGCTTAAGGGACACGGAAATACCCCCTGTTCTTATACCGGTACTTGCTGAAGATTTTTTCACAACAAGGGTTAGATTGCAATATGTTATTTCTTTAAAGTTTCATCACAACACGTGTATGATGGACCCTTTAACCGGTAAAATATCGTGTATCCCTGAAAAAAATCGTTTAAATTTTTTTTTACTGTATTTTGTCAAAAAATGGGTTATAATCCTTATATCGATATCAAATTATATCATTTTAAAAACCAACCAAGTTCATAACGACACATCAGAGCAAACCATTTCAGTGTTGGTTTAATGTAAGCATTTCAATGCAAGGGTAAATATTAATATCATAAAAGGAGGATAAAATGAAAATCAGGACGAAATCTTTTTTAACTTACATGCTGATGGTGATATGCACATTGGTATTATCGGCATGCGCTACGACTTCGAAACAGGATACGACCATGGCACAAAAAATGGCCGCTATTGAGACTCAGGAGAAAGCACTTGCCCAGCAAAAAGAAGCCCTGGAGGCCCAAAAAAGCCAGTTGGCTCAAAAAAGCGCAACCGTCAGTTCCCAGAAAACGCAACTTCTTCAAAAAGAACAGATGTTGACCCAGAAGGAACAGGAACTGGCCATGGCCCGGGAAAAAGAAAAGGAGATGGTCGTTGCAGACCTGTTTCCACCCAACGCAAAACCCGGGGAATGCTATGCGCGGATCTTCATCCCCAGTAAATACACTTACGAAACCGAAACAATTCTAGTCCATGACCCCAAAGAAACAATTCAAATTATTCCAGCCCGTTACGAAATCGTGGAAGAAACAGTCCTGGTAAAGGAAGCCAGCACTAGACTGGTCGTGGAACCAGCCCAGTATAAATGGATCGAAGAGACCAAGATGGTTTCTCCTGCGAAAACCGAACTGGTCCAGGTACCAGCGGTTTACGAAACAATTAAGGAAAAAGTCCTGGTCCGAACAGCCCATACCGAATGGAAAAAGGGGACCGGACCGATCCAGAAGGTCAACGAAACCACAGGTGAAATCATGTGCCTGGTTACGGAACCTGCTGTTTATAAAACCATCAGCAAACAGATGTTGAAAACCCCTGCCACCACCCGGGAAGTCATCATTCCGGCAGTAACCAAAACCATCAAAAAACGGATAATGGTTTCACCACCCGTGACCAAGGAAATTGTTATTCCGGCTGAATATGGCAAGGTAAAGGTTACCCGCATGGTCTCTCCGGCCACATCTAAAAAAATCATCAAACCGGCTGTTTATGAAACCGTTCAACGCCGGGTAATGACGAATCCCGGGCATCTGGAATGGACCCAGATCCTGTGCCAGACCAATATGACCCAGGTCAAGGTCACCCAGATTCAGCGGGCCCTGGTCAAAGCCGGTTATGATCCCGGCCCCATCGACGGTGTGATCGGAACTGAAACCATGAAGGCGGTTAATAAATTTCAGTCGGCTAAAAAACTTGCCGTAACCAAATACTTGACCTTTGAAACGCTTCAGGCGTTAAATGTCAAGATGTAAACCCGACGTATTTCAATTTTCAGGATACGCATCCCCTGCTCTTTGATGCAGGGGGATGCGTTTTTTTTGCATTACCGGTAGTCGTCTTTTGTGATTTTTTTCTTTTGTTTCCCCTGGTATTCTGCATTATCCATTGTGGATTAGATTAACTGCTGCCTGAAAATTGAATTGCCTTGCCCCTCTATATATTGTAAGTTGATTCTTATTGACTCAACCTAGGGGGTCAGGCTTTTTTTATTGGAGGCTGAATCTTTTATCAGGCGCCATGCTTTTTATCACTATTTCATGATCAGACGGGTAAAAAAACCATAAAGAACACCTGACCCCAAGTATAAATGGTTCACCCTGAAAGTTGAGGTATTCAAATAGACGGGATGATTAAAAGTGTTCTGGGGTTCCTTATGGCGTTGTTATGAAGAAGAATGACATCAAACTTCGAACGGTATTCATTATACTGTCCATGATGATAGTGGTGTCCTCTTTTATTGGGGGTTACTTATACTATTCAGCCCTGAGAGACTCTTTAGAAAAGCAGACCCATAAAGAAGCCGAAGAACACATAAAACGATTGAGAAACAACCTTGATTCCTACCTGACATGGTCCCTCCTTTCGGTAAAATCTTTGGCTGGATTAAAGGAATTAAGACGCTCTCTATTGATTGGGGATAGACCTGCACTTGCCGAAACCAATTTGATTTTGGACCATTTCCGCGATGTTCTGCAGGTCAATGTCTGTTATTTAATGGACACTTCCGGCAACACCCTAGCGTCCAGCAACCGAAATGATCCCGATACCTTTGTGGGAAAAAATTATGGATTCCGCCCGTATTTTACACAGGCCATAAACGGCATCCCATCGGTTCATATGGCCCTGGGGATAACATCGAAAACCCGGGGAATCTATTACAGCCATCCGGTTTATAACGAAAAAAAAGGCCCCCCTATCGGGATTGCTGTTATTAAGGCATCTGTTGAACGAATTGAAAAAGATCTCATAGAATCTCACAACAGAATTATATTGCTGATTGATCCCCATGGCGTGGTGTTCGTTTCAAGTCGCCCGGACTGGCGGTACCATCTGTTATGGAAGGCATCTTCACAAACAACCTTAGAAATCACCAGAACCAGGCAATTCGGCACAGGGCCCTGGAATTGGACAGGCATGAAACGAATAGACGCAGAAACTGCTGTGGACGATTCAGGCAATACATACCATGTGCATCAACAGGCATTGGCGAATTACGCTGGCTGGCAGTTGGTTTCCCTGCATGACACGCATGACATTATGAAAAAAATAACCGCCCCTTTACGCAATTACATTGGTGCAGGGGTCCTGGTATCCTGTGTGTTTTTTGGCATCATTGCCTTCTTTCTTTTCATACGAACAAATACCAGCATTGTTGAACTCAAAAAAACAGAAGCGGAATTACGAAAAAGCGAAGAACGATACCGGGAATATTTTGAAGAAACTATTTCCGGGACGTATATATCAACCCCTGAAGGACGACTGATTGCGTGCAATCAAGAATACAAGCGCATTTTCGGATTCGATAGCACACAACAAGCCCTGGACACCCCTATCCGTGATCTCTCAGAAAATCCTGCTGAGAGAGTTCACTTTTTAAATCTCCTTAAAAAAAACAGGCGTGTAAAGGGCTATGAACCGAATTTAAAGACCGTCCATGGAGTCCCGATTCATCTGTTTGAAAATGCCTCAGGTGTCTTTGATGAAGCTGGTAATTTAAAGCATATCAGAGGGTTTCTACTGGATATCACGGAGCAGAAAAAGCTCGAAACGCAGCTTCAACAGACTCAAAAACTCGAATCCATTGGCACCCTTGCCGGCGGTATCGCCCATGATTTTAACAATATTCTTTCTGCCATTATCGGATATTCTCAATTAGCTGAAATACATATTAACGACCCGGAAAAAGCAACGGAATATTTGAGTCAGGTGTTTAAAGGTGCCCAAAGAGCATCCGCGCTGGTTCAGCAAATACTGACCTTCAGCAGGCAATCTGAATACAACAAACAACCGGTAACCATTTTTTTCTTGCTAAAGGAAGCACTTAAATTACTCCGATCTTCAATTCCCTCAACCATAGAGATCAGAGAGGATCTTATTTCCAAAGCAATCGTTATGGCAGATCCAACCCAGATTCATCAGGTCATCATGAATCTTTGCACCAATGCCTATCATGCCATGAGTGATACTGGCGGCGTATTGACGGTGAGCCTGCATGAGGTTAAAATTTCTGAGCAGGAAAGCATTCCTGATCTCAACAGGTTCCCGGGGAGATACCTTATCCTTGAAGTAAGGGATACCGGGCATGGCATGGATAAGGAAACTCAGGACAAAATATTTGATCCCTATTTTACAACAAAAGAAGTGGGAAAAGGGACGGGTTTGGGGCTGGCTGTGGTGAACGGCATCGTTAAAAACCATAATGGTTTTATCAAATTATCAAGCGAGACCGGTTGTGGTTCGACATTTCAGGTATTCTGGCCCATCATTGAACAAGTGGAACCCCTTGTTCTCCACGACAAAATGAAAACAAAGTTATTCACAGGGACCGAGCAGATTATGCTCGTGGATGATGAAACCGATATCCTCCACTCATTACAGCAAATCATGGAAAGGCAGGGATATAAAGTAACCCCGTTTAGAGACGGAAAATCCGCATTACAGGCCTTTGCAAAAAATCCCGACCAATTTGACCTCATTATCACCGATATGACAATGCCCCGGATGACAGGGAACGAACTTGCCACCGAGGTGTTAAACATACAAAAAGATATGCCGATTATTCTTTGTTCCGGATATAATGAAAATTTTACCGAAGCCATGGCCCGGGATTTAAGGATTTGCAAATATGTTCAAAAACCGGTGACGGGTCAGGAGCTATCTGCCTTGATCCGTGAGATATTAGATGGGAAGAATATGCTGTTGCCGGAATAAACCGTTCGACAGAAATATATGACTTTGAATTGTAACACGTCATTTACCAAAACATTTTCATTCAAAATAATTGGGAACGATCAAAAAATGGAGACCCCCCTGCTGAAGGAAAAGACGATTGCTGACAGTATTTCACTGGAAATTCTGACATCGCGTATCACACTCCCCCCCATCCCGACCAATGGTGCAAAACTCCTGGACATGGTTCAGCAGTCCACAGATAAAATAGATATTTCTTCATTTGCCAAGCTTGTGGAGGTGGATCCCGGCCTTTTGGCCAGAGTCCTGCAGCTCGCTAACTCCCCTTATTACAGTGAGGTACAAGAAATTGTCAGCCTGAGATCCGCCATTACCCGTATCGGCCTGAGGGAAGCCATCAATTCAGTCTGCCTTCACTTTTTCCAGAAAATATTACCCAAGGTTCCCGCCCTAGAAGGATTTTCTGCAAAGGATTACTGGGCCTTTTCCTGGGCCTGTGCAACGGCGAATCGACGTCTTGGCCACCCCAATCTAAGGATGGGTGTTTTGCCCGGAGAGCTTTATCTCGCCGGACTGCTGCATGGTATGGGAAAGCTGCTGATGGCCATGCATTCCCCCAATGAATTTTCCAAGTGCTTGTCCATGGCCAGGGAGTTGAATCAACCACTGTACAAAATGGAACAAGAGGTGTTTGGAACCACAGATGCCTTTGTTGCCGCCAGAATTATGGAAGTGTGGCATCTTCCTGCCAACATCTGTGCCGGAGTGGCTTTTTATCAAATGCCCGAATCTGCCCCGGTTCAATACAGAGAAATTGCAGGGCTGACTCAATTTGCCCATTGCATTGCCACCCTGTCAGGAATCGGAATCAATGGAGATGGCCTTTTAATGGATCTTTCTTCCACTTACATGGGCCAGCAATCTAATTTACTGATTTCCAGAAAAGAGATCCAGGAAAAGCTTGTCCAGGAAATATTGGCCACCTTATCAGAAAAATCCGAAAGCGTTACCGGGGTGGCAGCGATATCCCAAACCAAATCCCTTGAACAGGCAGACCTTAAACAAGAGCGCCCTGCAAAAAACCCTCTCCCGGTCACCCGGACAGACCACAAGAAAAAGGGGTTGCTGGCCTGGATCAGATCATTGCTGGGCGGCGATTAAAAGGGACATGGTCATCCCACATCGGCAGACAAAAGAGACAAAATCTGTCCCCCTTATCGGGACCATGGGAATGGCTTCTCCCTCACCCTGGGGTAAGGATTACAGATAACAATAAAAAAAGATCATTTTGTGCTTGACTTTTATCTTTGTTTCTATAATATAGATCGGACTTGCGCTGTTGTATGGAAAGCGTAAAGGTTTCATCCGAAAGGTGTATATTCCCGATCACAGAAACGGCATTGCCCCCAAAGTTAGAAACTCGAATTTTTTATTTTTATTACAGGAGATTGCCAAAATGGCTACTGGTACAGTAAAATGGTTTAACGACTCAAAAGGTTTTGGATTTATCGAACAGGAAAATGGAAAAGATGTATTCGTACATCACAGCGGCATTAATTCAACAGGTTTTAAATCCCTGAACGAAGGAGACCGCGTTTCCTTTGATGTCGAAGAAGGACAAAAAGGACCTGCTGCAACAAATGTAACCGTATTATAGTTAACCATTTTAGTTGCTTTTAAAAAAGTCATTTTGGTGACTTGAAAAATAAAGTCCCCGGACAGGATACTGTCCGGGGACTTTTTGATTTTGTGCTCTCCCTGCAAAAAATAACCTGCCAAGAATACCTTTTTCCATCGTCTTTTACAAATCAATGCCCGGGGGAAGAATCGTCCACTTCTTCTTTGATTTCATCACAACAAAAGATTCGCTATAATCAATATTTCCCTGCTGGGGAAGTTTGGATGACATAAACTTATAGAGTGCTTCCATATCATTTGAAAAAAGAATTTCCGCAAAAATATCATATCGACCGGTTACCGCATACACGCTGTCCACCTCCGGCATCCGGGAGAGACCATTCAACGTGTCATCTATTTTCAAATCATCAATTACCCGGATCGCCACAAGGGCCATAAAAAGTTTTTCAATTTTAAAGACATCCACCAACCCTGCGATTTTCAAAACCCCGGACTGCAGCAGATTTTTCATTCGAACCTGCAGGGTTGGACTGGTGATCTCCAGCTTGTTGACCAGTTCTTTTACGGGCATACGGCCATCTCGGGTCAGATGGCGGATCAGTTTTTTGTCCAGTCCATCCAGTTTTTTTAATCCCCCCATATTTTCTCCGACTCTCTTCAACCCCTACCCAATCACCTTATGAATAATATCAAGTGCATAATCGATATCTTTTTTGGTCACCACCAGGGGGGGCGCAAACCGAATGATGTTTTCATGCGTCTCTTTGCAGAGAATACCATTATCTTTTAACTGTTCACAATACTGCCGTGCATTAATCTTTTCAGGCATAAACTCCAGGCCGATCATCAGTCCCCGGCCCCGAGCCTCTTTTATCAAAGGATTTTTCAATGTTTTTAAGCCGCTTAAAAAATACGCCCCCATGGCGGCAGAATTTTCAATCATTTTTTCCTTGATCAGCACATCAAGGGCCGCCAGGGCCACGGCACAGGCCAAAGGATTCCCCCCAAAGGTACTGCCATGCTCCCCCGGATGAAGCACATCCATGATTTCGGTATTGGACAATACGGCAGACACTGGATACAATCCGCCGGATAAGGCTTTGCCAATGAGGGTCATGTCGGCCTCAATGCCGGCATGTTCTTCTGCCAGGAGCTTTCCTGTGCGACCCAGTCCTGTCTGGATTTCATCGAGAATCAAAACGATATCATGATCATCACAGATCTGTCTGACATCTTTTAAATAGGTATCCGGCGGAATGATAACACCGGCTTCTCCCTGGATGGGTTCAACCATAAAGGCAATGGTATTTTCGGTTATGGCGGCTTTCAGTGCTGCTGCATCACCAAACGGGATACGTTTAAAGCCCGGTGTAAAGGGCCCAAAGCCCTCCCTTGCACCGGGGTCTGAACTAAAGCTGATAATGGTGATGGTCCTGCCGTGAAAATTATTATCACAGACAATGATCTCGGCTTTATTTTCACCAATGCCTTTGGTTTGATATCCCCATTTTCGAACGATTTTTATGGCGGTTTCCACGGCTTCGGCACCACTGTTCATGGGGAGCACTTTATGGGAATGGGTCAATTCACATAATGACGTGTAAAACTGACTTAATTGATCATTTCTAAACGCCCGGGATGTCAAAGACAGTTTACCCGCCTGTTCGGTCAACGCCTTGACGATTTCAGGATGGCAGTGCCCCTGGTTCACGGCAGAATACGCTGACAGGCAATCCATGTAGCGATTGCCATCCACATCCCATACCCATATCCCTTGGCCTCTGTTTAAGACCACATCCAGCGGTTTGTAATTGTTTGCTCCCAGTTTACGTTCAATTTCAAGATAATCCATTTTTTCACCCTATCTGTAATATTTATTAAATTAATAATCATCTATTCATGGGTAGCTGCCCTCATTGAGATAAACAGGTTCTATGTAGGGAGATGTCATTGCGGACAGCAGGGCACCATAGGTCAGATGAAACCGAACCGTCTCTCCTACCTTAACCATTGTCGCCTTTAAATCAACGATGACATGATCACTGCTGGACCCGATAATCTCCATATCCCCCACAGGGGTTAACCCCTGGGTCAGCACATCCTGACGCCCAATTTCCAGAATCCCCCTTCTGATCCTGCCCCGATCGGAAAAAACAGGCACCTCCCCAAACGCATCCGTACAAATGGTGCCACAGGGCAGAGAATCCTTTTCCTTGACCTCTATCACTTCTGCCACAAGGCAGCTCGTGTTTGTTTCAAGTTGGTCAATCCTCGCATAATCAATGGTATTGTTCCCGGTAAATATCATTTCACCGATTCTCAAATTATTAACCCTGCCCACCCGATCGGTTTTGTTAACCCAGGGATAATTAGCAGAATTGCCCCCGGAAATCAGGTCAAAACAAAGGTTGAATCTGCTTTCCAAGGTTGTTGCAATCCTTGACAGTTCATCCATCTTCTCCTGATCCGGCAAGACCGCCCCGACACATCCCAGGTTGGTGCCGATACCGATGAGTTTGATTCCCTCAAAGGATCTGAGGGAATCAATGGCTTGCGCCATCTGATCCGGCAAAATACCTTCCCGCAAATCGCCCAGATCCACCATCAATACGATGCGGTGGATCTTGTTCTGCGCCCGGGCTTCATCAGACAGCAGCCGGATGACCGGCAGTTCCGAATTAAAGCTGATATCGGCATAGGTCACCACCTGTTTGACTTTGCTCATGGACGGTGTCCGGATAAGGACCCGGGTATTGTTAATGCCGGCTTCTTTAATTTTTTTAAGATTTTCTATTCTTGAGTCGGCCAGAAACCCGACCCCGGCAGCGGTCATTGCCGCTGCCACCGGGGGACTGCCAAGAACCCCCTTGGTAACCCCCATCATGGATATGCCTTGTGCCTGGAACATCTGCCGTAATAGTTTCGTGTTTCTGTATACCTTGCCAAGGTCAATTTCTATTCTTGGACAACGCAAAAAAATATCGGAAAAACCTGTCATTAGTTTTCTAATGCCTGCCTGGATAAATCTGTCTAAGGGGGCTATTGCGCCAGCTGTAAGCCCGGGATGGTTACCTTTTTTTCAATGGTGCTCATTATTTTGGCCACAGCAAACACCATAATCGTATAAATAATGGCCGCCACGACATAAGATTCAAAATATCGAAAATTCATGGCACCGGTCAGGTCTGCCTGGGCGAGCAGTTCCGGAACCCCCACGGCAAAAGCAACCGATGTATATTTGAACATATAAATAATCTCATTGGAAGAGGACGGAATCACAAGCCGCAAGGCCTGGGGTAAAATAACATACCGTATGGATTTCCATTTACTCAGTCCCATGGATCTAGCCGCCACCATCTGCCCGGGCTTAATCGACTGGATCGCCCCACGAAAATACTCTGCCTGATAAACAGATGTATTAATCCCCAAAGCAATACCGGCGGCAAGGATAGGCTTGAGTAACAGTCCCATATCCCCCAGACCATAATAGATAAAAAACAATTGAAGCAGGCAGGGAGTCCCCCGTAAAAACTCAACATAAGCGGTGACGATCCAATAAATAAATTTGCTGGAATAAACCCGGGCAACCCCCAGTATCATACCAAAAAAAATACCAACGGTGATACAGACAACAGACAGTTGCAGGGTAACCCAGGCACCTGACAGCATTTCGGGTAATATCTCAATGGCGTAATCAAAAAAGCTGACCATGTGTTTCAAACCTCCGGTTCACTGGATATCGGCTATTCCAGCCTAACAAAATTACTCAAAAAAAGTCTGGTTCTTTCATGCCGGGGTGTGGCAAACATTATTTTTGGCTCCCCCTGTTCGACAATCAGGCCCTGATCAATAAAAATGACCTTGTCGGCAACGGATCGGGCAAATCCCATTTCATGGGTAACAACAATGGCGGTCATGCCTTCATTTGCCAGGGCGGTCATGACACTTAACACCTCACCTGTCAATTCCGGATCAAGGGCTGAAGTGGGTTCATCAAACAAAATCAGCTTGGGTTTTAAGGCCAGTGCCCTGGCAATGGAAATCCGCTGCTGCTGGCCACCGGAAAGCTGTGCCGGATAAGAATCAATTTTATCAATCATGCCCACGCGTTTGATTTCTGCTGCGGCAATCTGCCGGGCTTGTTTTTTAGACAGCCCCCGGACCCTTAACGGTCCGAACATGACATTTTCCAAAATATTCAAATGGGTAAACAGGTTGAAATCCTGAAATACAAATCCCATATCCGCGCGGATGCTGTTAATATCAATTTCCGGAGTGTTTATGTTGACCCCTTCCAGCAGAATCTGGCCGGAATCGGGGGGCGACAAATGATTCAGACATCGAAGCAATGTGCTTTTCCCGGAACCTGATGATCCGATGACAGCCAGGGTTTCTCCTTTTTTTAACTCAAAAGAAACATCCTTAAGGACTTCATTGTCATCAAATTTTTTCGTCAGATGTTTAACTTCTAATATAGTGGACATGACACTATCCGCTCCTTTTTTCAAAGCCAGGAACCCACAGTCGTTCTTCTAATCTATAAAAAAACGATGTGCCTATTCTGGTCAATGTAAAGTAAAGAATTCCCACAAACAGATAAACAGCAGCCGTATTGCCATAGGTATACGCGATAATATACTTTGCGTTACGCATGATTTCCACCACCCCCACCACATAGGCAAGGGAGGTATCTTTGAGTTCGGAAGAAAATTCATTGGTCCAGGGTCCGATGGAGAGGCGGATCATCTGGGGAATGACAATGTAAAAAATGATTTTGGGTTTGCTTAAGCCCATGGCTTTTGCCGCCTCAAGCTGGCCGGACTGTATGGACAAGATAGCCCCCCGGAATATCTGGGATTGGAATGCGGAAGAACACAGGCCCAAGGCAATAATGGCTGCTAACATGCGATTCAGATCAAAGGGAAGATAAAACACCAGGAACAAAAGAACCAGCTGGGGAATGGCCCATAAAAATTTTCGCAGGGTTGTTGCTAAAAATTTTATAAGGGTGTTGCCGAAAATCTCAGCCAGTGCAATGGCCAATCCAAGCACGAGCCCCACAATCAAAAGCCCGGCAAGGACCTCTAAAGCCACCAGGGTTCCCTTTGCAAACTGGGGGAGCTCGGAAATAAGTATTCGAAGGATTTCCATAAATCGTGTTCCTGTCTCCAACAAGGGGTGAACCGATCAAGGTAACGCCTGGTCCGGGTATTCCGAACCAGACGTTCAATCGCGCTGATAAAATAACACCCGCAAGGGTGAAACAATTAATTGGACTCGGTGCAAAAAGCCTTATAATCAACCGGGTAAGGAACGGCTTCCACTGATGCCCAGGGCAGATATTTTCGAACCAGCTCTTCAATTTTGCCGGACTCGTAAGCTTTTTTGATACCTGCATTTATTTTTTCAATCAATTTATGGGGATCCCCCGGGGTGACAGCATAGGCGCTGTAATCAAAATGCAGCCCCTTACAGACATATCTGACATCCCTTTTGGCTTCAATAAATCCCCGGGCGGTTGGTGAGTCAACATGAAGGGCGTCCAGCCTGCCAATCTCAAGTTCTTTGATACCCAGTTCAACGGATTCATATCCTTTGATATTAATATTAACGCCCTTGTCCTTGAGTTCTTCTTTGAGCCACCTGTAACCGGTTGTACCCGCCTGGGCTCCCACATTGGCCCCATTGCTCATTGCCGTAATACAATTTAATTTTGAGGTGGATTTAACCAGTGTCCAATAGTCTGTTTTCCAATGCGGTAGTGCATAGTCAATCACTTCAGCACGCTTGCAGGTATAGGAAAGGCCACCGGCAAGGATGTCAATTTTCCCTTTGGAAAGGGCTGCGATAATGGCAGACCATGGAATATCAGCCGCCTCGACCTTAAACCCTTCAACTTGACCGATATATTGAAACAATTCCCAGTCAAACCCTTTGATTTCACCCTTTTCCGCCCATGTCCACGGCGGAAATGCAGCATCAATCCCTAGTTTGTAAACCGGAAGATCTGCAGCATACGACAGACTGCTCAATAAAAATGCTGCGCAAATAAATCCCACACTTAACATCTGCTTTTTAAATTTAAACATACGCTCTCCATTTCTTAAGTTAAAATAATCAACCCCCCATTGCCTCATTAATAATTCTGCAAAAATTAATATAAACAAAATTTAATGTCAAGTAATCTTACGATCTTAAAATATACAAGTGAATAATATTAATGTCATAAAAAAAATATTATTATTATTTTTATGACGTAAAAAAATTGGCCAAAATCGGCTGATGCAGTTTTGTTTTAAAAAAACCATTGATTGGATGGCATTTTGAAAGCTGCATAAATGTAATATTGGTTTTCAACTTGTTTATCTCTTCTCCCAGGCTATCAAAATTCCCCACCCCCTTGGAAATGATCAAATCCGACCGGTCAACCCATTCAAGCCCGCGCAAACCGGGAATGGTTAAAATATCGGAATATAGATCCCTGGCAATGGTATCTTCCAGTGAAAGATGATTAATGGCCGTCAACGACATGTTGAGAATACAGGGTATGCAGCCGGGTTGAATCAGCACAAGAAACTCCTTTTATAATGAATAACTCAACTTTCGGGGTTGGCCATTTATGCTTTATGCTTGGGGTCAGGCTTTCTTTCTGGCACTTTTTTCCCATCTTAGCATGAAATAATGATAAAAAGCACAATAAAAAAAGCCTGATCCCGTCCATAATGAGAATTGCTGGCGAAATATTCTTTGGTTGACTTGAAATGGTTTTGATTGGATACTGTATATAGTGTCCTTGACACTTTGACGGAACCCATTTAACTCATTTTTTAAGGAAGGATAACCATCATGGAGTTCAGCGAATTGATCAAAAAAAGGAGAAGCTGCAGGGCATTTCAGAATACACCGGTTACAGAAGAACAATTACAGTCCATTGCCAAAGCCGGCCAATGGGCCCCCAGCCCCCTGAATGAGCAGCCGTTTCAATTCATTGCCGTTACCGACCCGGGTGTCAAGGCCCAGATTCAGAAAATCAGTATCGAAGCCAAGCAGACCGTTATCAATAAAAATGGCCCCGCCTGGGTGGAAAAATACCCCATGAATTTTATCGGCGACTGTCCATTGATCCTGGTGGTAATTTATGATGCCGACAAAGGCGGGCTGGGCAGCTATTTTGAGCAACCCCACGGTGCGCTGCAATCCGCATCTGCATGCATTCAGAACATGATGCTCCAGGCAAAAGATCTGGGGCTCGATTCCCTCTGGTTTACTTTTTTCAATCCATCCGCCTTGAAATCGATTCTTGACATACCGGAAGAACTGGATATTGCCGGGGCCATCATGGTCGGGACACCTGCCATGAATGCCAAGGCACCCAAACGAAGACCCCCTATGGTTCACAGGGATCGGTTTAACGCCGAAGCACACTAGCCCCCCATTTGCACGGTTTCAATTGCCTGTTGTTTCTGATGCATCCTCCCGGAAGGGATGCCGTCTTTAACTGGCAAGGCCGGGAAAGTATTTAACAGCCGTTTGGGTAAAGACGGCAAAGAAGGATTCAATGAAAACAGAAAAAAGCACACAGGATTCCAGCGTGATTATCTCCAGGGTCATGCTGCCCGAGGATGCCAACCCGGCGGGAATTGTTCATGGCGGGGTTATCATGAAAGAAATTGACAATGCGGCTGGTGTTACGGCAGTCAGACATACCCGAAAAATCTGTGTCACCGCATCCATAGACCGTCTAGATTTTCACAAACCCGCATTTATCGGCAACCTGATAACAGTAAAAGCGGGGATCAATATGACGGGAAAAACCTCCATGGAAATCGGCAAGTGTTAAATGGTAGGAAACCATTAATTTTTAAGGGTCTAATTCGCTATCTATTATGATATCCAAGGGATATTAATTTGGAGTTGGGGTAATTGCAAATGGTACAAGAATCATTTGAAAAATTGGCTGAGTCAGTGAACATGAGCAAAACGTCTTCCTCGGAATCTGATACTGCAAAAAAATTGCTGGTACAGACAGAAAACAGATACAACCGGATGCTCGAGAATCTGAAAGACGAGTTTATGTTTTTCACCCATGACACAAACAAGCGATTTATCCTGCTAAGCCCTTCAGTGAAAAATATTTTAGGATATACCCCAGAGGAATATAAAAAACACATAGATGAACTGTGGACAGATCATCCGGGAAATATAAATGCGCGCAAGCACACAGAGTTGAGTGTTCGGGGAATTCGACAACCACCATATGAGGTGGATGTATTTCATAAAGACGGATCTGCCAGAAGACTGGTGATTATTGAGGCCCCGTTTTTTGATGAAAGCGGCCGGGTGTTGTTTGTCGAGGGAATGGCACGGGATATTACCCAAAAGCGCAAGGTTGAGGAAAAGCTTGAAAAATATCGCGAACATTTAGAAGAGCTGGTGGATCAACGGACCATTGAACTGAAGAATTCACAGCAACAGTTACAGGAAATTATCGATTTCCTTCCTGATCCCACCTATGTCGTGGATAGTGACAAAACCATTATTGCATGGAATAATGCCCTGGAAGAAATATTGGATGTTCCTAAACACAAAGCAATGGGAAAACAATTCTATGACTTCATAAAACCATTTTACAATGACGACGTTCCTTTGCTTATCGATCTCATAGGCGTGGAACCGAAAAATCCGATATTCAGGAATTTTAAAATTTCCAAAGAGGGGAAACTGCTGTTTTCAGAACGGTTTATCCAGTCAATGAATTCTGGGAAAGGAGGATACGTCTGGGTCACCGCAACGCCCATATTAAATCGGGATGGTAAATCCGTTGGTGCCATAGAGTCCATCCGGGATGTGACCCACATCAAAAATGTTGAAACAAGGGTTCTCGAAAGTGAGCGAAAGCTGTCCACATTGATGAACAATCTGCCTGGCATGGCTTACAGGCTGGTTAAAAAGAAGCACTGGGAGATGGAGTTTGTCAGCAAGGGAAGCCGCCTCGTCACCGGACATGAACCTTCTTTTTTCATGGGAAAATCGCTGAAAGAACTCAAAACATTGATTCATCCGGATGATTTAGGCCGGATTCCCTCAGAGATATTCAATACCATCACGAAAAGAAGGAAACCCGCCCGGACCGAATATCGCATTATCGATTACCATGGTGAAGTGAAATGGGTCTTTGACAGGGCAGAAGGGGTTCTTTTTGATGATGATAAACTGGTTGTCATTGAGGGGCTTCTGACTGATTTTACGGTTTTCAAGCAAAAGGAGCAGAAACTTCAGCATGAAAATCTCTATCTTCGATCCACCATCAAAGATCGGTATAAATTTGATAATATCATCGGAAACTCCCCGGCAATGCAAGCGGTCTATGAACTGATACTAAAGGCTGCCGGAACCAGTGACAGTGTGTTTATACACGGTGAATCCGGAACCGGGAAAGAGTTGGTGGCCCAGGCCATCCACAATGCTTCGGATCGGCGCGGGGCTCAATTTGTTGCCGTTAATTGTGGTGCGATTCCTGAAACGCTCATCGAAAACGAATTTTTCGGTTCAAAAAAAGGGGCTTTCACAGGGTCGAATATGGATAAGCCGGGCTATCTTGATATGGCGGATGGTGGTACGCTGTTCCTTGATGAGGTCGGTGAGATCAGCCCGGCACTTCAGGTCAAGCTGCTAAGGGCAATTGAAGGCGGCGGATATTCTCCTGTGGGCAGTACACAGGTAAAAAAACCGAATTTAAGAATTCTTGCCGCTTCCAATAAAGACTTGATGGAACTGGTAAAAAAAGGCCGCATCCGGCATGATTTTTATTTCAGAATTCATGTCCTGCCCATTCATCTGCCGCCATTACGAAAACGGGGCGATGATCTGTTCCTCATCATTGACCATTTTTTTAAAACATACAGTAAAACCAATACCGTCACCACATTGGCGCCCAAAGATCTCATCACACTGAAAAATTATCACTGGCCCGGTAATATCCGTGAACTGCAAAATGTGCTTCGCAGATACGTCATCCTTAAGAATCTTGATTTTCTGCAGGGATCAAAGCCAATGGATGCAAGCCTTGAGGAGACTTCCGAACCGGTGATGGCTGTTGACAAACCGTTTCCTTTAAAAAAAGCCGTGGGTAATTTTGAGAAGCGTCACATTCAGGAGATTCTCAATCAAAACCAATGGCAAAAAGGCAAGAGTTCAAAATTGTTGGGCATCTCCCGGAAAACCCTTTTCAGAAAGATGAAAACATATGGGTTAATATAGGCCTGCTGCGTGTCTTTTCCCCCGGAGAAACCGTCATTCGTCTATTTTCCAAGATACGCTTTTTTTATATAATCACTTTTCAGCAGGGCTGACGCATCTCCTTGTTGGACAATCCTGCCGGTTTCCATGACATATCCTTTTTGAGCCAGGCTCAATGCCAGTTGCGCATTTTGTTCTACGAGCAAAACAGCTGTGCCGGTTTCATTGATATCACGTACCACCTTGCCGATTTCTTTAACCATCAAAGGGGACAGTCCGGTGGACGGCTCATCCAGCAGCAGGAGTTTTGGTTCCGCCATAAGGGCGCAGGCAATGGCCAGCATTTGCTGCTCTCCCCCACTCATGGTTGATGCGATCTGTGCAACCCTCATTTTGAGCTTTGGGAACCGGTCAAAAACCCACTCAAGCATGTCATCTGTTTTCTTTTGATCCTTTTTAATAAATGCCCCAAGTCTTAAATTTTCCATGACAGTCATATATGGAAAAAGTCCCCTGCCCTCGGGCACCTGTACCAATCCTCTTTTAACGATTTCCTGGGGCTGCAACGTGTCAATCCTTTCCCCTCTAAAAAAAATTTTTCCGGCTGTCAGATCCTTTAACCCTGAAATCGCCTTTAGTGTTGTCGTTTTTCCGGCACCATTACTGCCGATCAATGTTACAATCTGTTTTTCTTCCACAGCCATGGACATCTCTTTGATGATGACGGCGCCGCCATATTGCACTTTAAGATTTTTTATTTCAAACAGCATCTTGTTCCGCTCCCAGCCAGGCTTCAATAACATTCGGCATTTCAACTACCATATCCGGATCTCCCTGGGCAATTTTTTTACCAAAGTCCAGCACCACCACCTGGTCACACAATCCAAGGACCGCTTTTATATTGTGTTCAACAATGACAATGGTCAAATTTTTTTCATCCCTCAAGGTTGTGATCATTTCCATCATTTGATCCGTTTCTTGTGCATTCATCCCGGTTAATGGTTCATCCAGAAGCAACATATCGCAACCCGTTGCCATGGCAATACCCAATCCAAGCGCCCGCTGATTCCCATGGGGGAGATTGATCGCCATTTCATCGGCTTTTTCACCCAGCCGGACAAATTTAAGGATTTCCATGGCTTTTTCATCAAGAATCCTGTCTTTTTTTTTACTGATGGCCGACCATGGGAAAAAAATTTCCTTCAGGCCCAGATTTGAATGCAAATGCAGGCCCAGTTTGATATTCTCCCGGGCTGAAAAGCTGCTGAACAGCACATCTTTTTGAAATACCCTGGCAATGCCTTTTCCGGCACGGCTGCATGGACGCTGGTGCGTGATATTTTCTTCCTTAAATATAATCGTTCCGGTTGTGGGGAAAAGAGATCCGTCAATCATATTCAGGGTGGTGGATTTTCCGGCGCCATTGGGACCTATGAGTCCGAATATTTGTCTTTCCTTGATATCAATATCCAATTCAGTAACCGCCTGAATGCCTCCGAATCGTTTTGACAGATTTTTGATTTTCAGCATGGTTTACCCCTTCTTCAATTGTTGTTTCAATCGGGTCAATCGTTCCGGGATACCTGTGACGCCTTCAGGTAAAAACAGTACCACAATAATGGCAATGAATCCGATGATGATGGGCCTGTATTCTTCAAAGGAACGTGCAAACTCACTAATCATCATTAAAACAATGGTACCCACTATGGGGCCGGAAAATTTTTCTTTGCCGCCGATCACCACATAAACCAGCAGATAAATCGATGCCATAATGCCGAATCTGCTGGTGACCTCCACACTCAATCCTTTTTGATAATGCGCAAACAAGGCACCTCCAATCCCGGCAAAAAAACTGGCAATCACAAAATTCATAATACGATGCAGGATGGCATTCATTCCAACGGATTGCGCCAGGGACTCCGCATCTTTTATGGCTCTCCATTTAACGTTCAAATGGGATTTTTCAATGAAAAAAAGAACCAGGATGGAAAGAATGACCACCATGAGTGTAAGGTAATAATAGTTTTCCATTGTATCGAAATCAATCGTTCCGAGAAATGGCAGGCCTATCGTTCCCGGGCCCGGAATATCCGTCAGGCCGAACTGTCCGCCTGTGAGACTGCGCCAGTTATATGCGATAAGACGAAGGGATTCGGCCAGCATAAAGGTTAAAATTGCAAAATAAATACCTTTCAGCCTTAAAAAGGGATATCCCAGCAATAATGCGGTCAGAGCACAGATAGACCCGGAAAGTGGCAGGGCGAGCCAAAAGGAAATATTCAATTTCATGACCATCAGTGCTGATGAATAAGCCCCGATCAAAGCGAATCCAACATGGCCCAAAGATATCTGCTCCAAAATAAAAATAGTTCTCAAACTGCAGGCCATAAGAACATTTATGGCAATTAGTATCAATACAGACAGCAAATAATCGTTTCCTGCCCACCTGCCGGCCAAAAAGCTGACAAGGGTGAATAAAAGGATGATCATCGTGTTGGTTTTCTTATTCATGTCCGAAAAGTCCCTGGGGTCTGATTAATAAAATGATAATGACAATAACAAGGGGAGCCAGTGATGCAGTCAATGGACCAAAAAGAACCGGTACGATCCCATCTATCAAACCGATCAGGATACCACCGAAAACAGCGCCCGAAAGACTTCCCATGCCCCCCAGTACAATAATAGCAAGCCCCTTGACCAGGGGCAGGGTTCCCATAAAAGGCGTCAACATTAAAATAGACCCTGCCATGGCACCGCCGGCAGCGGCGAACCCGCTGCCGATGGCCATGGCCAGAAGTGACATTTTATGGGGATCAATCCCTTTCAATTGTGCAGCCTGGGGATTCTGGGCGCTGGCAACCATCCCTAAACCCAGTTTTGTTCTTTTTAGGAAAAGATACAACATATAGGCCATGCAGGCAGAGATCACCATGGCAACCATTCTATCTTTGGGCACAAAAACCCCCATCAGTTCAAATGATCCCTCACTCAGCCGGGGAATGCTGCGCTCATACAGGCCAAAAACAATCACTGCCCCGGCCTGGAGTATCAATGTCAGTCCGGTGCTGATAATGATGGGTGAAAGGACTTTGTCCTCACAGCGACGAAACAGAAATCTCTCCATCAGCATACCGAACCCGGCCATCAAAAACATGCTGAACAATATGGCGGCATAAACATTGATTCCCATTTTAACCGCCAGGTAGTAGACGGCATAAGCACCCAGCATATATACTTCACCGTGGGCAAGCTGCAGGATTCCCATGATACTGAGAATCAATGTCAAGCCGAGGGCAATCAGGACATAGAGACCGCCCAGGGACAATCCGTTAATAATAATCTGAACCCATACTTGAAAAGGTAATGCCATCAGTTTAATTCCTTTTTGTCCGGTCTGTACAACTTATGGGTTCACAAAATCAGAAAAAACGACGTCTCCTTTTTTCATGTGGGTGATGGAAACAGGTCGGCTCAACACTCTATTGGCACCAAACCTATCTTTCCCGGTCGCTTTAGCTTTGCCGAAAATGGTATCGATATCACCGGGTTTATTTAAAGATTCAAATGCAGCGGTCAATTTTTCAGGATCGAGACTTTGGGCGATGCCAATTGCCTTCAACAATATGCCTGCGCCATCCCATGCAAGAAAGCTATCACCGATAAACGGTTCATTGTATTTCTTTTTCCATCTATCCATGACGTCTTTCATTTCGCTTGTGGGGTTCCCTAAATCAACACCGTTTGTGATCAGGTTATCACAGGAGCTCTTTCCGGCAATCGCCGTAAAAATATCCGGTCCCATGGGGGCATTGGCAATAAAGGTGCCTTTAAACCCCAACTGTCGGGCAGCCATCAATTGATAAGGTCCCTGGCCACTGACCATGGCAAAAATAACATCCGGTTTTGCAGCAATTATTTTTATGAAAACAGGCAGAAAATCCGTGGTACCAAAAGACCATTTAACAACTGATGTGACAGACAGTCCGTTTTTTGATGCCTTGGTTTCCAAATCCTTTATCATACCTTCATACCCGATATCCGGTGCCGAAATGACAATATTTTTGGCAGAAGGATAACTTTTGGCAAGGTAATCAATATCAATGGTATGGCTATCGTCAAAGGAAGGCCCAAGGCGCACAAGGTTCGGTTTTTCACCGGAGACATCTGCCGGATGCCCGGGGATGTTGACAGATGCTATGGCATAAAAGACCCCTTCTTTTTTTGTCACTTTGTAAATCGCGTCAATATTAGATTCAATAATACCGCCGTAAATAATCTTTGCTCCGTCCTTGTGGATTAATTTCAAGGCCGAAGAACTTGATGCACCGGGACTCATTTTCGTATCTTCGGCAATCATTTCAACTTGAAATTTTTTGCCGTTTATTTCAATGCCGCCCTGGGCGTTAATTTTTTCAAGGCGCATTTCAAATCCCCTTTTCAAGGCAACCCCCACCACGCTGATGGGTCCAGATAGAGGAAGGATTGTACCGATAACAATTTTCTCAGAAGCAAATACCACGCTTGAGCAAATAAAAGAGGCCAGACAAAATAAAATCCCAATCTTAAGTTTAAGCTGTTTTTTCATGTCTACTCGCTTTCTTTATTTTATTGATTAACTATTATTTTTTTCAAAAGCACCATTGCTTTTGTCAAAGACCACCTTGCCATCTACAATTGTCATCAAAACCGCTATCGAACCTATTTCATGGGGAGAAATTGTCAGGATATCTTTATCAATAATGCATAAATCAGCCAGTTTCCCCTTTTCAATTGATCCTTTGATATCTTCCATATGATCCTGCCATGCACCGTTAATGGTATAGGTTTGTATCGCCTCCTGAACTGAAATACATTCTTCCGGACCGCTGACGCTTCCTGAAACCAGGCTTTCCCTTAATACCGCAGCCTGGATACCCATTCGCCAGTTGGGATAGGTAACTGGCGCATCAGAGCTGTTGGTCAATGGGATACCGGCTTTTAAAACAGTTTTAAAAGGAAATTCTCTGGCAGCACGCTCAGCGCCAACCACTGTGGGTTCAAAATCACAGATCATTGCATGTATAAATGGCTGCATGGAAACACCAAAATTATGTTTAGCCAAAACCGCCGCCTTTTTTGGGCTTAAAAAATCGGCATGGACAATATAATGCCTCAAATCTTCTACAGGATTCTCTTCCATGGCCTGGACCATACCATCGACGGCCGTATCGATTGCCCGGTCTCCGGTGGCATGTATCCCGATCTGATATCCTTTGGAATGGATATATTTTATCATGGCAACCAGGTTGTCGGACTGTTCTTTATCCGTATCGCCGGGTATAACAGAACGCCCGTGGCCGACGTCTCCGCTGACATAATCTTCATTCATCCAGGCAGAATATGTTAAGGGGATACCATCTGCAAAAATTTTGATCCCCGGATATTTAAGCCAGTTCGCATCACTGGTCTTTGGAAATTCAAATGCTTTGAGACTTTTCTTTATATCGTCCAGGGTCAGTGCCCCGTAATTTCCCATTAACAATAAAATATTGACCCGGGTAGTTAATTTGCCCTCGGACAACAACTCCTGGTAGATCTGACAAAACTCAGCGCTCATTACCCCGTAAACATAGGCCTCCCCGCCAGGCCCGATCGCGGCATCAGTAAAGCTTGTCACGCCGTTGGCACTCAAATGTTCCATGGCAGTAAGCACAGCCTGTTTTTTTTCTGCCCGGGTTAAAAGCGGGACATATTTTGCGACAAGCGACTGGGCTCCCAATTCCTTAAAAATACCGGTGAGCTCTCCTGTTTTTGGATCTTTTTCTATCTCTCCTGATTCAGGATCAGGTGTCTCCTGTGTGAGATTGGCAATTTCAAGGGCTTTGCTGTTTACCAACATGGTATGTGCGGAAAAATCCGTAAACACAACCGGGTTATCCGGTGAAACCGCATCAATATCTTTTTTCCTGGGTAATCTTAAGGGGTCATCTTTGCATTCGGCCAGGGTACTCTGATCCCATCCAAACCCTCGTATCCATTCACCCGGCTTAACTTCTGCCACCTTTTCCTTTAATGCATCGACCATATCCGATATGGATTGAACATTCGGAAACGTTAAATCAAGAGACAATGGGGGCCGGGTGGCACCGAACAGGGGGCCGTGCATGTGCGAATCATTTATACCCGGCAAAACAGATTTACCATTCAAATCAAATATCTTTGTTGTTGGACTGACAAATTTTTTTACATCATCGTTGCTGCCAACCGATAGTATCCTGCCGTCCTTGACGGCTATGGCCTGTTGGATGCTGAACGTTTGATCTACTGTGATAACCTTGGCATTCTTTAAAACGAAATCAGCTTGTGCTGGCTGTGAATTCATTCCAAAAACCTCCATTTTTAAAAGAATTAATGGTTTAAAAAAAATAAGTTTAAAAAAATACATCTCATTCATTTAGTGATGGACTATAAGGGTATAAGAATACCCCAAAAAGGCAATGGGATAAAATTGAGGGGAAAATGGGAGGAAGAAGCTATGGCTTAAAGGAAGATGTCAAATATGATTGCAGGTTAATTTTTTTATTTTTAAGATTTAACTTAGTTCTTATATTTTTTCTGTGAAAATCGATGCTGGCAGGCGAAACAAAAAAGCACTCGGCAATTTCCTTTGTGGATTTCCCTATTTTGATCAAGGCTGCGACCTGTATTTCTTTGGGTGTTAACAAGTATTGTTCACTGCTCAAAAGGTATGAAAACTCATAAACAAATTCATTGATACCGGCTTCTATCCCTTCCAGATTGGATATCTGGTCAGGACGTACAAGACTGCTCCTTAAATTACTTAAAAACGGTTCAATTATCTTTTTTACGTTTGCCATGGCTTTTTGTTCCCAAATCACCTGATCTTCTTGCCGTAATTTCATAATGGTTCGCAGGGTTGTTTTCAGGTCCATAATTTCAAGTTCTTTTTGTTGCAGTTGCTGCTCAGCCAAAACGAGTTCGGTTACGTCCAAGGTAGAAAGCAAAAGCCCTGCAGGTCTATTCTGGTCATCTCTGACGGGAATCAGTTTTGCATCCCAGTATGTAGCGTTTTGTGTTATTCGCACATCCAGGGGCACTGGAAATTCGTGGGATGTATGCTGTCGCATATCATTACGGACACTGGTAAAAATTTCAAGCAAAGAGGAGCGAGCACTGGCAAACAAATCAAAGTATTCCATCCCTATGGCCTGTTTAGAAGATTTACATGAATAGGTATTGATATAATCCTGATAAAGTTTATTGCACTTTAATAAAACAAAATTTCTATCAAATAAAGCAACCCCGATTGGCAAAAAATTCGCCACATCGTTTGCAAGTAAGTCTTGCCATAATGTTGCCTGTTCAGGAAACTTACCGGCACAAGATCGATCCTTCATCTCTATTGCTTTTTTTACCACAATGTCAAATGCCAAATGCGAACCCATGATAATTGCCTCTTGATAAAAAAAATAATAAGAAACCCTTGTATTGTTTTATGGCTCGAACAGATAGACTGTTTTGAGTTAAGAGAAACTATCCTGCCGAGACAAACCAAATATGGCACATGATGAGCCACCATTCAAGTATAAAAATCAGCATTGTATCACGATAATATTTCAACAAATTTCCAACGATTAAATGATGTTAAAGAAACGTCTGAATAGATATTTCCCTTTACAGGCACACTAAATATTGGTACGCCGTCATAGATGTCGTGTTGTTATATGGGAAATATCCAGAAAATAAGGATGGCACTGCCATGATAATGCCAATAGAAAATCAAAAAGAATCCAATTTTCTAATGATCCATATTCCTGAATTACTCGAACGGTTTTCACTGTCATATGAAAAAAATGATGCGACCTGTATTGAATACTTTTTATTCAGCAAAAACACATTAGTGGAAATCTCACGATCCCTAATTGTTTCTCATGAAATTTTTTCAAAAAGTTTATATGTATCAAAGTTTTATCCTGAGATTTTCAAAGAACTCAACTGCAAATATCTGTCAGCAGCATGTTTCTATATAATGGCCCATCATGCGATTCAACAATTTCATCTATCCGATAACTGCTGGGTAAACCTGGAAGCTGAAAATACAGTTTTTGATTCATTTTATTCACGGCTGAACGATTTTAATTTTAAGGTACAAAGCAACCGACCTGCGAATCGGGTCTCTCTTCGGGGCCGGTATCATGAAATGCCCTTTCATACTGACATGATTAGGATGCATTAAAGTAATTCCGGCTTGAAAGCCGTCCAGTATACAGACCAATGAAATGAGGGCTGTATTACAGCCATTTTCAGAGATTGTCTAACCATTCTATTTGATTGCAAATTCTATTCATTAGTGTATGATACGATCCAGTATGCAAGTAAGAGCACATTCCCTCTGCCAGTTTTTTTGTCAGGTTGTCCTCGCAGCTGCGTTGTTTCCATTACATCATAGGAATCATCAGCCGCGGCATAATTATTATTTTGACACTTCAAACGACAGGGCTCCGCTTTAAAAAAACAGGGACCTCATCTGCTGCAAGGCCGATATTTGGTATCATCATAAATTTAACAATTTGTATGGATGGGAAAGCTGGTGTTTTTGCAAAACAGCCTCCCTGTCTTGCATTGATGGAGTGATATGGAAAAGCAACATCATTTTACCGGGCAGGATCCTCTCAAACAACTGTTGTTTAAAAACATCCAGGCTATATTACAGGAAAATCCGTTTGTACAATCCATTCTGCCCGCTTTTGAGCAGATCATGGAGTTTGCACAAGTTATCATTGAGCAGCTTGAAGAATCCGGGCAGAGCCCATTGGTATCATGCCAATGCGGGTGCAGCTATTGCTGTCATTCCCAGGTAAAAATCATCCCCATTGAAGCGCTGTTGATTTATACCTATGTAAAACGGACATTCAACGATATTGAAATTTCTGATTTAAAAAAAAGAATTTTATTCTTTAGCAATTTAACCCGGGGAAAAACATTTGAGCAACGATTTTCAATGAAACAAGCGCTTCCATGCATTTTCCTAAAGTCCGAACAATGTTGCATTTATCAGGCGCGGCCCAGCATTTGTCGGTCCTGGAATTCTCTTGCACAATCAGCTTGCATCACTGCATATAATTCAAAAAATTCCCAGGCAGAAATAGAATCATCCCCTGCCAGAGATTATGTATATGGCTCAGCAAGAGAGCTATTTGAAATGATAACCCGACAGCAGGCGCTTCAGGCACAGACCTTACACATGCACCAGGCCATTGATGACTGTTTCAACAATCCCGACCCGTTGACCCAATGGAGTCGGGGCATAGATATATTTCACATTCGGCCAAGGATGTGAAATATATCTTGGTGGCGAAAACAAAGAGGGCGTATCGTAAAAACAAAAAGACCCTGAACAATCTTCTGTTCAGGGTCTTTTATTTTTAAGTCATCAAGATGACTTTTTTTTAAAGCAAATAAAACGGTTTACTAAACCACGGTTACATTTGCTGCTGCAGGACCTTTCTGGCCTTCTTCAATGTCGAATGTAACACTATCCCCTTCACTGAGGGATTTAAACCCGGTTGAATTAATGCCTGAGTGATGTACAAACACATCTTTTCCACCGTCTTGCTGTTCGATAAATCCAAAACCTTTTGATTCGTTAAACCATTTTACGATACCATTAGCCATATTGGCAATCTCCTAAAAAAAAATAAAAAAATACAAGTTTCTAACTTTGGGGGATAATACCGCTTTTGTTGTCGGGATATTCACCTTGGAGGGAAACCTATGTGTTAACACAACATAACACACTTCCCTAAATATAAAAGAATATCGCCTATAAGTCAAGTGTTAAATATATTTTATTGGAAAATCCTATATACGCCTCAATCTTTCACAGCTTTTCCCATCTCGAGTTAAGTTTTTTGCCCCAGACCCCATTCGAATATAAGACATGCCATAGAACAGAAAAGCAAGTAGCGATCCGCCTACTCTTTCCCTGATTCTACTAGGACGTTATCTATCACCATGATATCCTGCCTTCCTACAAATGCCTCTTGACCAATAGTATACCCATTTAACGTCAGTATATTATCGTCGCCTATGATCAGTCCGTTCAATGTTTTTATTTCATCTGACAAGAACTTGGCAACAAAGTTGCCCCGATCATCAGATTTCCACCAATCGATTGCAACGCCGTTGAGATACACACTCGCTCCAACCACTATATTATAGGCGATATCGGTATGAACAGTGACGATAGTTCTTTGACTCTGAATATTGAGAACATTTTTGATATATGGTTTTGAACACTGTTTATAATCTCCAATTATGTCGAGCGGGGAATTGATTCTTTTGATTTTGAATTCTCCTATATGGGGGGGGTTAGTGAGCTGTCTCGAAATTTCTTTGCCGATTTTACGCGATGATATCGGGATGTAACCGGACATTATTGCTGATATGCATTTTGTAACCGTCTTGGTAACACTTCCGGTATGGGAGCTGAAGTGGCTCCGGGCATATTTCGCAATAATCTGCCCTTCGCAGATCCAGGAAAAATCGATGCCATTGAGTGTACGGTTACCATTGTTGAAACCAGACTTGATACTGTGGTAAATTCCAAAAATTTTGCCAGGCCCAATGAGAATCATCCGCTTTATCGAAGAACTTGGCTTGAGGCATTACGGTGGACTATGCCCAAAATTAGTTTGGTTTTGCAATTTTTTCATATACTGTTTGACAAAAAGCATTTTCCCATCCTAATATAGTTAAACAAAAAGTATTTATCTATCGTACTATCCCCTTATTTTTTAGCGTTTGACTTACTTTTTTTTTAATTTTAGCGATTCCAAATTAAACCAAACCAAGAGAGGAGAAAACCCATGAGAGGACGTAACTTACTAATAACTATAGTGATGGCTGGATTGATGGTCTTTTCGCTGTCAACTGCAACTTTAGCAAGTCCTGCTGTAGACAAGGGAGAAGCAAAGCCGAACCAATTCTGGTGGCCTGAACAGTTAGATCTCAGAGTGCTTCGTGCACGTGACATTGCATCTAACCCATATGGTGAAGAATTTGATTATGCCAAAGAATTTAAAAGCCTTGATCTCGAAGCGGTGAAAAAAGATATTGACGACTTGTTGACAACTTCGCAAGATTGGTGGCCAGCGGATTATGGCAATTATGGACCGTTTTTTATTCGCATGGCTTGGCACAGTGCAGGAACCTATCGCATTGTTGATGGACGGGGTGGTGCGGGCGGTGGTCAACAGCGTTTCGATCCGCTCAATAGCTGGCCTGACAATGTAAACCTTGATAAAGCACGACGGTTGCTTTGGCCGATCAAACAGAAATATGGAAAAAAGATTTCTTGGGCTGACCTGATCGTTTTGACTGGTAATGTGGCGATGGAAAATATGGGCTTTAAGACTCTTGGTTTCGCGGGTGGTCGTGAAGATGACTGGGAGCCTGATATGGTTTATTGGGGACCTGAAACGATGTGGCTTGATGCTAAACGTCGCAACAAAGAAGGGAAATTAAAAGGACCTCTTGCGGCTGTACAGATGGGCTTGATTTATGTCAATCCGGAAGGGCCGGGTGGAAACCCTGATCCGCTTGCATCGGCAGAAACTATTCGTGAGTCCTTCGGTCGCATGGCGATGAACGACGAAGAAACGGTGGCACTCATCGCAGGTGGACATACTTTTGGTAAAACACATGGCGCTCATAAGCCGACCGAGTGCGTTGGAGCTGAGCCAGGTGGTGCTCCTATTGAAGATCAGGGGTTGGGCTGGAAAAACAGTTGTGGTAAAGGGAATGCCGAAGATACGACGGGCAGTGGGTTAGAGGGTGCCTGGACATCCACACCAACTTTATTTAGCACGATGTATCTGGACAATTTATTTATGTTTGAATGGAAGCAAACGAAGAGTCCTGCTGGCGGGATACAGTGGATTCCAACAGATGAAACGGCTGGCGACATGGTACCTGATGCACACATTGAAGGTAAGTTTCATGCGCCTATCATGTTTACCACAGATCTTGCGCTTAAAGAGGATCCGGCTTATCGGAAGATCGCAAAACGGTTTCAGGAAAATCCGGAAGCGTTTGAAAATGCGTTTGCCAGAGCCTGGTTTAAGTTGACACATCGTGATATGGGGCCACGTGCACGCTATATTGGTTCCGATGTGCCAGATCTGGAAATGACTTGGCAAGATCCTGTGCCTGCTGTTGATCATGCCTTGATTGACGAGAAAGATATTGCAAAGCTTAAGAAAGAGATTCTCGAATCAGGGCTAGCCGTTCCAGAGCTTGTCAGAACTGCCTGGGCATCTGCTGCTAGTTTTCGTGCAAGCGATATGCGTGGCGGTGCGAATGGGGCACGTGTACGTCTTGAGCCACAAAAGAATTGGGACGTTAATAACCCGAAAGAACTGGCAAAAGCGTTGATGCATTTGAAAAAAATTCAGAAAGCGTTTAATGAATCACTTTCCGGTGATAAAAAAGTTTCGCTTGCTGATTTAATTGTTTTGGGCGGAGCGGCTGCTATTGAGAAAGCGGCAAAAGACGCTGGTTATAGTGTTGAAGTTCCTTTTGAACCAGGTCGCACAGATGCATCGCAAGACCAGACCGATGTAAATTCTTTTACTGTCTTGGAACCAACTGCAGATGGATTCCGGAATTATTTTGGTAAGGATAATGACCGTTCTCCGGGTGATATGCTTGTTGACAAGGCGAGCCTGTTAGATCTAAGTGTTCCAGAGATGACTGTTCTAGTGGGTGGTATGCGTGCACTGGACGCCAATTCAGGTCAATCCAAGCATGGTATATTCACCGACCGTCCAGGAGTGTTGGACAATGATTTTTTTGTTAATTTGCTTGATATGTCCACAAAGTGGAAGAAGTCAGAGAAGTCGGAAGGAATTTATGAAGGGTATGATCGTAAAACAGGTGAACTGAAATGGACAGCAACATCTGTTGATTTGGTCTTTGGCTCAAACACCGAGCTTCGTGCCGTTGCAGAAGTGTATGCATCTAGCGATTCTAAAGAAAAGTTCGTACGTGACTTTGTCGATGCCTGGGTTAAAGTAATGAGCCTCGATCGTTTTGATCTTCGCTAGTTGAATTGCTTATGATGTCGCATAAGTTGCTTACCGATAGGCGGCTTTAATGCAGGGAGCTATAAAAAAGCCAGTACTCTTTTGGGGTACTGGCTTTTTTAAATCGTTGAGAAGGTCTTTTAAAGCAAGGCCCCAGTGATCTTTTCGCTTCCGTCTGCGGATTCTTCCTCTTTTGTCTGTTCTATAAACCATGAGCCCATATCTTTGTTTTTGCCTGTTTTGCTGAGCGACACACCAACGCCGATTTTTTCCATTAGACCGGACAGTTCCGGGCGCATTGACCGCGGTATGCTGCAAGTTCATAAAAATCTTCCAAAACCTGTTGATTATTGGGCTTCAAATTATTTCGCAACAATTGATACTACATTATGCGATGGCTGTGGTAATTGTGAAAAAAATATCAGGTTGGTGCAGCAATAATGTCGGCCTCCAAAGCCCTCCGCGATCATATCTTCATTCAATTGGCTTGAGTCGGCATTGTGAAGCGCTGCATGCGTTTTACCAAGCACAATGGCAGTATCTTGATCAAAAACTGTTGGTAAAAGCGCTCCGGTCAAAAACTCCATAATCAGGAATTGGTTTCCTATATATTTATATATCTATACAGGCATAATATACATATGGCACGAGAAATCATTGATCTACCAAAGAATTATGTATGACGCTTTCCATGATGGCCTGTTTAGGAGGATGAAACTTTCGAAATACGCTCAGGACTAAAGGCCCTGAGAGCAATGACTGAACGTTCTTCAACTTAAATTGGAAAATAGATGTATCATAACCGCCCTGAAGTTGTGATGGCGGAATTTTATAGTCTACTTTTGTATCACCCATATCCTCCTCATAGCATGCTAATTTCGCGTGATAAACAGAAAGAAATTAAAAAGGTATCATGATGAATAATTATTCTGCCACCCATTTCATATTGACATTATACAAATCAAGATAAAATAGCAAAGATTTATGAATTTTTTGCATAGTTCAATGGTATAAGTCCGGGGTCGGGCCCGGCACCAAAAAACAGTGACTTGTGTTCATATTACATTTAGTCTGGTCTGATGAGATCAACAACACGACACCCGCACTGATAACTGCTCCCCAAAAAAGAGCCAACAGATGAGAATTCCCCATTTCTACAGTGCATTTTACGTTTACAAATATTCAACAGGTCTGTCTGCAGTAATCGCTCTTGCCAAAAGGGTCATGAGTGGCGGTGAAAGAGAAAAAGAGCAATATCTATTGTGCGACAATTAGAAGAACTAATTTAAAAATACAAATTGATAAACAGATATCCCCTTCTATTGAAAATAGTTGCCAAATACCGAAGGGATCGTCCTAAAAAAAAAGAGAAGCATGTCCCGGAAGGATATGAATATCGCCTTGAGCTTTCCTTTGAAGCTGATATGGCGCTTTATCGAACCATTTATGCGCCTTTATGTTGAAGAAAATCAAACCACAATAACAGGGTGCCAGGAGGCAAAAGATACTGGTTATGCTGTCGCCAACTAACTTTCCCGCTATTTCCTGCGCATGATGATTATTGCATCTGCAGGACAGATGGTCTGGCATAAACCGCAAAATTCACATACTTTTGCCTTCCATTTTGGAAATCCGTCCTGCATCGACATGGCACCATAGGGACAAACCGAACACTGTGCGCAACCCACACATTTTACTTTGTCAATGGTCATGGCCATGGCTTCCCTGGGGACCTGTCTTTCTGTTACAAATTTTTCGTATTCTTCTGGATTATTTACATGAGGGACGGAGATTCCTATAATATCCTGTAAGCCCTCGTAGCCTTTCCGGATCATAAAGTTTTCTAACCCGTCCACCATTTCGGTGAAAATATTGGTCCCATAACGCATGGCGGCGGTCATTACTTCAACTACCGATGCCCCACACATCAGACGAGATATGACATCCCGGGCGGTCATCGTTCCGCCGGAGGTAATGATCGGATGCGTTGTGAGCGCAGAGAGCCGGGCGGTTTGATAATTCTCATGTGCACTGATACCGCGCCCATAATAGGGGGATGGAAAAGGCAGTATGGGCATCCCGGTTTCTATGTCGATAACCGTGGCTGGAAAGAGAGAATAGATGGTATGTCCTGCCGCTCCAGCCATTTCGAGCCGGTGGAAATGGGCGCACGTCACATCCGTATGGAGTTTGAAATAAAAGGGAATATCCACTGTTTGCTGCAGTGTTTCTGCTACCCGCACGAGATGATCGATATCGGATATCGTCCCCCAGTCGCCTCCGCTATTTCTGCCAACATCAATCGGACAGGCGTTGAAGACTTCCAGCATGTCGGCGCCGGCCGACTCAAGCCGTTTGGCTATATCGGCCGTACGTTCCAAGGCCTCATCTTCTGAGAAGAATTCGGTATCGCTCATGATGTTGATATTGGGTATCAGAACAACGTCGGCCGCCTGGGTCAAGGGCTTTATTTTCTTTACAAACTCTATTCCTTCGTCTTCCTTGAAATTGCCGATGGAAATGTTCTGACTGCTCCCGGGATCGCCATACTTGTCCAGAAGCCATATGGCTGGTCTCGGAAGAAGCCACTTGCCACCCGAAACCCCTGAAACAAAAGAGATGCTCTTGGTGACGATTGCGGATGCCCCTGCCTCTATGCATCCTTCTACGGACTGTACGCTCCTGGTTATTACTCCCGAGGCTGCTGCGATCGGGTTTTTGAACCTTACACCAGCAATTTCCACACTTAAATCTACGTTTGACATGGTTTGGATTCCTTTATTTTGACGGACTTTGTGTAGAGGTCAAATGCCATAATTTGTAAAGGAAAATGAACCCCAGTTTTACCGCCTATTTTTTCTTCGACCTATCCAAATCTACATCAGACGTCTGTACGATAGGAAGACGTTTTTTGTCAAGAAAAGTATGAAAATTATTAAAGCAATGAAATATGCATGCAGCAGGGCACGAGCACAACATGCTCAATGTCTGAACCAAACAGTATGGCAAGTCAATCTTTCGCATTAAGGTAAAAAATAATTAATTCAAAGAGGCGACTCCTGCCGATTAAGTCCGGTTTCACCAGTTGCCCCTCCCCCTAACTATCCCTGCGACTCTTCAATTTTGCCTTACAGGGATCTCGTTGAACAGGAGTCTGGATCATTTTTGGAAAAAATATTGGATTTGTTTAAAAAATTTGATACTTTGTTATGGATGATAAAGTAATTAAGTTTACTTGTCAGCAGTGATGATCTTTTTTTAAAGATAAAAAGCTCTATTTTTGAATTTTCGATACTTTTTTATAAGAACATAATGCCTGATAAATCCTTCTTCTCAATGACTGCAGGGATTGGGCCTCAATATTCATTTTATGTTTAAAATAAGGAGAGAAAAATGACTGAAGAGAAAAATCAAGCGAAAACTGAAAAATCACCTACTCTTCCTGCACCAGCACCTGCATTAGCGCCAGCACCATTACCAGCACCAGCACCAGCGCCCAAAAGCAGAGGCGCTTTTTATTATCTCGATGGTTTTTTAGTTCGTTTATCACTGCTGGTACTTATTATTGCGCTTCTTTGGAACTGGGATGGATTCTGGAGAACAGATATAAAATTTCTTACCGATGCTCAAAAAAATTATTTTCCGGACAAGTACGAGGCAGAACATCTAAAAATTGCAGCATTAGATGATAAATCATCACTTTTCACAAAAATGAATGAGAGAATTGTAAAGTATGAAGAGGAAAAAAATCAGTCTTTAAAATCGGTAGAAGAGGTCGAAGCTGAGTTGGTTGCTTTAAAGAAAGAAGCTGCCGTATTGTTGCGCCACTACGATACGTCACTTAGAATTATCAAACAACTAAATCGAAAATTTTCTCCGGATGAATTTGAGGAGACATTAAAATGCAACAGCCCCGAATGCGAGAATATTCTCAAATCAAACCCTGAAGCTGACCCAACAACATACTCTTTTAACTAACCCCCATGCCCTGGTGGGCACAACAAATCATGAAAAATATTTTAACCACAGAGACCACAGAGGTATCCTCTGTGATCTCTGTGGTGATATTCTTTTTCATATAAAAAGCGTTTTTTCATATAGTCCCGCAGTCAAAGATGCCCCAAAATTTACATTTGATGCAGCCTGACTGCAAACCGGAACCGGTTGATCCGGCATGCGGGAGCATTGATAGCCTGAAGGTCACAAAGTAAAATGTTAATGAATCTCCAATTAAATTGTTTTTCGGGTGTCATTTAAATTTTCATGTTGAACAAAGACAATTTTTGCTATGTTAACTATAATTTGTTTATTAAGGATGAGACGAGGAAATGAATAAGACAATTCCATTATTTTTTGTATTCCTGATAATTGGTTACACAACTGAATCTCTGGGGGCCTCAATATATTTTTTTGAAGGCAAGGTCGAAAAAATAAGTTATGATGGAGCTGGTATTATTGCAAATGCAGGTTGGCAAATTGGTGATCCTGTTAAAGCTTCATTTTGTGTAGATTTCATAGAATTCCGTCCATTTTGCGAATGTAGCTATGGAGCCGGTGGGCTTGGTGGAATTGGTATGCTGAAGCCAAAACCCAATTGCAACATGGAAAAATTTCTAAAGTACCGGAAAAAGACCGGAGAAACAAAAAAAGATCTCAGGAAAATTTCCCAAAAGTCTTATTTTTATTGAAAAGTGTATAGGTCGCCTGTGGAGGTGGCACCCGAACTGGTGTCCTGGGTGGAAAAGGGACATTACATCATTGCCGGCTGAAGGATAGAATTTCACGAACATACAATATGAAAAAATACCAGGATTGATTTGAGGCCCAAATAAATAAAATAATTATTCGTAACAATGTAGCAGATGCTACAGACGGGTTAATGGAACTCCCATATATTGAGAGTCGAAGTGATTTAAAAATATCATCCATTAATTAAAAGGAGAATGGATCATGAAAGTGTTGGTAACTTATTTCAGCCAGAGTGGAAACACAGAAAAAATAGCCAAAGCCATCTGTGAAGAAGCAGCAAAGGCCAGTGATGCCGACTTGAAGAAACTTGAAGAACTCACCCCCGATATGGTCGCCGAATACGATTGCATTTTTATTGGCTCGCCCCTGCACTCCGGCAGCATGGCAGCCCCGGTAAAAGAATGTTTGGGTGTTCTCAAGGCAAGCTCCGGTCAGCAGATGGCTGGTTTTATTACCCATATGGCTCCTGCCTACCCAGAACAGGATATGGAAGCCTTTGCAGAACCCATGAAAGCCGCATGCAAAGAAAAAGGTATCGAATATAAAGGCTGTTTTGACTGCCAAGGCTTTCTGGCTGAATCCATGCACGCGCCAGTGCAAAAGAAATTAAATATGGATGATGATAAGTGGGCGGGTATGGTCAAACAGATGACCGGCCGGCCGAACCAAGAGGATGTGGACAACGCCAAAGCATTTGTTAGATCGCTCTTTGCATAAAAAAGAACGCCGGAATTAAATACAGATTCCATTTTGTTTGTCTTTTATTCCGTTTCCCGCGTTACCATAGATGGCGTATATGATACTATACGCCATCTATTTAACGAGTTTCAGACAGGACATCCGTACCAGCTAAAATACAGCAAATAAGCCTTGACCATTTTAAGGAAAAACTGATTGAAGTGCTTGAATAGCAAGTTGTAGAAATCCAACAGTATTTTTGACATTAAAATTTTTGGAATTTGGCGCCCTGACTTTAAATACTTGTCTGTATGACGTCCCGGAGCAGTTCCATTTTATCCAGCGGCGTGTTCTGATAAAGGCCTCTTTTCCGATTTCCATTTTGAGAATTTTGATTGACTTACTTATGGTTTTTACCCGTTCGGAACGTCTGATAGCTTTCGGATCGATTTTTTTGTGTTCCTCTGCGGACAGTCATCAGTTTCATCTTTTATCCCTCCTTTTGCTTGAGAATGATGTCCAGTAATTTTTCCATTGATACTGATAGCAGAATGTTGGTACCCCATCACAGACAATGCGGGACTCCCAACTCCTTTTGAAAGGACTAAAACTACATGCCCGGTCGGATCAGTGTATTTCAAAGGATTATTCAGACAATATGCATACCGGTTCAAACTCTGGGGGTTATTTATTCATATATTGTTCAGAAAAAATAACTAAAAAATAAATCTGTCCCCCTTTTTTTTTGCACATTTATTTTATTCGCTTACGATGGCTTTTACCTTTGCCAGTACTTCACTGATCGCACTGGCTGGTGCTTTTTCAGCAAATTGTAAACCCCTTTCAACAAAATCAATGGTTTTGACCTGGTGGCAAAGCACCACACCGCTGATTTTTTTCCCCTTGAAAGAAACTTCAAACCCATGTCCTCTGACCCTGCTTGTAATGGGTGCAACCAGGGCCAATAGAATTTTTTTATTAAAAGCAGAAGGAGAAAGGACAATGGCCGGTCTTTGCCCCATTTGTTCATGGCCGGCAGCCGGATTAAAATCAATCCAGACGATGTCACCACGCTTTGGAATATACCCCTTTGCCATTACCATTCCCTTCCAACCGGTTTGTCATGGAGCCATGCTTTGTCTTCATTATCAAGTTTGAGTGAAGCTGAGTTGCATTGGTCAAGAAGTTCATCCATAGTATATTCTTTTTTTCCTACAACCGGTGTGATAATTATTTTACCATTTTTAGCTTCGATATTAATTTTTTGATTAAGATGCAAATCAATCATATCAGCTATGGCTTTGGGTATTCTGGTTGCAAGGCTGTTGCCCCATTTTTTAACTATCATTTCCATAAAGCTATCCTATTTCTATTGAAATATTGTTTGTACAAAGCTTATCAAAAGAAATGATATGTGTCAACATTGTTGATACTAAATTCTGGGAAGAGTTCAACCTGTTTACTTATCATAGGTGAAGTTATTGATACTATTTTTCCGGTCCTCCTCCGGTCCTTTGGCTTTTATGAAATGGTCTTATTGTAAAGGAATTTGCTTTTAAACAGTGAAACCCCTTTAGCCAAAGGGGTTTTCATTTTTCCGATTTTCTCTTATTTTTACCCGTTTTAGCAGATTTTGGAAAGTTTTTCACACACAGATTCACACACAGAATTTTGTTATAATTTCCACGCCCTCCCTCCCCTCTTTCAATACCCCACCAAAAATCTTAAACAACACCTTTGATAACAACCATATACCAAACAAGACTAACACAGGAGCACCACCCTTGGCACGCACCAAACAGATAATCATTGAAAAAATATCAGAAGAAATTGACCAGTCTCCTTCAGATGCAAAAGATACAGTTGAACACCTTCTTGAAATTATGAAATCCACACTGGCATCTGGAGAGGATGTTATGGTATAATGGTTTGGTGAATTCCAGGTTAATGACAAAGCACCACGGAAGGGAAGGAATCCAGCTATCCCACCATATTCATTGGTAACGGGTTCTCCTGGGAAAGTTAAGAAAACATATGAAAATCTGAAGGAGATTGAACATAAAAAGAGATCCATGTCGAAAAGTTATATGGACAGCGCTCGGAATTTTGGTTCAAATGAAATATTTTATGAGATAAAGGACCAAAATGCCCCCTAAAACTTTCAAATGCAAACAATGCGGCAACTGCTGTCTTAATCTCAGCGATGCTTTCCAAACAAGTGTCAGTGATGAAGATGTTGCTATGTGGGAAAGAAAAGGCCGGTTTGATATCCTGGAGTGGGTTTGTCCGATATCCCTTGGTGAAGATCATAATATTTATGACATTTGGATTAGCCCAAAAACAGGAGATGATGTATATAGGTGTCCTTGGTTAAGAAAGCTTCCAAAGCAAGATAAATACATTTGCCGAATTCATGATCTAAAACCAGAACATTGCCGGAAGTATCCACAATCAATAAAACATGCTGAAGAAACTGGATGTAGAGGTTTTGAGTAGTTGATTTTGAAACTTGAGTGGGCACCCTAACCTCCTTCATCTTTTCAATCTCCTCAATAATTAAGCCACCGTTTTACCCTGAATTACAATTTCACCATCCTGATTTTAAATCCAGCTTTTTATATCAACTTCTTCTTTGTCCTGATCAATCTCCACAATTTCAAACTCGGTACAAAGAGCATCCCCGATGAAGATAGAACGTAAAAATTCTAAAGTCTGAGGTTTATAAATGGTACCGAATCCTGGGATACACCACCCAAAGGAATCAATCCCCGCCCCAAAATTCCTGTCACATACTTGATTTCCCCTCTGACAACTTGCATCAAAAAATGATTCATGGGATATCTGAATGCAAGTTCATCCTTGCATATTGGCATCACTTTCATAAGATGCCATTAATTTAAAATTGTTGATAACAGAGTTACTCATGGAACCTTTCTGTGTCAATTCTCCTCAATCCTGGTGGCCTTATGGCTTGTTTCAAAGGGATTTTCTACGAATGGATTGCAGTGTTCCCGCCTGAGGATTTATCGGGCTTATTTGGGAGGATTTGTTTGGGGTAACTCCAATATGCTGTAATGGAAAATTTAAAATTTAATTTTGTCCTGCCCATATCATGAATTTTTGAACCTGAGAAGAAAAATAATATGGGTACAACATCTTGTACCCGGCAAAATCAAAATTTTTAACAAGCGAGAACTAACACGTTATAGATAATATGAGAAGGCTGATCCCTCCGACGAGTTGTGATATAATCACGCTCAAGCAAATCAATAACGCAGTCACCCGAAGGGCTGCAAAAAGGGAGGGACCAGCCATGGATAACCAAAATAATATCACAATTGGAATTGATTTGGGAGACAAGTTTCACATAGCGGTAGTGCTTGACGGTGATGGTAATGAATTGGAAACCGTCAAGGTGATTAATACGAAAATCGGTGTGACCAAATTTTTCAATCCGTACAAATCCGCTACAGTGTCCATGGAAGCCGGGACTCACTCTCCATGGATAAGCCGCTTGCTCACTGAAATGGGTTTAACTGTATATGTAGGTAACCCCCGTAAATTAAGATTGATCTGGGACAGTACAGATAAATCCGATGCACGTGATGCCCGGATACTGGGCATGGTCTGCCGGGTAGAACACAGACTTTTACATCCATTGTACCATCGTGGTAGCCAGGCACAAGCGGATCTGGCAACAATTAAATCCCGTGATATGCTTGTGAAGAGTCGCACCCAATTGATCAACCATGTAAGAGGACTTGTCAAGGCAAATGGAGAACGGTTCCCCAAATGCAGTACAGCAAGTTTTGCCAAACGTTGTGAATCTCTTGTGCCGTCTGAACTTCAACCGGCTCTGGGGTTCGTGTTTGAAACAATTTTCCATTTGACTGAACAGATAAAAGAACTTGATCAGCAGATTGAACAACTGAGCATCGAACGGTATCCGGAAACACAGTATTTAAGTCAAGTAACCGGTGTCGGTCCCATCACAGCCCTGTGTTTTGTATTGACTATTGAAGATCCCGTTCGGTTTGCTAAAAGCCGTCAAGTAGGACCTTTTTTAGGGCTGACGCCCAGGCAAGATCAATCGGGTGAAATAGATAAACAGCTTCCCATTACCAAGGCAGGGAATACATACCTGAGGCAATTGCTGGTAGGAAGTGCGCATTATATTATTGGACCGTTTGGGCCGGAGAGTAATTTACGCCTCCACGGCCTGTCGATTGCAGCGCGTGGAGGTAAAAATGCAAAAAAAAGAGCTGTGATCGCTGTGGCCCGGAAGCTGGCTGTGCTGCTACATCGACTGTGGGCAACCAAAGAAGAATATCAACCGTTTTATGGCAGGGACAAAAAAGTGGCCTGATAATCAACAGCATCAAATATAACACAGGATTTTATAGTTGAAGAATTTAAAGGAAGATAACCCGATTGTAAGGGGGCCAGCCCCCTATCCCCCCGGGATTTACCGCATTAAGGACAAAAGTATGAGGGAGGAACAGGTACATTCGCGGTGTACCTGCCCTCATGCCTTCGTCACCGACTGCGGCGCTCGGGTTGCTTCCCAGCGTTGCCCTAATATTCCTATATCGGAATATTAGGGCATATTCCGTTTTTTGATGTATTCCGATAATTTTTCAAATCATGCTGAGTGTTTTGTAGACGTAACACCGTCACTATCCTTTTGGCTAAAAGAATCGGAATATTATATTCTCCTATTTTGTTTATTCCTCCATAATAGAGATGTCTGGCAGTCAACCAAGACAAATCTATAAAGGAGGTTTTTCTATGCAAAAGATCATGGAAGCAATCGAGTGTGTTTTGACATTTCTCCGAAAGATCCATCTCAGTAGCAGTAGCATTAAGCAGTATAAGATTCATCTGCGAAGTAGCATTGTTCCTTACTGCGAGGCCAACTGTATTGGAAGCTTTTCTGATGACGAAATGCAGGCCTATGCAGAGGAACAGATGTCAAAGGCAAAGAACGGTGAGTTTAGCAGATCTACTATGACACACCGAAGGAAAGCGGCTGCACTACTGGCAGACTGTATGCAAGGCAGGGAACTTGTATGGGGGCACAAGAGTTTCAAGCAGAAAAAGCTGTGCGAGTACTTTGAAGAGATTCTGGCTGACTATTGCACCCACATCTCTCAATCCTTAGCACTCAGAACTATTCGGGGGCACATATGCGTAATACGACAGTTTCTTGTTTTCATTGAGCAAAATAGCATGCAGAATTTCAACAAACTAACGTCCGAGAATGTGAAGGATTTTATTGCGAACGCAGCTCCAAACCACAAAGCCAGCATGTCAATGCTCACGGGTGCAACAAGAAAATTTCTTTCATACATAGCTGATACCGGACTTGCATCTATCAACGCTGAATGGAACCTTATCAACCCGGCACCCAGATATCGAAAATTGCTACCTTGTTTTTCCGACAAAGAGACGGATGCCATTCTTGACAGTATGGACAGAACTACTCCTATTGGAAAACGAGATTATGCTATCATAATGCTCACGCTTTGGGCAGGGCTTCGAGGCGTGGACATTTTAGACCTAAAGAGATCTGACATCGACTGGAATCGTAAGGTGATCAATGTAGTCCAAGGCAAAACCGTTGTGAGTATTCAAACAGCATTATCGCCGGGAGTAGGCAACGCTATAGCAGACTATATTCTGAACGGTCGCCCCGAAACGGATTCTCCATACATATTTGTACGTCATAGAAGACCTCATGACAGGTTAAGTGATACCACAGGCAAGGACATAATGGTCAGATCTCTTTGCAAAATAGGTATTTATCATAAAGCTTGGGATGGCAAGTCATTCCATGCATTAAGGAGAACTTTTGGCACAAGGCTTGTTCGGGCAGGAGTACCCATTCGATCCGTTGGTGAGATGCTTGGGCATGTAAATCCGAACTCAGCCAAACGTTATGTTTCCTTAAACATAGACGGCCTTCGTGTATGCTGTCTGGACATCTCCATGTTCAGAACCAAGAAAGTTGGTTTGTTATGACATATGAATATAAAAGCGGATTTGCCAGGCAGATCCAAGAAATGTTGGGACATAGAGCCATAATGGGGCATTCCGTGAAAGATTACAATAAGATCCTTGCGAACTTTGATCGGTTTTGTATGAATCACTTCCCGAACGAAAATATTCTTACGAAAGAAATTGCATTCGCTTGGTGTAATGATGCCAAAGGCAATGGCAAAGGTGGCTTTAATAGAGCAAGTGCGCTTCGAGGATTCGCTCGGTATATCTTTCTGGCAGGCGAAGAAACATATGTCATACCACCGTCTTTTTTTCCTATGCCAAAAGCCAAGCAACCTATCATCATGAATCATGTTGAACTAACGAACTTTTTTGAGGCGACGGATTGCTGCCATAGCAGCAAAAAAAACATTCTGCATGAGTTTACAGTGCCGGTCATTTTCCGTTTACAGTATGCCTGCGGAATGCGTCCACAAGAGGTGCGGTGTCTCCGGTGTGTGGATTTCAACTTCACAAATAATACAATTTATATCGCCGATGGAAAGCACCACAAGGATCGATGCCTGCCTGCTAATGCAGGCGTTATGGAGATATGCAAGAGGTACAACCGAATAGCGGAAAAACTAATCCCCTATAGAACATACTTCTTTCAAGCTCAATCGGGAAAGCCCTACACAACCGACTGGCTCTGCGATGCTTTCCGTATGTGTTGGGAGATGAGCGGAAATGATGGAACCAGGCGTGGTTCTTGTACTCCCTATGCTCTTCGGCACAATTTCGCTACACAAATACTCATGCGCTGGATTGAAGAGGGAAGGGATTTAGACGCAATGATCCCATACCTCAGTGCCTATATGGGGCACGAAAGCTTTTCCGCCACATACTACTACATTCATTTACTGCCAGAGCGATTAGCTCTTATGGACTTCACTCGCTCAGACAGTATCATACCGGAGGTTTATGATTATGAAGAAGATTAAAGATAACCTGTTCTCACATCTGCGAGAGTTTTTTACCATTTTCCTACCTAAGCAAGCTCAGCGCAGCTCACATACGATCCTATCCACGCAACAGGTGTGGAATATGCTGCTTTTCTTCGTCTGTGGCGCAACCGGCAAGCGTGTTGAGAGCCTCACCTTAGCAGATCTTTCCCGCAAAAACGTAATAAATTTTTTGGATAAAATGCAGCAGACAAAAAAATGGACTCCGTCTACACGAAATCACCGACTGGCACGTATCCGCTCATTTTTTCGTTATGTAGCCAGCATCGAACCGACATTTGTTTTTTATCTGGAAGACCTGCGAGGTATCCCGCTGCAAAAAGATGTGAACAATTCCTTCATGCTGGAGTATATGTCCAAGAATGCAATAACCGCTGTTCTTCACCAACCTGATCCATCCAAGAAAATCGGGATTCGCGATTTGTTCTTTCTGGTGTTAATGTATGATTCTGCTGCCCGTGACTGCGAAATGCTATCCATGCGGTTTTGTGATTTTGATCCGGTAGGAAAAGTTGTCTATTTGTTAGGGAAAGGGAACAAACCGAGAAGTGTCCCGATTAGCGATGATACCATTCAGCATTTTCACAGATATACGAAAACTTTCCATTCCCAAAAAGACGGATTTGTTCCCATGTTCTATACGATTAGGCATGGTAACAAGGGGCAGATGTCTGACGACAATGTGGCCAGGTTTGTCAGAAAATACGGCAATTCTGCAAAAGCTGAGTGCTCAGAAGTCCCTGATTGTGTTCACCCGCACTTGATCAGAAAAACGCGTGCCATGCTTCTGTATCAGGCAGGAATGCCTCTAGAATTACTCGCTCAGTTTCTGGGTCATAACAATCCGATGACCACATTGATCTATGCCCGTGCAGACAACGAGATGAAGCGCAAAGCCATTGATAGAGCATCGGCTGTGACCGGCTCAGTTAGTCCGGAAGCTGAAGAGGCTACATGGGACGGCAACGAGGAAATGATCAAGCGCCTGCTTGGATTGGGCTAAAACAATATCCCGATATATCGCTGGGGACATAATTGAGTTGTCTTACGTTCCCAGCATGATTTGAAAAATTATCGGAATACATCAAAAAACGGAATATGCCCTATCCTCCGAGCCAGCAGTAAAATGATATCACTGCTGAATAAAATAGCAACAGGGGAATGGTGCAACTTGATAAAAGTTTCCAACGTCTCATCCAGGAGACTGCGATTGGTTCTATGCAATAGTTAGTCGCCATTAACATTTTAAAATTGCGTAAGTTAGATAGCAGCTCCTGCCCACGGATATTAATATGTACCGGGGCAATTGGCAGCCCCACAAAAGAGTGCGGATGGAAGCGTGATGGTCGAGACTTGTTGGGCGGACAAAAAAGGTGAATTCGTGAACGAATTAGCTCTTGACATAAGCCTTCTCATGGAAGGACCAAGCCCCATATATGAAATGGAGAGCCCTATTATGAAATTAAGACAGTTTGTTATCAGTGCCCTTAGAAGCATAACCAGGAACAGAATGAGAAGCCTGCTTACTATGTTAGGAATCATTATCGGTTTGGCTTCTGTTATCGCACTCTTATCCTTGGGAAAAGGGTCCCAGGCAGATATTGAATCAGAGATCAGTTCCCTTGGAACGAATCTGATTATGGTTAGACCGGGCAGTACCAATGCCCACGGAGTGAAGGGGGGAGCCGGTAGTAAAAGTGCCCTGTCCATGGATGATGTTACGACGCTCGCTAAATCTGCTGAACATATCCAATATGTTTCGCCACTCATTAAGATTTCATCCCAAATCATTGCCGGTAACGCCAACTGGAATTCAACCATTCAAGGTGTAAATACCACCTATCCCATGATTCGCAACTATGAGCTAGCCCAGGGATCATTTTTTAATAAGAGAGATATGAAGGTGAAGGCCAAGGTTGCGGTACTCGGGCAAACGATTGTGGATGAGCTTTTTCCCGGTCAAAATCCCGTGGGGTCCCGTATCCGTATCGGTGCCATCCCCTTTAAAGTCATAGGCGTTCTCGCTGAAAAAGGCCAATCCTCCACGGGAAATGATCAGGATGATATTGTTTTTGTTCCATCTACAACCGCCCTTTATCGAATGAGTGACGGCAAAACCGTGCATGACATCATGGCCAGTGCCACTTCAGAATCGGCCATGGACCAGGCAAAGGCAGAGATCACCAGTATTCTCAGAAAAAACCATCGCATCGCAACCGGTGGTGATGATGATTTTGAAATACGGGATCAGGCTGAAATTGTCAGCATGGCCACCCAGGTTACCGGCACCCTTACCATGCTGCTCAGTGCCGTCGCCTGTGTTTCCCTGCTGGTCGGGGGTATCGGCATTATGAATATCATGCTGGTTTCCGTAACCGAAAGGACCCGGGAAATAGGTATCCTCATTGCAGTCGGTGCCAGGAGCTCAGATATTTTGATTCAGTTCCTGATCGAAGCGGTCATACTCAGCCTTTCAGGCGGAATCATCGGGGTCTTGACCGGGATCGGGATCGCTTTTGGATTGGGCAAAACCATGGGGACTCAAGTGATTGTGGAACCATCCATGATCATCATCAGCGTTGGATTTACTGCGGCAGTAGGAATTTTCTTCGGTTACTATCCTGCAAAAAAGGCTTCAGCACTTAACCCAATAGAGGCGATGCGATACGAGTAAGTATAACCCAAAATGATGTCATTTATAATAATCAGCACGTCTCCTGCTGCCATATTATTAAACAAAAACAAAAACAGGTTCAAGTTTTCCTGGGCAATCCTCTATTTGTCCACATATTTTGATCACCTGGTTCACATAATTGGATGTTACCATACATCCAAATTGGAACAATATAAAAAAGGAGCAGTAAAATAAAAATTAACCAAGATGGATTTATTGAAAAGGGCGAAATGCCAGAAGATCACATAAACTTCAAGGGAAAAAAGATGGAAAACCCGCCAGGCCTTGTATCCCATGGGCAGGTTTTGACGCAGGTTCCGCAACCAATACACCCCTTAATGGACTTAATGGTCATTTGCATTTCCTCTGTTAGCAGACACGGAGTCGCTTTGTTTGTCAATCACGGGGGGACCATAGCGTTGCGGGTGTGAATGGTCGTGAAAAGAATGTGAAAAAGGTGTGAAATTTGTAAACTTTATTTGTGCCTGCCACATTTAATTGCCATGGCAATGTACAATCCATCCTGGATCCGCTATATAAAAAATCACAGGGATTGTGCCTGTAAAGAACGCAGACGTCAATCAAAACAAGAAACGGTCCTGACCGACCATGATGGGAGCAGCACCATGAATGATACACATAAGCATCCCAAGGGCGCGGGTAAGAGTAGTTTTGAATTAATAAACACAAAGACCCTGGCAGACATTCTGCCGGTGAAACCTGGATTCGTTGTCCTTGATCTGGCCTGTGGCAGGGGGCTTTATTCCATGTTCCTGTCCGGGATTATTGGTGATCAGGGACTGGTTTATGCTGTGGACTTCTGGCAGGAGGGAATTGGCCTTTTAGACCAGGAGATTGAAGCCAGGGACATCACCAATATCAAAACCCTTTTGCTGGATGGGACACAGGAAATGGATATTGATGATGACAGCGTTGATGTCTGTCTGATGGCCACAGTCCTCCACGATTTTGAAGAAATTAACAAGGCCGATGCAGTTTTAAAACAAATCCATCGCATATTAAAACCCGGTGGATGTCTTGCTGTTGTTGAGTTCAAGAAAATTGAAGGACCTCCTGGTCCGCCCATGAAGATTCGGCTGTCTGAAGGGGAGGTTGAAAAAATGGTTACCGGGCATGGGTTTGAACGAGAAAAAACGGCCGATATGGGTCAATACAACTATCTGGTCACGTTTCGGTCAAGGGGAAATTAAGCCTGAATTTCAGCAGGTATTTGAAGGCCGATGGAATCAATTTCTCGTTTTTCAGTTGTTTTTATCCAGAATCAAAATTTGAATCTTTCTGTTGTAGCATAAGGCTCTACCAAGGCCGAATATTTGTCATAGAGGGCCTGAATGGTATTGGTGTTAAAGGCATTTTCAATGACCTCTGCGACATACCTGTCATATTGTTCTTTGTAAATTGTATCGGCATATATCTTTTCGATCAGTGGCCAACTGCCGATTTCAATGTTTGAAAAATCCAGCAAGGAATTCTCTACATTTCTTCATCCCTTGGCACCAACAAAGAAGGTAAAATTAAAGCGTCGGGAAAACATCTTATTTCGGTCCGGCGGCAGGGAAATTATTTCTCCCTTGTCAGAATGGTAAATCTCTATTCCCTTCTCCTGAACCATGCCCAAACAGCTGACGGCATGCTGCGTTTCAACATTAACAGCAGTGATGAGAACAGACACGAACTTGAAGCGTTGCTGAAAAAATATTGCAAAACCTTTGTCCTGATCACAGGTTAGGGTTTTAGCGAACTGCTAATGGCTAAAAGCTAACCACACAGCTATAAAGTTTTTATGATAAAATCAGGGAAAGACTTGCCATGGCACGGCTCATCCCCACATATAACAGGGGCAGATATTTTTCATCCTGGTAATGATGATCAAGATCCACAAGGAGGATACACTTGTTTTCAAGACCCTTGAATTCGTGTATCCGGGCATAGGAAATTTTAGGGATCAAAAAAATATCTTGAATTGAATTTTCATCCAGCACCTGGATGTTGCTGCGGGATGCTTTATTCAGAAGGGCGGCACAGGACACCTTAAACGGGACAGGGGATAAAATAGTAATATCGCCCAGGGCAACCCCTTCCCGGGTCACCAGGCGGTTCAACTCCCGGGCAAGTTCACGCTCAGGATGGCCATGGCTCGGATGGATGACTACCTCAGGTCCATGTCCTGTGCCGGTATCGCCGATATCATATTGCGTGAGGGCCTGGATTTTTTTTAAAATCGGTGTGGTATTCCGGCAGTTTTTTCGCAGTGGAATGCACACAGGATTCATCTTTAACAGGGAGTCCAGGGCTTGTTTTTGATAACACCCCCAAATGCCGGATTGATGGTTGATGTCATGAAAAATTGTCCAGCAACCGGTGGAAAAAGACCCGTTTAAAAAGGATGCCAGTGTTGCCAGATCGTCAAAATTAAAGAGGTCCTGGCCCTCATCCACGATGAGCCGATCAAAGGATTTAATCCGGTTTTGTTGGGCCTTCAGTTCCAGTTGATCAATGGTTGAAACCAATAGGTTGGGTTTTCTAAGCCGGGCATGCAGATATCGTTCAAGCCACACGGATTTGCATACAAACAGAACCGTGTTATGAGATTGCGCAGCCCTTCGACACAGTTCTGCCGCCATCAAGGTTTTCCCGGTACCTGCTCCCCCGCTGCACATGACCCTGTCATTGGCCTGGGCCACATCCAGTAAACGGAACTGGTCGTGGGTTAATCTGCACATCCGGTCATGGATCGTGTCTAATTGAGCAGACAGGCAAGCAAGGGTTTCAAATTCCGGGCGAAGATAGGCTTCAATCTGCTGTATCTCCTCATCACTAAGACGGGTTGCGGTTTTCCGCCGGTCAAGGGATATCCAGTAGCGGATAAGGGCCTTCAGCCAGGCATCAAAGCAATCAAACGCAGCGGCATCCAACAGGGTTTTTGGGTCCCATTCAAGGGTTTCCAGATCCAGGGCGCAATCCGGGAAAATAACCCCATATCCGATGCACATACGGGTGATCAACGGGTGACCCAACTGGTTTCCCAAATCATTTTTAATGGAGTGCAGGGCATCGTTTGCCTGGACAAAAGGACTTCTTCTGCTGGTATGGTCAATCCCTTTTTTATCCCTGAAATGCCAGAGTCCCTCCTTGTCCCGGGAGACGGACCCGCCTTTGACCTCAAAAACAAAAAGGCCATACCTGCTTAACAGCACAAAATCAGCTTCGCCAAACCGTTGTTTGATATGGCGGGGCACATTTAAGGAATGGAAACACACGGATGTCTTGTCCAGGGAGGGGAACTGTGAAAATTTTTCAAAGACCTGAAGTTCGGCTGTGCTGTTATTGTCATAGGGTTGGCAGGGTAACATTCTCATGGGGTTGACATATCCTTCAGGCCGTATAGAGCATGTCAAAGTGCTTTTTTTCATCATCCGTCAATTCTGTGGCTTCCAATAGGGTCTTGAAGAGAGGGATATCAATGGATTCCTTGAACACGACGTTTCCAATGAGCTTCAATTTTAATCCGCCCTCTCTTGTATAGTGCAGATCTGACAGTTTTTCTTTGGGGGCGGTGATATCCCAGTGAAGACAAGGCCAGTCCCTTGTTTTTGCCAATTGAAGGGCACATTTTCCCAGTTTGTGATGGGCCTTCCAGGGCAGGGTCAGCAGCATTGTTTTTTCCCAGGGGCTGCATTGTCCCGTCACCTTGAAAGTGCCTCCAGGAGAAAAGCCATAGGAATGCCCGGCATAAAATTGATTGTGCCAGTCTGCCATGAAATTACACACAGCAGAAACATGGGGCTTGTCCCGGCAGCAGATGCCTTCATCCAACCGCGTCCATCCCTGCCAGGCCGCGTATAAAATGGTGGCAAACAAGTGAATGGGGGGGGTTATGCCCCATTCTTTCATCATCTCCTTATTATCCGGAAAGTCATAGATATCTTTGGGATACAATAAAAAAAGCAACAGGCCTTTCATTACATTGGATGCAATGCCGTTGTCCTGGAAAAAAATGACCGGGTCAGTGATGCCTTCAACACTGGTTGAAATTTCCTGAAATCTTTTTTCCAGCTTCTGGATCAGGTCTGCATAAGGGCTTTTAGGGGCCTGCCGGAAATCCGGGCTTCGTTTAAATTCTTCGTGTAATCCATGTAAAAAAACAGACGCTGTCATGCCCTGGTGGGGATCACAGGCAGACAAGAGGTTCAGCAGGTGCCACAACAATATCCCGTCAACATCGTCGGTGGCTGCCGGCTGTTTCCAGATCCAGTGATGAAGGGTCTTGATCTGTTCGGGTAATACCGCCAGATCAACCGATGCGGATGGCAATTCATGAACCGCTGCAGTGATGAGCTTTCCGGCCTCGGGCAAGGGCGGCAGGGAGGCTGACAGCAGGGAAAGAACCCCGCCCCGGGCATCAGCCTCCAGAAAGTCTGCGGTACATGGGACGGTTTTTTCTGCAAAGGGCGGTGGGGATGTAAAGGCATCAAGCCCCGGGTTTTCATGAAAGATGTCTCCGTCAATGGTGGTTTGACGAAATGCCTTTGCGTTTACTTTCAGGCTGAAATCCGTGGGATGAAAATGGGCATACCGGAAATCCAGAAACCGGTCTTTTTCTTTTTTTGATTTAAAATAAATGTGTTGAATGGCGGTAACCGGTATCACCCCTTGGAAAAAAAAGATGCCTGCCGGGTTTTTTTCCTCCAGCGGGTCTTTACCCTCCACGGGGTCTTTCACCAGGGCGCTTAATTTTTCCCGGGACAAGTCAAGGGAAAGGATGACAACATCCATATCTGTTTCTTCCTGACACACCGAAAGGTGTTTGGCCGGTATGGAACCGATAAACAGCGGGATAAAGCCCGGAGAAAACGAACAAAAATCCTTGTAATATTTTCGATATCCTTCCATGGGACGAATGAGGCTGGTGGTGAGGATACTTTTTAAATTTTCCGTGTTCGTGGCCATTAAAAACGGTTTTGAATCAGGTTTTGCCATCCATTTACTCCTCTTGGTGTTGCTGCCATGTTTTTAATACCCGCGTATCGTCCGGGAATTCATCCAGGATTTTTTTAGTGATGGTGCCGGGGAGGGTGGCATCCATCAGGAAAAAAAGGCGTTCCCTGGCCCTGGAAATCAACACATACATCTCTTTTCTGAATCGTTCATCCCGGGGACCCGCCAGGAGAAATTTGTCTAGTTCAACAATGAAAACATCGTCAAATTCCAGGCCCTTTGCACTTTTTGAATTGATCACAACAATACCGCCCCGGTCAAAGGCAATGGGTTTGTTTTTGTTGCCCAACTGGTTTGCATAGGTGTACAGGGAAAAAATCCCCAGTTGCGCCAGTTGATCGAAGTAATTTGCCCTGACCGTGTTGTTGGGTGCCAGAATCCCGATCAAATGATCCGGATGGGTTTTGTGCCGAAGGGCGATACGCTGGATCATGATTGCTAAATCCGTATATTCGACCAGCAAGGGGATTTCACCGTTTTTTTCCGGCAGCTTTGGGGGATCAGCAGTGGTGGCGCAATAAAAGTGTTCGGCTAAAAGAGCGATTTGCCGGGTATTTCGATAATTTTTAGTCAGTAAAAAGCAGTGGTCCGGTTGAATATCCAACCGTTCTCTGATCTGCTTGATGGATGAATTCATGTCAGCCAGCTGCTGGTTTTCATCAGCCGAGACAATGATATGTTGAAAGGTTTCATCCATGAATTCATAGAACCCGGGGGGCATATCCTGTCCCTCATCAATTAACAAAAACGTATGGGTATCAACGTCCGGATCGGCTTGGTCCACCCGATCCATGACCCCGTCCCAGTCATATTCAAATTTTTTAATCTCCGGCGGGGTATGGTTGAACTGACGAAGGAAAAAATGCCAGAACCAGGAGTGCCAGGTTTTGATGTTAATATCATCGGCCAGGCTGTGGGACATTTTTTCCAGAATTCGATTGTACAAAAGACACAGACACGCTTGTTTGTTCCGGTTTAACCGGTCGGCCAGAATAAGAAAGATGACGGTTTTGCCTGTGCCGGGGGCCCCATAAACAATGGACCGGTTTTTTAATTGCGTTCGCCGCAGAACCCTGTCCTGTTCTTTACTCAATTCTTCGTATGTGGGAAGCCGGAAATCCTTTTTCATGGCATCACTTTCAGCCTAAATGTTCTGTATAAAAGGAATAAATCCTGTCATGTGGTGGCCGCCGGCGCCCATGATAAACTGCCGGTCCAGGAGGCAGTTGTTATAGATGCAGCTGACCTCCGGTAACAGGGAACAGCCATGGCAGGCGGCCCGGTTTAACTGGTCAGGGCCCTGTCCCTCATGCTCGGCACAGATGGGATCATAGGTGCAGTGTTCGGCTTTTGCCATGGCCTTAATCCACAGTTTAAAAAAACTGTCGGGCTGTCCATGTTCACTCAATCCCCCCAGCGAGCCCATTTTATTGGGAACGGCCACATAGATGAGAATACCATTCATAGCGTCACTGCAAAAGATTTTTTCTTTTATGGACGATATGGGATAACCGGAGGTAAATTCCAGTTCCCTTATGATCTGGTGGGCCAGGGTATGTAAAAGAATGAACCGGGCAGAGACGGTCACCTGTCGTTTAACAAACCCCGAGGTTTTAAGCCTTTTTTCCAATATCGTTGAGCGTTCAATACACAAGGGATCTGCTTCCCATGCCTTCAGCTTTTTTTCATCCAGGGAGAAGAAGATGCCTTCCCCATAGAGTTCACACGCGGGAAGCCAGGTGGTTTCTTCGCCCAGGGCAGGGCCGATCAACGCCCCCTGTGTGCCCACCTGCCGGGTAAATCCGCAGAACACCTGGATTTCCCTTAATCGGTTGATGATAATTAATCGTTCAATGGCACTGCCAATGGTCGCGTTTTTTTCGGTCATGTCCGTGGATTCAAGGTAATCCTTCCATTGAGCGGTCTGATGATCGGTGATAAAGCGTTCATGTTCCTGGATGTCTTTGTACTCAGTGCAGATGGCCTTATACTCTGCTGCCAGCATCTCATTTTCACTGGTGACCGCACCGGTTGGGGTTCCATAGTGGGGCCATCCCGCCTTGAGATCCGTTAGGGCTTTTTTCACCTCATCCCCGGTGAGGTGAAACTGTCGGGCCATTTTCTTGAGCAGGCGTTTTATCTGTCTTGTGTCACGGGCTCCCAGGTCTTTGACCACGGGATAATCATCATGCTGTCTGATTTTTGCCCGGATATCGCGTTCATTGATCCGGGATTCCGGCGGAATATCCAATGCTGAAGCAATGTCTGAAAAATGGATACGGGCATCGGTTAAGGGCATGGCCACGGGCGGGTCAGACTCTATGGGTTTTCTTTCCAGCAGCCATGGCTGGCTGCGCATGGTCTGGATCCGGTTGACGAAAAAGTCTTTATTTCTCAGGCCGCTTAAATTGTAGGGGGGAGACCCACAGGCCTTACATCTAAGGGTCAACCGGCCCTGGGGATCTCTGGACAAGATCAGGTGATCTTTGGCACTGCAATGTCTATTCGCTTTTTCGTCATAATGGGCCATGTCTGCCCAGGGCAGATCATCCAGATAGCCTTCACCCGATACCAGGACCCAGGTGACAAATTCAAGTTTACCATTACAGCTTTTCCCTGAAGATGTTGCATCACACGTCAACGCTTCCACGGAGTCGATTTTTTTTCCCAGCCAGGGCAGGTAATGGAGCCGGCCACAGCGCTGGCACACCATCCAGGACGGAAACCGCACGGCCGGGATGCGATTGCCCAGGCGTTTGTTGTTCACCTGGGTCAGGGTCGGGGGTTTTAACAGCTCAACATCTTGAAACCCTTTGTGTTTGAGCCAGATCTTTAAATGTTCCCGCACGATGGAGATGGGCTGTCCCAGAGGATTTCCCTGTCTGTCGGTCCAGAAACGGATGTCGCAGGGCACAAAGCATTCGCTGCCGGCCCGGCAGATTGCCCCCACCGAGCACATGCCAATGGTTTTGGTCTGCCCTACTGTGATGGTGGTCTTATCCATTCCATTGCCTGCCTGAAATAACCATTACCGGGGCCCCATAAACCGAATCCCGCATTCATCATCCACCTGCCGCATGGATTGCAGGGTCACCCAGCTGTCATCATCCGGGCGGTCCATTTTTTTCTCATTGTGCCGTTTTAACAAGGGTTTGCTGTCCTTTGAATGGCTTTGATACTGGAGTTTTTCCTTGAACAGTCCATCGCCGCCGCTCATGTCCTGCCACTCATACAATAAATTGTCAATGTGGGCCTGGGTTTTATCCCCCTTATCCGGTGATGCCAGCCTGCAGCGCTGGGCAAAGCAGGCAGCCGCATGCTGGATCTTGTCATCTTTAAGATTGATGCGGTCCGCCATATGGTTCCCCAGGAGACCGGCCCCATGGCGCATGACAATGACCAGGGCTGCATGCAGGGCCCTTTTCCGGGCCGGGGATGAAAACGGGGTTAAACTGGTGGGTTCAACAAACCGGTAAAAAGATTGATGATAGGCTTTAAAATTTTCAAAATGGGACATATCCCGGGCATGATTGCGGAAATAATGGGCCACCACAATGCCGGGAACATTGTTTCGTCCCACCCGGCTGCCGGCCTGGATATATTCGCCGGTTGTAAAGGGCTGGCCATTGATGACCATTAATCCCAGCCGGGAGATATCCAACCCCACCGACACCATATTGGTGCACAAAAGAACGGAAATGGCCTGATTGTTTTCCCCGGAATACGGGATCTCCAGATCCCCCAGGTATCGCCTGATTTCATTGGCGTTTCGATTGCTGGTCAATTCCGCAATACCGCTTTCCGTGTAGAGCCGCCTGTGGGTTAAAAACCCGTCAATTATCTTTCTTTCCCAGTCGTCCTCATTCCTGGAGACCTTAAACTTTTTACAGAACGCATTAAATCCCCGGGCCAGGGCATCGGTTCGACCCTGTTCGCCATCCAGCAATCGGCGGACAAACAATTCCAGGTATTTTCTGACATCATCCCCAATTAAATTATGGGTGATGCCAAGTCCTCTCAAACTGCCATGATAGGCCACCAGGGTCCACCAGGCATCCTGGATGCTTTCATCGGCATCATTCCACAGGGACGGCGATAACAAGAGGGCCGCACCCAAAGGGGCAAAGGATTCCGTCCGTTTAAATCCCGGAGAATAATAGCCCAGGTATAAGCGGCCCGGTTTTTCCCTGTCCACCCGGGCAAAAAAAGAATCGCTCCAGTTGAGTCCCGGTGACGGGAAAATGCTCACCTCCCGGGCATAGAGTTTTTTTACCTGTTCCCTGGCATTGCGGATGGTGGCCGTGGAGGCAATATATTTGGGGGAGTGGTCTTTGAGTTTCAAGACCGTATCAAACCCGGCTTCATATACCCCGGCAATGGTGCCAAGCTCTCCTGCGATGAGGTGCAGTTCATCCTGGATGATCAAATCCGGCGGCCGAAACGGGCCTTTTCCCCGGGAGGCGTTGCCCAGAAAAATCGTGGTATCCGTATTCCAGGCAAACATGGCAAATTTGTCAATGGTGGCCAGCAGCAGGGTGGGCGGATGGGTATACAGGTGTTCATCCACCACATTCACCGGCAGCACCGGGTTGTCGCTGCCCCCAAAATCACAGCGGCGATTGGTACAGCAAAAATGAAACTGTCCTTGATTTGAGACAAATCCCGATTTCGCCGGATTTTGGTCTAAGGCGAGTCGTTCCCCGCACCAGGGACAGTCTGTGACAACCAGTTTCTCAAGGCCTGCGCCATGGCTTTGTAAGGCATCATCCAGTATGTTCCGGGCATCTTTAAACCGGTTGGGGGAACTGGCGCCCCCCACCCACAACCCGGCGGTTATGGGTTCTGACCCCAGCACCTGGGGGTTTTTCCGGCGCAGGAGCTCAAGGGCGCACATGACAATGGATGCCCGCTGAAATTGCTGTATGGTCAAAAGCCTTAAGGTATATCGCATGATCACGGTGGTTCCGGCTCCGGTCCCGGGAAACCGCATGCGTCGGTGGGTCACCAGAAAGGCGATGATGGCCAGATAGGCTTCTGTTTTTCCGCCGCCGGTCTGGAACCACAGCAGATCCACCAGGTCCCGGTCCGGATTGTTTTCATCGATTAACGAGGGCAGGGTCTGCAGGAGAAACCCCAGCTGAAACGGGCGCCACAGGGGGTTTTCTACCTTGCGCGTTTTCATATAGGCCAGCATGGCGTCATGGGCAAAGGCAAAGGCCCGGGCCACCATGGGGTCTTTCAGGCAAATGATTCCCTGGTTCATTCTGTCCGCTGTTTTTTCAAGCCGTTTTAGCATGGTGCCGGCAACCGTCCGCTGCTCCGGGGACAGGCATATGGATGCCTTCCAGAGGTCGTCTACCCAGTTCTCATAGGTTTTTGTAAAACCAGTCAACCTTTTCTGGATGGTGTCCGGATGCTGCTGAATTTGCGCAAGGCGCGACAATTGAAGGGCCTTGCTGTCAATTTCAGGGACCTCTGTCTTCATCAACGGCACTTCATAGGCGGGAATAAAAGATGCGGTAATTGAGGTGACGCTGCCATTTTTTTCCGACCAGTCCGGGGAAACCCCATGTCCGATGGCATAAACGGTCTTGTCAGCGTAAAGCAATTCAAATTCTTTGTCTTCCCGGGCCATGGTATCAATTTCATTTCCCGGATAGGGACGGACCTGTCCGGCCTGAACATGACACTCAAAAGACAATTGGAACAGATGGGTTTTCTCCCATTCTCTCGGGTCAATTCTTCGGGCAACCGCCGTGTTGACAACAGAAATCGTCACAATATACCCGTCAGGCGCTGCCGTGGGATAGGGCCGCCATTTTACATGGAGTCTGGCAGACGGCTTATGGTCCTGTTCAAGGTCTGTATGGTGCAGAATCGGTATGGGAACCGTATCATCAAACTGCTGGTCATTCTCCGGCGGTTTCAGGGTGATGATGTCCTGATGATCCGGTGTGTCATCGGGCAACGGGTAGCGTTTCCAGATGTTTCCGGTCTTGTTGGTATATCTGGCCGCTTTGAGAATGACGTCCAGGGTAATCTCTTTGTCAACAAAAAAGCTGAGTCCCACGGCTGAAGGCGGTCGATACCGACAGATGGAAGATGCTTTTTTGGCACTATTGGCTGGGGCAGGGCCCTCCTCCACGCCAAACACGGGCAGTTCATCTTCATCCTCATCATCGGTTGCGAATACGTCATTGTCCGGGTCTTCCATATGCCCGTACAATATGCCGCAGGAATACAGGAGCGAGGGTCGTATTTCATTTAATTGTTCGTCAGCGTCATAAAAAGGGCCCACAAGGCATCGCTTAATCCAGTCGTGTATGTCTTGTCTTGCTTTAGTGAATGTGTTTTCGAACATAAGAATAATCAATGTTCTTTATCATGCTAAAGAACAGAAGCCCTCATTTGCGACCGGTTAACTTGAAAAATGAAATAGTCATTTTTAATCACACAAATCCATACAGCATCGTATTGTAATTGGTCAAGGAAATTTCAGAAATTAACAGTCAGCAGGTTCTGTCCTGCATGAATTTGCTACAACTGATACCCTTTAAAATGAATACGGCAGATGTATAAAATTTTAACTATTTGCGTATCGATTACTCCATATCATTTAAGTTTAATATCGCTTTATAGGAATTATAGATATTTGTTACTAATCAATTCAAATGAAATATGATTTTGGGGCGAATAGCATTCAAAATAGAGAGATCTGGAGGAAGAGGATATTACCGGGGAAATTGTAAGAAAGATCAATGAAATACTTGAAGACAGAGAATCTCCACCATGGGTAAGTTCTTTTGCTGTCCATGAAGACCCAATGATTAATGAACCAGGTCGAAGAGGTAAGAGACGAAAGAGAATTGATATTGAATTTGAGTGGGTCTGTCACGGTCCTCGTCACCGTTACCCCTTTGAAGCCAAACGTCTTTGTTCCAACACCCATCCGATTGGTAAATATCTCGGCTCAGCAGGTCTTGGAGAATTTCTTTCAGAAAACTATGCTCGTGACAACCTTGAGGCCGGAATGATTGGTTATGTTCAATCGGGTACTCCTAAATCTTGGGCTGAAAAGGCTCAAAAGAAATTCGAAAAAGAGCCTGGAATAATTCAAGTTTGCTCGGATGGTAACTGGACAAATATTACAATCATTAGTGAGCTTGGCCATTGTTTTCGTTCAAAACATCATCGAAGTACAGAAAAGAGACCCATTACTCTATATCACGTATTTCTAATTTTCTGTTAGCCGCTTTTTAAGTCGTTGTAAAATTTTTATTTTCAATGAAGATACTTTTTTAAGTTTCCTCAAATCTAACAAAAACATGTTGACGGCTGCAAGCCGTAGATGTTTATGTTCATAAACGGAATATATTGTACAGAATATTTCAGGAAATTAACTCATGGCCATCCAACCCGGATTATACGAACAACTGATCACCCAGGCGCTGAAGCAGGAACTGGACAAACTGGATAATGGGCTCCAAAGCATCACCACCCGGGTGGACACCGAAGAAAGCCACGGCATCCTGGCCCGCTATATGGAACACTACCTCGCCGGCATCCTGGCCCGGGTCAAAGGCCGTGACAAGCTTGCAAAACAGATTACCGTGTGCAATAAACTCATCTCCTCGGCCTGTAAATCCATTGAAAAAGATCAGGATGGCCATGGACACATTGATATAGATGGCAGACGTCTGCTGCAAGTCCTTGATCCAGCCCTTACCAATTCCCCCAGGCCGGAAACACCGCTGTCCGTGGGGGCATTACTCACGGCCACATCTGGTGATCCCTCCCTGGTCTCCCAGCTCAAGCAGGAAATGCTTCATGCCGATGGTCTGGAGTGGAATGTAAAATTGTGCCAGCAGGAATCAGGACATCTCTGGGAAAAGATCAATGCCACCTTTGAGACCTATCTGCGCTCCCGGGAGTTCGAACCCGTCTCCCTGGAATCTTTGCCGCGCCTGGACCGAGCCCTGAACCAGGAACGGGGAGGTGGGGCATTCACAGCAGATCAAGAACTCTCCTTTTTCAATATTGTCCCCTATACCTATCAACAGGAAATTCTGGACACCCTGAAAGCGGAAAGAGCGTTGCACCATCGGTGCAGAAATTTGGTGGTGGCAGCCACAGGCACGGGCAAGACCATCATTGCGGCCTTTGATTTCAAACACTCCTTTGACCGTCCCCAACAAACGCGAATACTTTTTGTGGCCCATCGGGAGGAGATACTTGTTCAATCCCGGTGGGTGTTTCGAAATATTTTACGGGACAACAACTTTGGAGAGTTGTGGGTGGGCAACCACAGGCCTGACCATCTGGAGCAACTCTTTGTCTCGGTGCAGACCCTCAACGCAAGAGCGCTTTGGGACCAGGTACCACCGGATTTTTTTGACTATATTGTGGTGGATGAGTTTCACCACGGGGCAGCGATACATCCACCACGAGAAACAGGGTCATCAGATATTGCTGTTTGTGAGGGAACAGAAAAGGTTCAACTCGCTTGCCTGCCCCTATTATTTCCTTGGGCCGGCAACCTATGTCCATCACACGGAGAATCGGCCCATGTCCATTGTGTGGCGTTTGAAATATCCCATGTCGGCACGATTGATCCGGACTACCCGGCGCTTGGCTGTGGGATGATCCAAGTTCCTTTTTATCTTAGCCTATGCTAAAAATGTCAGGCTTGAAACCGCCTGGCAACCTCAAAGATTGAAGATTTGATATTTTACCGGCATATGATATAGAGATACTCATGAACCCATTTAACCCAAAATTCACCATAATCACCCAAATAACAACGGCCATAACTCAGGTTGAACGGGCAAGGGGTTTCCTGGAAGCTGCTCGTCTTTCCGATGATTGGGTTCGGGAAATGGGAAACCAGGCCTTGCTCAAAAAAGTTCATCACACAACACATATCGAGGGGACAAGGCTGACACTATATCAGGCCCGCCGGTTTGCGGCGTTGGCCCAAGGGGAATAGACATGAGTAAAAACAAAAACCATCTGGTTTATCAATTTAAGATTTCTCTTTCCGAAATAGAACCGTGTATTTGGAGAAGAATACAGGTGCCGGCTAAATATAGTTTCTGGGACCTTCATGTAGCCATTCAAGACGCGATGGGATGGTTGGATTATCATTTGCACGCATTTCGCATACGTCCAAAACATAAAAGAAAATTCATTGAAATCGGTATTCCTGCAGATGATTGGGATGGTGATGAGATAATTCCTGGTTGGAAAGTTCCAATTGTTGATCATTTTACTGAACCCGGGCAGATTGCTGAATACGAATATGATTTCGGTGATGGGTGGTTCCACGAGGTCTTATTTGAAGCGATACTTCTCAAAACAAAAGGCACTAAATATCCGATATGCTTGGCTGGTGAACGCGCTTGTCCCCCAGAAGACTGTGGAAGTGTTGACGGTTATTACCGGGTTATTGATATTTTGCAAAACCCTGACCATGATGAATTTGAAGAGTATGTCGAATGGCTTAAAGGGCATGCAAAGAATTATTATCCCTATGATCCTGATGAATTCCTTTGTGATAAGATTCGTTTCGATAATCCAAAACAGCGGTGGAAAATTGCATTTTCCCAAAATGGAACATGAAATAATGGACGCTGGATTTGGGAGTTCTGGAGTTCTGAGTTCTGGGGACGCCTTATTTAATTCTGAATAATGCAGATAGAGATAAATATGGTGTTCCTGTAATTAGGCACATAGGCGCTAAATAAAGAGCCAAACGAAATTTAAAAATAAAAATTGAAGATGAAGTCAAATGAATGATTGGTTTACAATAGATCAAATCGACAAGGAAACTTTTATTATAAGCGAGTACCGCCACTGGGAGGAAACGCATTGTTATCTCTTGAATGGTTCTAAACATAGTTTGCTGATTGATACCGGGCTTGGCATCTGTAATATTTATAAAGAAGTCATGAAATTAACTGACAAACCGGTTACCGCAGTAGCTACTCACATTCACTGGGATCATATTGGCGGTCATAAATACTTTCCAGACTTTTATGCCCATGAGGATGAACTGAATTGGCTTAACGGAGAATTTCCTCTGACGATGGCGCAGATTAAAGGCATGGTCGTTGACCGCTGTGACCTGCCGAAAGGTTATGATGTAAACAAATACGAATTCTTTCAGGGTAAGCCGGCAAGAGTGCTGAAGGATAATGAAATGATTAATATTGGAGATCGTTTTGTTCAAATAATTCATACGCCCGGCCATTCGCCGGGGCATATGTGTTTTTGGGAAAAGGAGCGCGGTTACCTTTTTACCGGTGACTTGGTTTATAAAGATACGTTATTTGCCTATTTTCCGTCCACCGATCCAGTGGCGTACCTCAACTCTCTGGAGCGGGTGTCCGCACTGCCGGTGAAGCAGTTGTCCCCGGCACATCACACATTGAATATTCAACCTGAGATCTTGGGCAGAATGCGGGACGCATTTCGGCAGTTGCAAACTGAAGGTAAATTGCATCATGGCAGCGGAACATTTGACTACGGTGACTGGGCTGTATGGCTTTAAAAGGAAAATACCTAACATCATTACCACCCGGGTGGACACCGAAGAAAGCCACAGCATACTGGCCCGCTACATGGAACACTACCTCGCCGGCATCCTGGTACGGATCAAAGACCGTGACAAGCTTGTAAAACAGATTGCCGTGTACAATGAACTCATATTCTCGGCCTATAAATCCATTGAAAAAGATCAGGGTGGCCATAGAATTCATGCTCTCCCTTCTCAACACAGGTGTACGGGTCTCGTTCAATACCCGGCAGACACGTCTCCATGCCAAGGCCTACATCTTTCATCTTACTTAATTCTGAATAATGCGGTTAGAGATAAGTATGGTGTCACCGTAATTGTTCACCGTAATTGTGTCCTCGTAATTGCTAAAATGCAATTTATCACGAGGTCTGAATATTATGAATTTTACTTTATACCCCCAGGGTTTATATTATGAGGATGACCTATATTTTTAATATTGCCGTTACTCAATCAGGAGGAATTCCATGGAAAAGAAAAAAATAAATAAAATTTTGCAAACACTGGGGATAGAGACGGTGAATAAGGGTGCCACAACCGGCAGCATCAACGGCTGGATTACGACCAAAGGCCAGGAGCTTGTCAGTTACTCTCCCATAGACGGTCAGCCCATTGCAAGGGTTGCCCTGGCAGATGCCGGGGCCTATGATATTCTCATGGAAAAGGCCATCACAGCATTTGCCTCCTATAAAATGATGCCGGCGCCTAAAAGGGGGGAGATGGTCCGGGAAATCGGGAATCAACTCCGGGAAAAAAAAGAGGCCCTGGGCACCCTGATCGCCCTTGAAAACGGGAAAATAAAGGCAGAAGGACTGGGCGAGGTCCAGGAGATGATTGATATTGCTGATTTTGCTGTGGGGTTGAGTCGGCAGCTCTATGGGTTGGCCATGCACAGTGAACGGCCCTTGCATCGGATGTATGAACAATGGCATCCCCTGGGGGTGGTGGGAATTATCACTGCCTTTAATTTCCCCTGTGCTGTCTGGGCATGGAATGCCCTGGTGGCAGCGGTATGTGGGGATGTCTGCCTGTTTAAACCCAGTTCAAAAACACCTTTGACCGCCATTGCCATCCAGAACATTATTGCGCCGGTGGTGGATAAATACGGGGCTGATGGGGTGTTTAACCTGATCATCGGTTCAAGACAGGATGTGGGAATGCCCATGCTCAATGATCCCAGAATTCCTTTGATTTCCGCAACGGGCAGTACGGTCATGGGCAAACGGGTGGGGGCCATTGTGGGGGAGCGACTGGGACGCACCCTGTTGGAATTGGGGGGGAACAATGCCATTATTGTCACCGAAGATGCCGACATGGACATGGCCATCCGGGCAACACTTTTCGGGGCCGTGGGCACTGCCGGCCAGCGATGTACCTCCACCCGGCGGATCATTGTCCAGTCCTCGGTAAGAGAGGTTTTTCTTGCCCGGTTAATTGATGCCTACAAGCAGGTCCGAATCGGTAACCCCATGGATGAAAAAACCTTGATGGGACCCCTCATTGATGCCGAGGCCGTTGCCAACATGGACCAGGCCCTGAAGGCTGCGCAGGAACAAGGGGGGCAGATCCTTTATGGCGGCGGTCCGGTCACCATTGAAGGGTTTGAAACAGGTTTCTATGTAACCCCTGCCATTGTGGCGGTCAAAAATGATTATCCCGTTGTCCAGCAGGAGACCTTTGCCCCTATTCTTTATATCATTGACTATGATTCCCTGGATCAGGCCATTGAACTGCATAATCAGGTGCCCCAGGGACTTTCCAGCGCCATCTTTACCGGGTCCATGTACGCCCAGGAGCAGTTTTTATCCCACAAAGGATCAGACTGCGGCATTGCCAATGTCAATATCGGGACCTCCGGGGCTGAGATCGGCGGGGCCTTTGGCGGCGAAAAGGAGACCGGCGGGGGCCGGGAATCCGGGTCCGATGCCTGGAGGGTCTACATGAGACGTCAGACCAATACCATTAACTGGGGCCGTGATCTTCCCCTGGCCCAGGGCATAGAATTTGACATTGGATAGACATCGGATAGATATTGGATAGACAATGGAAAAAGCAATGGAGAAAAACAATGAACAACAGCATATTCAAATTACCGGCAGCCTATAACGAACCCATCAAGACCTTTTTACCGGGTAGCCCGGAGCGAGAACTTCTGGACAAAGAACTGGCGCGGCAGATGGAGATGACCCTGGAAATCCCCTTGATCATCAACGGCCGGAAGATCCATACCAAGGATACCGGTGTTGCCCGCTGCCCCCATGACCATGGTCATGTTCTCGGCACTTTCAGCAAGGCTTGTGATAAAGAAATTCTTTTGGCCATTGATGCGGCTCTTGCTGCCAAACCTGCCTGGGAAGCCATGGCCTGGCAGGATCGGGCCGCTATTTTTCTCAAGGCCGCAGATCTTATTTCCCGGAAATATACCCATAAGATCAATGCGGCCACCATGCTCAATCAGTCCAAGAATGCCTTCCAGGCTGAGATTGATGCTACCTGTGAACTGGTTGATTTTTTAAGGTTCAATGTACATTTCATGGAAGAGATTTATGGCAACCAGCCCATTTCTGATCGAGGGATATGGAACAGGACGGAGTATCGGCCGTTGGAAGGATTTGTTTTTGCCCTGACTCCCTTTAATTTTACGGCCATTGCCGGAAATTTGTGCACGGCACCTGCCATGATGGGCAATACCATCGTGTGGAAACCAGCGTCCACAGCGGTTCTTTCAGGCTTTTATCTCATGGAGATTTTCATGGAAGCAGGATTGCCCGACGGGGTGATTAATTTTATCCCGGGCAGCGGGTCAGCCACCGGCAAGATTGTCCTGAACCACAAGGATCTTGCCGGTATCCATTTTACCGGTTCTACCCGTGTGTTCCAGACCCTGTGGCAGAAAGCCGGAGAGAATATTGCCCGCTATAAATCCTATCCCCGCATCGTGGGGGAAACCGGGGGCAAGGATTATATTTTCATGCACCCGTCGGCAGATATGGATGCGGTGGTGACGGCCGCCATCCGGGGAGCCTTTGAATACCAGGGTCAGAAATGTTCTGCCTGTTCCAGGCTTTATGTGCCCCAGTCCAAATGGGAGGTTTTCCAGGAAAAATTGACCGCCCAGGTTTCACAGATCAAATCTGGCAGTGTCCTGTCCTATACGCCTTTTTTAAATGCGGTCATTGACGAAAAGGCCTTTGATACCATTGACGGATTCATCAGGCGGGCTGAGGCTTCGGACAAGGCAGATATCATTGCCGGGGGAGATCGGGACAAGTCCCGGGGATATTTTATTGAGCCCACCGTGATCCTGGCACAGGATCCCTATTATGAATCCATGGTGGAAGAAATTTTCGGGCCGGTGCTGACGGTATATGTCTATGATGACAAGGCACTGGACCAGACCCTTACCATCCTGGACACAACCTCGGCCTATGCATTGACCGGGGCTGTTTTTGCCCAGGACCGGCAGGCCATTGCCCACATGACACAACGCCTGACCCATTCTGCCGGCAATTTTTATATCAATGACAAGCCCACAGGTGCTGTGGTGGGCCAGCAACCCTTTGGAGGGGGGCGTAAAAGCGGGACCAATGATAAGGCCGGCAGCCAGCTCAACCTGCTGCGCTGGGCCTCTCCCCGGGCCATCAAAGAAACCTTTGTGCCGCCAGTGAGGCATGAATATCCTTTTATGGCGGAATAGGTTTTGGTGTTTTGGGAACACCTTACTTAATTCTGAATAATGCGGTTAGAGATAAGTAAGGTGTCACCAAAATCCAAAGGCTTTTGAGAAGCACCATTGAACGGATATCCAGGTGATTACCGGTTATTTATTCCGTGAGCTGGCAGTATCTATTATCGAATCATCATTTTTTATGATAAAAGAACCTGAGGAAATAAAAGAATTCATTTTATTTGAAATCACACTTTGGAGAAAATTATGCATTCTATTTGTATCTTCTTAGGCTCCAACCCGGGCGCTGAACAGGTTTATGCCCGGGCAGCCAGAAAAATGGGAAAAGAATTGGCCGCATGCGGTCTTACATGCGTATATGGCGGCTCAAATAAAGGCCTCATGAAACTGCTTGCAGACAGTGTCCTGGAATCGGGCGGTAAGGTGGTCGGCGTTACTGTCAAGGCTTTACGGGATAAAGAAATTTTTCATCCCGGCCTGACAAAACTTCACGTTGTATCCACCATGCACGAAAGAAAGGCGCTTATGGCGGAACTGTCTGACGGGTTTGTGGCCCTTCCGGGCGGTGTCGGTACGTTTGAGGAATTTTTTGAAATATATACCCTGTCTCTATTGGGGTTCCATTCCAAACCCTTCGGGCTTCTGGATGTAAATAATTATTATGCACCCCTGGATGCCCTGCTGGACAATGCGGAACGGGAAGGGTTCCTGAAAGTCCCTCACCGGAATGTGATACTGCGGGCAGACAACCCGGCTGATATGATTAAACGTATGGTCGGCAAATAGGCTGAAACCAATCAGATTTTAAATTGCTCTTATGGGGAGACATGGGTTAATGGCTATTTTTGGAAAGAATGGATTTATCCGGAAACAGCAGGTTGCTTTTGCTAAAAAACTTCTTGTCTGGAAATATGAAACAGACGGCACTGCTTTACCCGATGAGGCAGCAATCTCTGCACATGCAGAAAAAATTGTGAATGATGCCCATATGATTGCAAAAAAAAGCGGCAACAATGTAATGGAAATTTTGAAAAACCAGTTGAAAGATATAAAAAAATAATTGAGGAGATGATGAAATGATAAATGTAATTGCATCCATACAAATAAAGGAAGGACAATTGTCCAGTTTTGTTGAAATTTTTAAATCCAATATTCCAAAGGTTCTTGAAGAAAAGGGATGTATTGAGTATGTGCCGACCATTGACGTCCCTACAGGCTTGCCCCCTCAGGAGTTGAATAGTGATGTTGTCACAATCATCGAAAAATGGAACAGCTTAGAGGATTTAATGGCACATCTATCCTCACCCCATATGCTTGTATACAGGGAAAAGACAAAGACGCTTGTTGAAAAAATGTCTGTCAAAGTGCTGGAAGAAGTATAGTGAACAGATTTTTTAGTTCCGTAGTTCCGGGGACACCATACTTAATTCTGAAGAATGCGGTCAGAGATAAATATGGTGTCCCCGGAATTTGGGGAATTCAAAAGTGACATCGCGCCAGAAATAAGCAGCAGCTTAAGTTAGTATTGAGGGCAGCCACAGGGCAATTTGAGGAAACAGCATCACCAGGATAAGACACACAACCTGGAGGCCAATAAAGGGCAAAACCCCTCTGTATATGGTCATTGTGTCAATCTCCGGCGGCGTTATGGCCCGCATGTAAAAAAGATTAAATCCATAGGGTGGTGTTAATAAAGCGCATTGCATATTGATCAGAATCATTACGCCAAACCAGACAGGATCAAACCCAAGAAAGATGATAATCGGTACAAATATGGGCATGGTCAAAAAAAGAAGGGCAAAATCATCCATAAATGTGCCCAGTAAAAATATGGACAATTGCATAAAAATAATAACACCAAACCCGCCGGTTGGAAAATAGCTGATCATTTCATTGATAATGGTTGGTGCGCCAAGGGCATTGTAAACATTTGAAAAAACCGTAACGCACATGATAATCCAGCCGATCATCCCCAGAAGCTTAAACGTTTCAATGATGGCCCCATAGGCAGCCTTGAACGTAAGGCGCCTTTTTAAGATCGCCACGATAAATGCAGAAGCCGCTCCCATACCGGATGCCTCTGTGGGTGTGGTGATGCCGCCGTATATGCCCCCCATTACAATGACGATGATCAAAAGCGGCAGGATGATTTTACCCAGTGCTGCCAGCTTTTCATTCCATTTTGGGGCTTCTTCTTCAGGGATGGAAGGGCATAATTCAGGGTTGAGCCATGAACGGATTCCAATATAAAGGATATACAATGACGCCAGCAATACACCGGGAATCAGGGAGGCAAAATAAATTTTGCCGATGGACACACCTGATATCCCGGCATATACAATGGCAATAATACTTGGAGGAATCAAGAACCCCAGGAGCCCCCCGGATGCAATTGAGCCAATGGCAATACGGGGATCATATCCCCTTTTGAGCATTGCCGGCAGGGCCATCAGGCCGACGGTCAGAGTTCCGGCTTCACTGGACCCGCACATGGCTGCCAGGATGGTTCCCGCAGCGACGGTTCCCATGGCCAACCCCCCTTTTAATCGTCCTGTCCAGAGATAAAGGGCATGGAACAGTTCATCGGCAATCCCGGTATGGGCAAGGATATTTCCCATGAGAATAAACAAAGGGATCGCAATATAGACCTCGGTACTCAAAGCGCCCTGCATGGATGATGCAAGGACAAAAAGATGAGAAGGTCCCCACAACACAATCGTGAAAATAATGCCGGTCACCAGCAGGGCAAAAGAAACCTGAAGTCCGAGAAGCAGCAGGGTAAACAGGCAGGCAAAAAGCAGGAGCGTAATCAGACCGATACTCATTTCAAAGATTCCTTTCTTTTCTGTTCAGGTTCTAACAGCGATATAAGCTGTGTCAGCCAGCGTGAAATAAACTGAAGGAGCAAAAACACCCCTCCCAATGGAAGGCAGAGTTTTACAGGCCACAATGGCGGCGCCCAGTGGGAGTGGCTGTGCTGATTCATTTTCAGGGCCCATAAAAAACTTTCAGAGCCTTTCCAGATGACAAAACAGATGGCTGTCATGGCCAAAAGACCGGTTATCATATCCAGGATCGCCTTGGGTCTGGAGCGCAGGTTCCTGTGAAAAATATCCAGGCGGACATGGGTATCATGTAACAGGGCATATGCGCCTGCCAGCATGCTTGCCCCTGTAAACAACATGATATTGGTATCCATGGCCCAAATGGTCGGATTGTTAAAAACATACCTTAAAATAACATCCATAACTTGAATGAGCATGATAATAACCAGAGAAAAACATAACACCTGCCCGATTTTTTCGTTCAGGGTGTTAATAATGCCGATCATTTGTTTTACGAAAATCATTTAGCCGCTCTCCTTGAGAATCCGATTTAAATTATTACGGTTAAACCGTATCCCATGATGTTTGATCCATTGTCAACATGAGCAGCCATCCTCCCCTATTCAGGGGAGGACGGCTGCTGCAGTGTTTTCGTTGATTATTTTCCCTTTTCCTCAAGGAATTTTCGAAGCATGGCAACCGCCTCTGCATTGGCTGGATTTTTGGCTGCTTGAACGTCCCAGGTCTCCCGGGCCACTTTTTTCAGCCGTATTGCTTCTTCAGGACTTAAATGGATGGTTTTTACCCCATATTCTTCTGCCTTTTTAAACCCAATGTTATTTTCTATGGCGATTCTGTCATACATGGGACGAATATTTTCCTTCATGACTTTTACGTACGTTTGTTGTGTGTCAGGGGATAGTTTTTTCCATGAATCCATATTTATGGACCAGTCAAACACAAGAGGATCAAGGATAGCCGGCAGACTGATATATTTGATAACTTCTTTTATTTTTACGGTTTCCAGTTCAGCAGGTCCCCACAGGACACCGTCAATGGTTCCCAGTTTCAATGCCATGTAAACTTCACCCGGGTCAAACATCACCGGTTTTGCTCCAAACGCCTCTACGACCGCGGCCATAAGGCCCCAGGCCCAAATCTTTTTTCCTTTGTAATCTTCCAGCTTATTCACGGGAAAATTCGAGAACAGGGTCACAGGTCCCCAGGGAAGGGGGCAGCCCACAAAAATATTGTATTTTTCTTCATGCTTTCTAAACCAGTCAAGGAATCCGTAATCATAGTAAAATTCAATTACATCATCAAAACTGTCCCATGAAAACGGCAGTCCGAAGGCAATATTTCCGGCTTCAGTTCGTGCCATGGGCGGCATGTATGCGGCATCAAACACGCCATGGGATAAAGCCGCACCCATCTCTGCTTCCGGTACAATCTGCCCGACCTGAAAAAAAGTTGTGGCCAGTTTTCCCTTTAGGGCCTCATTGGTAACTTTAACCATGCCCTGTGCCTGATGAACAGTCCCTGAATCCATGGGGGGGAAGCTGGTCTGGGCTTTCCATTTGATTTCTCCGGCAAAAACCGTGAGTTGACCGAATAAAAACAATAATGCAACAACGACTGCTGAAACAAATCCAGTTTTTTTCATTTTCCTTCTCCTTTGATATATTTTATATATTGCCTGCTATAAAATTGAGGACAGGATTGTCCGTTTAACCATTGCCTTAATTATTTTTTGTTTATACCCATTGTGTGCCAGCAGGACAACCCCTTCCACAGCCAGACTGGCCGCTTCTGCTGCTTTTACATTTTTGACGGAATTTCCCTCCAGCATCATTTCCGCTTTTCTTACCCGCATGGGTACGGGCGCAGCGGCTCCCAGAACAATTCTTGCTTTTTCAATACGGCCATCGACTATTTTCAATACCACGGCGACGCCGGCAATGGGAAAATCTATGGCATTCCTGATTCTGAATTTCATATATGCGGTCTTGATATTGTCCTGAAAAGGGATAACAACAGAAGATACCAGTTCATTGTTTTCAAGTATGGTCGAGGTCATGACCCCTGCTGTAAAAAATGCTTCTGCCGGAATAGTCCGTTGTGTGGTAATCATCACGGCATCAAGGGCGACAAGAACCGGGGCAAGGTCAGAAGGCGATACGGCCACACAGCCGCAGTTCATGCAGCGGGCAGCTTCCCTTGATACCTGTTCCAGGCTGAGACCGCCAAGGTCTTCCAATGCCATTTCCCGGTTTTCCACCGGCTTTAAGATTCCTTTTTCTCCAAAAGAATTGTCGAGACAGGAAGGATTAAACGGGTTCATTAATTTTTTTTCATTCCCGGCATTTTTATCGGCACATCCAAGGTATTGATGTATTGACCGGGCTGCCTTTTGTCCAGCTGCCACAGCACTGACAACAGTGGCCGGCCCGTCTGCACCGTCACCACCGGCGTAGATTCCTTTGACACTGGTTTGCCGGGTATCTGGATCTGAAATAATAAAACCGTTGTCAGTTTTAATGCTTGTGTCCAGAAAAGCCGCATCCGGTTGCTGACCAACAGCAATGATAACCATATCTGCTTTTAAATTTTTTTGTTTGTCCGTATTAAAAATCGGTGCAAACCGCTTCTCCTGATCAAAAACCGATGTACATGCCACAAGATCAATGCGGGTGACCCTGCTGCCTTCAACACCAACGCTTGAAGGCCCCCAGGAGGTCAGCAGCGTTATCCCCTCTTGGATGGCCTGTTCAATCTCCTGGTGATGAGCCGGCATTTCCTCTCTTTTTTCAAGACAGATCATGGTTACGGTGTCTGCTCCCAGCCGTTTGGCGCTGACCGCTGCATCCACTGCCACGTTTCCACCACCGATAACAATGGTATGGTTACCCAGCATTTGAGATTTTTCAGAATCCGGCATCACCAGGAAATCCAGCCCGGACACGGTGTGGTCCTCTCCTTTAATACCAATGCTGGGTGCCGCCCAGGTCCCGCCGGCAAGATAAAGGGCATCAAATTTATTCTTCAATTCCTCAATTGGCAGGTCCTTACCGATTTCAGTCTGTTGTTTGAACTCAATCCCCATATCCACAAAGGCAGACGTCAGTTGATCCATTATTTTTTCCGGCAGCCGGAAATCAGGGATCGCATATCGCAGCATTCCTCCGGGCTTATCCATTTTGTCAAAAACCACTACTTTGTGACCGGCACATCTCAGGTAATATGCCGCTGAAAGGCCCGACGGACCGGACCCGACCACGGCAACAGCTTTACCTGTTGACTCGATTGGGCCTGCCATTGTCCGGGTATGGTTTTCAAGGATATAGTCGCCTAAAAACCGTTCCACCCCCCTTACGGAAACCGTTTCATCCACCCGGGAGCGGCTGCAGTTGTCCTCACAAAAGTGGGGGCAGACCCGGCCCGTAACCGCCGGCATGGGGTTCTTTGCCAGCAGAATCGCCGCTGCCTCATCTAATTTTCCCATCCGGATCATCTCCATGTAAGCCGGAATCTCAGTTCCGGCAGGACAGGCAGATGAGCAGGCCGTCTTTTCCACCCGCATGGACCCAAAGATGGAATGATACCGGTTATCACCATGGAGAGCATTACAATAATTGCCGCCTTTGCGGATACAATTAAAGGTATTGTCCGGATGGCGATAATACCAGCACCTGGGTTCCTGGCAGATATTTCCGGCCACCGTACCACTGTTCCTGATCTGGGGGGAGGCCACAGACCGGGCTGCATCAGCCAGAAGGGGAAATTTGGCCTTAATGACCTGACTTTTTTCAATGTCGCATATCAGGGTCATGCCGCCCAATACCAGATTCTGATTTCTTTCTTCTATATAGGCAAGTCCATCAATGGTCTTCAGGTCCACAACCGCCTGGGGATACTGGGGGTGGATGGCCGCTTTAAGGCCGCCGTAAATGTCGGTTCCACCGGCGACAGGTCTTGCCTTGTCGCCATATTCGGAAAGAATGGCAGCGGCCTCGGTCAAAGACGTTGTTTTAACATATCCAAAGTGTTTCAATTTCCCACCTCCTCTTTTTGAGCGCATCCTGCCCGATCAACGGCATCAAGTGCTGCCAGAACCTTTTCCGGCTTAAAGGGTGTTGCGTCAACCCGGGCTCCGGTGGCATTATATACGGCATTGGCAATGGCCCTGGCCGTACAGGTGGTGACAGACTCACCGATTCCGCAGGCACCATATTCCCCGGCACCTTCCCACACTTCCATGGCCACAGGTTCGATATCGGGCATATCCAGCATGGTGGGGATAAGGTAATCCACCCAGTTAAAATTCAACGGGATACCGGTTGTTTTGTCATAGACAATCTCCTCGGTAAGCGCTTCCCCCAGCGCCATGGCCTGGCCGCCGATAAGCTGGGCCTCGGCCCCGGTGGCGTACATAACCGTCCCGCAGTCATTCAACTGCACAATTTTTTTTACATGTATTCTACCCAGTTCAATATCGACATCCACCTCTGCAAACGTGGCTTCATAAGGGACACCGGTCTTGTCAAGGGGGGTCAGCTTTTCAACCATTACCGGTATGGGCACCAATGTTTCGTTCCATAACAATTCTTTGATCGACATGTTTTTGTCTGGATCGGAGCGTACAAACACCCGGCCATTTTCAATATCCATATTTTCAATTGATTGTTCAAACTTTTTTGCCGCCATGGCCAGGATTTTAATTTTTAATTTTGCCGCTGCCTCGGGCATTAATTCAGCATGAAGATAGGATACTGAACTGTCTGTCTGAACCATGTCTTTCAGGCCGGTTTCGGTATCTGCTTTTTCAACCCATTTGATATCTTCAGGCGTAATGCCGAGAAAACCAAGATGGTCGGCACAGGCCCATACAGCGCATGAATTTGATCCGCAGCCTGTCTCTGCCATGGGTGCATCCAGAATAACACTCAGATCAGGATTAAGCCTGAGACCAAGCTGTACCATACCCCTTGGTTCTTCCTGCCAGGCGGTATGCCATCCGTCATGCAGGGAAAAACCAAACCCTTTTTTGCACCTGCCATCAATCAAAGGGCCCTGGTTCGTGGGCAGTCGTTTTTCCCAGCCGATTCTTTGGGCGCCCTCCCGAAGCACTGCTGTCACGCTTTTATTTGGGGGGGGCTCCCATTCATGGCTGAAATTTTTAATGGCCAGGTCAATGGGGTCCATACCCAGTTTTTCTGCCATCAGCTCCACAGCAATAAACAGGGCCATATTTAGCTGATTGTTCCCGATCCCTCTTTTACAGCCGCTGGGAATTTTGTTGGTATAAACACCATATCCTTCCATTTTCATATTGGGGATATGGTGTAAAAGGCATTCATCCATTTCAAAGCCGGTCATGAATTTTAATGCAGCAATGGTATGTTCGGAATAAGCACCTGCATCACCAATACCATTAAAATAACACCCTGTAATACTTCCGTCCTTTGTTGCGGACATCTTCAAGGTCCATTCTATGGCATTCCTTGTGTCGTGGAAATCCTCCTGCCGGGTATGTTTGTATTTTACGGGTCTTTTTGCCCTTTGCGCAGCAATGGCGGTAAAGATATAATAACTTTGATCCCCCGTATTTGACCGGCCGAAACTGCCGCCGATATATGGGCAGATCACCCTTACCTTGTGTAATTTCATATCCAGCATCTGGGCAATGTACATCCTTGTCTGGTCCGCTTGGTACAGATTTGTCCAACAGGTAAGTTCATCTTTGTGCCAGTTTAAGAGACATCCCCGGGTATCCAGACACCCCTGATCTGCAAAATGATAATCAGACTGTACTTCAACAATTTCGTCGGCATTGGCAAAGGCATTGTCTAAGTCTCCACGAACGCGAAAAACATCCGGCCCGCATAATTCTTCACAGGGAAGAATATTGGACTTGGGATCAATTTCCGGATGAATAACGGGCGCACCCTTCTTCATGGCCTCTTTCGGGTCTAATTCAAAGGCAAGCTCTTCCCATTGCACTTTCATGGATTTCAATGCGTCATAAGCGATTTCTTCGGTTTCAGCCGCAACAACCGCTCCCACCTGGTCCCCTGAATAGTGCGCTTTGGCACCCAGCACTTTCCTGTCTCTGTAATTTGGATAATACATGGTGTCATAGGCCGCTGTATTAAAGCTTGTCCATGAATTGGTCGTCGGCTTGAGTGCTTCAATTTCCGGATCATCATACCGAAGCACGACATGAACACCCGGCATTTTTTCGGCAGCACTTGTATCAAGGTTTTTTATGATTGCATGGGGAAAGGGGGACCGTAATACCTTGGCATGAAGCATTCCCGGGAAACGAAGTCCTGAAGCGATATCGTCCAGGAATTCACTCGAACCGGAAGCCTTTTGATAGCCTTCTATTTTCGGCCGGTAGGACCCGACAAATTGTCTCGGCTTTCTGGGCTCAAATTGTCTGCTCATTTATTCGACCCCCTGATTCACCACCCGCTCTACAGCACGGGCAACAGCAGGATAACATCCGCATCGGCACAAGTTACCGGACAGGCCAAGTTTTATTTCATCAAGATCCGGACTGGGATTTTCATTCAGCAGTGATTTTGTTGCCATGACAAATCCGGGCGTACAGAATCCGCACTGCATTGCCGTTCCATACCCGGGTTCAGACTGTTCAGCAAATGCCTGAATGACCGGATCATTATCCCCCAGTCCCTCCACTGTGACCACTTCACGGCCGTCTGCCGCCATGGCCAGGATCATGCAGGATAAAACGGCTTTGCCATCCAGCAAAACAGTACAGGCGCCGCAGGCACCCTGGTCACAGGCTATTTTTACCCCGGTAAGCCCCAGTTTTTCCCTGAGCAAATAAGAAAGGGTCTCAGACGGCTCAATGTCCCGGCCAATCATTAATTCGTGCAACGCCCCGTTAATCGTAATTTTTATTGTACCCTGTCCATTCTTCATCGAATTCTCCTTTGATAACTGCATATCGTTGTAACTGGATAATAAAATGTTTAACAAAGGAATGTAGGAAATGAAATATGAGAAGATTATTAGGGGATTAACAGGGTTAACCTATCAATATCGTCCTTGTTTTCATCATGTCGACCTTGTTTAAGATAACATTCCGGTCCCGAGCAAAGAAACCCCATCCTGACCAGAATAAAAGCCTTGAAACGTGGATTAATCCCTTCCCAGGTTTTGAAGATAAGATGCCAGGTTGACTTTTTCATTGGTGATTTCCAATTTGGACCGGATGTTGTTGCGGTGAAACGAAATTGCTGCCGGAGATACGTTAAACAATTCTGCGATCTCCTTGGTATTTTTTCCGTTTTTTACCAGGTCTGCCACCCTTATTTCTGTGGGTGACAACCTGTTCTTCCAGGATGACATGGTTTTAATAAAAGAGGAAGTGATATTGATCAGATTGGATGAAATGATATCCACAAAGGTCTGTTGGTTCTGATCCAGTTCTGTAACCGACAGATCCTGAAGATAAGGAACAACCAGTTTATCAAGGCTTTCAGACATATTATGCTGCATATCCTTAAGTTTTTTTTCCTGATGTTCCAGCAGTATGGACAGTGCATCATTGAGTTTCTGCAGTTTTGCGGTCTGCCTTGCCAGTTGCAAATCCCTTTTTTTTATTGTGCTGGATGCCTTAACCCGGTCAGTGACATCAAACATAATACCATTTGAATACGTCAAATTTCCTTTTTCGTCTGTCAAATGGTTTTCTATGATTTGAACCCAAAGCCATTCCTGGCGTTCCGGGTGAAAAACCCGGACCGTTTCTTCCATTTTCCGGGGAACCGGTTTTTTCCTTAATGTCTGCCTTATTCTTTCAGCATCCTCTGTATGCAATGTATTCAGCCAGACATCCAGACCGTTTTCCGTGGCTCCCAGGATATCCATAATTGACGGACTGGCAAAAATAATCTCCGGATGAAACGGGTCTTTTTTATCAAACATTAGCCGATAAATGGCGAAATCAGTTGCAGTCTCCATCAAGGACCTCAAGTGTTCATCACTTTTCTTTAAGGAATGTTCTGCAAGTTTGCGTTTGGTGATATCCTGTCCAAACCCGAAAACCCGTATTCTGTTTCCATGATGATCAAAGACAGGTATGAAAGAATCATCAATCCACCTTAATTGCCCGTCCGGCCGGATGATCCTGTATTGGATGTATAAATTATCCTTTTTTAAATTACCAATCGCCGCCATTACCCAGTCCTTGTCATCCGGATGGATGGATTCCGTCCATTTGGAAGGCGGGTTCATCACCTCATCATGGCTCATTCCCCAGATCTGGCTGCCCAGTTTATTTGCATAAACCGCATCAATGCCGTCTGTATAATCCGCAAAGATAATGGGCATATTCTCAACCACCTGAAAAAACCGATTTTCAGAGGCTTTTCTTTTTTTCTTCTCTTTGAGCAGGCGCAGGAATGTGTTCACCCGTGATATGATTGCCATTTTTTCTAACGGCTTAACAAGAAATTCTGCCCCCCCCTCCTGGATCATTTTTTTTGAACTGGATTTCATTTTTTTATCAACCAGAAGGATCATTGAGGCATGAAAAGGTTTAACCAGGTCCCGAATCTGCTGACTGGCTTCGCTATAATTTTTTGGCAGCACCTGGTCATCCATGAGAATCAAATGACTGCTTTCATAATTAATATCTGCTTCTATGAGCGGCTTTTTTTCAAGTGGTTTTAAGGATAAAATTTTAAATATTCCTGGAAAAAAGTGCTGAATACTGGTCTTTATTTTTTTTTCATCCTCGTTTCTAACTCCAATCAATATAAGCTTCATGACATTTCTCAACAATATATCAAATTGTTCCGGTCAGGTTTTCTTCATTCTTCCAGGTTTTAAAAATCGAATCAAGTGCTGCAATTTTGAAAAGTATCAATAATTTTTGGTGTATGCAATTCTTTTGAATTTTTATTCTCCATAAACGACCTGCTACAAAAATTTAAAACCGCGCCGAAAACCGGCAGAGAAGTTGTAGTGGGAATTGTGGAATTATATCTTAAATTGATCCATGGTGGTTTTTAATTCCTTTGACAACTGGCTTAACTCACCGGCACAGGTGTTGATCTGTGCGCAGTTGCCGGACATCTTAGTGGCGGCCTGGTTAAAATCGGCAATATTTTTTGCAATTTCCTTTGCAACATGTGAACTCTGGCTCACATTATCCGTCACTTCCTGAATCCCCAGGGCGGCACTGGTAACATTGCCCGCAATTTCTTTAGTGGTTGCAGACTGTTCTTCAACGGCTGCTGCAACCATGTCTATCATTTCATTGACGCTATTGATGGCAATAGTGATCTCTTCAACTTCAGATACCGTCTCCTGTGTGGAATTTTGAATGCTATCGATTTTTTCTTTAATTTCCAGGGTTGCTTCCGCCGTCTGCCTTGCCAGATCCTTGATTTCGCTGGCCACAACAGCAAAGCCTTTACCGGCCTCACCTGCACGTGCCGCTTCAATGGTGGCGTTTAGCGCAAGTAAGTTGGTCTGCTTTGAGATCTCATTAATCGTTTCCACAACCTTTCCAATCTCAAGGGCAGACATACTCAACGTATCAATATTATCGGATGCTTTTTTTGTCCGGACGACCGCCTGATTGCTTGTGACACGTGTTTGTCCAGTATTTTTAGCAATCTCATTAATCGTTGCAGTCATCTCTTCCGCCGCAGCAGAGACCATGCTGAGATTGATTGAAGTTTGTTCTGCTGCTGCAGCGACCGATGACAGATTGGAACTCATCATATCCGCTGCCACCGCAACTGTATCAGATTTTTCAGACAGTTGATCTGCCCCGTCAGACATGTCTCTGGAAATGGTTAAAAGTTCACCGGATGAGCGGTTGAGCTTTTCTGAATTCCCGGATATGTCGGCAATAATGCCCTGGAGTTTTTGAACAAGCACATTAAACCATTTTGAAAGATTGCCAACTTCATCAGTGGATATTACGTCCAGGCGCTTGGTGAGATCTGCTTCACCTTCGGCAAAATCCTTCACCATGGCACCGGCGTTATTAAGCGGCCCGGTAAATTTATTGGAAAAGAAGGCGGTAATGACAATTATCGCAGCACAAATAACCATTATAAAAATAACCAGTTTCCAGATTTGACGGTTTATATGAGATTGGATAGCCCTTTTTTTTTCAGCCATTATCCTGTCAATATTATCGATATATACACCAGAACCAATGATCCAATTCCATTTTTTCACCAGTTTAACATAAGACGATTTTGGAAAGACCTGATCTTTTATCCCCGGCTTTGGCCAGTCATACGGCACAAAACCGCTGCCTTCTTTTGAGACCACCTCGACCATGGCAATAAATAAATTTTGTTTCCTGCCCATGGCACAATTATATGCTGGATTATCCAGCACTTTTCCTTCCAGTTGAGGGGCAATCGGATGCATGATCATTTTGGGAAAAGGCGTATCTGTATTGTTAATCCAGAGATATCCTTTGTTGTCTTCTCCATACCGGATCGACCGAACGATTTTTATGGCATCCTCTTGGGAGTCGATATTTTCAACAATGGAGCAGACACTTTGAACCAGGTCTTTCAGCTTTTCGTTTTTACCTTCTGACAGCATCTGCTTTGCGGACAGGATTTCTTTCTGCCCCCGGTCCTTAAACGCGTAAATGGTGACGCAACCGGTGATGATTCCCATAACCAATACGCTAAGAACAACTAAAGTGACGAATTTTCCCTTTATTTTCAAATGTTTCACTCCCTTTCATCATGACCGGTTTAACGATGTGACACGCTTTAAGTGTCAGGCATAATATTTAAGGCAGCATACTACACAATGTGGCACATAACAATTGTGTTTTTCAGATACCGGTTCAGGGGGTTGGAGCTACGGGGACATCATAGAGTTCCGGAGACATCATACTTAATTTTGAAAAAGGTGGTCAGAGATAAGTATGGTGTTCCCGTAATTACCCGTAATTATATGGTGTCCCCGTAATTTCGTAATTCTTATTTTTATTGCTTTGGGAACATTTTATGCTTATATTTTTTTCCATATAATTAGGGTAGAATATATTCTGTCCATGTTTTTTTACCGGGGTCCCAAAGCGGTTTCGATGTCACCGCCGTTAGCAGGAGCAACATCATGCCGCAGGACCCGGGCTTTTGAGGAGGTAGTCATGAAGACAACGACCATCTATCATCCGGTCCCTGGATTATTCATCCTGGTTGTTCTTATCTTTTGTTTTGTCTTGCCGCTGAGGCAGGTCCACGCCCAGGACAGCAGCTCTCCGGAGTCGTCTGAAACATATAGCCAAGAGGAACTGGCACAGATGCTGGCACCCATCGCCCTGTATCCCGATGCGCTCCTGTCCCAGGTCCTGATGGCATCAACCTATCCCATTGAAGTGATTGAGGCCAACCGCTGGATCAGGAAGAATCCGGGGCTAAAGGGTGAGGCTCTTAATACAGCGCTTTTGGACAAGGACTGGGACCCCAGCATAAAGGCGGTCTGTCATTTTCCGTCAATTTTTGCCCTGATGAGCGAGCGGATCACTGAGACCACCAACCTCGGCAACGCCTTTCTTGCCCAGGAGGCTGAGGTTATGGACATGGTTCAGGAACTGCGGGCCAAGGCCTATGCCCAGGGAAACCTTACCACCAACGATAATCAAAAGGTCATTGTCGAAAAGGAGACAATCATCATCAAACCGGCAGATTCCAGGATTATCCATGTGCCATACTATGACCCCGTCCTTATCTATGGTCCGTGGTGGTATCCCGCCTATCGGCCCCATTACTGGGGACCGCCGGGCGTCAGCATGGGCATCGGCATCTCATACTGGCCCGGCTTTTATTTTGGTTTCAGTTTTGGTTCCTGGAGCTATTTTGATTGGCCCCACCGCTATATTTATATTGATGTGCATAAACGACCAAGATTTGTCAGGCACGACCGATGGAGAGCAAGGCCCGGCCGCTGGCAGCACGCTCCCATTCACCGGCGGGGCGTTGTCTACCGTGACAAGGTTACCGCAAAGAAATACGGACAACACCCCAATCGCTCCCGGGATTTCAGACACAATACCCGTGATTTTAATGAACCCAAAACGTTGGATCTCCATCGGCGCGGTGACGACCGGACAAGAATTAACCGGGAACGACAGCCAAGGGAATCAGTTGACCGCGACCGAGGAAAACAGACAAGGATCCAACGGGACAAGCAGGAGCGGACCCCAGGTGACCGGCAGGGTCAGACACGGATCAAACCGGAAAGACAGGGAAGGGAACAAGTCAACCGCGACGGGCAGATGCAGCAACGGGTCAACCCGGAAAGGCAAGGTCAGAAACAGGTTGAGTACGAACAGCCGCAAAGGCGCCCCGACAATGCCTTCAACCGGGTCGAAGATGGCAGAAGGGGAGACCCATCAAGCAAGGGCGGCCGGGTCAGCCGACCAGGCATGGGCGATGACTCCCCCAGGAAAAATCGTTCAGGCGGTGACAGCAGACGCGGCCACGGCGGCGGAAAAGGCCAAGATTAATATTGTGCATCATCAAATACGCAGCCATTTTCATTATGGCTATCACTAACCCGGGTCAGGTTTGTGGTATTGTGCTTTTGACCAAAACCTGAACATTGTCCGGGCCTATTGGGTTTTATAATAAGAATTGCTGATGCGATTTGTAATCCCTGGGCGTATGTGCTAATGCTCTTTTTGAATTTTTATACAGACGTTTAACGGTGAGGGAAAAATATGACAAGTCAAAAAATTATTTATACTGAGATTGATGAGGCCCCGGCACTGGCGACCTTGTCCCTGCTACCTGTCCTTCAGGCATATACAAAGGGGTCTGGAATTGTTTTTGAAAAAAAGGACATCTCATTTGCCGGGAGGATTATCAGCCATTTCTCGGAAAATCTCACTGCGGACCAGAAACTTCCCGACCACCTGAGGGAACTGGGCGAACTGGCCAGACAACCGAAAACAAACATTATCAAGCTGCCGAATATCAGCGCCTCCATCCCCCAGCTCAAAGCCGCCATCAAGGAACTGCAGGATAAGGGGTATGATATCCCGGATTATCCTGAAGCGCCCCGGACAGAGACAGAAAAAGAACTGCAGTCACGTTTTGCAACATTACTTGGCAGTGCGGTAAATCCTGTTCTCCGAGAAGGAAATTCCGACAGAAGAGCACCCGCTGCTGTAAAACTATTCGGCAAAAAAAATCCCCATCAGCTCATGAAAGACTGGCCCGCTGATTCCCGGTCCCGCATCGCCCATATGGCAGACGGAGATTTTTATGCCAGTGAAAAATCAATCACCGTTGACAATGATTGCAGCGTTCGCATCGAACATATCGATACCGACGGAAGCATCATGGTTCTGAAACACGGCATTGCCCTTCTTGCGGGGGAAGTGCTGGATGCCGCGGTTCTGAATGTTCAGGCCCTGCGCCGGTTTTATGCCGAACAGATTCGGCTGGCCAAACAAGAGGACCTGCTGCTTTCCCTTCATCTTAAAGCAACCATGATGAAGGTATCTGATCCGATCCTGTTTGGACATTGCGTGTCTGTTTTTTACAGAGATGTTTTCCAGAAACATGCAGACACCCTGGACCGGCTCGGTGTAAATGTCAACAATGGCCTGGGGGAAGTGTATGCCAGGATTCAGGACCTGCCTGAAGCCCAACGAACGGCCATTGAGGCGGATATCATGGCCGTGTATCAAACCAATTGTAAGGTGGCCATGGTGGACTCGGGCAATGGTATCACCAACCTGCATGTCCCCAATAGTGTGATTGTTGATGCCTCCATACCGGTGTTTATCCGCGATGGCGGCAGAATGTGGGGGCCCGATGGTCAGCTGCAGGATACCATCGCCATGGTGCCTGACAGATGCTATGCAACAATATATCAGGTGGTTGTGGAGGATTGCACAAAGAACGGGGCCTTTGATCCGGCCACCATGGGCAGTGTTTCAAATGTCGGGCTGATGGCCCAGAAGGCCGAAGAATACGGTTCCCATGACAAGACTTTTGAGATGACGGCCGGCGGTACCGTTCGTATCATTGATGATTCCGGAACGGTTCTCATGGAACAGGCAGTGGCACAGGGTGATATCTTCCGGTCGTGCCAGACCAAAGACGAACCGGTTCGGGACTGGGTCAAACTCGCGGTTAACAGGGCACGGCAAACCCATACGCCGACCATTTTCTGGCTGGATGAAAACAGGGCCCATGACGCTCGGATCATTGCCAAAGTGAATGCGTATCTGCCGGAGCACGACACCAACGGGCTGGACATTCGCATTCTTCATCCCGAGGCGGCCATGACATTTTCCCTGGAAAGGATCCGGAAGGGCGAGGACACCATTTCAGTCACCGGAAATGTCCTGAGGGACTATCTCACGGATTTGTTTCCGATCCTTGAGTTGGGCACCAGTGCCAAAATGTTATCCATTGTTCCCCTCATGAATGGGGGGGGGCTTTTTGAGACCGGTGCCGGCGGGTCGGCTCCCAAACACGTTCAGCAATTTTTACAGGAAGGACATTTGCGCTGGGATTCCCTGGGTGAATTCTGTGCCCTTGTGCCGTCGTTTGAGCATATCGCCGCAACCTATAACAATCAACAGGCGCAATTGTATGCCCAGACCCTTGACCAGGCCATTGGCAAATTCCTGGAAAATGAAAAGTCCCCGTCCCGCAATGTGAATGAACTGGATACCCGGGGCAGCCAGTTTTATCTTGCCCTTTATTGGGCCCAGGCCCTGGCCGGGCCAACCAGCCCTGCAGAGATTCAAAAGCGGTTTGCGATGGTGGCTGAACAACTGGAAGCCAGTGAACCGGTGATTATAAAAGAGCTCACCGATGCCCAGGGACAACCGGTTGACATTGACGGGTATTATCGACCCAATCGGGATAAAATGGAACAGGCCATGCGGCCGAGTGCAACCTTTAACACGATCATAGACAATCTCTGATTCTGGAAAAACAACCGCCCATAGTCGTCCTTAATATCTTGCTATCCTTGTTTGATTGATAGAGAATCTGTGTATATAAGTTCCACGGGAATTATTTTGTTATGGGTGACCCTGTTCAATGATTTAAACCATAATGAGAAATGCTGGGAAAGTTGATTGCCGATTGACAACAGATCAGATAAATTGATACTGTAAAAACAGAATTTCGCCATCGTGAAACTGAGTTCTTAATTCTTTCAAAATCAATTTCTTTCGATTGTTTGAGTTGTGGTTTGTGCCACATTTTTTTTGTCAGGCAATAATTGTTTAAAAAAGGAGGACATTATGGCAGTTACGATTATTATCAAACGAACCATAAAAGATGAGCATATGGTAAGTCGATTGGCACCCTTGATCGTTCAGCTCAGATCTCTGGCAGCGGTCCAGCCTGGGTTTTTAACGGATCAGACCTTCAGTTGTTTAGACTGTGAAGGAGAATTTCTAATCATGAGCACCTGGCATTTGCTTGAGGACTGGAACAAATGGATGCACAGTGAAGAACGCATGGCCATTCAGCGCCAGGTGGATGAATTGCTGGGGGAAAAAACCGTTTATCGGTATTATGAACCGATTGTGGGTGGCATTCCGCCACAATTTCGTCCAGAGGCTTAAGCCCGGAGCCCGCGGCTGCGAAATTTATCTAGGCTGCCCTGGGCCGGGTCCTTAAGCATAGCAGAAGCCCAAAGGAAATACAGCTGATGATCAATATTAACCAGAAAGCAGCCGTATAGTTGTGGGTCCTGTCAAACAGATATCCGGTGCATATGGGGCCTAAGGCGCCGCCCGTGGCCCCGAAACAAGCCACCACCCCAAACAGAGAGCCATGGGCCCGGATGCCGAATAATTCCACCATAATGGGGGAAATCGCGGTGAAGAAACCACCATGGGCAATGCCATAAATGCAGGCAAACCCGTAGAGTTTCCACAGGGCATCGGCCTTTGGCAGCCATAGCAGGCTGATGAGCAGGAATCCGAAACAAATCCGCATGATTTGTTTGCTGCCTGTGCGGTCAATGGCGATACCGGAAATAAACCGGCCCACAATGCTCACAGCCCCGATAGTGGACAGCACACTCGCTGCCTTGTGGGGGGAAATACCAATGTCTCTGGTATGGGGAACGATGTGCATGATGATACTCATCAGGCAATATACCAACAGCAGATTTACCAGACAAATTATCCATAATTCAGGGGTTTTCCAGGCCCTGGAAAAGGAAAATCCCTGGTTTTGGGATTTTGTCAGTTCCCTTGGCGTGCCGGCGGATGGGTGATAAAAAGAGTCTGGATCCCGTCGAAGAAATTGGGCAATGATCAGCAGAAGGATCAAGGCAGAAAATCCCATGATGATAAAGGCATGCTTCCACCCAAAACCTGCAATGAGAAAACTGGCCAGGATGGGAAATGTGAATTGCCCGGCCCCGGTACCCATCTTGACGATACCGGTCATTTTGCCCCGTTTCAGGGCAAACCACCTGGCAATGGTGGACAGGGCAATAACATCAACAGAACTGAGTCCTATGCCAAAGATCAGGCCAAAAACAAGGTAGAGCTGGAACAGGGTGCTGACCTGAGACATAAGACAGAGTCCCAGGCCGAAAAAAACGGCGGAAATGCCCATCAAAATCCTGGGACCGAAATTGTCATTGAGCCGGCCAATGAGGATGCCAAACAGTCCCGTGATAAAAAAGGCCAGGGAAGAGGCCCCGGAAAGCGACGCTCTGGACCAGCCGAATTCATCCATCAGCGGGTTGAAAAACACACCATAGGAGACATAAACACCCACCCCAATCGCCTGGATACTGAAACAGGTGGTTGTAATGACCTTGCCATAGTTCATGGGTTCTTTGCTCAAAGAAATTGTCATGCCGGGGGGGTCTCCTCAATCACTTTATCGGGTCGACCGGATAATCGGATCATCATTCCCTGGCTTTTACGGACAGGGTCGCCGGTAACCACTCGGGTAGAGAAACTCTTAATGGGTATGTCCATATCAATGATTTTTTCCCATTCGCAATATTATTTTTTCTAACATACACCCATTGGGCCCGGTGTCAACAAGTATAAAAATTTTTCCCCTTTCCATTGAAATTTTTGAAATGTCCATAACCCAGTTGATCCTTTGCCTGTTACCCACTGGATTGCCTGGGTATGGCCGTTAAAAATCTGATCAATGCTTGCATCGTCTGGGAGACGGTTTGGGAAAATTGATATGGTATTATATTTGATGTTGATTTGCTTGTTATCAAAAAATAAAAGGTACCAAAAATATTTTAAAAATAGTGTTCATAATCACTTAAATAATTGAAAATGTTATAAATAATATAAAAAAAACAAGTAGACTATAACAGGATTGATATTTTTTATTGACAATCTTGGTATAATATTTTAATTTTCTGTCATTGCCGAATCATTTTAAAATGGTGACCTTATAATGGGTCTCCAAAAAAATGGACTGTTTTCTTATGTTCCAGAAGATGCATGCAGGGACTGCAAGTCCTTCCAAGAAGACATGCTTGTGAGAGTAAAAGGGATTTTAAAGCTATGAATATAGATGAATTTAGTTGTGTAGGCAAATCTGTACCCAAGGTCGATGCCTTGAGCAAAGTTTTAGGAACAGCGAGATACGCTGAAGATATTAAAATGTCCAATATGCTTTATGGCAAGGTGTTGCGTGCGGGGGTGCCACATGCGGTGATTGAGGAACTGGATGTCTCTTCGGCCCGGGCAATGGGTGGAGTGGCCTGTGTATTAACAGCCAGGGATGTACCGGGAATCAACCGTTATGGCATTGCATTTGCCGACCATTATGCTTTAGCAGAAGACAAAGTCCGGTATGCCGGAGATCCGGTAGCACTGGTGGCTGCGGAAACCGAAGAGATAGCTGCTGAAGCAATCAAGGCCATTAAAGTCAAATATCGATTGTTGCCGGTTGTTTCAGATCTCCATGAGGCACTGGCAGAGGGGGCGGATCGGGTTCATGATGAACGGGAGAACTTAATCCTTCACAGCAAAACGCGAAAAGGAAACATCCAGGAAGGCTTCCGCAAAGCCGACGTGATCGTGGAAGAAACCTACACAACCCAAACAGTGGATCACGTCTATATGGAAACCGAATCAGGGGTAGCTCACATCGATGAAACCGGGATGCTGGTCATACAGAGTGCAAACCAGTGTCCATTTCGGGACCGACGTCAGGTAGCCATGGTGCTGGGCATCAGGGAAAACCAGGTTCGGGTAATTAAAGCTGTCACAGGCGGTGCCTTTGGCGGCAAGGACGATGTGACAGTAGAGGTGCATCTGGCCCTGCTGGCAATGGCCACAAAAAGGCCGGTGCGACTGGTGATGAGCCGTGAGGAATCCCTTGTATCCCAGAGCAAACGGCATCCGATCGAAATCTGGAGCCGATGGGGTGCCACCAAAGAAGGAAAGCTTTGTGCCATGGAAGGCAGGGTTTACGGTGATAGTGGCCCCTATATTGGGCTGGGGGCATTTGTGGTCAAAAAATGCGGCATTCACCTTTCCGGCCCCTATTATATTCCCAATTTGAAAGTGGATTCATACTCCGTTTACACCAATAATACATTCAACAGTGCCATGCGCGGTTTCGGCGTGACCCAGGCTGCCGTGGCACACGAATCCCAAATAGATCGGCTGGCCTCGAAACTGGGAATTAATCCGTTGCGATTCAGACTGATAAATGCCTTGGATGTGGGCTTAACAAATGCCACTGGGCAGAAGTGTGACGAAAGTGTGGGGATTAAACCCACGTTGGAAATCCTTCGACAGGTGGTTTTGAAGGACCCGGAACTCAAAAATATGTGGGAGGACTTGGATTGAAGAAGCGCGGTATTGGCATCGGGAGCATGTTTTATGGCATCGGTTACGGCTTTTCCCGTCAGGACATTGGTGCTGCAACGGTGGAGATCTGTGAGGATGGTTCGGTCATTGTTCGCTCGGGCGAAGTGGATTACGGCCAGGGTTCAGACACTATTTTTTGTCAGATTATTGCAGAAGAGCTGGGCGTGGACTATGCCGAGATAAAATTGATCACTGCAGATACACTGACCACCCCAAACGCAGGGCCTACTTCCGCCAGTCGGGTAACCTATGTGACCGGCAAGGCCATGATGAAGGCAGCAACTGAAGTCAGGGAAACCATGCGGGAGGTCGCTGAAGAGAAACTCGGTATGCAGGATTTGATGTTTGCCAATGGGCAGGTTTTTTCAATGTCGCATCCTGAAAAAAATATATCTTTTGCCCGCCTGGCTAAGGCGACCCATCTGGCTGGCCGATCGGTGGTTGCTACTGCCTGGCAAGATATTACTACCAAGGACGTGGACCCGGAAACCGGTCAGGGAGATGCCTACTCCACATACGCCTGGGCCAGCCAGATTGCTGTGGTAGAGGTGGACACTGAAACCGGAAAAATTGAGGTCCTGCGCGTGGTGGCAGCACACGATGTCGGCAAGGCCATTAATCCGAAAAATGTTGAAGCCCAGATAGAGGGCGGGGTAGCAACGGGTCTGGGTTATGCTTTGGAAGAGCAGATTCTTATAAATAAAGGTATTGTGCAAAACACGACCCTTAGTGAATACATGGTTCCCACTAGCATGGATGTGCCCGTCATCGAATCTCATATTGTCGAGGTGCCGGCTCTGGAGGGTCCTTATGGTGCAAAGGGTGTTGGTGAGCCTGCCCTGATTCCCACAGCCCCGGCAATTTTAAATGCCATCGCCAATGCTGTAGGGGTTCGCGTAACGGCTCTGCCGGCCAACCTGGAAAACCTTCACCGCTTGATTCGGGAACAAGAAAATAACAACAAGGATAAAAGTTAACGATGCAAAGTTTTCAATTTTATTCACCAAATTATTTGGAAGATGCCCTGAAATATATTGCTGATCGAAAGCAGACATGTAGAACCCTTGCCGGGGGTACCGATTTGATCCCGATGTTAAAAAAGGAAGAAATTCGCCCGGATTATCTGCTCAATATTAATGAGGTTGGTGAACTCAAAGGCGTTGAAGATCTCGATAATCAGGTAAGAATCGGGGCCACGACTACTTTTACAGAAATGATCGAGTCTGAGACGTTGAACCGGTTTTTTCCTCTTTTGGTGAATGCTGCCGCCTCAGTCGGTGGTCCCCAGATCAGAAACAGGGGAACCATTGGTGGCAATGTCATCACAAATGGACCCTGTGCAGATGTTTTACCCGGTATTGTGGCATTAGATGGGCAATTGGAGCTTCAATCGAAACAGGACGGCCGTCGTTTGGTGTCTGTAGCCGATGTTTTGGTCACGGCATACGAAACCAGCATCAGATCAGATGAGCTCCTGACCGGAATCCTGATTCAGAAACCGGTGCAGGGCACGAAAAGCGGTTTCGAAAAATTGGGTCGAAGAAATGCCATGGCTAAGGCACGACTGAATCTATCGATCGCTTTACGACAGGATCCAAATGGTACTATTTCAGCGGTAAGTATTGTACCGGGGGCAGTAATGCCGGTGGCAGTGAGAATGAACGATGTGGAATCGATGCTGTTGGGCCGGAAGCCAACGCCGGTTCTGATACAGGCTGCGGCGGATAAACTGGTCGAAGTGGTCGTCAATACGGCTGGAATCCGCTGGTCCAGTGAGTACAAGGTACCGGTGTTAAAGAATATATTTAAGCGGGTCATGTGGCGAGTGCTGGCTGAAGACCCCCAATAAAACAGCAGCAAGATGAGGAAAAGGGATATGACAGAAACAATTGGGAAAACAAAACTCACGTTTACAGTCAACGGCCGGGAAACCGAAGTCTTGGTTGATCCATCCTGGACCCTGTTGCGGGTTTTGAGAGAATCGCTTGGGTTGACAGGAACCAAACGAGGGTGCGAAGAGGGAGATTGCGGACTATGCACGGTGATCATGGAGGACCGTGCCGTAGATTCCTGCCTGGTCATGGCACTGCAGGCCCAGGGCAAGACCGTCGAAACCATTGAAGGTATGGGGCATGAACACGCGCTACACCCATTACAAAAAGCCTTTATTGAAGAGGGTGCTGTTCAGTGCGGGTTTTGCACACCGGGAATGATTATGTCATCAGAGGCGCTTTTGCGTCAAAATACCCATCCGACTGTCGAAGAAATTAAAGTCGGCCTATCGGGCAATCTTTGTCGATGTACCGGATACACCAAAATTTTTAAAGCGGTGGCAAAAGGTTCTGAATCGGGCGGTCGCTTATAAATCAATGCACTTGTGGGCATCGGGTCGGGTTGAATTCCAGCGTAGGATTTCTAAACTCGATATATTATATAAAGACTGTGTTTTAGTTTAATTTTAAAAGTAGGAGTCCAAAAAATGAAGAAGGTATTGTTTTCAACCGTTATTTTGTCCATTGTTGGGTGTTTTATCTTTACTGGCAGCGCTTTTTCTGCACCTAAATACAAATTGACACTGGGTCATGTGGAGCCTACGTCAATTTCAACTCATGCTGCCGCCCTTAAATTCAAGGAACTTGTTGCGGAAAGAACCAATGGGGCCGTTGATGTCACTATACATCCCAATTCTGAATTGGGATCAGGTGCTGATCAGGCACAGATGGTCCAGAGTGGTGCCATTCAGATGGCGATGCTGCCTGCCGGTCACATTGCGACAATCATTCCCGAGGTCCAGGTTTTTACCATTCCGTTCTTTTTCCCGGGAGATATTTATGAAATGGAAAAATTGGTAAACGGACCTGCCGGTGAAACGCTCAAGAGTTATTTTCCTAAAAGGGATGTTAAAGCCCTGGAAGTGCTGGTCCATTCGCCCAAACAGTTTACCTCAAATAAGCCCATTGCCATGCCGGATGATTTTAAAGGACAGAAAATCCGTACCATGGCGTCTCCTCTGATCATGGAAAGCTACAAACTGGTTGGTGCTACGCCTGTGCCGATTAACTATCACGAAGTGTATACTGCGTTACAGCTGGGTACCGTGGACGGTGAGGAGAACCCCTTCTGGGCGATTGGCGAAATGAAGTTTCATGAAGTCCAGAAATACATTGCCGTGAGTAATCATGCGTATTTAACATCTGTATTTATTGTTAACAATAGGCTCTTTGAAGGAATGCCGGAAGCAATCCAGCAAGCGATTGTCAGCTCGGCTAAAGATGCCATACCTTACCAAATAGAAGCCGATCTTGAAGTGGATAAGGAAAACGAACATGTGATCCGGGCTTATGCCAAAACATCTGTTACAACACTTCCTCCTGCAGCAATCGAAGCCTTTAGGGAAAAAATGAGCCCGATAAAAGATATTTATATTAAAATGGTCGGTGACGGTGGGAAAAACGTCGTGGACGCCTTTGAAAAAGAGATGAATAAATAGCGGTTTGGATGATATGATTTCCTCCCCTTGTCTCTGCTGACAGGGGGAGGGATTCCTTTGACTGTATCGATCCCCTTTTTTTGCAGCCGGTAGTTGTCTTATTCCTGGGTCTATAGGGGGCGGCGCTATATATCCTGGGGCAAATCTTCCTTGTCTTCAAAATGGGTGCAGACTGTGCCTGTGTATAGAAAACTGAATTCCATTCGTTCTTCTGAAAAAAATATCCCCAAGCTTACGTTTTGAGCATTCTACCCTGTTTGAGGGGCCATCAAACATGCCATTTGATTCTGACAGGGAACCTGTGGACGGATTAAAATTTTCAGTGACCCTCATTTGGTAGGATATTTATAACATAATTTAGCCATGCTATACAGATATTTTAGATTTGAAATATTTTTACTTTTTATATATACCTGTAATTAAAGCAAAAAAATAATTCACAAAAAAAACGATAGATTATTAATAAAGATTTTGGTATTATATTAATAACAATTAAATCGGCGGATTTCAGTAATTTTAAAAAACGAAGGAGAACGTAACATGGCAAATCTGGAAGTGAGCATTGCCGGTGTAAAATTTAGAAACCCCTTGATATTGGCTTCTGCAACACCGGGATGGGACGGGGAGCGGTTAAGTCAGGCATGGAAGGGCGGGGCTGGGGCAGTCGTGCCCAAAACCCTGGGGCCTTCAGCCACCTGGGCAAAACATCCCCGTTGCGGCCGCATGAAATTGGTCAAGAACGGTAAAAAAAATATCGGCATGATAAATATTGAACTCTATACGACCATGGGCCTGGAGGAATGGCTGGAGCGCGAACTGGTTTTGGCCACTGAAAACGATGCTGTGGTTATCGCCAGTATCGTTGCGCAACCGGATCCAAACGACACCGCTGAAGTCGCCAAGAAGGTTGCCGCAACTGGAAAAGTTGTCATGTTCGAGATCAACGTGTCCTGCCCCATGCCCTTTGGCACGGATAAAGTGGGGTTTCAGATGGGGAATGATCCGGAGATGTGCCGACGGCAGGTCGAGGCGGTCAAAGCCGCCGTTGATCTGCCCGTGGGGATCAAGCTCACACCCACATCTCACAATATGGTTCCCATGGCCCTTGCGGCAGAAGAAGCCGGTGCCGACACGCTGACGATTGCCAACTCCGTCCGCTCATTCGCCGGGGTGGATATTAAGACTGGCCTGCCCCGCCTGGCTGCGTATGGTGGTTACAGTGGCCCTGCTATCCGGCCCATCACTATGCGCCATGTCTCAGAGGTGGCGCGCGCCGTGAAAATTCCCATTCAGGCGGTGGGGGGTGTCACATCCTGGGAAGATGTCATCGAATACATAATGCTGGGTGCCAGCGCCGTTCAGATTTGTACCAGCATCATGTGGCAGGGGTATGGACAATTTCAAAAAATACTTGACGGTCTTGGTCAGTATATGGAAGATGAGGGACTTGATTCACTGGAAAAGATTCGGGGAAAGGCGCTTCCCCATATTAAGACCATTGAAGCATTGGCCCAAAACCCCCCGCTTTTTGCAACCCTTGATCCGGAATCCTGTTCCAACCTGACCAAGGGGGGGTGTGAGTTGTGCGGCAATGTCTGCTTTTATGGGGCCATTAAATTCGATCCGAATATGTCACTCATACGAGAGAATTGTGACGGTTGCGGTCTGTGTATCGAGATATGTCCCAAGGGAGCATTAACGTTGACAACATTGTAACGGCGATGATCCCAAGCTCAGTTTGTGCTTAATGTGCCGAAGCGTTCCCTGTTGGAAACAATTGTTTTAACCATCAAAGAACCGCCCTCAGCCTAAAATAACCTGGCAGAAGGCGGTTCTTGTAACATGAATTTTTTGATGGGTTAGACTTGATTTCCCTGCAACTTAATCTGCGTCCACACCGCACCATTCCATTATGGCCAGGGCCATGATCTTTGTTGCGGTAATCAGATCATCCACAATCACATATTCATTATTGGCGTGCATTTGCTCGGTTAACCCGGGTCCAAAGATAACCGTTGGCGTCTGTCCGTAGTTGATCAGATACCTTATATCGGCTGCTCCCTGGCGTCCGGTCACCGGAGGGGTTTGACCTGTGACGGTCTGATAGGTGTCCGTTAAGGTCTTTACGATGGGGTGTCCGGGTGATATTTCGGCCGAATCACCACTGTAACCGACAAAGTTGATTTCAGGAGGGTGTGCCTTGAGCCATGGGTCAGTCTGGCAATATGCCTGAACATGGTCAACAAATTCCTGCTTGACTTGCGGTGTCTTTTCACCGGGCAAACTGGCAATACTGCCCTTGAGGCGGCAGGTATCCGGGAACGCACTGGGGAAAGAACCTGCTTCAAAAACACAAACCATGCAGGGTAACGAACTCAAGTTATCCGGGTAAAGGGGATGTTCCTGTTCATTGATTCGAATCGCCTCAAGGTTGGCGACAGCCTTTACAATCTCCTGGCCCTTTTCAATAGCGCTAACGCCTTCGTAACGTCTTTGGATGCCCGCGGGTTTGCCATGAACCACTATTTCAAACCAGATCCTGCCGAGGCAGGCCGGTTGAACATGCATGCTGCTGGTTTCACAGCAAATCCCGGCATCTGCGCGATAGCCTCGCATCACGGCTGCCAAAGTGCCGTTGCCGGTTTGTTCCTCGTCCATGACATATTCCAGGATTACGTCCCCCTTTGGTTTCAGGCCCATTTGGAGAAGGCTTTCAACGGCCATTGTCATTGCTGCAAGCCCGCTTTTCATATCTGATGCACCTCTGCCATAAAGCCGTCCATCCTTGATCAGGGCCCCGAATGGCGGGTCTATCCAGGCTTCTTCCGGTCCCTCTGGAATGACGTCAACATGGCCGTTAAACAGAAGCGAGCGGCCTTGACCCGTTCCTTTCAGAATACCGACAACATTGGGTCGATTCTTGTAGCTTTTGTCGGGCGCTACATAGGCGGGATGGTCCTTAAGGGTATCTAAATCGGGTACCCACATGTCAACCTCAAGACCCATGTCTTTAAGGTAATTAGAAATGAAGTCCTGGATTTCCGTTTCCTGACCGGTGACGCTGGGAAAAATCACCAGCTTTTGCAGGAAAGAACAAATCTCTTCTTTTCTTGAATCAATGGTTTCGATCACCTGTTTTTCTAATTTTGACTGCATACATCTCTCCTTGAAATTTCTTTAGGGTCGAGTTTGGTTCACCAGATTGATGCTGTATCTTGTTTGGTCTGGTCAAGAGAGGGGGGATTGCTGAACGTTTTGATGAAAGCTCAGATCACGTCTGTGATAACTGACACCCATTCTCCTTTTATGTCTCTCCGAGAAGACTGAAGCGGACCACATGGGCCTTGATGAGCGATAATGCCCTGTTGCACTGGGAATTTTCAAGCGCCTTGATGATGGCGGACCAGTCTGCCAATGCTTCTTGAGCCCGTGAGCGTTGAACAGGATACAAACTTTGATAGGATGAAATTTCCTGGTTAATGGTGTCCACAACCCATTCACACATCAAGTTCCCCGATGCTTTTGCAAGCAATCGGTGCAATTGTCTCTCTTTGGACCAAAAAACTTCCAGTTTATCATCAGAAATCAGATCGCTTAACTCTGCCCACATTTTTACAAGCACCTCAAGCTGTTCGGGCTTGATCCTTTCAGCGGCCAAAGATGCCGCCAGACCTTCAATGACTTCGCGAAATTCAGCCATGTGTGCTTCGGGAACAATTCTATGGCGAACCAGCAGTCCCAGCGTCTCTCTTAACAGATCTGTACCCATAGGACAAACAGTTGCCCCCCCGCCGGAACCGGCTCTAATCTCGATCAGTTTTTTTTGTTCTAGTGCTTTGAGCGCTTCCCGTATGGGTCCCCGGCTGGTATTAAATATTTTTATCAGATCCCTTTCAGACGGCAGTTTCTCTCCAGCAGACAATTTCCCGCTGACAATGGCCTCTTCGATCTGGGTTACGATGTTGGCATAAACACTTGTATTTCGAGCTTGTTTAAAAATATTTGGCCCTCTTTCTGATCATCAGTCATAATGACTTTCGATTAGTGAATTCTCTGAATATTAAACGTAATAATACTGTTCCGCCCAAAACAAGTCAAGTAAAATCCTACCAAATTCAGGTCAGGCAAAGCCATACTGATTCTTTTCATGTTGATAAAATTATTGTTTTGAAGAGCAAAAATCGGTAAGCAAGTGCATGCCGGGTTGTAAAAGAATGAACTAAATGATTGCTGGGCTGATGTATCGAAATGTTAAGTTCCCAGTTTACACCCGTGGGGTATTTTTAAAAAACGATTTCTATTGACGGTAATTTTTTAATTAACCTTTTCGATATTTTGATCCAATATACTACCAAATTTGTCACGTGTAAGCGGTTGCATATGCGGGTATTTCCCATTTTTAGACCCTTGTTTTGAAAGGCTTCCGTTATTTTTAAGCCCTCATTACACTCCCAGCAATCGAGGCAGAAAGAGTGTGATCCCGGGGAATATCGTCAGTAAAATCAATACCAGTATTCCCGAAATGATAAAGGGGAAAATACCTTTTACAACAATATTAAACGGAATTCTGAAAATAGCACAGGCAGTAAACAAATCCACCCCGAACGGAGGCGTAGCAGATCCAATCGCAGCATTTAAGGTGATTAAAATACCCAAATGAACGGGGTCGATCCCCATTGCTTTTGTGACAGGTAAAAATAAGGGCGTGATGACGAGAACGGCGGAAATAGGATTAAAAAACATTAAAGCGATAAAAAAGGTGATATTAAGGAGAACAAGCAGTATTAAAGGACTGGGATTCAAACCCAAAATGAATTGAGTGACCTGCAGGGGGATTTGTGCGATGGTCAGAATCCACACAAACGCTTCTGATCCACCGATCAGAACAAATACCAAAGCGGTTGTCGTGCCGGATTTGAGCGCTAGGGATCCCAAATCCGTTATTTTGATAGACCGGTAGAGGAAACATTCCAGAACAAAACTGTATCCCACGGCAATCGCTGCCGCTTCAGTCGGACTGAACAAACCGGAGTAAATTCCGCCGATGATAATGACCACAAACCCCAGTGGACCGGCAGCATGTATTGTTGCCGCTTTTAGTTGTGCCCAGTCGGCCCGTTTTGTTTTGGGGATATTGTTTTTTTTTGCCCAATACCAGGAGTATGTCATAAAGGCAAGGGCCAAAAAAATCCCGGGTACTATCCCTGCTGCAAAAAGGGTTGCTATCGAAGTCCCGGAAACAACGCCGTATACAATCAAGAAAATGCTTGGCGGGATTAGCTGGGAGACATCACTTGCATTGACGATCAAGGCCGTTGTGAATGATTTGCTATAGCCGCGCTTTAACATGGACGGATACATGTTGGAGCCGATCGCTGCAACGGTTGCCTGGGTAGATCCGGAGACGGCTCCAAAAATTAAAGAGGCCAATATCGTTGTGTGGGCAAGACCTCCGGTAAAATGACCGATCAATGTCTCGGCAAAATCGGTCAGCCGTTTGGCCATTTGGCCTTCCAGCATAATATCGGCAGCAAAAATGAACAAGGGCACTGCTGTCAGGGGAAACGGACTGATTCCGCCTATCATTCTCTGCATCAGTACGGTTGGCGGGATGTGAGGATAAAAAATGGACAAAGAGGTTATGCAGGGAAACATCATGACGATGAACATTGGAAGTCCAGCGATTAGAAGAACAACGAGTGATACTGCGAGGTATGAACCCATTTTGTTACAACCTTTCTATCTTAAATTCATTCAACTTTGTTTAAAGCATGTTTAGGCGATGATCTCTATCATTGATTTTTAAATACTTGAGCCGGTTTAAATTGCTTTAAGGGCTTAAGCTGTCAAGTGATTTCAAGCCCCATGTACATTTCTTTTCGTGTAAGATTATGGAAAAATCCCATCAGGTAATAGACACCCGTCAGGAAAAATCCTATTGGCAGAGAAATATACATACACCATAACGGTGCTCTGAGAGCCGGTGTTACCTGTCCTCTTTGAAACACATCCCAGGTCAGCTGCGTACCGAATATGAATAGCAGGAAGCAAAACAGCGCAGAAAACAGGCATATTGCCGTTACCACTTTTTTCTTTTTGTTTGTTGAGATGCTGTCTAAAACGGCCGACATAACAATATGGTTCCCCTTTCGGGCACAAAGCGCTGTTCCCAGAAATGTCATCCAGACAATCGCAAAGAGTGCAACCTCTTCTCCACCGGCCATTATAATATTCAATTGTCTGCAGATCACTGAAAGCAGCAGTGAGCTGGCAGTCACAATCATACTGGTGGAGACGATAAAATTTTCAAATGTGGAAATCCATTGATCTAATTTGATAAAAAAAGTCATACGTGGCGTACCTTTCACTATTCAGCGTCTTTAACATTTTTAAAAATAATCGACTTAGAATTAGAATATTATACCAAAATTGTCAATAAATAAATGGGTGGTGTATTATTGTCTTTTATAATATTCGCTTTGAATTTTGGTGAGTTATTTAATAGATTATCTGAAGAAACGAGGGGGCTATATCAATATTTTGGTATGCTTTATTTTTAATATCGTGTGAAATTTACATTAAATATAGTACCTTTATTTGGCAACCAATCAAGGTCAATATAAAACATGATCTTCATGCCTGGCAAGGATTGCATCCGGAAGATTCCAAGGAGGAGTCACGGCTGTTTTATTTTTCGACACGGTTCCGGAATCCAATGGTATAGGATCCTATTGCATGGATGGGGAGTGGAAGTTCCGGGGCCTGATGCTGGAAATAAAGGTATCGATCATCGTTACAAGGTCGAAAACCGGTACGTTTAATTTGTTCTGGATATCGCGCCGGAAGGATATGAGGTTGGTGCATTCGAGAACAATGGCCCCCAACCCTTTACCGGACAGGCTTAAGGCGGCATCCACTGCACCTTTTCGCATCTTTTCCACATCCAGGGTTTGCTGTCGTTCAATCACCACTCGATTAAATTCTGAACTGTTTTCCATGCCGGCAATTAAAACGGTTTCCGGATCAATGCCCGAGGCCTTAAGATGGCCTGCTGTTAAAATCCGTGTGTCCCCGGTGATGATCCCCACCTGCTGGTTAACGGGTAAAAATCGCTGCAAAAGAGGTATCATATCCAACGCTGACCCGATAAACGGGACATCCAGATGGTGCCTTAACGCTTCCTGAAACGGCCCAAAAAGACCGCAGTCCGTGACGATAAGGCTGACACCCTTTTTTTCAAGGGCCTTTGCCTGTTCAATTAGAATATCAATATGATCTTTTTTCCGGTTGACAAGATCTTCAAAGGGAAACCCCTTGAGGACTTCATAGACCACCGGAAAAGGGAAGGTTCCGGCATGGCCCGGATCACCGGGAATTCTTGGAATGGTTGAGTCGCTCATCAAAATGCCCACCAGATGGCCATAGGTGGTTTGTCCTCCGGATACAATATTCTTCATGGTTTTTGCGGTACGCCTTTTTTATCCCAGCCCTTGAGTTTATAATAATCTTCAACCATGTCATGAATCGGCACGACCTGGTTTTTGGATGCCCCTTCCAATAAAGGCTCATGGGTGAATCTATGGGGCAGGGTGTCATCTTTTGCGGTGATGCCGAAATCAATGTTCATTAATCGGTCATGGGTGATGGTCTTTCTTAACGCTTTGTTGACACGCTCTTCTGCAAATTTTAGCCCGGTCCCGGCGGTTAAAAGTGCTGCGGCCATTTCAAAATCCAGGATATCCATGCTCAGGCCCACATTTTTGCACATGGTCAGGCAATCCGTTAGCAATGCCTGCCGTTCCGTATATTCCACAAGAATGGCTTTTCCATTGTCTGATAGCCGGTCTGCGGCATCCCTTGTGCCAAATCGTTTCCGGGCTTCATCAAACCGGTTAGTCAACTCGAAAAAGGGTTCTGCTCTTAAATGATCGGCACCCCGGGATGCAATGGCGTAGGTCAGGCCAAAGGCCTTGATCCCCCTGGGATCCCCACAGATAATATCCAGGCCTTTGACATGAAGGGCATATGTTTCAGAGCCCTTCCCCATTTTGTTGGCAAGATACCTTGTCCCCTTTGCAAAATCAGCGCCTATGCCCTCCTGCCGGATGATCAGTTGCAGAATTTTTTCAATGGTTTCTCGGTTGCCCCAGGTGAACTCAAGGCCGTCAAAATCGTCTTTGTTAAAAATACCGCGTTCAACGCATTCCATTGCCCAGCCAATGGTTTCTCCGGCACTCAGGGAGTCCAGGCCCATCCGGTTCAGGTAGTGGTTCATTTTAAGGGCGAATTCAAGGTTGTCGTTGCCGATGCGGGAAGAAAAACTGCAAAGGGTTTCATACTCCGGGCCTTCGCTTTCCACCGCCGGGGTGACATAGTATCGGGAACAATTAATATTGCAGTTAAAGCACCCTTTGTTTTTGGTTTTATACTGTTTTGCCAGGGTCTGGCCGCTGATCTTGTCCACATAGGGTGCCACGCCTCGTTGAAAATGATTCACCGGTAAAATTCCCAGTCCGTTCAATGCATTCATTAAAAGGGTGGAGCCCATGTCATGCCGGTCCTGGAATTCCGGATGGGTCATTATTCTGTTGTCCATGACCTTGCACAGTTTCATGAACGTTAAGGGATCGGCCACAGAGACCATGCCGGTCCCTTTTACAACGACGGCCTTCAGGTTTTTTGAGCCAAACAGGCATCCCATGCCGGTTCTTCCGCAAACCCGGGAATTATTGCAGGCCACTATGGCATATCTGACAAGATTTTCACCGGCAGGGCCGATGGCGGCAATCTGTAAGTTGTTATCATTGAGTTCTTTTCTGATGATGGCCGTGGTCTGGAAAATATCCTGGCCCTTTAAATGGGCGGCATCCCGTATTTCCACATGATCATCACAGATATAGACATAGCTCAAGCGGTCAGATCTGCCCGTAAAAATCAGTTGGTCATATCCGGCATATTTGATCTCCGGCCCAAAAAAACCGCCGGCTGCCGAATCCCCAAGAATTCCCGTCAAAGGAGATTTGCCGGAAATGGTCATATAGGCTGACGTGGAAAACAAAGATCCCGTGACCGGCCCCACACCGATGAGCAGCATATTTTCTTCGGAAAGGGGATCAATGTCCCGTTTCAGTTCATCATACAGCCGACGGGAATTAAGCCCACGGCCGCCGATGACGTCCAGCATAAAGTCGGGATCTGTTTTTTCCCGCAGAATTCTGCCTGAACTTAGGTCTACCCTTAAAATGTGTCCTCCATACCCGTGCACCATTACGCCCTCCTGTCCTTTAACCAGTCGGTTCTCATTTTTTCTGTGGCCTGGTTTGCATATTTATGTCTTTTCATTGCCGGCGTCATTTTTTTTGTTTGCTTTTTAAATGACTTCAGGGATAGGGTTTGCTTGATCTCCGGATCATAGGAAATGGCATCCATTTCACAGGCATCCACACACCGGGGGGTGCCGCCGCAAAGATCACACACATAGGGGATATCATTATAGATTTCTATGGCACCGATGGGGCACAGGGTTTCGCATGTGCCGCAAAGATTACAAAGAGTAGGGGAGACTTCAATACTGCCCCGGTCGGTAATGGAGATGGCTTTCTGGGGGCAGCCTGTACAATAATGCTCTTGGCATTGATGGCAGACAACTGGAAAATCAATCCCTTTTATTTCAATTTTCTCCACTTTTATCCTGGCGCCAAAATGCCCTGTTTTTCCTGAATGATAAAAAGAACACTGGGTTTCGCATCTTCTGCACCCGGAACATTTACTCGGATCAATGATCAGCATCAGTCTAATATCCTTTCAATTCTGTAATGTACTTTTCCTTTTGGATCCGGACAGACAAACACCTGGCCGGTTTCATTGGATGTCCAGTCCCCTTTTTCACTGCTACCGCGCTGCAGAAGGGGGAAAATCGGCATCATGCTTTGCAGCGCCCACATGCAGATATGCTTGCCGTCAGGGATTTTTATCTTTCCGCCATCCACAAAAAAATAATCTCCCACGAGCATTGGTTGATTGCAATACCCCTCTATTCTTTCAACACTTATCTTTAATTTATACATGCTTGCCCCTTAAAGTTCGCCACCAAGATATGCGGTCTGCATACCTGAATGATGTAACAGGTTTTCAGCAGTGTCATCCAGTACAATTTCACCGGTTTGAAGCACATACCCCCGGTCTGCAATGGAAAGTGCCATTGTTGCATTCTGCTCAACCATGAGAATGGTTGTTCCTTTTTTATTGATATTTTCTATGATTTCAAACTGCTGGTCCACAAGGGCAGGCGAAAGTCCCATGGAGGGTTCATCCATCAGTAATACGGACGGATTGGACAACAATGCCCTTGCCATGGCCAGCATCTGCTGCTCGCCACCGGAAAGCACCATACCCTGCCGGCCGATTCTCTGTTTCAACCGGGGAAACAGCTCAAACATGGCCTCTATATCCCGTTTTACCTGGGATTTATCCTTCCGGTGCATGGCACCGATTTCAAGATTTTCAAGGACTGTCATCCTGGGGAAGATCCTTCGGTTTTCAGGAACAATGGAGACCCCGTTCCGGATAATATAATTGGTCGGCTTTTTATTGATCGTTTCACCATTTAAAATAACCCTACCGTCTCTGGGCCGGACAATTCCCAGTATGGTTTTCAAGGTGGTGGATTTTCCCGAGGCATTGCCCCCTAAAAGACAGATGAGTTCTCCTGGAAGGATACGCATATTGATATTGTAAAGCACCTGTATTTTACCATAACAGGCATTCACCTGTTTGAGTTCAAGAATTGGTTTGGTTTCCACTTTTACCCTTTTTCCCCAGATACGCTTCAATCACCATGGGATTTTTTGCGACGTCATCATACGACCCTTCACAGATTTTTTCTCCGTGGTCCATAACAATGACCCGGTCTGAAACCGCTTTAACCAGATTTAATTTGTGTTCAATCACAAGAATGGTATATCCGAACCGGTCCCGTAATTCTTTTATAAATTCGGTTATTTCCCCTGTCTCCTGGGGATTCATGCCGGCAGAAGGTTCGTCAAGCAGGAGAATTTCAGGGCCTGTGGCCATGGCCCTTGCAATTTCAACCCGTCTTCTATTGGCATAGGAAAGCTGGGATACTTTTTGATCATATCGATATCCGGTCAGTCTTCGCCCAAACATTTTAAGGATTTTTTTTGCTGTTTCATGGGTCTCTTTTTCTTCTGTTTTGTTTAAATTCAAATTAAAAATCGCTGAAAAAAAGAAGGCCTTTGTCCTGCAGAATCGGCTTATCTTAATGTTGTCAATGACGGACAGCTCGTTAAAAAGCCTTAAATTTTGAAAGGTTCTAGCAATGCCTGCTTTTGCAACACGGTGGGGCTTATAAGCGGAGATATCCAGGTCCTTGTAAATCACCTTTCCCTGATCGCTTTGATAAATGCCTGAGATGATGTTGAACAAGGTGCTTTTGCCTGCGCCGTTCGGGCCGATAATGCTGAGAATTTCATTTTTATGCAGGCAAAAGTCAAGCTTATCAACAGCGGTTAATCCGCCGAAATTCAGGGTCAGGTTTTGGATTTCCAGCAGGGGAATCGCTTGTTTGGTATATCTTTTGACATCTGTTTCATCCTTGTCTTGAGAATAATACAGATCAGTTGATGCCCGGAGTTCTCCTGTTTCATCTTTATCCGGTCGCTTCACCAATTTTGTGAACCCGGGAATGGCAGAAAACAGCCCCTGGGGTCTTAAGGCCATGATGCTGACCAGAGCCACCCCGTATATCATCATTCTCAACCCGCCATATTCCCGCAGGATTTCGGGTAAAATACTTAATACCACGGCACCGGCAATGACACCGTAAATATTGCCCAGTCCCCCGATAATGACCATGCAGTAGACAATGACCAGCTGCTGGAAATCAAAATTGTTGGGGAAAACAGAATCCTGGAAAGAGACGAAAACAGCACCGGAAAAGCCGGCTATCATGGCACCGGTGGCAAACGAGTAGAGTTTCATCCGGGTGGTGTTGATACCGATGGCATTGGCTGCCAGCTCATCTTCCCGTATGGCATTCCATCCCCTTCCGATCCTGGATGCCTTAAGTCTGAAGGAAACCAGAAAAACCAGCAGTGCACAGGTCCAGATCAATACCGAATAGTTTTCCGGGGTAACAATGTTAATAAACAACAGGGTGACCTGGTCAAAGGCATAAATACCGTTCACACCACCGGTAATGTTAATCGGTGCATCAAGGTTTAACAGCAGCAGTTTGAAAATCTGGGCAAAGGCCAGGGTAACAATGGCCAGGTAATCCCCTTTCAGGCGAATGCTGGTCAGGCCCAGTAAAAAACCGGATACCATGGCCGTCAGGGCGCAAATCGGCAATGCCAGAAGAAAGGGAAGATGGATGCCAAAATGATCAGAACACAGAAAAGCGAAGGTATAGCCGCCAATACCGAAGAAGGCGATGTAGGAAAGATCTAGAAGGCCCGTAAAACCGGCCACAATATTCAGCCCCAGGGCCAGCATCACATACACGCCGGTGATGGAAAAAATACTTTGCCAGTAGTTGTCGGGCAGCAGGCGCGGGATAACCGCCAGGGACAGCACAAAGAAAAGAATCGTGACTGACGTGGGCCCTATCTTGATCCGGGGCTTAAACCTTTTCACGTATTCTTTCTCCCATTAATCCCTGGGGTCTGAAAATAAGGACGGCTATCAGAATGGCAAATGCCACGACATCTTTATACGCCGAGGGAAAGAATGTGACGGCCATGGCTTCACAAATCCCCAGCAACAGTCCGCCGGCCATGGCACCGGGAATACTGCCGATTCCTCCCAGCACCGCAGCGGTGAACCCCTTTAATCCCGCCTGAAATCCTACGTAGTAATCCACCTGGGTGAACAGAAGGCTTACCAGTATGCCGGCCGCACCACCCAAAGCAGATCCGATTAAGAAGACAATGACAATGATTTTATCTGTATCAATTCCCATGAATGCAGCCGCTTCAATATCCTGGGCCGTGGCCCGGATGGATTTTCCGATATTGGTTTTTTTAATGATCAAGGTGAGTATCACCATTAAAAAAAAACAAGCCAGTATCACGATAATCCGCATGAAGGATATGACAACACCACCGACATGAAATGTTCTTATCCCTTCCGGTATCAGGTGGGAGATGTGAAACACCTTCACTTTGGCACCTTGAAAATATAAAATAAAATTCTGGATAAAAATTGAAACACCCAGGGAGCTTAATAGCAGGTTCATCCTTGGTGCTTTCCGAAGCGGCCGGTAGGCGATCCGTTCAATGGCCAGCCCCAATAGAGCTGAGACCGCCATTGAAAGAACAATCATTAAGGAAATTAAAAGGGCCGCGTTCATAACCGGTACATGGTTGATTGAAAATATCTGTAATACCCACCATCCGGTAAAGCCACCGATCATATAGAGTTCACCATGGGCAAAATTGAGCATGGAAAGCACACCGTAAACCATGGTGTATCCTATGGCAATCAGTGCATACACCCCGCCGATGGTAATACCGTTTATTGCCTGCTGGGAGAGCTGACCAAAAATATCTTCCATTGAATTTGATTCCAAAACAAGTGAGATGTTCCGGGCACTTGTTTTGGAATTGCCCTTTCTTTTATTTTAAAAGTGAGGTGCTATTTACCGGTCAGTACGGCAACCTGTTCAAATTCCTTGCCGTTCACCTTGAAAAAATAGGTGGCACCACCCAGAAGGTCTCCTTTTTCATCAAAGCTGACGGGAAACCCCAGGATCCCATTGTAGTTCGCAATGGCAGAAAGGTTGGAAATGACTTCCGGACGGGAAATGTTCCCATCTTTTGCCGCCAGATCAATGGCGGTCAACAGAATATTCATGGCTTCGTAGGCAGGGGGACCAAACCCGCTCAAAGAACCGTATTTTTTTTCATAACTTTTGATATACGCTGAGGCTGCCGGAATGGAGTAAATATCAGGGCTGAAATGATACACATAGGCCCCCTGGGCCGCCCCTTCTGATGCAGCGATAAAATCATTTTTATCCCGTGCCCCTTCTGTTCCAAAGAAAATAGCCTCTATTCCCAGTTCTTTGGCCTGTCTGACACCGATTGCCTGATCCGGAGCTGTGGTGGCGATAAAAAAGAGGACATCCGGTTTATAGGCTTTTACTTTTGTAAGAACAGCGGAAAAATCTTTTGAACCGGCGACAATGGTATCATTCATAATATCGGTAATGCCCAGTTTTTTAAGACCCTTGATGGTTTGTTGGGCCATGTTTTCACAATAGGCGACTTTTTCGTTTAAAATAGCCACTCGCTTTGCCTTCAGGTTTTTTTTAATGAAAAGGGCACAATTCCATCCATGGGCATCGTTTCTGGCATTTACCCTGAAAAAATGCTTGTACCCGGAGTCTGTCAGCTCTGGTTTTGAAGCAGCCGTGGTAATACAGGCAAGATTGCTTTGACCATAGATTTTCAATGATGCCTGGGCAATATGGCTGACCGGCGGCCCGACAACGCCGTACATCAATTCATCAGAGGTAAATTTTCTTGCCACATTGATTCCCTGGGCCGGATCAAGGGCATCATCCCCCATGACATGTTTGATTTGAACACCCTGTATCCCTCCCCTGGCATTCCATTCATCCACCGCCAACTGGGAAGAATTGAAAATTTCCATACAGGGCGCTGCCGCATCACCGGTAAACGAACCGGCATTTCCGACATGGAGTCCCTTTGATACATCATTGGCCATCACTGCCTGGCCTGAAAGCAAAAAAAACAAAGAAACCAATAAAGCCATAACCCTTTTCATCATACCCTCCTCCTGGTTAAATAAAAATACGAATACCCTTTATCTATTTTATCTTTTGCCCTGTGAAAATGAACCTGATCGGGCTTTTTTCATCATGTCCGGCAATGGCACCGTGGCCTGCTCTCCAAGACGTATTATCGGGTGTGTTGCGTTGTCTTCATTTTTTGCAAAAAGGGTTGGTCAAATGATGATGTGATTTTCAATCGACCCCTTATTTCTTGTCATATATGTAATCAAATTTGTCAACTATTTCCAGTCCTTTTTTACCGAGAGGGTCAATCAGGAATTAATATAAACGGATCCTTAGTCCTGCCGGACAATTTTTCGTCTATGACCTGTTCCGGATAGCTTAACAACTGCATAAATTCTCTGGATATGGCTGTCAGCGCATGTTGTTCCGGGCCTTTACCCGTATCCAGGAGCGCCCTTTTTTCCTTTAACGCTTTATAGGAGTCTAAAACATCGTCTGTTTTGTAATATAATATCACCCATTTGCCGGCAATAAATGCATCAGACTGCAGCGCCGTAGCGATCAAGCGCTTTTCCAACCAGGATTTCATTCCAAAACCGGCCACTATTTTTTCAGACCAGGGCTTGATCCGTTCATAGTCCTCTGGAGATAAAGGGGGGCTAAGGGCCAATCTTTTTACACCACAGGCCACCATTTCCACAAAACAATTGATCATTCCAATTTCAAATGAGCATCGATCAATACGTTTTAAAGCGGTTGAGTCTTCCATTCCTTTCCTCCTCCTCTTTTAATATTCTGCATCATAAATTGGGTCCCATCTTATGTCAATTTTTTTTACACGCAGGAAAAGGGGTGTGACCATTTTATGCCACAGATGGGTTTTTGCATGCCAAAACGCAAAGACCTTGTGGTTCTGTGGACTTGTGGCTTGATTGTGTGTCATTCCTTCTTACATTATAAGAACCATTGTGCAGCCTTATTTTTTAGGAGGGATTTATGCCTTTTGTCAAAGTACCGGGATTAGCAGGGACATTATATGTGCCTGAAAAACTGGACAATTGCTTGAAAAAACATCCCTGCCACGACTGCTATTCTTGCGAACATTGTTCTGATGACCGTTGTCGGGTCTGTCGGGACCCTAAAGAACGCCAACATAAAACCTCCCAAAAACAATAAAAAGAGCCACTCGGTCGTTTCTGGCAATTTTACCATTAAATTATAGATGGGTTTATGGTATAGAGGCACAGATAATTTCAGGATAATAAAACAACATGGGTCAAGATGATTTAAACATGAAAATTAATATTGCGATCAACGGATATGGTAGAATCGGGCGATGTATTACAAGAGCCTTGTATGAATCTAAAAAATTTTATGACCAGATCCGGCTTGTGGCCATCAATGAGATGGCGGATGCAGACACCATTTATCACTTGACTAAATATGATTCAACCCATGGCAGGATTCCTTTCCCGGTTAAAAAAGAACCGTCAGCCTTAATTATAGACAAGGACAGGATAACAATATTTCAGGAGCAAAATATCGTCAACCTTCCATGGAAAGATCTGGATGTTGATATTGTTCTTGACTGCACCGGCATTTATAATGACAGACAATCTGCTGAACTGCATCTTCTTTCGGGAGCAAAAAAGGTGATTTTCTCACAACCGGCAGTGGATGACGTGGATGCCACCATCGTATATGGGGTTAATCATCACATTTTGCAAAAAGAGCATGCCATCCTCTCAAATGCATCCTGCACCACCAATTGTGTCATTCCTGTGCTTCATGTGCTGGACAAGGTTCTTGGAATTGAAAGCGGGGTCATTACCACCATTCATTCTGCCATGCACGATCAACCGGTTATTGATGCGTACAATCCGGATCTGAGAAAAACCCGATCAGCCCTTCAGTCTATTATTCCAGTGAATACGGCCCTGGAAAAGGGGATTTCAAAAATTTTGCCGGCCATGGAAGGAAAATTTGAAACCCTTGCCATCCGGGTACCCACAACCAATGTATCCATCATGGATATTACGCTCCTGGTCAAGACGGACACGGACATCAAAATCGTCAACAATTCGTTGATTCACGCCTCGGAAAATGAATTAAAGGATATCCTTGGCGTGAGTGACGAGCATCTGGTTTCTTGTGATTTCAATCATGATCCCCGGTCCTCGATCATTGACCTTGACCAGACCCGGGTCAGTCGAAAACGACTGGTCAAACTCCAGGTCTGGTTTGATAATGAATGGGGGTACTCAAATCGAATGCTGGATACGACCATCGCTGCATTCGAAGCCCAATAGCGGTACTTTACGAAGATAGCGCCATTAATTTTTTTGTGATTTCCTTTAGCTCTTCCGGTATCTGGGTGATATCGTCAAAAGGGCGCAAACCCGTTCTGTCTGAATTGATAATTTCATCCATTTCAGGCATAAATCCCAAAATTTCATAATCCGGCATCGTGTCCCGGATCAATTGTTTGTCTGCTTCAGATTTGACCCTGTTCCCCAGAATCACAATGTTTTTAATACCAATATCCTGCCCCAGCTTTCTTATCTTATCTG